>NZ_JBFAHK010000009.1:0-331635 GCF_040802095.1 Nonomuraea sp. NPDC050783
TGGGTCGCCCGCGCATGGGTCGCCCGCGCATGGGTCGCCCGCGCATGGGTCGCCCGCGCACGGACCGCCCGCGCATGGGTCGCCCGCGCCGGGGACGGGTGCCCCGGCGCGGGTCGGGTGGGCTCAGCCTGCGAGGCGGGGCAGGACGCCCGTGCTGCGCAGGCGGTCGCGGGCCGCCGCGATGGCCTCCGTCGTGGTGGCGAAGACCTGGCCGGCCTCGTCCAGCCGGGCGATCACCCCCAGCGCCTCCAGCGGCTGGTGGTGGCCGTCGGGGATGCCGGACATGTAGACGAGGATGCCGCGCCGTTTCAGCCGTTCGATGGCGTCGCCCAGCACCAGCGCCCCGCTGGCGTCGATGCTGGTGACCCGTGACATGCGCAGCACGACCACGGACACGTCGGTCACCTCCGACAGCTCCAGCAGGAACCGGTGGGCCGCCGCGAAGAACAGCGGCCCCGCCAGCCGGTAGGTGACGATGTGCTCGGCGAGCAGGGCGTGCTCGTCGTCGGTGTGCTGCAGGTGTGCCTCGTTGCGCAGCGGCTCGGCGTCGAGGCGGGCGTTGCGCGCCAGGGTGCGCAACGCGAGCGCCCCCGCCACCACCAGCCCCACGACGATGCCCAGCACCGTGTCGAGCGCGAGCGTGGCGACGGCGGTGAGCACCAGCACCACGGCGTCGGCCCGGGTGGAGCGGAACATGGCGCGGACGGAGTCGACCTCGATCATCCGGATCGAGGTGGCCAGCAGCACCCCCGCCAGCGCGGCGAGCGGGATCTTGGAGACGAGCCCCGCCGCGGTGTAGACGATGGCGGCCAGGATGGCCGCGTGCGAGAACGCCGCCAGCCGGGAACGGGCCCCGGAGCGCACGTTGACCGCGGTGCGGACCATCGCCCCCGTGCCCGGCATGCCGCCGAACAGCGGCGTGACCAGGTTGGCCAGCCCCTGCCCGAACAGCTCCCTGTCGGGGTCGTGGCGCGGGCCGCCCGTCATGCCGTCGGTGACCGCGGCCGACAGCAGGGACTCCAGGGCGGCGAGCGTGGCCACGGCGACGGCCGGGGCGAGGAGCGCCGGCAGCACGGCCGGGTCGAAGAAGCCGAGCGACGGAGGTGGCAGCCCGGCGGGCAGGTCGCCGATCCTGGCCAGCGGCAGCTCGGCCGCCTCGGCGACGGCGGTGGCGACGACGACGGCGAGCAGCGAGAACGGCACCGACGGCCGCAGGCTCGCCCCCACGAGCAGCGCCGCGGCGACGATCAGCGTGACGGACATGGCCCACCAGTGCGGACGGGCCAGGAAGTCGGTGAGTGCGTGCCAGGCGACGACGGCGACCTTGTCGTGGCCGCTGGACTGGACGCCGAGCGCCGACGGCACCTGCTGGAGCCCGATCACGCAGGCCATGCCCACGGTGAACCCGGCCACCACCGGGGCGGGCACGAGCGAGATGTACCGGCCGGCGCGGGCCAGCGAGAGGCCGACCAGCAGGGTCCCCGCCAGCAGGCCGACGGTGAGGACGCCGGTGGGGCCGTGGGCGCTCATGATCGGCATGAGGATGACCGCCATGGCGCCGCTGGTGCCGGAGACCTGGACGCGCGAGCCCCCGAACACGGCCGCCAGCGCCCCCGCCACCACGGCCGTGGCCAGGCCGGACTCGGCCCCCATGCCCGAGGAGATGCCGAAGCCGAGGGCGAGCGGCAGTGCCACGATCGCCACGGTGAGGCCGGCCACCAGGTCGTGGCGCGGAGTGCGGGCCATGGCGGCGAGGTCGGCGGGATCGGGCAGCACCCCACGCGCCCGAGCCCAGGCCGAGGCCAGACGGGCCCCCATCACGTACCGTGGTCCTTCACCAGCGCTCGGTAATCGGACAAATGCGTAAATGGCGATTTCATTTCTTCTCCTTTTCGTCAAGCTAGCCCCGTATTGCCCCAAATTGCATAATTATGCAATTCGTCAAGCTACCGTTCAGGTTATCAAGTACACCGGGGACGACCTGGTTAAACACCGGCGTTCTCGCGCACAGCGCAATGCAACAGCCGGGGCTAATGCGTAAGAGTCCCCAATGAGGTGAATGCCCGATTCGCGGCCTTAATAGCCTCCGGCTCCACCTGGCTCAGCGGGCGGCCCTCGGACAGGAGCTGCCAGTTGCGCCGCGCCAGCACCCGCTGCGCCGCCAGCACCTGGGCGGCCAGCAACGCGGCACCCAGCTCGTCCAGCCCCTCCCCCGCGCCGCCCTGCCCCGTGCCGCCCTGCCCCGCGCGGCCCTGCCCCGCGCCGCCCTCCCCGGCGGGCTCGCGCAGGGCCGCGGCGAGGGCCTGCTCGTCGCGGGAGAGCTGCTGGAACAGCCGCGCCTGGAGGCTGGGCGTCGAGAACACCATGCGGTGGAAGGCCACGACCTCGGGGTGGTCGTTGAGCCCGGTGACGGGGTCGCGGCGGGCGAGCCCGTCGAGGAAGTGGCGGCGCAGCGCCTCCAGCGGCGCCTGCCCGGCGGGCCGCCCCCGCACCACGCGGGCGGCCTCGCCCTCGTGGTCGGCGATGCGGTGCAGGACCAGGTCCTCCTTGGCCGGGAAGTACTTGAACAGCGTCGGCTTGGACACCCCCGCCGCCGCCGCGATCTCCGTGACCGGCACCTCGTCGAAGCCGCGCCGCAGGAAGAGGGCGACCGCCGCGGCGGAGATGGCCTCGCGTACGCGTTGGCGCTGGAGCTGCCGCAGTCCCGTCATGACGCCACTCTAGCAAAGTGTTAACCTGGTTAAAGAATTAACCGAGTTAACGTCAAGGGAGGTGCGATGGGGACGCTCGACGAGGAGCGCCGCTACGTCGAGCGCTGCCGGGCCGGGCTGCGCAGGATGCTGGCGGGCGCACGCGAGAACGTGATCGTCGGGGAGACCGTGGCCGGCGACCGCTACAGCGCCGAACGGCTGGGACGCCACCTCAAGAGCCTGGCCAAGGAGCTGAGCGAGGAGCCGGACGGCCCGCCGTTCTTCGGCCGCCTGGACTTCGGGCAGGGCTCGGAGGAGCACCGGGGCCGCTCGTACCACATCGGCCGGCGGCACATCACCGGCGAGCACGGCGGCCCGCCCGTGGTGATCGACTGGCGCGCGCCGGTCGCGCGGGCCTTCTACCGGGCCAGCGCCCGCGACCCCCAGGGCGTCACGGTACGCCGCCGCTTCGGCTGGTCCGGCACGACGCTGACCTCGTACGAGGACGAACGGCTCGAACAGGGTGAGGAAGGCGCGGAGGGCGGGAGCCGGATCCTGGCCGCCGAGATCGAGCGGCCCCGCGTCGGCCCGATGCGCGACATCGTCGCCACCATCCAGCCCGAGCAGGACGACCTCGTCCGCGCCGCCCTGGACACCAGCATCTGCGTCCAGGGCGCGCCGGGCACCGGCAAGACCGCGGTGGGCCTGCACCGGGCCGCCTACCTGCTGTACGCCCACCGCCGCCGCCTGGAGCGCGGCGGCGTGCTGGTCCTCGGCCCGAACCGCGCCTTCCTCGGCTACATCTCGGCCGTGCTGCCCGCGCTGGGCGAGGTGGACGTCGAGCAGACCACCCTCGGGCGGCTGCTGGCCACCGTCCCGGTCACCGCGGCGGACACCGAGGAGGCGGCGGTCGTCAAGCACGACGCCCGCATGGCGCGGGTGCTGCGCAGGGCCCTGTACGGCCGCATCCGCAAGCCCGTCGAGCCGGTCGCCGTCGCCGACGGCTCCACCCGCTGGCGGGTGCCGGAGGACGAGCTGCGCCGCATCGTGGACGACACGCGCCGCGAGTCCCTCCCCTACGGCGTGGGCCGCGAGCGCGTGCACGCCCAGGTGCTCGCCGCGGTCCGCCGCCAGGCCGAGGCCCGCGGCCGCACCGCCACCGCGGCCTGGACCCGCGGCATCGCCCGTGCCCTGGCCCCCGCCCTGGACGCCCTCTGGCCGCCGGTCAAGCCGGAGGAGGTCCTGTACGAGGTGCTGCGCGGCCCGTCCGGCGGCCCGTCCGGCGGCCCGTCCGGCGGCCCATCTGATGGCGCGGCGGACCCGGCGCGCGGGGTGCTGACCGACGCCGAGCGGGCGGCGATCACCTGGGCCCGGCCGCCGCGCAGCCACCGGAGCGCCAAGTGGACGGCGGCCGACCTGGTGCTGCTCGACGAGATCGCCGCGCTCATCGAGCGCCCGCGCGGCTACGGGCACGTCATCGTGGACGAGGCCCAGGACCTGTCGCCGATGGAGTGCCGGGCGGTGGCCAGGCGCAGCGAGCACGGCTCGCTCACCGTCCTGGGGGACCTGGCCCAGGGCACCACGCCGTGGGCGGCCGGCTCGTGGCCCGAGCGGATGGCGCTGCTCGGCAAGCCGGAGGGGGAGGTGGTGGCGCTGACGACCGGCTTCCGGGTGCCGGGCGCGGTGGTGGAGCTGGCCAACGCGCTGCTGGAGGCGCTGGAGGTGGAGGTGCCGCCGACGCGGTCGTACCGGTCGGACGGGCGGCTGCGGGTGACCCGGGTGGACGAGCTTGAGAAGGGGGTCGTGGCGGCGGTGCGGGAGGCGTACGGGTTCGAGGGGTCGATCGGGGTGATCGCGGCGGACGCCGGGGTCGAGGCGCTGTCGGCGGCGCTCCGGGCCGAGGGCCTCGACCCCGGTGACGGGCCCAGTGGCGGGCCCAGTGACGGGCCCGGTGGCGGGCCCAGTGACGGGCCCGGTGGCGGGCCCGGGGGGCGGCTCAGCGTGCTGCCCGTGTCGCTGGCCAAAGGGCTGGAGTACGACCACGTGGTGGTCGTGGAGCCGGCGGCCATCGCCGAGGCCGAGCGGCGCGGTCTCAACCGGCTCTACGTGGCCCTCACCCGGGCCGTCTCCCGGCTCGACGTCGTCCACGCCCGGCCGCTCCCGTCCCGGCTCGCCCGCTTCGGACAGCCCGGCTGAGACGGGCCGACGCCCTGGGGGCGGTGGCTCGACAGGGCCGGGGCCGGGGTGTGTGATGTGGTTCCCGCCGGAAGGAGCCCTCCCGGTGCCCCAGTCCCAGGACCCACCCTCAGGCGACACCCCCCGGCCTCCGCCCCCCACCCGCGGCATCCCGCCCGAAACCCCACCACCCGGAACCCCGGTGCCGCGCCGGTGGCAGGTGGTCGATCAGGTGGCGTCGGTCCTCGGGTTCGCGTGTGCGGCCGTGGCCGTGCTGGTCGCCCCCGTGTTGTTCGGCCTGGCCGGGATCGTGCTGGGCGTCGCCGGTCACCTGCGCGGCGAGCCCCTGGGCAGGTGGGCCGCGGTGGCGGCGGGCGCGGGCATGGCGACGGGCACCGTCCTCACCCTCGTCCTGGAGCGCGCGCTGCCGCCGTGAACGCCGTGCTCACGGGGCCGCCAGCGCGACGGTGGGCGGCAGCCGCGCCGCCCGGACGGCCGGGTACAGCCCCGCCAGCGTCCCCACCACCAGCGTCGCGACCACCGCGCCGCCGACGGCCCACGGGGGCACCACGAGGGGCCAGCCCCGCGCGAGGGCATACCCCGCCGTGGCCAGCGTGCCGAGCACCGCGCCCGCCACCCCGCCGAGCGCCGACAGCAGCAGGGACTCCGCCAGGAACTGCAGCCGCACCTGCCCGCGCGTGGCCCCGAGCGAGCGCCGCAGGCCGATCTCCCTGCGGCGCTCCAGCACGGAGATGACCATCGTGTTGGCCACGCCCACCCCGCCGACCAGCAGCGCCACCGCGCCCAGCCCGAGCAGCAGGCCGGTGAACGCCCCCGCCGCCGCGGCCTTGGCGGCCAGCGCGTCCGAGGGCCGGCTGACCTCGACCTCCTCCGGGCCCTCCGGGTTGACCGTCCGCGGCAGCACCGCCCGCACCTGCTCCACGGTCGCGTCGGACGAGCGCTCGTAGATCGTCGTCGGATGGCCGTCGAAGCCGAGCAGCTTCGCGGCCGCCGGGAACCCGACCAGCGCCGACCGCTCGATCTCCGGCGCGAGCGGCATCTCCCCGAGGATCCCGACGACGGTGAACCACCGCCCGCCCATCCACACCTGGACGCCGGTCCTGGCCAGCCCCAGCCGCCTGGCCGCCTCGGCGCCGAGCACGACGGCAGGTCCGCGCTCGGTGGCCGCGTTGAGCCACGTGCCCCGCGCCACGGCGCCCTCCAGGGTGGCGAGCAGGCCGGTGTCGGCCGCCTGGACGGCGATGCCGCCCGTGACGGCCTCGGGAATGTGGTTCGTCCGCCGTACGGTGGCCTCGACCGCGCCCGTGGCGGCGGCGGCGCGGACCGGCCGGATCCGCCGGACCATCGGCAGCGCGGTGAGGGGCAGCTTCGCGTCCTCGCCGAACATGGTCCTGCCCGGCGTGACGGTCAGCAGGTTCGTGCCCAGCCGGTCCAGCCGGCGCAGGAGCTGCTCGCGCGAGGACGACGAGATCCCGATCACCGCGATCATGGTGGCGATGCCGATCGCGACGCCGAGCGCCGACAGGACCACCCGCGCCGGGCGGGCCCGCAGCCCGGCCGCCCCGGCCCGCGCGACGTCCCCCGGGCTCAGCCGGCCGGGCGTCAGCCGCTCGCCGTCCCGCCGCCTCCCCGGGCTCGTCCCCGGGCTCGTCCTCCCCGGCCTCGTCCTCCCCGGGCTCATCGTCCCGCTCCCTTCAGCAGCGCGACCGGCCCCAGGTCGTCGTGGTCGTGGCCGTCCACGACGAGCCCGTCGCGCAGGCGCACCCGGCGCGGGCACCAACCGGCGATCCCGGCGTCGTGGGTGATGAGGACGATCGTGGTGCCGGCGGCGTGCAGGTCCGCCAGGACGGCGAGCACGCCGGCGCCGGACGCGGAGTCCAGGTTGCCGGTGGGCTCGTCGGCCAGCAGCAGCTCCGGGTCCCCGGCGACCGCGCGGGCGAGCGCCACCCGCTGCTGCTCGCCCCCGGACAGCTCAGGCGGCCGGTGCCGCAGCCGGTGGCCGAGCCCGACCCGTTCGAGCGCGGCGGCGGCGCGCTCGCGGCGGGCCCGCCGGCCGGTCCCGGTGTAGAGCAGGCCGTCGGCCACGTTGTCCAGCGCGCTGGCGGCAGGCGCGAGGTGGAACTGCTGGAAGACGAAGCCCAGGTGGCGCGCGCGCAGTGCGGACAGCTCCCGGTCGGACAGCGCGGCCACGTCGTGCCCGGCGACCCGTACCGTGCCCGTGGTGGGCCGGTCGAGCGTGCCCAGCAGGTGGAGCATCGTGGACTTGCCGGAGCCCGAGGGGCCGACGACGGCCAGCAGGTCGCCGCGGGCGACGGTCAGGTCCACGCCGCGCAGCGCGGCCACGCCCCCGGGGTAGGTCATGGTGACGGCGGCCAGCTCGGCGACCGGCTCCCCGCCGCTCGCGGCGGCGTCACTCGTAACGGTGTCGTGCGCGGCGGTGTCACTCGCGGCGGTGTCACTCGCGGCGGTGTCGTTCGCGGCGGTCATGGGGCCGGCACCCCGACCTTCATGCCCTCGGCCAGCCCCTCGCCCTCGATCTCCACCAGCCCGCCGCCGAACGCCCCGGTCCGCACGGCGACGACCCTCGTGGCCGCCCCCTGGACGACCTCGACCCCGAAGCCGCCCTCGCGCAGCGCCAGCAGCGCCTCCACGGGCACGGCCAGCACGTCGTCGTGCCGCGCGCTGCGCATCTCCACCTCGACCGGGGCCTGGTCGAGCCGGGTCCTGGGCGGCTGGGCCAGGGTGATGTCCACATCGACGGTGGTGCTGGTGTCGGGCTCCTGGCCGGTGACCTCGGCGACCGTCCCCACCGAGGTGATCGTGCCCTTGGCCCGCTCGCCGCCGGGCATCGTCACGGTGACCGGGGCGCCGCGGCGGGCCAGCGCCTGGTCGCCGGTGTCGAGGTCCACGTGGACGAGGCGGCGCACGCCGCTGACGGTGAGCACCCGCCGCCCCGGCGCCACGCGCTCGCCGACGGCGGCCTCGACCTCGGTCACCCGTACGGCGGCGGGCTGGAACACCACCTGGGCGGCGTCCACCTCGCCGGTCACGGCCAGCCCCCGCTCCTCCTGCCAGTCCCGGACGGCCTGGGCGGTGGCGGAGCTGAAGTGGCGGTCCACGGTCAGGTAGGCGCCGTGGCCGAGCGCCCTGAGGTTGCGTTCGAGCTGCTCGACGTCGGGGCCGTCGGAGACGCCGGACCGCAGTGTCCGGTACAGCGGCAGGCGGCCGTACATGAGCACTGTCGGCCGGCGGTCCACCTTGAGCAGCGGGCGGCCGCGGCGCACCACGGCTCCCTGGGCAGGCGTCCAGGTCACGACGCCGGAGCCGCCCGCGCTGAGCCGGCGCTCGCCCGCGTAGGTGAGCGAGCCGTCCACGGTCTTGGTCTCGGCCAGGTCCCTGCGGGTGATCTCGGCGGTGGCGGGGACCGGGGACGGGGCGGGCGCCGCGGCGGGCGGGCCGCCGTCGTACAGCACGGCCACGGCGGTCCACGTCCCCGCGACGGCCAGGGCGGCGCCGCCGCCCAGCAGCATGCCCCTGCCGCCCGTCACGGCTTGCCCCCGCCGCCCGGCGCGTACTGCCGGCAGGCCCGGTGCACGGACTCCAGCTTGTCCTTGGTGCCGCCCTTGACGGTGACCCGCATCGGCTCGCCGGGTTTGGGGTCGGCCACGTCGACGCCGTGCTCGCGCAGGCACCGCGCGAACCGCACCATCCTGTCGTAGTCCTCGGCGCTGGGCGTGCCCTTCCGCACCGCCGACTCCATGATCGGCCCGCACGCCTTCTGCGCCTTGTCCACCTTCTCCCTGGACGTGCCGCGCGGGACGGTGATCCGCAGGTCGCCGTCCCGCGGGTCGGGCATGTCGATTCCGTGTTGCCGCATGCACCGCGCGAACTCCAGCGCCGCCCGCTGCGGGTCCATCGTCGGGGACGGGGAGGCGGACGCGCTGGTGCCGCCCGTGCCGCCGCCCGTGCCGCCCGCCGCGCTGACCACGCCGTCGTCCGGGGCGGCGGGGCCGGCGCAGGCGGCCAGCGCGAGCGCGAGCGGCGCGGCGGCCGGCGCCCATCGAAGGGGGTTCATGGCTCTCGCTCCTCGTGCGCCGCCGGGACCCTCGCCCGCGGCGCGGCCCCACTTCAGCTCATCGGGTGCTAGAACCGGATAAGCCCTTACCCGCGGCTAACACGCGTTCCGTCACGCTCGTCGCCGAGGAGAGGGGGCCGTGATGCGCGTGCTCGTCGTCGAGGACGAGGAACGGCTGGCGGACGCGGTCGCCCACGGCCTGCGGCTGCACGCGATCGCCGTGGACGTCGCCTACGACGGGCGGGACGCCCTGGAGCTGGCAGCGTACGTCGACTACGACGTGGTCGTGCTGGACCGGGACCTGCCGGAGGTGCACGGCGACGACGTGTGCCGGCGGCTGCGCGAGGACGGCCGGCCGGGCCGGGTGCTCATGCTGACCGCGGCCGGGCAGATCCGCGACAGGGTGGACGGGCTGGCGCTCGGCGCGGACGACTACCTGGTCAAGCCGTTCGCGTTCGCCGAGCTGGTGGCCCGGGTGCGGGCGCTGGCCCGGCGCGCGCCGCGCTCCTCCGCGCCGCCGCTGGAGCGGGCCGGCATCCGCCTCGACCCGGCACGCCGCACGGTCATCAGGGACGGGCGCCCGGTGCCGCTCAACCGCAAGGAGTTCGACGTGCTGCACGCGCTGATGCTGGCGGGCGGCGGCCTGGTCACCTCCGCCGCGCTGCGCAGGGACGTGTGGGACGAGCACGCCGGCCCCGGCACGGGCACGCTGCGCGTGACGATCGCCTCGCTGCGCAGGAAGCTCGGCCCGCCCTCGGCCGTCCAGAACGTGCCCGGCAAGGGGTACCGGCTGTGACCGCCCGCTCCCCGCGGACCTGGTGGGACCGGCGGCGGCTGCGGCTGCGGCTGACCCTGCTGTACGGCGGGCTGTTCTTCGTGGCCGGGTCGCTGCTGCTGGTGCTCACCTACCTGATCATCGCGCAGGCGTTGCGCCGGCAGTTCGTGGTCAGTGGTGTGAAGGACGGCATGCTGCCGCCGAAAGCCCTCCTCGACGAGGTGGCGCCGCCGCGCCCCGGCACCGGCGACGTGGTGTTCCAGGGCGACCTGGTGGCGCGGGCCGACCAGGTGCTCGTCCAGGTCGTGCAGTACACCGCCACCGCGATGGTCCTGGTCGGCACGGTCGCGCTGCTGCTCGGGTACCTCGTCGCCGACCGGGCGCTGCGGCCCCTGGACCGGGTGACCGAGACCGCGCAGCGGCTGTCGGAGAGCACCCTGCACGAGCGGATCGCGCTGGAGGGCCCGCCGGACGAGGTCAGGCGGCTGGCCGACACCTTCGACGCGATGCTGGACCGGCTGCACCGGGTCTTCGACGCGCAGCGGCGCTTCATCGCCAACGCCTCGCACGAGCTGCGCACGCCGCTGGCGGTCAACCGCACGGTGCTGGAGGTGTCGCTGGAGGAGCCGGAGGCGTCGGCGGACCTGAAGGCGCTGGCCCGGGCGCTGCTGGGCACCAACGCCCGGCACGAGCGGCTGATCGAGGGGCTGCTGCTGCTCGCGCAGTCCGAGCAGGAGCTGACCGTGCGCAAGCGGGTGGACCTGGAGCAGGTCGCGCGGGCGGCGCTGGAGCAGCTCGGCCCCGGGCCGCGCGGGCGGCCGGTCACGATCCACCGGGACCTGCGGCCGGTGCTGGTCGAGGGGGATCCGCTGTTCCTGGAGCGGTGCCTGGTCAACCTGCTGGAGAACGCGATCACGCACAACGTGCGCGGCGGGCAGGCGTGGCTGGCGCTGCGGCGGGAGGAGGGCGGGGAGGCGGTGGTCGTGGTGGAGAACACCGGGCCGGTGGTGCCGGAGTACGAGGTGGAGGACCTGTTCCGGCCGTTCAGCCGGGCGCAGGGGGAGCGGGTGCGCTCGTCCAAGGGGGCGGGGCTGGGGTTGTCGATCGTGCGGGCCATCGTGACCGCGCACGGCGGCGAGGTCGGCGCGACGGCCCGCCCGGAGGGCGGCCTGCGGGTCACGGTGCGGCTGCCGTGAGCCCCGGGCGTGAGGTGCACCGGGCGCGCGATGCACCGGGCGTGAGATCCTGGGAACGTGCTGTCGCCCATGGACGAGCTGCGCGAGCGGATCACCGCCCGGCTGGCCGCCTTCGACCGTCGGGAGGTGCCGCCGGCCGGTGGGATCCGCCGGGCCGCCGTCACCGTGTGCGTGCTGGAGGACGCCGCGGGCGCCCCGTACACGGTGGTGATCAAGCGGGCGCCGCGTGGCCGCAACCCCGGCCAGTGGGCGCTGCCCGGCGGCCGGCTGGACGACGGCGAGCTGCCGGTGCAGGCGGCGCTGCGCGAGCTGGCCGAGGAGACCGGCCTGACCGGGGTCGAGGTGGCGGGGCTGCTCGACGACTTCGTCACCGACTCGGGGTTCGTGATCACGCCGGTGGTGGCGTTCGGCGGCCGGCAGCGGCCGGTGGCCGACCCGCGGGAGGTGGCGTCGGTGCACGCGGTGCCGCTGGAGCGTTTCCTCGCGCCGGGGGTGCCGCGCTGGAAGGGCGAGCTGCTGCAGATGCCGCTGGGGCCGTCGATCGTGATCCACGCGCCCACGGGGGCGATTCTGTGGCAGTTCGCCGAGGTGGCGCTGCGTGGCCGTGAGCAGCGGGTCTTCGACGTCGCCCAGCCCCATTGGACGCGCACCTGACCCCTTCGGGCCGGGCCGATGGAATATCGACCTCCCAACGTCGGTTAGCATCGAGAGGCCGATGTGGTCTGTGTCCCCCGGGCCGCAAATTACCGCCTTCACGGAATACCGTTCGGCTGGAGCCGTGTTGTGCATCTCGCCGAGGAGGCGACCGCCACATCGGCCTCAAAGCTCTTTCCCAGGCGCCCCGCTCACCGGCGGGGCGCCTGCCTTATGGTGGGGTGGCCGAACGCCCGATGATCCAGGAGAGCCTGTTGCTTTACGAAGTGGTCAAGTTCGCCGCCGCGCCGCTGACGCACGCGATGTGCCGGCCGCACATCACGGGTGCGGCGCACGTCCCGAGAAGCGGGCCCGCGATCCTGGCCGCCAACCACCTGTCGGTGCTGGACTCGTTCCTGCTGCCCGCGCTGCTGCCGCGGCACGTGACGTTCACCGCGAAGAACGAGTACTTCGACGGCAACCCGGTCTCCGGCTTCTTCATGCGCCTCGGCCGCAGCCTGCCCATCGACCGCGAGAGCGCCCACGCCGCGCAGACGATGCTGGACGAGGCCGCCGCGCTGCTGGAGCGGGGCGAGCTGTTCGGCATCCACCCCGAGGGCACCCGCTCCCCCGACGGCCGCCTGTACCGCGGCAAGATCGGCGTGGCCTGGCTCACCCTCAAGACGGGCGCGCCGGTGCTGCCGGTGGCGCTCACGGGCACCGAGAAGGTGCTGCCGTACGGCGCGAAGGTGCCGCGCCCGGCCCGGATCGGCATCGCGATCGGCGAGCCGATGCGCTTCGAGGGCGACCACCGCGACGCCCGCGACCGGCGCCGCGTCACCGACGAGATCATGGCCGCCATCCAGCGGCTCTCCGGGCAGGAGTACGTGCCCGTCTATGCTTCCAGCGTCAAGGCGGCCGACGGCGCGTCTTGAGCTCGAACTTGTCCGTCCGTCGAGCAGGATCAGGGGGCCGTATCAGTGGCGCGGGGCCGTACCATCGCGATCGTGTCCGTCACCGCCGTGCTCGTGGCGGGTGCCGCGGCCGGCGGCGCCTACTACGTGCTGCACACCCGAGGCACGCCCGCCGGCACCGCGCAGCGCTTCGCCGCCGCCTGGCAGGCCGGCGACACCGCCGCGATGGCGAAGGAGCTGGCCACGCCGCAGCAGCTCGGGGCCTACGACCAGCAGCGCACCGCGCTCGGCGTGGAGCGCGCCGCGGTCCGGCTGGGCCGGGTCGTCGAGGGTGACGACCGGGCACGCGTCCCCTACACCGTGACGCTGGCGCTGAAGGACGTCGGCGAGTGGTCCTACGACGGGCAGATCGACCTGGTCGTGGCCGACCGCGCCTGGAAGGTGAACTGGTCGCCGGCCACCCTGCACCCGCGGCTCAAGGCGGGCTCGAAGTTCTCGATCAAGACGCGCTGGCCGCAGCGGGCCGAGATCACCGACGCCGACGGCGGGCGCATCGACGACGGCTCGGGCGGCGGCTCGGTGCAGCAGCTCGTCGGCTTCCTCGACAAGGCGACCAAGAAGGACGTGGCCAAGCTGGGCTCGGCCTACAAGGTCGGGCAGGCGATCGGACGCGGCGGGCTGCAGGAGACGTTCCAGGAGCGGCTGGCCGGCACCCCGTCCACCGACATCCAGCTCGACGGCGAGACGCTCAAGACCATCGAGGGCTCGCCGGGCAAGCCGGTGCGCACGTCCCTCGACCGGAAGGCGCAGGCGGCCGCGGTCGCCGCGGTCAAGGACATGGACAAGCCGACGTCGATGGTGGCGATCCGGCCCTCGTCCGGGGAGATCCTGGCCGTGGTCAACAACCAGGGCGGGTTCAACCGGGCCCTGGACGGGCGCTACCCGCCGGGCTCGACGTTCAAGGCGGTCACCGCGATCGGGCTGCTGGCGGCCGGCATGTCGCCCCAGGACAGGGTCACCTGCCCCGAGTACGCCACGGTGGGCGGGATGAAGATCCGCAACTCCGACAACGAGGCGTTCGGGTCGCTGTCGTTCCTCGACTCCTTCGCGCACTCGTGCAACACCACGTTCGCGCCGCTGGCGCAGTCGAAGCTGGGCGGGGGCAAGCTGCGGGAGGCGGCCGAGGCCGTCGGCTTCAACCAGCCGCTCGACATCGGCGTCCCGGCCGCCAAGGCGAGCTTCCCCGAGCCGCAGTCGGACGCCGAGCTGGCCGCGGAGTCGTTCGGGCAGGCCCGCATCACCGCGAGCCCGCTGTCGATCGCGTCGGTGGCCGCCGCCATCGCCGACGGGACGTGGCGGCCGCCGACGCTGGTGCCGTCGCTGAAGCAGAAGGCGGCCGAGCGCGAGCTGCCCGACGGGGTGAAGGAGCCGCTCCACTCGATGATGGCGGCCGTGGTCACCAAGGGCACCGCCAAGGCGGCCGGGCTGCCGGCGGGCACCCGCGGCAAGACCGGCACCGCCGAGTTCGGCACCGGCGACAAGCTCGAGACCCACGCCTGGTTCATGGGGTTCAAGGGGGACGTGGCGTTCGCGGTGATCGTGGAGGGCGGCGGCGGGGGCGGCGCGGTGGCGGCTCCGGTGGCGGCCACGTTCCTGAAGAACCTCTGACGGCCGCCCGGCCACCGGCCCGGCGGCCGTCAGAGGCGGCTCAGCCTTGTGAGGCGAGGAAGGGGCGGATCTCCGCGGCCACCCGTTCCGGTCTGCCGCGCATCGCCGCGTTGGAGGTGGCGCTGTGGTCGAGGCCGGCCAGGGCCACCTGGCGGCTGCGGGGCAGGACCCCGTGCAGGGCGGTGAGGGCGTTCCTCAGGTAGGCCGGGCTCCGCGTGCCGCCGAGCAGCAGGACCTCGGCGCCGACCGCGCGGTAGGCGTCCAGGTCGTCGGCGGTCTCGGCGACGAGCTGGGCGTCCTGGCGCAGGGTCGGGGCGAGCTCGCGGAACGTGGGCTCCCCGCCGGCCACCTTGTCCTGATTTTTCAGCATCGCGGCGGTCATGGCCTCCAGCAGGACCCGCGGCACCACGTTGAAGATCGCCGGCCCCATGCGGGTCGCCCGCATGCCGGTGACCAGCGCCGCCGGGACGCGGCCCGCGGCGATCTCCCGGTCGAAGCGCGCCAGCCAGCCGGTCGCGTTGGAGCCGTCGAGGTCGAGAGGCGGCTCGAAGGCGACGACCTTGCGCAGCGCCGGGCGGGCCAGAGCCGTGCGCAGCGCGATGATCGCGCCCGAGCTGACGCCGACGACGCGCTCGGCGCCCGTCGCGTCCAGCAGGGCCTGGAGGTCCTCGACCTCGCGGGCCAGCCGGTAGTCCGGGCCGACCGGGCCGCTGCGGCCCCGTCCGCGCCGGTCGGGCACGTAGCAGGTGAACGCGCCGGCCAGGGCCTCGGCCAGCTCGATGTTGCCGTGCCCGGTCTGCATGGCACCGTGCAGCAGCACCAGGCCGGGGCCGTCGCCGCCGAGGCGGCGGTAGGCGATCGTGGTGCCGTCCTTCGAGGTCACACGGTCGAGAGTGATCATGGTTGCTCCCCAGTGGTCAGGTCCGCGGCGGGGAGCCCGGCTATTGTTGCCAGTGCCATCTCGTGGCCGGGGTCCGCTCCGCGGTCGGTCGGTACGAGGTCACCCCGGCGGTGGTGTGCCAGCACCGCCGCCGGGTTCCTTCCGCTCAGCCGATCGGGTCAGCCGGTCGGGTCAGCCGGTGGCGCGTCCCCTTTCCGCGGCCTCGGCCACGTGGCCGGGCATCCGTCCGGTCTCGTGGTAGGCGCGCCAGCCGTCCAGGTCGGGGAACGTGCCGCCGGCCAGCTCCGCCAGCAGCCCGCGCACCCAGGCGGCCTCGGCCTCGCGCATCGCCAGCGCGTACTCGTCCTCGACGAGGAACAGGCGGGGCAGCTCGCGCCGCTCCCGCTCCAGCGCGTCCCGGTCGGCCTCGACGCGCCGCTCCAGCGCCGCGAGGCGGTGCCGCAGCAGCGTGACGACCTCGTCGGGCCCGAGCCCGCCGAGCACCGACAGCCCCGCCTCGAACGACGACGGCTCGCTGACCGGGACGGACAGCAGCTCGCGCGTCCAGTCGGCGGCCTCCGCCAGCCCGGCGTCGGTGACGCGGTAGACGGTGCGCTCGGGGCGGGCGCCCTGGCGGTTGCTCTCCACGGCCGCGATCAGGCCGTGCTTCTCCAGGTTGCGGACGACCGTGTAGAGGGAGCCCCATTTGATGCGCATGTCCTGCTCCTTGCCGCGCGCCCGCAGCACCGAGGCCATCTCGTACGGATGCATGGGCCGCTGCACGAGCACGGTGAGCACGGCCAGCCCCAGCAGATTGCCGACCGGTCGCCGCTTCGCCATCCTCGACCTCCTTACTCGCATGCGAGTATACGCATGCGAGTATAAGCGCACAATGGCGGGATCGGCGGCGTCAGGAGTGCCCGCGACTCCTCCGCGCGCTCCGTACGGGCCGGCGATCCGTACGGGCCGTGCCGGGCGAAGGAGGCGAAACACGCCCGGACCGGGATCGCGGCCGGGCCGTGGGGAGTCGCGGGTGCCGTGCTGGGGCAGGGCCGCGCGCTGCCCCTTGGCGCCGGCGGGCGTCAGGTGGCCGGTACGGCCAGGTAGTCGCCGTGCTCCAGGTCCTCGAGCAGTGCCGGGCGTACGGGCGACCAGCCGAGCAGCTCCCGGGTGCGGGAGCTGGAGACGGGCCCGTCGAAGCCGTAGGCGGCGGCCATGAACGGGCTGACGAAGTGCGTGGCGGCCTCGGCGGGGGTGAGCGAGACCGTGGGCAGGCCCAGGCGTCGGGCGATCACCTCCGCGACGCTTCTCAAGGTGACGCCGCTTTCGGCCACCCCGTGCAGCACGCTGCCCGCAGGCGCCTTCTCCAGGGCCAGGCGGAACAGGACCGCCGCGTCGAGCCGGTGCACCGCGGGCCACCGGTTGGCGCCGTCGCCCACGTAGGCCGAGACGCCCGTCGCGCGCGCGGTGGCGATGAGCATGGGGATGAAGCCGTGGTCCTCGGGGCCGTGGACGGTGGGAGCCAGGCGGACCACGCCGGCGCGCACTCCCCGGGCCCCGAAGTCCAGGCACGCCCGCTCGCCCGCGATGCGGAAGGCGGCGATCCCGGTCGCGTCGGGCTCGTCCTTCTCCGTGCTCTCCCGCCCGGCGGGCATGACCAACGTGCCCGAGGTGACGATGAGCGGCTTGCCCGAGCGTTCCAGCGGCCGGCCGAGCGTCTCGATCGCGGTCCGGTCGCGCCGCGCCATGTCGTCGGGATCGGAGAAGTCGCCGCCGTAGGCCATGTGCAGGACGCCGTCGGCGGCTTCGGCGCCGGCGCGCAGGCTGTCGAGGTCGTCCAGGGAGCCCCGGTGGGCCGCGGCCCCCAGGGACTCCAGCCGGGCGGCGGCGGCATCCGAGCGCGCCAGGCCCGTGACGGTGTGGCCCGCCGCCACCAGCTCGGCGACCACCGCGGGGCCGGTCTGGCCGGTTCCGCCAGTGACAAAGACATGCATGAGAACTCCCCCACTTAACGCCAGTGACTGGCACTACGTAACTCAAGTCGTGACTGTAGGTAGTGCCAGTGACTGGCGTCAAGTAGCGCCATCGACTGACATCTGCGGTATCCTCGGGGCGTGCCACGGAGCGGAGCGGAAGCGCGCCGCCGCCTTCAGCAGGCGGCCCTGGAGCTGTATCGGGAACGCGGGTTCGACCGGACCACCACGGCCGAGATCGCCGCCCGGGCTGGCCTCAACGAGCGCACGTTCTTCCGGCACTTCCCGGACAAGCGTGAGGTGCTCTTCGACGGCGAATCCGACCTGCGCGCGGCCCTGACGCGGGCGGTGGCCGAGGCGCCCGACGGTCTCCAGCCGCTCGACCTGCTGCTCCACGCCTTCCGGAAGGTCGAGCACATCCTTGAGGACAACCGGCCCTTCGCCGAGCCGCGGCTCCAGGTCATCGCGGCGACGCCGGCCCTGCGCGAACGTGACCTCGCCAAGGCCGCCTCGATCGCCGAAGCCGTGGCGCGGGCGCTGCGGCTGCGCGGGGTCCCCGACCGGCCCGCCGGCCTGGCCGCCCACGTCGGGTGGGCCGCCTTCCACCAGGCGGCCCAGGCCTGGATCGACGACCCCTCACAGAGCCTGGACACCCACCTCCTCCGAGCCTTCGACGACCTGCGCGCCCTCTGCCTTGCGGCCCGGCCGGTCGCCCCGCCGCCACCGCACGGCGGCGCGCCGGTCCGCTGACGACGCCGCCGGCGACGCCGTCACCGCCGAAGCCTCTCGCGCGCCACCCGGCCGACCACCCCCGGAGATCCTTTGCATGCAATGTATGCAAGGAGTTAGACTCCCCTTGTGCAGACCGACGTAGCGCGGAGCCGCTTGCGGGAGCTGATCCTCGACGGCGCCTACCCGCCGGGCGCGCGCCTCACCGAGCTGGAGCTCGCCGCGACCCTGAGCATGAGCCGCACCCCGGTGCGGGAGGCGCTGCGGGCGCTGGCCGCCGACGGCCTCGTCCGTCCCGCCGGGCGGGGCGTGGTGGTCGTGGCGCTGGCGGAGGCCGACCTGGACGAGGCTTACCAGGTGCGGGCCGCGCTGGAGGCGCTGACCGCCGAGCTGGCCGCCGTCCGGCAACGGGAGGGCCGCATCGCTCCCGCCGACCTGCGGGCGCTGCACGAGGTGGCGGCGGAGACCGCGACCGCCACGGCCGAGGGCCGGCTGGCCGACGCCGTGCGGCTCAACCGGCGTTTCCACCGGACGATCGCCGAGCTGGCGGCCAACTCGACGGCCTCGCGCACGCTGGAGCGCCTCTGGGACCAGATCCAGGTGTCCACGTTGCGCTCGCTGGCGCCGCCCGCCCGCCACGCGCACGTCTCCGGCCAGCACGAGCGCCTGCTCGACGCGATCACCGGCGGCCGTCCCGAGGAGGCCGCCGCCATCGCCCGCGCCCACGTCCTCGACACCCGCGCGACAGCCCGGCACCCGCCCCTACCGACGGAGGAAGACCGCCCATGACCCGCCTGCACACCTACCCGACCGTCGTGACCTGGACCGGCGACAAGGGCTCCGGCACCTCCGGCTACCGCGACTACGCCCGCGACCACGAGCTGTCCGCCGGCGGCCCGCCCGTCATCCCCGGCAGCTCCGACCCGGCCTTCCGCGGCGACCCGTCCCGCTGGAACCCGGAGCAGCTCCTGGTCGGCGCGCTGTCGCAGTGCCACATGTTGTCGTACCTGCATCTGTGCGCGGTCAACGGCGTCGTCGTCACCGCGTACGTCGACCGCGCCGTCGGCACGATGGCGGAGACGGCCGGCGGCGGGCACTTCACGGAGGTGGTGCTGCGGCCGGAGGTCACGGTGACGGCACCGGAGATGGCCGAGAAGGCCGCCGCCCTGCACGCCGACGCCCACAGGGCCTGCTTCATCGCCTCGTCGGTGAACTTCCCCGTGCGCCACGAGCCGGAGATCCGCGTCGCCGCCACGTCTTGAGCAGTACGTCCTGAGCAGCGCATCCTGAGCGTCCCTACGAGCCCGCCGTGCGGGCCGGGCGGCGGGGCGGCGCTCAGGAGGTGCCCGTGGAGGCCAGCTCGGCGGCGGGCTCGCCGGAGACCGCGCCCAGCGCCAGCCCGGCGGCGGACTCGTTGTGCAAGACCATGATCAGGAGTGTGGCGACCAGCGTGGCGATGAGCAGCCAGCTGATCAGGATGATGACCGTCGAGCGGCGTGGCCGGCGCCAGGTGCCGGGCTGCCCCGCCGACCTCGCCTCGCTGCGGCGGGCTCGCTCGTTGAACGATTCGAGCCGGGCGACGAGCCGTGGATCGTCCTCGACGAGGTGCTGCTCGATCTGGGCCAGCATCCGTTCCTCGTCCTGCGACCAGGCCATAGGTGCACCTCCGGAACGCAAGCTCTGTGGCCTCTTCCTGCCCAACCATGAAGATCATTAGCCACGGCCTGACCAGGTAATTGCACCCTCTTTTCGACTTGCCAGCAAGTCCGAACTCGTGTTCCAATCATGCGATGCGCTGGGACAATCTGCGTCTGACCGCCGCCGGCGCGGCCGATCCGGCCCCTCCGCTGTTCGCTCGCGGAGCGGTCGCGCGGACGTTCGACACGCCCGAGTTCCAGGGCATGACCTTCTACGAGATCCGCGCCCGGTCCATCGTCAACCGCGTGCCCGCCGCCAGCCGGGTGCCGTTCGAGTACACGATCAACCCCTATCGGGGGTGTGGCCATCGGTGCGTTTACTGTTTTGCCCGAAAAACGCATGAATATCTAGATTTTGATTCCGGTGCGGACTTCGACACCCAGATCGTGGTCAAGGTCAACGCCGCCGAGCTGGCCCGCGAGGAGCTGGCCTCGCCCCGCTGGGGCGGCCACCCCGTCACCATGGGCAGCAACGTCGACTGCTACCAGCGCGCCGAGGGCCGCTACCGGCTCATGCCGGGCATCCTGGCCGCGCTGCGCGACGCCGCCAACCCGTTCTCGATCCTCACCAAGGGCACGCTGATCCTGCGCGACCTCGACCTGCTCGCCGAGGCGGCCGAGGTGAGCGAGGTGAGCACCGCCGTGTCGGTCGGGTTCGTGGATCCGGGGCTGTGGCGGGCGGTGGAGGCGGGCGCCCCCGACCCGCGCCGCCGCCTGGAGGTCTGCCGCACGCTCAACGACAACGGCGTGGCGTGCGGCGTGCTGATGGCGCCCGTCCTGCCCTACCTCACCGACTCCCCCGCCCAGCTCGAACGGACCGTCAAGGAGATCGCCGAGGCGGGCGCGACCCACGTCACGCCCATCGTGCTGCACCTGCGGCCGGGGGCCCGCGAGTGGTGGCTGCGCTGGCTCGCCCGCGAGCACCCGCGCCTGGTGCCGCGCTACCTGGAGCTGTACGGCCGCGGCGCCTACACCCCCGAGCCCTACCAGCGGCGCGTCGCGGCCCGGGTCAGGGAGCTGGCCGAGCGGTTCGGCGTCGGCCGCTCGACCCCGGCCAGGCCCCGCCGCCTCCCGCCCCGCCGCCTCCCGCCCGGTCCGCCCGGCCCGCCCGCCGGCGAGCAGTTGCGCCTGTTGTGAACGGACGATCGCCCTAATAGGCGGCATGTCGTGTTTCGTGACTGAATGGGTACTAACGAGCTTGGTGTACGAATCATCCGTACACCACGTCCGTACAGGGGGGACCCAATGGCAGATACGAAGAAGAAACCCGCCGCCAAGTCCGGCAAATCAAAGAAACAGGCCATCAAGAGCAGCCGCCAGGCCAAAGAGACAAAGCGGGAATCCAGGAAGCAACCCGACGAGAGCTGATCCCGGGTGACATGATCGGACAGCCGGGAGCCGCGCTCCCGGCTGTCGCATCGACCGTGGAGCTGCTGTCATGCCGGCATACCTGCGCTTCCCTTCCGTGTTCCAGGACGTCGTGGTCTTCGCCGCCGAGGACGACCTGTGGATGGCCCCCGTCCAGGGCGGCCGGGCCTTCCGCCTGACCGCCGGGCTGGCCGAGGCGGGCTACCCGCGCATCTCCCCTCGCGGTGACCGGCTCGCCTTCGTCGGCTGCGAGGAGGGGCCGGAGGAGGTCTACGTCATGCCGGCCTCCGGCGGCGCGGCCCGCCGGGTGACCTTCCACGGCGCGCGCTGCACGGTGACCGGCTGGGACCCCGAGGGCCGCATCCTGTACGCCAGCGACCAGTCCCAGCCCTTCGAGGGCCGCAAGTGGCTGCACCGGGTGGCGCCGGGCGGGGTGCCGGAGCGGCTGCCGTACGGGCCGGCGAACTCGATCGCGTACGGCCCCGGCGGCATGATCGTGCTCGGCCGCAACACCGCCGACCCGGCCCGCTGGAAGCGCTACCGCGGCGGCACGGTCGGCGACCTGTGGATCGACCCCACGGGCGAGGGCGAGTTCCGGCGGCTGATCCGGCTGCCGGGCAACCTGGCCTCGCCCTGCTGGAGCGGCGAGCGGGTGTGCTTCATCAGCGACCACGAGGGCGTCGGCAACGTCTACTCGTGCCTGCCGGACGGGCACGACCTGCGCAAGCTCACCCACCACGACGACTACTACGCCCGCAACCTGTCCGGCGACGGGCAGCGCCTGGTCTACCACGCCGGCGCGGAGCTGTACCTGCTGGAGCCCGGCGAGGGGCCGCGCCGCCTGGAGGTGACGCTGGCCAGCTCGCGCACGCAGCGCAACCGCCGCTTCGTCGAGGCCGACGACTACCTGGAGAGCGCCACGCTCAGCCCGGACGGCAGCGCGCTGGCGGTCACCGCGCGCGGCAAGGCGTACGCGATGGCCGACTGGGAGGGCCCGGTGCGCCGGCACGGCGCTCCGGACGGCGTCCGCTACCGCTTCCTGACCTGGCTCAACGACGGCGTGCGGCTGATCGCGGCGGCCAGCGACGACACCGACGAGGAACGCCTGGTGGTCCTGGGCGGCGGCGGGGACGGCCCCGGCAGGGAGGTCGCCCGGCTCGGCCGGATCACCGACCTGGTCCCCGACCCGGCGCACGACCGGGTGGCCGTGGTCAACCACCGCCACGAGCTGCACCTGCTCGACCTGGACTCGGGCCGCTGCGACCTGGTGGAGGCCAACCCGCACGGCTCGCCGGAGGACCCGGCGTGGTCGCCCGACGGGCGCTGGCTGGCCTACGCCGCCCCCCTCGACCCCCAGACCACCGCGATCCTGCTGCACCACCCGGAGAGCGGCCGCACCGTGCGGGCCACCGAGCCGGTGCTGATCGACTCGATGCCGGCCTTCGACCCGGAGGGCCGCTACCTGTACTTCATCGGCCAGCGCACCTTCTCCCCCGTCTACGACCAGCTCCAGTTCGACCTGGGTTTCCCGCTGGGCACCCGCCCGTACGTGATCGCGCTGCGCGCCGGGCTGCCGGACCCGTTCGTGCCCCGGCAGCGTCCCCTGGAGCACAAGGACGACGACGAGGACGACGACGGCGACGGCGAGAACGGCCCGCCGCGCGTGGAGGTGGACCTGGACGGCCTGACGCGCCGCGTCACCGCCTTCCCCCTCCCCGAGGGCCGCTACGAGCGGGTGGCCGGCCTGAAGGACAAGGCGCTCATCCTCACCAGCCCCCTGGAGGGCGAGAGCACGCTGCGCCTGTACGACTTCGCCAAGGGCGACGACGAGACCTTCGCCGAGGGCGTCACCGACTTCGAGCTGGGCCGCGACCACAGGACGCTGCTCTACCGGTCCGGCTCGCGGCTGCGCGTGGTCAAGGCGGGCGAGGTGCCGGGCCACGACGACGACGGGCCGGGGCGCGAGAGCGGCTGGATCGACCTGTCGCGGATCAAGGTGTCGGTCTGCCCGGCGGCCGAGTGGCGGCAGATGTTCCGCGAGGCGTGGCGGTTGCAGCGGGAGAACTTCTGGACCGAGGACATGGCGGGCGTGGACTGGCCGGCCGTGTACGAGCGCTACCAGCCGCTGGTGGACCGGGTGACGACCCGGGGCGAGTTCTCCGACCTGCTGTGGGAGCTGCACGGCGAGCTGGCCACCAGCCACGCCTACGAGAGCGGCGGCGAGTACCGTCCCGGCCCCGACTACACGCAGGGCAAGCTGGGCGTGGACTGGGACTACCGCGACGGCGTCTACCACATCGGGGCCATCGTCGCCGGCGATCTGTGGGACCCGAAGGCGACCTCGCCGCTCAACCGCCTCGGCCTGGACGTGCGCCCCGGCGACGCGGTGCTGGCGATCGACGGCGCGCCCATCGGCGGGGGCGTGGCGACCCCGAACGAGCGCCTGGTCAACCAGGCCGGCGAGGAGGTCGAGCTGACGCTGCGCCGCGGGCGGGAGGTGTTCGCGGTCACCGTGCGCGCCCTGGCCGACGAGCAGCCCGCCCGCTACCGCGACTGGGTCGGCGTCAACCGCGCCCGCTGTCACCACCGCTCCGGCGGCCGCGTCGGCTACCTGCACATCCCCGACATGGGGCCGGAGGGGTACGGCGAGTTCCACCGGGGCTTCCTGGCCGAGTACGGCCGCGAGGCGCTCGTCGTGGACGTGCGTTTCAACGGCGGCGGCCACGTCTCGGCGCTGCTGCTGGAGAAGCTGGCCCGGCGCCGGCTCGGCTACGACTACCCGCGGTGGGGGGCGCCCGAGCCGTACCCGCCGGAGTCGCCGCGCGGGCCGCTGGTGGGCATCACCAACGAGTGGGCGGGCTCGGACGGCGACATCTTCAGCCACACCTTCAAGGTGCTGAAGCTGGGCCCGCTGGTGGGCCGGCGCACCTGGGGCGGCGTCATCGGGATCTGGCCGCGCCACCAGCTCGCCGACGGCACGGTGACGACGCAGCCGGAGTTCTCCTTCGCCTTCGACGACGTCGGCTGGCAGGTGGAGAACTACGGCACCGATCCCGACATCGAGGTGGACATCACGCCGCAGGACTACGCCCGAGGCGTGGACACGCAGCTCGAACGGGCCATCGACGTGGCGCTGGAGCTGCTGGCCGAGCATCCACCCCATACGCCCGATCCGCGGCATCGGCCGGGCATGCAACCTTAGACACCTTTACAGCGTCTAAAGATCATAGGTGAGGAAAGCACACAGGGGATGAAGGGTGCGCCTCGCCGACGCGAGATCGCTGTTGTGTGAACGCTTGTGAACGTTGTGAACGTTGTGAGCGGAACGCCGGCCGGCGGCAGGGGACGACCTTGCGGCCGGCCATGTGTTGTTGACTGCTTCGTCCTTGAAGGGGGACCTGTCAGGTGCGCGCACTGACACGCAAGGGCAAATCGGCCGCGGTGCGGCTCTACCGGGGGTACAACCGGCACAAGGCGCGGAACGCGCCGCCACCCTCCACCCATCGGGTCCGCATCCTGCTGCTGCACGCCTACGGCATGGGCGGCACGATCAGGACCGTCTTCAACCTGGCCAGCTACCTGGCCGAGAAGCACGATGTGGAGATCGTGAGCATCCTGAAGGAGGCCGAGGAGCCGTTCTTCCCCATCGACCCGCGGGTGAAGTTCCGCTTCCTGGACGACCGGATCCGGCCGAGCCGCGACCCGTTGCGCGCGATGTTGTCGAAGATGCCGAGCCGCTTGATCCCCAAGGAGGAGACGGCCTACCACCGCTTCAACCTGTGGACCGACCTGCAGCTCACCCGCTACATCCGCTCCCTGGACACCGGCGTGCTCATGGCCACCCGGCCGGGGCTCAACCTGGCGATGGCGCAGTTAGCCCTGCCGGGCGTCATCACGGTCGGGCAGGAGCACGTGGCGCTGCGCACGCAGGCCGAGCCGATGCAGAAGCTCATCAAGTGGCGCTACCGCCGCCTCGACGCCCTGGTCACGCTCACCAAGGCCGACCTGCGCGACTACCGCGAGACGCTGCCGAAGAAGCCGCGCAAGCTGGCCCGCATCCCCAACGCGGTCCCGCCGATGACGGGCGGCCCCGCCAAGCTGGACGCCAAGGTGGCCATCGCGGTCGGCCGCATGACCCGGATCAAGGGCTTCCACCGGCTCATCACCGCCTGGGAGACCGTCGCCGCCGCCCATCCTGACTGGACGCTGCGCATCTTCGGCGCCGGCCCGCAGGAGGCCAACCTGCGCCAGCAGATCGCCGAGGCGGGGCTGGAGGGCAAGGTCGAGCTGCCGGGGCCGACCACCGACGTGGGCGCCGAGCTGGAGAAGGCGTCGATCTACGTGATGAGCTCGCGCCACGAGGGCTTCCCCATGACGGTCCTGGAGGCCATGGCCAAGGGGCTGGCGATCGTCAGCTTCAACAGCCCGCACGGCCCCAAGGAGATGATCACGCACGAGGTGGACGGGCTGCTGATCAAGCCGCGCACCAACGCCAACCTGGCGGCCGGCATCATCCAGGTCATCGAGGACGAGCAGCTCCGCCGGAGCCTCGCCGCGGGCGCGCTGGAGACCGCCGCCACCTACGACGTCGAGGCCGTCGGGCAGAAGTGGGACGACCTGCTGGCCGAGCTGCTGGCCCGCCGCAACGGCACCTACGTCCGCCCGCAGCCCGCAGAACCGGCCGCGCCCGCCGAACCGGCTGTGCCCACCGAATCCGCCGGACACGCCGGACCCGCCGGGCTGCCCGAGCCTCCCGCCGCCGCCCGACCGGTGACCGAGGTAACCGGGATGACCCGGGTGACCGAGGTGACCGGTCCGAGGGTCACACCCCGGACCCTGTGAGCTCCACCGGCTCGGCGATGACGTCCACGAGCGCGCCGTTGCGGTAGACGGTGATCGGCAGCGGCCGCCCGATCGCCTCGGCGAACATCAGCCGCTGCAGGCTCTGCGCGTCGCCCACCGGGGTGCGCCCGGCACTCAGGACGAGATCGCCCGGGCGCAGCCCGGCCCGGTGCGCGGGCGAGCCGGGCACCACCTCGACCACGCGCAGCGCCCCGTCCTGCCCGGTACGCCGCCTGAGCTGCTCGGGCAGCGGCGCGGGCGAGGTCACCAGCCCGAGGAAGGCCCGCCGGACCCGCCCGTCCCTGATGAGCGCGGCGACGATCGCGCGGGTGGTGCTGTTCACCGGCACCGCGAGCCCCACGCCGACCCCGGCCACGGCCGTGTTGATGCCGACCACCCGCGCCCGCGAGTCGGCCAGCGCCCCGCCCGAGTTGCCGGGGTTGAGCGCCGCGTCGGTCTGGATGACGTCCTCGATCAGGCGCATGTTCGAGCCGCTGCGGGCGGGCAGCGACCGGCCCAGCCCGGACACCACCCCGGCGGTCACCGATCCGGCCAGCCCGAGCGGCGTGCCGACGGCCACCACGAGCTGCCCGACGACCAGCTCGTCACTGTCGCCGAGCACGGCGGGCTCGGGCGTGGGCGTCTGCGCCCGGAGCACCGCCAGGTCCGACAGCGGGTCGCGGCCGACGACCACGAAGTCACCCGAGCTGCCGTCGGAGAAGGCGACCGTCCCGGCGCGGGAGGAGCCGACCACGTGCGCGTTGGTGAGCAGGAACCCGTCGGCGGTGAACACCACCGCGGACCCGCTGCCCCGGCCGGCCCGCACCCCGGCCACTTTCGGCAGCAACTCGGCCGCCACGGAGGAGACGACGCGCGAGTAGGCGTCGAGGGGATCCGCCATACGTGCACTCCTTTGCTTACACGATTACACGGTAACTCCGCGGACCCCACTTCTGTTCCTCCCGAGATCACCGCCACTTCCTCCGTCCCGGACGCCGCCGCGCGACGCAGGAGGACGGGCGGGTTCTGCGGCGGCTTCCCCACTCGGTCCGGGGGCGTCACCCGGCGGGCCTCCATCCGGCCGCCCGCGACATGGACCGGCCGCGCGGCCACGGCCCGCCCGCCCGCGCCCGCACGCCGGCAGCGGCGGGTGAGGCGGGTGCCACGCCCCTCGGCGCCGGTCGCGGCGGGTGGTTACGCCCCGCCCACGGCGCCGACCCGGGCGCGGGGCAGCATGGCGGCCACCTCGCGGGCCAGGCCGGGCTCGTCGGTGAAGGCCGCCACGATGGCCGACCGCAACGCGTCCTGGCTGGGCCCGTCGTCCGGCTTGGCGTCCGCCACCCGCTCGATGAGGCCGCGCGCGTAGGCGTCGCCCCGGCCGAACACCCGCTGCAGGACGCGGGTGCCCAGCGCCACGGGGGTGTCGGCGGCCGACTCGCTGGTCTTGGCCAGGACGCTCGTCCCGTAGGCGCCGATGGCCGCGAGGGCGAAGGGCATGACGTCTCCGGCGACGTCGATGATCGTCTCCATGAGACCCTCCCCTGAGGTCTTACGTGATGGTAGCTCGCGGGACGCCGGCGGCGAGGGCATACCCTGTCGAATGTGCCTGTCCCGTACCTCACCCTCGCCCGTCCCGTCGAGCACGAGACCGAGGTGCGGCGCTCGCGCTTCATCTGCGCCGTCGCGCCCGCGCGCAACGTGGCGGAGGCGGCGGCGTTCATCGCCGGGCGGCGGCGCGAGCACGCCGGCGCCACCCACAACTGCACGGCCTACGTCATCGGGCAGCGGACGCAGAAGGGCGACGACGACGGCGAGCCGGGCGGCACCGCGGGCACGCCCATGGTGCAGGCGCTGGTCGGCCGCGGCTACAACGACGTAGTGGCGGTGGTGACCCGCTACTTCGGCGGCGTGCTGCTGGGCGCGGGCGGGCTGGTACGCGCCTACGGCTCGGCGGTCACCGAGACCCTGGACCGCGCGGAGCCGGTGCGGATGGTGCCGGCCAGGCGGGTACGCGTGGCCGTGGCGCACGACCAGGCCGGGCGGGTGGAGAACGACCTGCGGGCCTCGCGGTACGCGGTCGAGGACGTCGCCTACGCCGCCGAGGTCACCTTCAGCGTCGCGGTCGGCGAGGACGAGGTGGCGGCGTTCGCCGACTGGGTGGCCACGCTGACGGCCGGCCGCGCCCGGGTGGACGTCGGCGAGGGCGTGCACGTCCCGGCCTGATGAGCGCCCGCCCGGCCCTCCCTCACCCCTCCAGGGCGTGCTATCCCTCCAGGGCGTACTGCATGACGCGGAACTTCGCCTGCGCCTCGGCCAGCTCGGCGGCCGGGTCGGAGTCGCCCATGATGCCGCCGCCGGCGAACAGCCGGGCCCGCCGCCCCTCGACGAGCCCCGAGCGCAGCGCGATGCCCCACTCGCCGTCGCCGTGGGCGTCGATCCAGCCGACCGGCCCGGCGTAGCCGGCGCGGTCCATGCCCTCCAGCTCGCGGATGACCTTGATGGCCAGGCCGGTCGGGGTGCCGCCGACGGCCGCCGTGGGGTGCATGGCGGCGACCACGTCGAGCACCGACGCCCCGTCGGCCAGCCGGCCGGTGACGTGGCTGGCCAGGTGCTGGACGTTGGGCAGCACCAGCAGCTCGGGCTCGTCGGGCGTCTTCAGCGACGAGCACAGCGGCCCCAGCGCGGAGCGGACGGAGGCGATCGCGCACTCGTGCTCATGCCGGTCCTTGGCCGAGGCGAACAGCGCCGCCCCGCGCGCGATGTCGTCGGCCGGGCCGGTGCCGCGCGCGGTGGTGCCGGCCAGCACCAGCGACTCGATCTCCTGCCCGGTGCGCCGGATGAGCAGCTCGGGCGTGGCGCCGACCAGCCCGGCGACCGAGAAGGTGTAGCACTCGGGGTAGCGGCGGACCAGGCGCGACAGCAGCAGCCGCACGTCGATGGCGCGCTCGGCGGTGGCGACCAGGTCGCGGGCGAGCACGACCTTCTCCAGCTCGCCGTCGCGGATGCGGGCGGCCGCCCTGGCCACCACGTGCTCCCACTCGGGGGCGGTGAGGCTGCCGTCGCCGTAGCTGATGCGGCCGGGGTCGAGGATCGGCGTGACGGTCTCCAGCGGCGCCTCGCCGACGGTGGTCAGCCAGGCGCGGCCGCCGCGGCGGGCCAGCACGGCCTGCGGCACGACCAGGACCGAGCCGGGCGCGTCCTCGTCGAAGGTGAAGCTGCCGAAGGCGACGGGGCCGGAGCCGGGGGCGCCGTCGCCGGCCCCGTCGCCGTCGGCCGCTCCCAGCACCTCGGCCAGCCAGGCGCGGGCCCAGGCGAAACGGCCGGGGCCCGGTGGCACCTCGACCCGGGCGGCCTCCCCCCATCCGACGAGTCCCTCGCCGTTCCTGATCCAGGCGTACGGCGTCGACCTGGGCAGGGAGGCCAGCAGGTCGCCGGGGTCGCCGACAGATGTGGTGCGAACCGGCAGCGGGCGGGTTGTTCCGAGCGCGACACTCACTCAAGACATGCTATGCGGGACCTGAACATGTTCGACTCTGACCCCCGTGAATGCCACGTTACGACCAACAAACCAGGAAAAAACCGGCCGTCGCGGCATTTTGTCGCCCGGTCCGGCCGGCGCCGGCCTGTCAAGGCGCCATATGAAGTCGGTCCCGAAACGGCAGACCTCCCCCTGACGTCATGGCCCGGGCCGGACCGGTTCCCTACCTTGGGGTTCATGATCGGTCGCCTGGCCCCTGCCCTCGTCGCCGCAACCGTCCTCACGAACCCGGGCCCGGCCCGGGCCGACGCCGCCGCCGCCCAGCCGGCTCCCGCGGTCATGGCCGCGCTCGGCGACTCCATCACCACCGGCTTCAACGCCTGCGGCTGGTACGTCTCCTGCGCCTCGCGCTCCTGGTCGGCCGGCGACAACCGGACCGTCTCCAGCCACTACCTGCGCCTGTCGGAGCTGTCGGGAACGCTCCAGCGGCACAACTTCGCCGTCCCCGGCTCCACCAGCGCCGACCTGCTCGGCCAGGTACGCAAGGCCGTCGCGGCGCGGGCCGACTACGTGACGATCCTCATCGGCGCCGTGGACGCCTGCGCCCGCACCGAGCAGGCCATGACGCCGGCGGCCACCTACCGGCGGCGGCTGGAGAGCGCCCTGGCCGAGCTGGACGCCGGGGCACCACAGGCCCGGGTGCTGTTCGCCAGCGTCCCCGACCTGCGGCGGCTGTGGCAGGCCGGCAAGAACAACCCGGTGGCCAAGACGTTCTGGACGCTGGGCCGCATCTGCCCGACGATGCTGGCCAGGCCGTCCTCGGCCAGGCGCGCCGACACCGAGCGCCGCGCCCGCGTCCGCGACCGGGTGATCGCCTACAACCAGGCCGCCGCCGAGGTCTGCGCCGCCTACGGCCCGCGCTGCGCCACCGACGGCGGCGCGGTCTTCGACTACCCCTTCACGCTGGAGCACGTCAGCAAGTGGGACTACTTCCATCCCAGCGCGGCCGGGCAGCGGGTGCTGGCCGCGCAGACCTTCGGCCACGGCTTCGACTGGATCGACCCGCGCTGACCCCGGATCGGCCCGCGCTGACCCGCTCCTCCCTCCCTCAGCGGCACTGCGCCAGCATCGCCCTCTTGTCGGCCGGGGTGACCGGCACCCCGTACTTGACCGCGACCTGCGCGAAGCGGGTGACGTAGGCGCAGCGCACGCGCCGCTGCGGCGGCAGCCAGCCCGACGGGCCCGAGGCGTCCTTCTCCTCGTTGGCGGCCCCGTACACCGGCAGCAGGTTGAGCGGGTCGTTGGCGAAGTCGACCCGCTTGGACATCGGCCAGCCGCGCGCGCCCATGCGCCAGCCGTAGTTGAGCGGCACCACGTGGTCGACCTGCACCTCGTCGGCGTGGTTCTTGCGCCAGCGGATGATCTTGCCGGTGTAGGGGTCCTCCAGCGTCATCGCGACCACCTCGCAGCGCGAGCCGGAGCGGTACTCCACGTTCCGGCCGTCGCGGGCCAGCAGGTCGTCGCGGGTACGGCAGCCGTTGCGCGCGTACGGCACGCCGGTCGCCGTGTCGGCCCAGTTCTCGCCGTAGCGGGTGCGCTCGTAACCGGCGTTGGAGCCGAGGCCCCGGGTACGCAGCCGCTTGATGAGGGCGCGTGCGCTGGCCCTGTCGGCGTCGGAGATGATGGGGGCCAGGCCGGGTAACGTGCCGGTGGCGTTGCCCAGCGGGCTGGCCGCCGTCGCCGCGGGCGTCCTGGCCGTGCCGACGAGGGAAACGACGACGACGGCTCCTGCGAGAAGGGCGATGGCGTCCTTCGTGCTCAATCGGGCCTCCGAGCGCTTCCAGATGTCTAGAGAAATTCCCGGCTTGAGTTCCTTTGACACGGGGAGGGTTGCGTGACCGAACGCCCGATCGATCCGGACGTCGATCTCCACGTCCCGGCGCAGCGCGGCGAGGCGCGCCCGGCGGTCCTGGCCGTGATCGCGGCCGGGGGCGCGCTCGGGGCGCTGGCCCGCCACGGCGCGCAGTCCGCGCTGCCGGCCGCGCCTGGCGGGTTCCCGTGGGCGACGTTCTGGGTCAACGTGTCGGGCTGCCTGCTCATCGGGGTGCTCATGGTGGTGATCACCGAAGTGCGGCGGCCGCACCCGCTCGCGCGGCCCTTCCTCGGCGTGGGGGTGCTGGGCGGGTACACGACCTTCTCCACGTACGCGGTGGACGTGCAGCGCCTGGTCGGCGCCGGCGCCCCGGTCACCGGGCTGGCCTACCTCGCCGGCACCCTGGCCGCGGCGCTGGCCGCCGTCGCGGCCGGCATGTGGCTGACCCGGCGGGTCGCCGGCGCGCGGGCGGATGGAAGGGCCGGGGCCCGATGACGCTGCTGCTCGTGGTGCTCGGCGCGGCCGTGGGGGCGCCGCTGCGCTACCTCGCCGACCGGGCGGTGCAGGCCCGCCACGACACGGTCTTCCCCTGGGGGACGCTCACCGTCAACGTCGCCGGATCGGCGCTGCTGGGGTTCCTGGCCGCGCTGCCCGCCGGGGACGGCGTGATGGCGCTGGCCGGCACCGGCTTCTGCGGGGCGCTGACGACGTACTCGACGCTCGGCTACGAGACCGTGCGGCTGCTGGAGGAGGGCGCCCGCTTCCACGCCGTGGCCAACGCCGCCGCCAGCATCGTCGCCGGGCTCGGCGCGGCCTACTGCGGCGCCGCCCTGGCCCAGGCCGTGCTCTGACCCGATCCGTGCGCCTGGCCCGGCCCCGGGCCGAGCCGGGCGCCGGCCCGGTGCCCGGTCGCCGCTCACGGCAGCACCTCGCGCAGCAGCCGGTCGCGGGGCGGGCGGCGCTTCCACTCGCGCGGGTAGCCCAGCGAGACCTCCTCGAAACGCACCCCGTCGTACCAGGTGACGCGCGGGATGTGCAGATGGCCGTAGATCATCGCGGCGGTCGGGAAGCGGCGGTGCCAGTCGCGGGTGGCGCTCGTGCCGCACCACTGCGCGAACTCCGGGAACCACAACACGTCCGTCGGCTCGCGCACCAGCGGGTAGTGGTTGACCAGCACCAGCGGCACGCCGTCGGCGGCCTGATCCGCCAGCCGCCGCTCGGTCGCCGCCACCCGGGCCCGGCACCAAGCCTCCCTGCTCGGGTACGGGTCCGGGTGCAGCAGGTACTCGTCGGTGCACACCACGCCGGTGCCGCGCGCGTACTCCAGCGCCTCCTCCTTCGAGGCGAGGCCCGGCGGCAGGAAGGTGTAGTCGTACAGCAGGAACAGCGGCGCGACCCGCACCGGCCCGCCCGGGCCCTCCCACAGCGGGTACGGGTCCTCCGGCGTCACGACGCCCAGCTCCCGGCACAGACCCACCAGGTGCTCGTAACGCGCCACGCCCCGCAGCTCCGGCGGGTCGCCGCGCGGGGTCCACAGCTCGTGGTTGCCCGGCGCCCACACCACCCGCTCGAACCGGCCGGCCAGCAGCCGCAGCGCCCAGCCGATGTCCTCCAGCCGGTCGGCGACGTCCCCGGCGACCAGCAGCCAGTCGCCGGGCGCGTACGGCTTCAGCTCCTGGACGATCGCGCGGTTCTCGGCATAGGAGACGTGCAGGTCGCTGACCGCCAGCAGGCGGCCGTCCGTACGGGCAGCGGGCAAGGCCGGGCCTCCTTCCGGCCCGGCCTTCCCGCGGCCCGGCCACCGGCTGCCACGAGCATGCCATGACCGGGTGCCGCTCCCCCACCCCCTGGGGTGGATGAGGTCCCGTGCGCGCCCGAACCGCAGCCTGCGCGCACGGGAGCCGGAGGGATCGCTCCGCGCGGATCAGTTCTGGGTGTGGATGATCCCGTTGTGAGCCGACGCCTGCGGGGCGTTGACGACGGCGAGGCAGAGCAGGCCGGCCGCCGCGATGGCCACCGTCGCGATGGTTCTCCTCATGGGCGGGACATTACGCGGGCAGCTCGCCCTGGTCTTCGTGACAAGTGATGAAAAGTCCGGCCGGAGCGCGGGCCCCGGCCGGACGCGGCGTAATAACGGGCCTCTCCGCAGCGATTCCCGGCCCGCCTTCTTTACTTTGTAGATCACGAGCAGCCCCCGGCTTCTCGCGTTCGGCACCTCGACAAGGGTTGTGCCTGCTCACGCGTCCAGAGGACCGCCCGGAACCGTCAATTTCCCGCCAACTCCCTCACTCGCGCCGCAGCTCGTGCGCCAGCTCCTCCAGCTCGGCCCCGCCCGCCATGAGCGCGGTCAGCTCCTGCGGCGTGATGTCGGCCCTGGCGTACTCCCCCACGCTGGTCCCCCGGTTGAGCAGCAGGAACCGGTCGCCCACCGGGTAGGCGTGGTGCGGATTGTGGGTGATGAAGATCACAGCCAGCCCCCGGTCGCGGGCCCGGGCGATGTAACGCAGCACCACCCCGGCCTGCTTGACGCCCAGCGCCGAGGTCGGCTCGTCCAGGATGAGCACGCGGGCGCCGAAGTACACCGCCCGCGCGATCGCCACCGACTGCCGCTCCCCGCCGGACAGCGTGCCGACCGGCTGGTCCACGTCCCGGATGTCGATGCCCATCGCCCGCAGCTCCTCGCGGGCCACCCGGCGGGCCCTGGACACGTCGAAGGCCAGGCCCCTGCGCGGCTCGGAGCCGAGGAAGAAGTTGCGCCACACCGACATGAGCGGGATCATCGCCAGGTCCTGGTAGACGGTGGCGATGCCGCGGTCGAGCGCGTCGCGCGGGCTCGACAGGCGCACCTCCTCGCCGTCCACCAGCAGCGTGCCGGCGTCGTGCCGGTGCACGCCGGCCAGGATCTTGATGAGCGTCGACTTGCCGGCGCCGTTGTCGCCGAGCACGCACAACACCTGCCCGGCCGCCACGCCCATCGACACCTCGCGCAGCGCCAGCACCGAGCCGAACGTCTTGCCGATCCTCCGGGTCTCCAGGATCAATGCCGCACCTCCTCGGCGTAGCGGCGCACCAGGCGGTTGGCCAGCGTGGCCAGCAGCAGCATCGCGCCCAGGAAGAACTTGAACCAGTCGGCGTCCCAGCCGAGGAAGACGATGCCCTTGTCGGCCATGCCGAAGATGACCGCGCCGATCGCGGCGCCGACGGCCGAGCCGTAGCCGCCGGTCAGCAGGCAGCCGCCGATCACGGCCGCGATGATGTAGATGAACTCCTGGCCGATGCCGATGTTGGCCTGGACGGAGGTGTAGCGCAGCGCCAGGATCGAGCCGACCAGCCAGGCGGCGAACGCCGTCGTCATGAACAGCGCGATCTTCGTACGCGCGGCCGGGACGCCGACCGCCCGCGCCGCCCGCTCGTCGCCGCCCACCGCGAAGATCCAGTTGCCCGCCCGCGAGCGCATGAGCACCCACGTGGCCACCGCCGTCACCAGCAGCCACCACAGGATCGCCACCCGGAAGGAGGTGCCGCCGATCCTGATGGTCCCGGCCAGCAGCGCGCTCGCGCCCTCGAACCCGCCGGCCCGGCGCAGCCCGCCGACCTGCACGGTGCCGGTGATGGCCTTGGTGACGCCGAGGTTGACGCCCTGCAACATGAGGAACGTGCCGAGCGTGACGATGAAGCTGGGCAGCCGGGTCCTGGTCACGACCAGGCCGTTGGCCAGCCCGACGGCCAGCGCCACCACCAGCCCGGCCAGCATGGCCGTCCACACGTCGAGCCCGAACCGGGTGGCCAGCGTGACCAGGATCAGCCCGCTGGTGCCGGTCAGCACGCCCGCCGACAGGTCGAACTCGCCGCCGATCATCAGCAGCGCGACCGCGACCGCCATGATGCCGAGCGTGGCGGCCGGGTCCAGCCAGTTGGCGATGCCCTCCGGCGAGCGGAACACCGGCGACTGCGCGGCGAAGAACGCGAACACCAGCACCGCGCCGACCACCGCCCCCAGCTCGGGCCGGACGATCAGGCGGCGGGCCGGCCCGAGGCGGGCGACCCGCTCGTCGGCCGCCTTCACCGTCATCGGGTGCCCGCCGCCGCCAGCTTGGCGACCTGGTCGGCGTTGTCCTTGGTCACGAAGCCGGGTCCGGTGTTGACGGGCAGGCCGCCGCCGACGGTGTTGAGGTTGTCCTTGTAGAGGTGCAGGAACGTGATCGGCAGGTAGCCCTGCAGGTACTGCTGCTGGTCCACGGCGAACAGGATCTCGCCGGCCTTGACCGCGTCCACCACGTCGGCCGACAGGTCGAAGGTGGCCAGCTTGGCCTGCGCGCCCGAGTCCTTGATGGCGTCCCTGGCGGCCACGGCGACCGCCGGGTTGAGCGCCAGCACGCCGTTGACCTGCTTGTCCGACTGGAGCTTGGCGGTGACCTTGGACGTCACGTCGGCCAGGTTGCCGATGTCCACCTGGAGCCGCTCGACGGTGCCGCCGAGGGCCTGCTCGGCGCCCTTGCAGCGCTGGTCGAGCCCGACGTTGCCGGCCTCGTGGACGACGCACAGCAGCTTGGTGACGCCGGCGGCCTTGAGTTGCTCGCCCGCGCCGCGCCCGGCCACGTCCTCGGACTGGCCGACGTGGGTGAGGGCGCCGAACGCCTTGGAGGAGCCGGCCCCCGAGTTGATCGTCACCACCGGGATGCGCGCCGCGACGGCCTTGCCGACGGCCTCCTTCAGCGCGTCGGGGTTGGCCAGGGAGACCACGATGCCGTCCACCTTGGCGGAGACGGCCTGGTCGATGAGTTGCGACTGTTTGGCCGGGTCGCCGTCCCCCTGGTAGGTCACGCTCACGCCGTACTCCTTGCCGGCGGCCTCGGCGCCGTTCTTGACCACGTCCCAGAAGGCGTCACCGGCCGCTCCGTGGGTGATGACGGCGAACCTGCCGCCGCTCCCGCCCCCGCCGCTCGGGGCGGGGGCGGCGGCCGGGGCGCTCTGCGCGCCCTGCCCTCCGGAGGACGAGCAGGCGGTCAGGGTCAGGGCTCCCAGCAGGGCCAGCACGATCGGGGTACGTCTCACAGGACACCTCCAAGACCAACGGGCTTGGCCCGGTTGTACCCCAATGTCAACTCTTTGTATAGACATAATGACAGTGCAGGAACGGCGGGCCGCCTTGCAGAACGGAACCCTACGTTCCCTATAATGAGGCATGAGCAGTGCACCCATGAGCGGCCGCAAGGCCCAGGCCGCCCGCAACGACGAGCTGATCCTCCAGGCGGCGCGGGCGGTCTTCACCGCCGATCCCGGCGCCCCCATCGCGGCCGTGGCCGAGAAGGCGGGCGTCGGCATCAGCGCGCTCTACCGCCGCTACCCCAGCAAGGAGGCGCTGCTGCAGAAGCTGTGCGGCGACGGGCTGCGGCTCTACTGCGAGGTGACCGAGCGGGCGCTGGCCGAGAAGGGCGACCCGTGGGAGGCGTTCGCCGGCTACCTGCGCGGCATCGTGGACGCCGACACGAACTCGCTGACCATCAAGCTGGCCGGGACGTTCCAGCCCACCGAGGAGCTGGGCCGCCAGGCGCGCCGGGCCGGCGAGCTGGCCACCGAGATCCACCGGCGCACGGTGGAGGCGGGCGTGCTGCGCCCGGACGTCACGACCGCCGACATCGCGCTGCTGCTGGAGCAGATCGCCGCCATCAGGGTGGGCGACGAGCGGCGGGTCGCCGAGCTGCGGCACCGCTACCTGACGTTCATGATGGACGCCCTGCGCGTGCCGCCGGCCCACCGCGACCTGCCAGGACCGGCCCCCACGGAGGAGGAGCTGTCGTCCCGCTGGTGGCCCGGCTCCTGACCGCCCGCGACGGGCGCGCCCAGGACCCGGCCAGGCCGCGGGGCCCAGGGCCCCGGCCGGACGGGCGGGCGGTCAGGAGTCGGCCAGGCGGCGGGCCAGGTCGAGGGTGCGGCGGGCGCGGGCGACGACCGGCGGGTCCACGAAGCGGCCGTCCGGGAGCGCCACCGCGCCGATCCCCTCCCGTTCGGCCCGCTCGGCGGCCTCGACGATCTCGGCGGCCCTGGCGGCCTCCTCCTCGGTGGGCCGGAAGGCCCGCCGGATCACCGGGATCTGCCGGGGGTGGATCGCGGTCCTGCCGAACAGCCCGATCGCCCGCCCGGCCCGGCAGGACGCCTCCAGCCCGGCCTCGTCGCGGACGTCCGGGTGGACCGACATCGGCACCGGCGGCAGGCCCGCCGCCGCGGCGGCCAGGACGGCCTGGAGCCTGAGGTGGTTCAGCGCGGCCTCGCCGGTGATCGACAGCTCGGCGGCCAGGTCCTGCTCGCCGAGCGCGATCCCGGCCACGGCGGGGTGGGCGGCGACGGCCGCGGCGTTGACGATCCCGGCCGCCGACTCCAGCAACGCGTACGCCCGCCCGTCCGCGATCCCGTCGAGCACGGCCGGGTCCTCCACCTTGGGCAGCCGCACCGCGTCGGCGATCCCGGCCACCGCCTCCAGGTCGGCCCGGCCCCGGGCGGTGGCCAGGTCGTTGACCCGGACGTGCACGGCGACGCCGGCCGGGCGCGGCCCGCGCAGGTAGGCGACGGCGTTGGCCCGGGCCTCGTCCTTGCGGGCGGGCGCGACCGCGTCCTCCAGGTCGACGATGACGACGTCGGCCCCGGAGCCGGCCGCCTTCGCGAACCGCTCGGGCCGGTCGCCGGGGACGTACAGCCAGGTCACGGGGATGCTCACGCGATCACCCCGGCCTCGCGCAGCGCGGCGACGCGCTCGCGGGGGTAGTCCAGCTCGCCCAGCACCTCGTCGGTGTCCCGGCCGAGTGGGCGGCCGGGCCAGCGGATCTCGCCGGGGGTGTCCGAGAGGCGGAACAACACGTTCTGCAGGGTGACCGTGCCCAGTTCCTCGTCGGGCAGCTCGACGAACGTGCCGAGCGCGGCGTACTGGGGGTCCTCGGCGATGTCGGTGACGTCGTAGATGGGCGCGACGGCGGCCTGGGCCTCCTCGAAGCGGGCGATGACCTCGGCGGCGTCGCGCTCGGCGATCCAGGAGGCGACGGCCTCGTCCAGCTCGTCCACGTGCTGGACGCGGCCGTGCCCGCTGGCGAACCACGGCTGCTCGACCAGGTCGGGCCGGCCGACGAGGGTGACCACGCGCTCGGCGATGGGCTGGGCGCTGGTGGAGATGGCCAGCCAGCGGCCGTCGCGAGTGCGGTAGGTGTTGCGGGGGGCGTTGCTGCTGGAGCGGTTGCCGGTGCGGCGCGGCACCACGCCGAGGGCCTTGTAGGCGGTCATCTGCGGCCCGAGCAGGCCCATGATCGGCTCAATGATGGCCAGGTCGATCACCTGGCCGCGGCCGGTGCGCTCGCGGGCGTGCAGGGCCACCATGATCCCGTACGCCATCGCCAGGCCCGCGATGCCGTCGGCCAGGGCCAGCGGCGGCAGCGTGGGCGGCCCGTCGGGCTGGCCGGTCATGGCCGCGAAACCGCTCATGGCCTCGGCCAGCGTGCCGAACCCGGGCTGCCGGGCCATCGGCCCCTTCTGCCCGAAACCGGTCATCCTGGCCACGATGAGGCGCGGGTTGAGCTTCAGCAGGTCCTCGGGGGCCAGGTTCCAGCGTTCGAGGGTGCCGGGGCGGAAGTTCTCGACCAGCACGTCGGAGCGCTCGCACAGGCGGCGCAGGATCTCCTGGCCGTCGGCGTGGGACAGGTCCACGGCGGCGGTGCGTTTGTTGCGCGACAGGGTCTTCCACCACAGGCCGACGCCGCCGGCCGAGGCGCCGTGGCCGCGCGAGGGGTCGCCGCGCCTCGGGTGCTCGATCTTGATCACGTCGGCGCCGAAGTCGCCCAGCATCATCGCGGCGGAGGGGCCGGCGAACAGGGTCGCCGCGTCGATGACCCGCAGGTCGGCGAGGCTCGTCATGGTTATGTAACTTATAAGAAATAAGTCATAGGTCAATTCCCGGGTCCGCGTAGGAGAGACTGGGCGCATGTCAGCCACCGGGCCGCAGCCTCCCATGCGGCCTCCCATGAGCAAGGCCGAGTACGTCTACAGCGTGCTGCTCGACGACATCCGCAACGCCCGCATCCCGGGCGGCACCGCACTGCGGGCCGGCGAGGTGGCCAAGCGGCTCGGCGTGTCCGTCACCCCGGTGCGCGAGGCGCTGCGCCGGCTGGAGAAGGACCGGCTGATCAGCTACGAGGCGCACCACGGGGCCACCGTCGTGGACCTCGGCGAGGAGGCGCTGGCGGAGTACTACGGCCTGCGGGCGGTCGTGGAGGGCCTCGGCGCGCGCCTGGCCGCGGCCCGCATCACGCCGCCGGAGCTGGCCGAGCTGCGCGACCTGCACGCCGCCATGGCCGCCGACGCCGCGCGCGGCCGGCACGACCGCCTCGGCGAGCAGAGCCGCCACTTCCACCAGCGCATCGTGGACATCGGCGGGCCCGCCTTCCTCGGCGCGCACGCCAGGGCCGTCCGCGACAGCTTCCCCGTGCCGGCGCGGGCGTCGTTGTGGCTGGACGGCGCCCTGGTCCAGCAGCAGCTCCAGGCGCACGAGCGCATCCTGGCGGCCCTGGAGGCCGGCGACGCCGGCACGGCCGAGCACGTCATGATCGAGCACATCCGCCGCGCGGGCGCCTCCCGCGCCCGCGGCTGACCCTCCTCAGGCCGTGAGGCGCAGCTCGTCCAGGGCCCGCGGGGTGGCGTCGGCCGGATGGGCGGCCAGCGCGAGCCGGGCGAAGGCGTGCCGGTGCTCCTCCACGTGCCGCCGGTCGGTCACCACCACCGGGCCGTGCAGCAGGTGCAGCACCAGCACGTCGCACCGGCCCGCGCCGGGCGGGTCGTCGGGGAAGCGCAGCAGCGTGAACGGCGGCCCCTGGTAGAGGTGCCCGGTCACGGCGGCCGGCCGGGCCACCTGGACCGCGACGCGCGGCTGCCCGGCGGCCAGCGCGAGCGCGTCGAGCTGCGCGAGCCGGTCCTCGGCGCGCGGCAGCGGCTGGTCCAGCAGCGCGGCCCGGCCGAGCACCGCCCACAGGTGCGGCCCGTGCCGCCGGTCGAGCACCTGCTGCCGGCGGGCGGTCAGCTCCACGGCCCGCGCGGCCTGCCCTGCCGCGATGCCGGGCGGGCCGGGCGGCAGCGCGCACCGGGCGGCCGACTCGGCGTAGGCGCGGGTCTGCAGCAGCGGCGGCACGTGCCCCGGGCAGTACGTGGAGATCACCCGCGCCGCGTCCTCCAGCTCCAGCAGCTCCGACAGGCCGAGCGGCACCGCGGGCGCGTCGTACCAGCCCGGCGCCCGCTCGCCGCGCAGCAGGGAGATCAGCCGGGGTGCGTGCTCGCCCTCGCCGTACAGCTCCAGCAGCAGCCGCACGGTGGACTCGCGCGGCGCGACGAGCCCGTGCTCGATGCGGAAGATCGTGGAGGTGTTGAGCCCCGCCGCCTCGGCCGCGGCCTTCATCGACAGCCCGCGCCCGGCGCGCAGCGCGGCGAGCCGGATCGCCACCACACTCGACTGCATACGTACGTCACCGGCACCGGTGACAAACATCAGCGTTTGCACCTGCTCTGTTGCAACGGGGTGACGGGTGATGCACGATGGCCACTCTAACGCTCCCACCCGCAATGCATACGCCGATCGCGAGGGGCCCCACCGTGGCGGACACGTGGATCCTGCATCCCGACTACCGGACTCCCCCGGTCCCCACAGGCTCAGGTCTCGCCCCCGGCCCCTGGCGGCACCCCGAGGGCGGCCACATCATGAACGGCACCTACCAGCGCCCCCTCCCCGAGCGTCGGGTCGAGGTCGTCACCATCTGGTACGGCTACCCGCTCAGCCGCTGGCGCGGCCCGCGCATGCCGCGCTTCAGCAGCCCCCTGGTGTCGGCCTGGAACCCGGTCCTGGCGCAGGGCCTGACGCTCGACCCGGCCGCGCCGGTGCCCTACCGCGACGAGCTGTGGTGCGACCGGTGGATCGCCGAGGCACTGCTGTACGGGCGCAAGCCGTACGGGGCGTTCGCGCTGCCGGTGGAGGAGGCGCTGCGCTGGCTCACGATGAGCGGCGGCACCGGCCTGGTCTACCGGGCGCAGGCGGACGGCGAGCTGGTCCGGGTGGTGGCGGGCACCGCCGAGCGTTACGCCCACCTGTTCGACCTCGACTCGCTGATCGCCGACTACCTGGAGGCACTGCCGCCCGAGCTGGCCGAGCCGGAGGCGGCGGCGCTCGACGCGCACCGCCGCGACTCCCCGGCCGTCCGCTACGTCCTCGCCGACGACGCCGAGGCCCGCTTCGCCGAGGCCGCGCTGTCGGTGCGCGGGCTGACCCTGGGCTACCCGCCGCACGAGACGGCCGAGCGCATCGCGACCTCGGCGGCGGCCGGAGCGCAGCCGGTATCGTCGGGGTCATGATCAAAGGCGTCCTGTTCGACCTCGACGGCACCCTGCTCGACCACAGGGCCGCCGCCGACTCCGCGATCACGGCCTGGCTGGCGGCCCACTGCCCCGGCCATCCGCGGCGGGGCGAGGCCCCGGCGCTGTGGGCGGGGCTGGAGGGCCCCTACCTCGCGCGCTGGCAGGCGGGCGAGTGCTCGGTGCAGGAGCAGCGCCGGTTGCGGCTGCGCGCGCTGTGCCGGGAGCTGGCGGTGGCCGAGCCGGCCGACCTGGACGCCGCCTACGCCGACTTCGCCGCGCACTACCGCCGCGGCTGGGTCGCCTACCCGGACGCGGCCGGGGCGGTGTCGGCCCTGAGCGCGCCCGGGGCAGCGACCGGGGCAGCGTCCGGAGCGGCGGCCGGGATGACGCCGGGGCCGGCGCTCGGGGTGCTGACCAACGGCGCGCAGGCGATGCAGGAGGCCAAGGTCCGCGCCATCGGGCTGGCCGGGCCGCTGCGCACGGTGCTGACCGGCGAGGTGCTGGACGGGCACTTCAAGCCGGCGCCCGGCGCCTACACCGGCGCGGCCGCCGCCCTGGGCCTGGCCCCCGAGGAGGTGCTGCTGGTGGGCGACGACATCGCCAGGGACGTGACGGGCCCGGCCGCCGCCGGCATGCGCTCGGTGTGGCTCGACCGCCTCGGCGTGGAGCCCGCCCCGCCCGGCTTCCCGCGCATCACCACCCTGGCCGACCTCCCCGCCCTCGTCGCGGCCCTGCGCTGAACGAAACCCGCGCCGAACGAACCCGCCGGCGACCACGGGGCCAGGCAGGGCGGGTCAGGCAGGGCGGGTCAGGCCGGGCGGGTCAGGCAGGGCGGGTCAGGCCGGGCGGGTCAGGCAGGGCGGGTCAGGCCGGGCGGGCCAGGCAGGGCGGGTCAGGCCGGGCGGGCCAGGCAGGGCGGGTCGCGGCGCAGGTGCCCGCTCACCTCCGACAGGGCCGAGCCGGCCAGGTCGAAGCCCCCGACGTGCGCCAGGTAGTCGCCCTTGGCCAGCGGGTCGCCCAGGTAGACGCCGCCCGCCCGGCGCACCAGCAGCGCTCCGGCGGCCACGTCCCACGGGTGGGACCAGGTGCCGTAGGTGGCGTCCGACCAGCCGGCCGCGACGTGCGCCAGGTTGAGCGCGGCGCTGCCGGGCCGCCGGACGGTGGAGAAGGAGCGCAGGAGGCGCCCGTAGCGGTGCAGCGCCTGCTCGCCCTCGACGTCGAGATCGACGGGCTGCGGGTAGGAGCACAGCAGCACGGCCTCGTGGTCGCGGGCCGCGCCGCGGCTGCGGATGGGGGCGCCGTTGCACCAGGCGCCGTCGGGGCCGGCGGTGAACTCGTCCTCGCGCACCGGGTCGTAGACCACGCCGGCCACCAGCTCGCCGTTGACGGCGGCGGCGATGGAGACGCAGAAGAACGGCAGCCCGGCGGCGAAGTTGGCGGTGCCGTCGATGGGATCGACGTACCAGACCAGGTCGCCGGAGCCGGTGGTGCCGCCCTCCTCGCCGACCACGGCGCTGCCGGGCGCCCTGGCCTCGATGACCGCGCGGATGGTCTCCTCGGCGGCGCGGTCGTGCTCGGTGACGGGGTCGTGGAAGTCGCGTTTGGTGTCCACCTCGGGCCGGGACCGGAACGCCTTGCGCAGCCGGGGGCCGGCGGACCTGGCCGCCTCTGTGGCGGTGTCGAGCAGCTCTGTCGCATCCATCTCGCCCCAGCCTAGCGGCCGGCCCCCGGCGGCCACGCGAGGGCCGCGCCGTTTGTCAGGACATTATGACCCCGGTTAAGCTGATCAGCATGACCTCCAACCTGGCCATCGACCTGGATCGATCCAGCCCCGTGCCGCTCTACTTCCAGGTGGCCGAGCAGATCGCCGAGGCCATCAGGCGAGGTGACCTGGCCCCCGGCTCGCGGCTGGACAACGAGATCCTGCTGGCCGACCGGCTGGGCCTGTCCAGGCCGACGATCCGGCAGGCGATCCAGTACCTCGTGGACAAGGGCCTGCTGGTACGCAAGCGCGGCGTCGGCACGCAGGTGGTGCACGGCCAGGTCAAGCGCTCGGTGGAGCTGACGAGCCTGTACGACGACCTGCGCCGCGCCGGCCAGGAGCCGGCCACCCAGGTGCTGGCCCTGGAGCCGCGCCCGGCCGAGGAGGACGTCGCCGGCGTCCTCGGCGTCGAGGCGGGCACGGAGGTCCTCTACCTGGAGCGGCTGCGTTTCGCGGCGGGCGAGCCGCTGGCCGTGCTGCACAACTGGCTGCCGCCGGGCCTGGCCCCGCTCACCGCCGCCGACCTCCAGGGCCGCGGCCTGTACGAGCTGCTGCGCGGCGCCGGCGTGCGGATGCGGGTGGCCAACCAGCGCATCGGGGCGCGGGCGGCCACCCAGGCCGAGGCGAGGCTCCTGGACGAGCGCCGCGGCGCCCCGCTGCTCACCATGGTCCGCACCACCTACGACGACCAGGGCCGCGCGGTCGAGCACGGCTCGCACGTCTACCGCGCCTCCCACTACTCGCTGGAGGTCACCCTCATCGAGCGGTGAGCCTCACCGCTCGCTGTCGAGCATGGCCATCTGGGCGGCGCCGTACCGCTCGCCCGCGGCCGCGTCGTGCGGCACCGCGGCCTCGATGCGCGCCAGGTCCTCGCCGGTCAGCCGCACCTTCAGCGCGCCCAGCGCCTCGGCCAGCCGCTCGCGCCGCCGCGCGCCCACCAGCGGGACGATGTCGTCGCCCTGGGCGAGCACCCAGGCGATGGCGAGCTGCGCGGCCGTGGCGCCCTTGTCCTCGGCCAGCGCCCGCAGGGCCTCGGCCAGCTCCAGGTTGCGGGCGAGGTTGTCGCCGGCGAAGCGCGGGCTGTGGGCGCGGAAGTCGCCGGGGTCCAGCGGGCGGTCCTTGGACCAGTGGCCGCTGAGCAGGCCGCGCGACAGCACGCCGTAGGCGGTCACGGCGATGCCGAGCTCGCGGCAGACCGGCAGGATCTCCCGCTCCACGCCGCGCGACAGCAGGGAGTACTCGATCTGCACGTCAGAGATCGGGTGCACGGCGTGGGCGCGCCGGATGGTCGCGGCGCCCGCCTCGGACAGCCCGATGTGCCGGACGTGGCCCTTGGCCACCTCCTCGGCGATGGCGCCGACGGTCTCCTCGACGGGGACCTGCGGATCGACCCTGGCCATGCGGTAGACGTCCACGTGGTCGGTGCCGAGGCGGCGCAGGGTGTAGGCCAGCGAGGTCTTCACCGCCGCGGGGCGCCCGTCGTAGCCGAGCCAGCCGCCGTCGGGGTCGCGCTGCGCGCCGAACTTGACGCTGATCGTCACCTCGTCGCGGGAGCGGCCCTCCAGCGCCCGGCGGATGAGCAGCTCGTTGTGGCCCATGCCGTAGAAGTCGCCGGTGTCGAGCAGCGTGACGCCGGCGTCGAGGGCGGCGTGGATGGTGGCGATCGACTCCGCCTCGTCGGCGGGGCCGTAGAGGTCGGACATGCCCATGCAACCGAGCCCGAGGTCGGACACGGCGGGCCCGTCGGCTCCCAGAGTTCTCATGCCACCAGTATGCCTGTTGGAATGACAGATTTCAATTTTTGTCACCACATGGCCATGACGGGCCCGCCGGACGCCGGTCCCGGCCGGTCAGCGGTGGCGGCGGACGAGCACCAGGGCGACGTCGTCCTCGCGCGCGCCGAAGGCGTCGATGAGGCGGCCCGCGCGCTCGTCCACGTCGCCGCTCAGCTCCTCGGCGGTGCGGCGGGCGATCTCCAGGCTCTCGTCGAGATACTTGTCGCGGTCCTCCACGAGCCCGTCGGTGAACATCAGCACCGACCCGCCCGGCGGCACGCTGACCCGGTCGATCCTGTAGACCTCCTCGGCCACGCCCAGCAGCAGGTTGCCGAACCGCTCGTGGTAGCGGGCCGCGCCGTCGCCGTCGAGCAGCAGCGGCGGGATGTGGCCGGCGTTGGCGATCTGCGCGTCCCCGGTCGCCGGGTCGAGCAGCATCAGGCACACGGTCGCGGTCATCCGCGGATGGTAGCGGCGCAACACGTCGTTGAGCAGCGCCAGCGACTGGTCCAGCTCGACCTTGCCGATGAGCGAGGCACGCAGGGCGTGACGCAGCTCGGCCATCACGGTGGCGGCCAGCAGCGAGTGCCCCTGGACGTCGCCGACCGCGACCAGCACCCGCCCGTCCAGCCGCAGCACCTCGTAGAAGTCGCCGCCCACCTCGACGTTGTCCACGGCCGGCTGGTAACGCCAGGCGATGTCCAGCCCCGGCACCTGGGGGACGCGGGAGGGCAGCAGGCTGCGCTGGAGGGTCAGGGCGATCGCGTGCTCCTCGGCGTAGGCGCGCAGCGCCTCCACCGCCAGCGCCACGGCCTGGCCGAGCTGGCGCAGCATGCTCAGCTCGTCCTGGTCCAGCTCCGGGTCCGGCTCCACGCCGAGCAGGATCGGCGGACGGTCGCGCTTGGTGCGCGACAGCACGGCCACGATGTCGCCGAGCGACGGGGTGTCGGGCGCCACCCGCTTCCAGTACGCGTGCGGAACGGTGATGATCTCCGTGCCCGCCTTCTGGCCCAGGGCCCGCTCCCCCAGCGTCTCCAGGGCGGTGGACGGGGCGCTGCGGCCCGTGGGAACGCCCTCCGGCGGCATGGCCGTCATCCTGCGGGTACGGCCGTCCGGCGCGAGGGCCACCACCCCGGTACGCCGGTCCAGGATGCGGCTGGTGCCGGAGACCGCGATGGACAGCAGCTCGTCGAAGGTCTGGGCGGCGTTCATCGCCAGCGTCAGGTCGGTGAGCGCGCCCAGCCTGGCCGCCAGGCGCTCGGCCCGCTGCCGCGCCCGGTGGTAGCGCAGCGCCGCCTCCACGGTGGCGACGAACTCGTCCGGCTCGATGGGCTCGGCCAGGTAGCCGTCGGCGCCCCGGTGCAGGCCGAGCGCCCGGTCGGCGGCGGTGACGGCCGCCCCGGAGATCTGGATGACGGGGATCGAGGAGGTCGCCGGGTCGCTCTTGATGCGCTCGCACACCTCGTACCCGGAGATGTCGGGCAGGCGGACGTCGAGCACCACCAGGTCGGGGTGGAGCTCCCCGATGCGCTGCAGCGCCTCCAGGCCGCCGGTGGCCTCCACGACGGCGTACCCGGCCCGGTGCAGCCAGCTCGACAGGATGTAGCGCTTGGTGGGGGTGTCGTCGACGACGAGGACCGTCGCCCGGGGCGGGGTGGTGTCACTCATCGCGGGCTCCCAGGGCTCGCCGGATGGCGCCGAGCAGCACGTCGCGGCGCAGCCCCTGCTTGCCGAGCACGGCCTCGGCCCGCTCGGGGTGGCGGTGCGCGTCGGCGAGCGTGACGACGATCACGGGCACCCCGCGCAGCCACTCGTCCTCGGCCATGCGCTGCATGACCGCCGTGCCGTCCAGGCCGGGCATCATCAGGTCCAGCAGGACCAGGTCGGGCGGCGTCGCGGCCATCACGGCCAGCGCGGCCGCCCCGTCGGGCGCCTCGTCGATGTGCTCGGCGAACCCGACGAGCATGCGGCGCACCCCGGCGCGGAAGTCCTCGTCGTCGTCGGCGAGGAGGATACGGCGCACGACGGGGACGTCGTCCGGCTCGTGCGGCAGCCGGAGCACCGCCCTGGTGCCCTCGCCGACGGTGCTGTCCAGCCTGAGCGTGCCGCCCATCGCCTGGGCCAGCCGCCGCGCGTACGGCAGGCCCAGCCCGGTGCCCTTGGCCCGGGTCTGCGCCGGCCCCGGCACCTGGTAGAACTCCTCGAAGACCCGCTCCAGGTGCTCGGCGGGGATGCCGATCCCGGTGTCGGTGACGGTGAAGACCGTCTCGCCGGCCGCCGTGTCACGGGCCACCTCCAGCACCACCTCGCCCTCCTGGGTGAACTTCAGGCTGTTGGCCAGCAGGTTACGCAGGATCCTGGTGAGCATCGCCTCGTCGGCCAGCGTGGTGAACGGCGGCGGCGGGACCCGCACGCTCAGCGTGACCCGCTCGGTGCCCCGGGCGGGCCAGATGGTCATGCGCAGCCGCTCGCACAGGGTGACGAGATCGACGGTGGTCAGCTGCGGGTCGAGCCGTCCCGACTCGGCCTTGCCGATGTCCAGCAGCTCGCCGACCAGGGCCAGCAGGGTCTCGGCCGAGGAGCCGATCAGCTCGACCTGCCGCGCCTGCTCCTCGCCCAGCGGCTCCCCGCCCGGCCCGGTCAGCAGCCGGACCAGGCCGATGATGGAGTTGAGCGGCGTGCGCAGCTCGTGGCTGACCGTGGCCCAGAAGCGGTTCTTGGCGTCGCTGGCCTCGCGCAGCTGCATCGACTTCTCGTCCAGCTCGGCGTAGAGGGCGACGACCCCGCGGTTGGTCTCCTCCAGCTCCGCGGAGAGCTGGTTGTACAGCGCCATGACGCCCCGGTTGGTCTCCTCCAGCTCGGCGTTGAGCTGGCGGACCGCCTCCAGGGTGCTGGCCAGCTCGTGGTTCTGCTGGCGCAGCTCGTCGATGGTGCTGGCCGGCGCCAGGGCGTCGACCACGGCCCGGACCTGCGCGATCGACAGCGTGGAGGCGCCGCCCGGCAGCCGCTTGCGCATGACCACCCGGCCGGGCCGGGCGCTGTCCACCACGTCCATGAGCCTCCTGGCCATGACCACGCCGCCGGAGTTGTGCCCGCCGAGGTCCTCGGGGAAGCCGATCTCCACCACGAGGTCGCCGACGTCGAGGGCGAAGGTGACGAGCATGCCGGCCTCGCGTTCGATCACGATCTCCCGGCCCAGCTCGCTGAGCGCGGTCGCCACCCGGATCTGGTCCTGCTCCGACATGCCGAGCGCGGCGGCGACCTCGCGGCCCACCCGGCGCATGGCGAAGACGCCGTGGTCGTCGCCGACCGTGACCGTGGCCAGCCGCGCGGGCGTCATCGGGCTCTCCTCATGGGGCCGTTCTCATGGCGAGCACGGTCGCGTCGTCCCTGCGCGTGCCCGCGTCCCTGAGCAGGGTGGCGGCCACGACCACCGGGGAACGCGCGGGCAGGCCGGGGAAGGAGGCGACGTCCCACCGGTCGGACAGCCCGTCGGAGTGCAGGACGAGCAGGGCGCGCGGCGGAAGGGCGTACTCGTACTCGCGCAGCCGGCTGCGCTGGTGCCCGGCGATGCCCGGCATCGAGACCATGCCCTGCCGGCCCTCGCCGTGGACGATCCAGCCCGAGATGTTGCCCAGGCCCCCGTAGCGGACCAGGCCGCGCTCCCGGTCGAGCCGGGCGATGGCCACGGCGCCGCCCCGGGTGCCGGCGAGGGCGCGGTGGATGCGCTCCAGCAGTTGCGTCACGGGCAGATCGTGGTGGTCCTGGAAGACCCGCACCGCCTCCCGGGAGGCGGCGGCCGCGGCCACGCCGTGGCCCAGGCCGTCGCAGAGCAGGCCGACCGCCGTCCCGCCGTCCTCGACGTAGGCGAAGGCGTCGCCGCAGACGACCTCCTCCCCGATGGGCCGGGTCAGCCCGCTCATGCGCAGCGGGGGCGGCGGCTCGTCGGTCGCGGTGAAGCACATGCTGACCACGGTGCCGCGGCCGGGCAGCGAGTAGACCTCGTGGACCGAGGCCATCCGGGTGATGCCGCCCAGCCCCAGGCCGAGCGTGCCCGTGGTGGAGTAGCCGTCGCGCACCGCGCGGGTCAGGTCGCGGATGCCCGGGCCCTTGTCCAGGGCGATCACCTCGACGGCGGCGTCCGCCTCCGGGTGCGGCCGGATCAGCATCGTGCCTTCGACGGCGTGCTTGACCAGGTTGGAGGCCGCCTCGCTGACGGCGACGGCCACCCGGCCGCGGTCGTGCTCGTCGAAGCCGCACGCCTCGGCGAGCGCCGTCGCCGCCCTGCGGGTGGCTCCGATGGCGCTCGCGTCCTCGACGCGGATCCAGGGCTCGTCCCTGGAGCGGATCATCTGGCCCACTTGGTCACCGTCACCCGCGTCCCCTCTCCGGGCTTCGACTCCAGATCGAACTCGTCCACCAGCCGCCGCGAGCCGCTCAGCCCCAGCCCCAGCCCGCCCCCGGTGCTCCAGCCGTCGGTGAGCGCCTGCTCCAGGTCCGGGATGCCGGGCCCCTCGTCGGTGAAGTCCAGGCGCAGGCCGTCGCGCAGGCCGTTGTTGACGACCTCGATGCGCACCCGGCCGCCCCCGGCGTAGATCAGGGCGTTACGGGCCAGCTCGCTGGCCGCGGTGACCAGCTTGGTCTGGTCCACCAGCGACAGGCCGACCTGCTGGGCGCTGTTGCGCACCTGCTGGCGGACGATGACCACATCGCTGTTGCCCGCGATCGCTAGCTCGATGACCGGCGTCATCGCCCGGGCACCACTGCCGTGCCGGGTCCGCCGCGGTCCTTGAGCATGGCCACGCCCTTCTCCAGGTTGAGCGCGGTACGCACGCCGCCGAGCGACAGGCCGAGCTCGACCAGCGTGATGGCCACCGCCGGGCGCATGCCGACGACGATGGTCTCGGCGTCCAGCATGCGCGAGATGGAGGCGATGGTGGCGAGCATGCGCCCGATGAAGGAGTCGACGATCTCCACGGCGGTGATGTCGATGATCACACCTCGGGCCCCGCTCTCGACGATCGCGTCCGCCAGGTCCTCCTGCAGCATCAGCACGCTCTGGTCCTGCAGGTCGATCTGGATGGAGACGATGAGGAGGTCACCGAGCTTGAGAACGGGAACACGTTCCATCAGCCGCGCTCCAGCCCCACGACGACGTGCTTGTCCGGCCCCTGCGAGATCTGCACGCCGCTCTGCCGCAGCGCGTAGGCCAGGGCGTCGGCCAGCGAGGACTTGGTGACGATGTCGCCGAACTCGATGCCGAGGGTGACGATGGTGTGGGCGATCTGCGGGCGGATGCCGGAGATCACGCACTCGGCGCCCATCAGCCGGGCGGCCACCACGGTCTTGAGCAGGTGCTGCGCGACCTGGGTGTCCACGGCCGGCACGCCGGTGATGTCGATCACGGCGTGTTCGGAGCCGGTGTCCACCAGCCCCTGGAGCAGCTTCTCCATGACCACCTGCGTACGCGCGGAGTCGAGCGTGCCGACCAGGGGCACCGCCAGGATGCCGTCCCAGAGCTTGACCACCGGCGTGGACAGCTCCAGGAGCTGCTCCGCCTGGTCGGAGATGATCTTCTCCCGGGCGCTGACGAAGGTCTCGAACGTGAACAGGCCGAGGTCGTCGATGTAGCGGGACAGCCAGATGTAGCCGCGCAGCGCGTCGGTGTCGTCCTGGCTCTCGACCAGCCCGTAGACCGCCTCCTTGAGGCTGAACACCACGACGGCGGTCTCCGACGGCGTGAAGCCCTCCCTGGCCTGGGCCCGGGACAGGTCGGCCAGCAGGCCGCGCAGATCGCTGGCGTCGCCGCCCTCGCCCACGGACTGGAGCAGGGCCTGGTAGATGTCGCGCAGCCGGCCGGCCAGCGCGCCGCGGTCGGCCCGGCCGCCGACGGTGGCCCCCGCGGTGTCGAGCCAGCGCTTGAGGATCGTCTCCTCCTGCGCCCGCAGGATCGCCTCCATGCGGTGCCGGCCGACGTCGCCGTGAGCGGTCAAGATGTGCTCCCGAGAGTGGGTGGTTTGTCGTGATTCGAGAGGAAGGCTACCGGGCTTTTCGCTCAAGCGATATTCGTTCTCGCCGGAGGCCGTCCCTGGTGGGGCCAGCCGCTCGCAACCGGTGTTCAAGCGGCGTGCAAATGCGTATGAGTAGAAATCTCCAAGAACATCGGAAAGCGGGAGAACTGGGGAAACAGTGAGCACGGGAATCTGGATGCCGATGGCGATCACGGGCGCGACGATCCTCGTCATGGCGGCCGTCTGGGTGCCGTTCCTCGTCGTCGCGCGGCGCGGGCAGCGGCTGCTGGCCACGGGCGTCGCGGCGCAGGCGGTCGTGGAGGCCATGGCCGACACCGGCATGTCGGTCAACGAGCAGCCGGTGGTGAGCTTCGTGCTCAGCGTCCGCGCCGCCGACGGGCGCGCCTACCGGGTCACGCACCGGCAGACGCTGCCGCGCCTGCCGATGGGCCTCGTGGTGCCCGGCGTGGTGCTGCCCGTCAAGGTGGACCGGGAGCGGAGCGAGCGCGTCCGCATCGACTGGGCCGCCTGGCGCCCCGTCCCCGCCCCCTACCCGTACCACGCCTAGACCCGCTCCACCTCGATGACCAGCACCGACGTGGGCCGCAGCGCCGGGGCGGGCAGCCCCGGCCCGGCCAGCGCGGCCCCCGGCAGCCGTACGGGCCCGGCCGCCCACGCCGGCATCGCCGCCCCGGCGGGCACCGGCCCGGCCACCCGCACCTCGTACCGCGCGGCCGGGTCGAGCCCCGGCAGCCGCAGCGGCGCGGGAGCCGACTCGGCCCGCGAGGTGAGCTGCACGTACCCGAACACCGCCCGCTCGGGCAGCACCACGCCGTGCAGCAGCGCCGAGGGGTCCGGGTGGTCGGCGCGCACCACCCGCCCGGCGTGCAGCACCGGCCGCAGCCGCTTGTGCAGCGCGATCCAGGCGGCCAGCTCCTCCAGCTCCGCCTCGCTCGCCGAGGTCAGGTCCCACTCCACGCCCATGTGGCCGAACAGCGCGGTGCCGGCGCGGAAGGCCAGCGGCAGCGCCCGGCCGGTGACGTGGTCGAGCGGCGCGCCGACGTGGGCCCCCATCCGCTCCGGCGGCACCAGCAGCCCGGTCCAGCGCTGGATGGCCTGCCGGTCCAGGGCGTCGTTGCTGTCGGAGGTCCACACCCGGTCGGTGCGGGCGAGGATGCCGTAGTCGACGCGGGCGCCGCCCGACGAGCACGACTCGATCTCCAGCCCGGGGTGGCGGCGGCGCAGCTCGTCCAGCAGCCGGTAGGTGGCCAGGGTCTGGGCGTGCACGCCCGGCACGCCGTCGTGGACGGGCTCGGCGATGTCGCGGTTGTGGTCCCACTTGATGTAGTCGAGGGCGTACTCGGTGACCAGCGCGTCCAGGCGCTCCAGCAGGTACGCGTACGCCTCGGGGCGGGCCAGGTCGAGCGTCTGCTGGTTGCGCTGCGGCGGCGGGGTGCGCTCGGCGCGGCCGAGGATCCAGTCGGGGTGCGCCCGCGCCAGGTCGGAGTCGGGGTTGACCATCTCCGGCTCGAACCACAGGCCGAACTGCATGCCGAGCGCGCGCACCCGCTCGGCCAGCGGGTGCAGGCCGCCGGGCCAGACGTCCTCGTCCACGTACCAGTCGCCGAGGCCGGCCCGGTCGTGGCGGCGGTGGCGGAACCAGCCGTCGTCGAGCACGAACCGCTCGACCCCGGCCGCGGCGGCCCGGCCGGCCAGCTCCAGCAGCCGGTCCAGGCCGTGGTCGAAGTAGGTCGCCTCCCAGTTGTTGAGCGTGACCGGCCGGACCGGCAGCGGCCGGGCGGCCCGCAGGTGGTCGTGCAGCCGGGCGCTCGCCCCGTCCAGACCCTCCCCCGACCAGGCGAAGTACACCAGCGGCGTGCTGTAGCCCTCCCCTGGCGCGAGGACGATCTCGCCGGGCTCGGGCAGCTCGCCCGCGGCCAGCAGCGCCGCCCCCTCCTGCAGCCGCTCGGCGTAGTGGACGTGGTCGCCGCTCCACCCGGCGTGCACCGCCCACACCTCGCCCGCGCCGAACCCGAACCCCGGCGTGCCGGCGACCAGCAGGCCGGTGGCGTCGTGCCCGGTGCGGCCGCGCCGGCTCTCCCTAGCCCACACCCCGTGCCCGAACGCCCTGCGCTGCGGCACCTTCTCCAGCGCCCAGCGGCCGGTGAAGTCCAGCAGCTCGGCGGCGCGCGCCGGCACCGGCAGCGCGCACGCCAGGCCCGCCAGCCGGTACGGCGTGGCGCCGGTGTTGGTCACCGTGTGCCGCAGCGTCACCAGCCCGCCCGCGTCCATGGCGAGCTCGCTCACCAGCGCCAGGCCGGCCCGCTCGTCGGCGGCGGCGACCCTCACCGTGCCGCCCGCGCCCGGCGCCGCCGAGGTGTCCACGCGCTCCAGGGCCCAGCGCACCGGCCAGTGCTCGCCGTCCCTCGATCCCGCCAGGCCGGGCCGGCCGTACCAGCCGTCGCCCTGGGCGGGCAGCAGCGGCGGCGCGGCCGCCAGGGACGCCAGCGCGGGGGCCAGCTCGGCGCCGTCGGGCGTGCCGAGGCCGGCGCCGAAGTGGCACACCCGGGGCAGGCCGGGGCCGGAGGCGTCGAGCAGCAGGGCGGCGCCCGCGGCGGAGAGGATCAAGGGGGACACGTGGGGCTCCTCGCGCGACAGGGTTCAGGGGTGTGATCGGACCCGACGCTACCGAAGGCGGGACGATCGCCGGCGGGGCTCCGTGCGGGACGGGCGGCCCGAGCCGCGCCGAGGGCGGCGGAGCGGCGCCGACCTGCCGCCATTCCGCCGCGCATCCGGCCCGGCACTTTCCGTGAGGTGTTCAGATGCCCCGCCGATCGTTTAGGTTAGGCTCACCTAACGCCTTGGGAGAGTCGGGGATGATCCAGCCCTTTCACATGTTCCACGTCCGGGTCGAGCGGCTGCAGCGGCTGAGCCCGTCGTTCCTGCGGGTGACGTTCACCGGGGACGACCTCCAGCATTTCGCCGACAACGGCTTCGACCAGCGCGTCAAGCTGTTCCTGCCGCTGCCGGGCTGCGGCGTCGATCACCTGCCGTCCGGGCCGGACTGGTACGCGCAATGGCGGCAGCTCGACGACGCCAGGCGCAACCCGATGCGCACCTACACCGCGCGCCGGGTGCGCTCGCACGCCAGCGAGGTGGACGTGGACCTCGTCATGCACCCCGACGGCGGCCCGGCCGCCCGCTGGGCCGAGCAGGCGAAGCCCGGCGACGTCGCCGTGCTCTTCGGGCCCGACGCCCGGCACGACGGGGTCCACGGCGGGCTGGAGTTCCGGCCGCCGGCGGGCAACACCACCGTGTTGATCGCCGGGGACGAGACCGCCGTGCCCGCCATCTGCTCCGTCCTGGAGCGGCTGCCCGCCGGGGTGTCCGGCGAGGCGCTGATGGAGGTGCCCTGCGAGGACGACTTCCTGCCCGTGGAGACCTCCTGCTCGGTGCGGGTCGGCTGGCTGGCCAGGAACGGCGGCCGGCGCGGCGGGCAGCTCGTCCCCGCGGTCCGCGCCGCGGCCGGGCGGCTGCTGCCGGCCCCGGCGGCCGAGCCCGGCGCCTTCCAGGACGTCGACGTGGACGCCGAGGAGCTGTGGGAGGTCCCGCAGGAGGAGGCCGCCGACTCCCTGTACGCGTGGCTCGCGGGCGAGGCCGGCGTGATCAAGACGCTGCGCCGCCACCTCGTGGCCGAACGCGGGATGGACCGGCGCGCGGTGGCGTTCATGGGGTACTGGCGCGAGGGCCGCGCCGAGAACACCGGCTGACCCCCCACGACCCCGCCACCCAGCACGGCCGGTGACCAGCACGGCCGGTGATCAGTGCGGCCGGTGGCCAGCCGGTCCCGGCGCTCAGCGCGGCCAGGCGGCCGGTGATCAGCGCGGCTCGGTGACCAGCCGGTCCCGGCGGTCAGCCCGTCCCGGCGGTCAGCCCGTCCCAGCGGTCAGCGCGGCTCGGCGGCGCGGGCCGCCAGGACGGCCCGGCGCTCCTCCTCGGTGGGAGGCCACACCCAGGTCAGGCCCGGGCCATCCGCGGCGACCACGCCGTGGACCACCTCGCGCAGCAGCTCCCCCACCGCCGCCTCGGGCCGCTTCTCGCGCGCCTCCAGGTACAGCTCCAGCACCCGCCCGAGATCCAGCAGCAGTGTGTTCCCCCGCGCCGCGACGGCGACCGCCCCCTCACCACCCCGACCGGCGTCCCCACGCCCCTTCTCCCCGGACGAGCCAGCACCGGCGGCGAGCCGCTCCCCGGGACGACCGGCCCCGCCGGACCGCTCCCCGCCCGGGCCGGGATCCCCACCCGTCCCCTCCCCGGACGAGCCAGCGTCGACGGGGGACTCTTCGGTCGGCAGGGGCGTGACGGTGAGTTGCAGCCATCCGTCGGCCGCGTGGCCCTCGACGCCCCGGGTGCCCGCCGGGCAGGCGGCCTCCAGGGCGGCCTGGGCGAAAGCGGCCCGGTCCAGGCCGTCCACGCCGTCCAGGCCGTCCGGGCCGTCCGGGCCGTCCGGGCCGTCCAGGCCGTTCACGCCGTCCACGCCGTCCGCCGGCCACCCGGCGGCGGTGGCAGGGGCGGCGCGCAGGTGCAGGACGCCCGGCCGCTCGGTGGCGGCGTGCTCGGCCATCAGGCCCGCGACCGCGCCCTGCGGGTCGTGCAGCGCGGCCTCCCCCAGCGCGGCGAAGCCGTCGGCGAGCAGCCGCAGGGAGATCAGCCGCGGCGGCGAGCCGGCCCACAGCACGCCCCGCTCCCAGTCCGGCCGCAGCTCCTCGCCGGCGTCGTGGTGGGCCCCCAGCCCTTCCATGAACGCGGCCTCGGCCTCCGGCGCCAGCCCCAGCCGCCATCCGCTCGGCCGCCCGGCCGCGAACCCGCCCCCGCCGCCCCCCGTGCCGGCCCGGTCACGGCGAAGCCACCAGAGCACGATCCCCATGACGACGGCGACCGGCACTGCGACTGCGATCCACACGACGCGCCACCCCCTCGTACCTGCCGGGGCAGCAGCGTAGTGTGATCTTTCCTCGCAAAGGCGCATATTTCCGCAAAATCCCCCGCCCGTCCCTCCAGCGGCGTCCGCCACCGGAGGGACGGTTCCCCCGGGTGCCCCCTTCAGGACGGCGGCGTCGGGGCGCGACGCGCGACCGGCCTCCCCCGGACCGGCCGTCGCACCTCCTCGTGCCGCCGTCCGGTCCCAGTAGACGCCCCGCCGCCGCCGGCGGAAAAGGTAAAACGGCACACAACCGGCGACGGCCCGCCCATCGGCCGCCTGCTGACAGAATTGGGAATATGACAGATGGCATTCTGACGCCTGAGCAGATCCTCGCGGCGGCCCAAGACGTCCTGCGCCGCTACGGCCCCGCCAAGGCCACCGTCGTGGACGTCGCCCGGGCCCTGGGCGTCAGCCACGGCAGCGTCTACCGGCACTTCCCCAGCAAGACGGCCCTGCGCGAGGCCGTCACCCAGCGCTGGCTGGAGCAGTCGCACGCCGGCCTGGCCGTCGTCATGGCGGCGGACGGGCCCGCCGAGACCCGCCTGCGCGACTGGCTGCGCGCGCTGTTCGCCGCCAAGCGCGCGAAGGCGCTGGACGACCCCGAGCTGTTCGCCACGTACACGGTGCTGGTGAACGAGTCCAGCGCGGTGGTCGAGCGGCATCTCGCCGACCTGACCGGGCAGCTCCAGGAGATCATCGCCACCGGGGCCGCCCGCGGCGAGCTGGCCGCGCCCGACCCCGCCGCCACGGCCCGCGCGGTCTTCCACGCCACAGCCCGCTTCCACGACCCGGCCCACGCCGCCGCGTGGGACGACCCCGGCGTCGAGCGCGACTTCGACGCCCTGTGCGACCTGCTGATGCTCGGCCTCCGGCCCCGCTGACGCCCGCGACCACCGGCCGCGACCACCGCCCACGGCCACCGTCCACGAGCGCCGTCCAAGACCACCGCCCGTGACCGCCGCCCGCGCGTGCCCGGTGTGATGATTCTCCACCGGGACACCGGATTTGTATTCCTGAGGACTTCTCTTGTCCACCGGGATCCCTCACGCCCCCCTCGACGATCCCGGCCCGCTACTACACTCCTTTCCGGAAACAGGCAGTCGCGGTCGGTGACCGCGGCGGCATCGGGGGCACGACGGCAAAAGGCGGGTCCGCGGCACCAGTGATGTCCCGGCCCGCACAGAGCGCGGAGCCGGACATGGATCCTCTGCACCTCAGCACCAGCCGCGACGACGGGACCGTCACGGTCGCGGTCTCCGGAGAGCTGGACATCGCCACCACCGAGCTGCTGCGCAGCCACCTGCTGGAGCTGCTGCGCGAGGCCGGGCGCGGGCGGCGCGGCGACGCGCTGGTCATCGAGGTCGGCCGCCTGTCCTTCATCGACGCGGCGGGGCTCGGCCTCCTCGTCTCCGTCCACCGGCAGGCCGCCCGCCAGCGGACCCCGGTGCGCCTGGCGAACGTCCCGCCCCGGATGGAGCGGCTGCTGCGGATCACCGGCCTCGACGGCCACCTGACCTGATCGGGGCGGCCGGTGCTCCCGGTAGGTTGTGCCCGTGTCGACGATTCAGGTTCCCCATGAGATACCCCTGAAGCTGGAAGACGGGTTCGACCGGATCAGGCGAGAGCTGGCGCTGCCCGCCGACTTCCCTGCCGCGGTGCTCGACGAGGCCGCGTGGGTGGCGCAGGTGCCGCGGCTCGACGGCAAGGACCTCACCGAGCTGCCGTTCGTCACCATCGACCCGCCCGGCTCGATGGATCTCGACCAGGCCCTCCACCTGGAGCGGCTGCGCGCCGGCTACCGGGTCTGGTACGCCGTCGCCGACGTGGGCGCGTTCGTGCGCCCCGGCGGCGTCATCGACGCCGAGGCTCGGGCCAGGGGCGAGACCGTCTACATGCCGCAGGGCAAGGTCCCGCTGCACCCCAAGGTCCTGTCCGAGGACGCGGCCAGCCTGCTGCCCGGCGTGCCGCGCCCGGCCGCGGTGTGGCGGATCGACCTGGACTCCGACGGCCGCACGGTCGGCGCCGACGTGCAGCGCGCCCTGGTCCGCAGCCGCGAGCGCCTCGACTACGCCTACGTGCAGGCCGCCGTCGACACCGGCACCGCCGACGGCGTGCTCGGGCTGCTGGCCGAGATCGGGCGGCTGCGGCTGGAGCTGGAGCGCGAGCGCGGCGGCGTCACCCTTCCCACGCCCGACCAGGAGGTGGTGCCCGCCGACGGCGGTTACCGGCTGGAGTTCCGGCTGCCGCTGCCGGCCGAGGCGTGGAACGCGCAGATCTCGCTGCTGACCGGCATGGCCGCCGCCGCGATGATGCTGGACGCCGAGGTCGGCGTGCTGCGCGTGCTGCCCGCGCCGCGGCCGGACGACCTGGCCAAGGTCCGGCGGGTGGCGGGGGCGCTGGGCGTGCCCTGGCCCGACGGCGCCGGCTACGGCCAAGTGGTGCACGACCTCGACCCGAAGAACCCGCAGCAGGCGGCGTTCCTGCACGAGTCGCGGGTGCTGCTGCGCGGCTCCGGGTACGAGGCGTTCGACGGGGCGCCGCCGAAGGAGGCGGGGCACTCGGCGGTCGCGGCACCGTACGCGCACGTCACCGCGCCGCTGCGGCGGCTGGCCGACCGGTACGCGACCGAGGTGTGCCTGGCGGTCGCGGCGGGCGAGCCGGTGCCCGCCGACGTGCGGGCGGGGCTGGCCGAGCTGCCGGGGCTGATGGCGGCCTCCGGGCGGCGGGCCTCGGCGGTGGAGCGGGCGTGCGTGGACCTGGTGGAGGCGTTCCTGCTGCGGGAGCGGATCGGGGAGGCGTTCGAGGCGGTGGTGATCGACGTGGACGAGCGGCGCGGCGGCGGGCAGGTGCAGCTCGCCGATCCCGCGGTGATCGCCCGCTGCGACGGGACGCTCCCCCTGGGCGAGCGGGTCACCGTACGCCTGACGCAGGCCGACCCGGCCACCCGCGAGGTCCGCTTCGCCCTCGGCTGAGCCTCTGGGGCGGGCCGGGGGTTCAGCCCCGGTGGGCGCGCATGCCGTCGCAGACGACCTCCGCCATCGGCACGCCGCCGCCCCTGGCCCGGGCCCGCCGCTCGGCGGTCAGGCAGCCGCGCAGCAGGTCGAGCACGTCCTCGGTCACGAGGTCGGCCCGTACCGCGCCGCCGCGCTGCGCCCGTTGCAGCAGCCGGCCGAGCGCCGCCGCGAAGTCCGCCTCCAGCGCCGTCCCGCTGCGGAACGCCGGCCCCTGGCCGCCCTCCAGCATGTCGCACAGCGCCTGGTTGGCCGACGCCTGCTCGACCACGGCGCGGAACCAGCCGAAGAACGCGCGCCCCGGGTCCTCCGCGGTGGCCAGGGCCCTGGCGTCGGCCACGAACCGTTCCATGCGGCCCAGCAGCACCGCCTCGAACAGCGCCTCCCTGGTCGGGAAGTGCCGGTAGACGGTGCCGACGCCGAACCCGGCGCGGCGGGCGATCTCGTCGAAGGAGATGGTCAGCCCGTCGCTGGCGAGGGCCTCCTGGGCGATCTGCAGCACCCGCTCGCGGTTGCGGCGGGCGTCCACCCGCAACGGCCTGGCCGTGCTGTGGTCATCGCCCATGCGCTCCACCCGCCCTGGAAGCAACCGGAGGGATCTCTCCGATTCTACCGGCGCGCCCGCCGGACATACAGCCCTCAAACGGAGCACCCGCCCCCGGACGAGGACGGGTGCCCGCGCGGGCGCCGCGCCCCGCCTAGGGCCCCGGGCCGGGCTCCACCACCGTGTGCCGGCCCGGCCGGCGGGCGGCGCGGCCCGCGGACGCCGTCCTGGCGCGGGCGGGCCGCGCGAGGCCAGGGCGCTTGAGGCGGATGCGCTCCCGCCTGGGCACGGGCCGCAGCCCGATCACGCGTGCCCCGGCGGGCACGTGCCGCAGGTCGTGCGTGATGAGGATCGTCGTCCGCCCGGCCATGAGCCGGCCCAGCGGCCCCATGACCTGCGCGGCCGTCTCCTCGTCCAGCCCGGTCATGGGCTCGTCGAGCACCAGCACCGGCGCGTCGCGCAGGACGGCCCTGGCGATCGCGATCCGCTGCCGCTGCCCGCCGGACAGCAGCCGTCCCCGCTGTCCCACCGGCGTGTCGTAGCCCTGGGGCAGCCGTTTGACGAAGTCGTGCACGCCGGCCGTCTCGGCGGCCCTGATGACCTCCTCCAGGGAGGCGCCGGGCCGCCCGTAGGCGATGTTGTCGCGCACCGATCCCGAGAACAACATCGTCTCCTGGTGGAGCACGGTGACGTTCTCGCGCAGCGACTCGCGCGTCAGGCCCCGGATGTCGGCGCCGTCCAGCAGGACGCGGCCCTCGTCCGGGTCGTAGAAGCGCAGCAGCAGCTTGGCCAGCGTGGACTTGCCCGCCCCGCTGGGCCCGGTGATCACGAGCACGTCGCCCGGCGCGGCGGTGAAGGACACCCCGCGCAGCGCGGGCCGCGCCTGCCGTCCCGGGTAGGCGAAGCCGACCCCGTCGAACTCCACGTGCCCGCGCCCGCGTCCGGCGGCGACGGCGGCGGGCGCGTCGGTGACGGCGGGCCGGGCCTCCAGCACCTCGATGATCCGGTCGGATCCGGCGGCCGCCTCCGACACGGTCAGGGCCAGCTCGCCGAGGCCCTGGACGGCCGGGTAGAGCAGGGCCAGGTACGCGGCGAAGGCCAGCAGGCCGCCGATGGTCAGCCGGCCGGTGGTGATCTCCCAGGCGCCGACGCCGAGGACGACGATCAGGCACACGGTCTCGATCACCTGCACGACGGGGCCGTACAGGCCGGACAGCCACGCCTGCGACAGGTTGGCGCGCAGCCACGTCCGTCCCTCGCGGTGCAGCCGGCGCGCCTCGTCGCGCTGCCGGTTGTACGCCTGCACCAGCGGCTGGTTGGCCAGCCCCTCCTCCAGGACGCTGTTCATGGCGCCGTTGCTGTGCCGCTCGCGCGCCGCCGCGCTCCTGAACCTGGCCGCGAACACCTTCGAGACCAGCAGGAACGCCGGGATCAGGGCGAGCGTGACGAGCGCCAGGTCCCAGCGGACCAGGAACGCGGCCCCGGCGAAGAACACCACGCTCGCGGCCGTGGTGACCGCCTTGACCAGCCCCGAGCCGACGAGCTCCTCGATGGCCTCGACGTCGTCGGTGAGGCGGGCGATGAGGTCGCCGAGCCGCCGGTTCTCGGCGTAGTCGGGCGTGAGGGTCTGCAGGTGGCCGAAGATCCGGTCGCGCAGCCTCAGCAGGAGGCGTTCGGCGCCGAGCGCGGTGGCGTACGTCCCGGCGAAGGACGCCGCCCCGGCGACCGCGGCGAGCCCCAGCCAGCCGAGCGCGGGAGCCCAGAAGGCCCCGAGCCGCCGGGTGGCGAGCACCTGGTCGGTGATGTGGCCGAACAGGCGGATCGCCGCGACCTCGCACAGCGCGGCCAGGACGGCGGCCAGCACTCCGGCCACGAACAGCGGCCGCAGCCCGCGGGTGTCCGGCCAGAACTCCCGGAAGGTCCGGCGAAGGGCGATCGCCGGTGCGAGCTCGCGGCCGGAGGCGGCAAAGGAGAGCCGGCGGCTGAGCCGCCGGCTCTCACGGGGCGCTTCTAGCACCCCCAGCCTCCCCACCTGCGCCGACCGCAGTACCAGCGGCGGCGCCAGCGACGTCGTCGGCAGCCCCAGCCCTGCTGGTGGCCTACGTGTGTGAGCTGCATGTTCGCCATGGTTCCTCCCCCGTTGAACGGCTGAACACTTGACAATTCGGACGCTACCCGCTCAATTCGCATAAATCACGACATTTCAGAAGAAGGTCGCGAAGTTTGACCGGTAAAGCCCGCCAGGAAAGGCGCTGTTGAATCATCGTTAAACACGCCGCAAACAAGTAAATTAACCAAGGAACAGCAATGCGGCCGCCAATGCCGTTTCTCCCCGCCGGCCCCGCACCACCCCGCGCCCCGCCCCGCGCCCCGTCCGGCGCGGGCCGCACCCGCTGACCTGGCCGTAAGTCACCCCGCCCGCTACTTTCGCCCGATGCGGCGCGCCGCCGCCCGTCACCACGATGGGCGCATGACGATCCTCGGTGCGCTCCTCATGATCCAGGGCTTCGGCGCGTTCGTCGCCCGCCACTTCTTCGACCGCGACTTCGGCCTGCTCCACCTGGTCTTCGACGGGGCCGCCCTGACCGTCGCCGCCCTGGTCACCGGCCTGGCCGGCCTGGCGCTCGCCATCGCGGGCCTCGTCCACGACGACTGAGCGGCACGCGCGGAAAAGGCCCGGCGCCCGCCGTCACGGGCACCGGGCCTTCGTCGCCGTCACCGCCGCCTTCGCCTCCACCGGCGGCGCGGGGTCAGGTCAGCGACGAGTACGCCACCACGCCGCGCCGCATCGCGTCCACCGCCTTGCCCGCCGTCTGCCTGATCCTGCTGCCCGGCGCGGCCGCGTTCTGGAGCTGGCCGAGCAGGTCCATCAGCTGCTTGATCCACCGGACGAAGTCGCCGGCCGCCAGCTCGTTGCCGTTGACGCCGTCCATGAGCACCGCGTCCAGCGTGTGCCCCTTCGTCCACCGGAACGCCGCCCAGGCGAACCCCAGATCCGGCTCCCGCAGCGTGGACAGCCCGTGGTCGGACTCGATGCCCTCCAGCTCACCCCACAGCCGCAGCATCGCCGTCAGCGCGTCCTGCGCCCGCCCGGCCGGGATCTTCGGCCGGCGGGCGTCGTCGGCCGCCCGCGACTCGAACACCAGCGCCGACACGCACGCCGCCAGCTCGGCCGGGTCGAGGTCCTCCCACAGCCCGTTGCGCAGGCTCTCGGCCGTGAGCAGGTCCAGCTCGGTGTAGAGGCGGCCCAGGCGGCGGCCCTCGTCGGTGACCGTCTCGCCGTCGAGGTAGCCGAGCTGCTCCAGCACCGAGCAGATCCGGTCGAAGGTGCGGGAGATGACGTGCGAGCGGCCCTCCACGCGGCGGCGCAGCCCCTCGGTCTCGCGCAGCAGCTTGTAGTAGCGCTCGGCCCAGCGGGCGTGGTCCTCGCGCTGGTCGCAGCCGTGGCACGGGTGCTGCCTGATGCGCCGGCGCAGCTCGTTGACCTCGTCGTCCTCCACGGTGTGGTCGCGTACCCGCGGCGGCTTGCCGAGGTCGCGGTCGCCGATCTTGGCCAGCAGGGTGGAGACCAGGTTGGCGCGTTCCTTCGGCGAGCGGCCGTTGAAGTTCTTCGGGATGCGCAGCTTCTCCAGCGGCTCCACCGGCACCGGGAAGTCGGCCGGGTCGAGCTTCTTGACCTGCTTGCCGATCGTCAGCACCAGCGGGCTCGGGCCGTGCCCGCGCGGGTTGCGGCCCGGGTCGAGCACGATCGCCAGCCCCGCGCGCCGCCCGCCCGGCACCCGGATGACGTCGCCGGGCTGCAACGCCTCCAGCGAGCGCACCGCCGCGGCCCGCCGGGCGGCGCCGCGCTGCCTGGACAGCTCGGCCTCCCGGTCCGACAGCCGCCGCCGCAGCGCCGCGTACTCGGGGAAGTCGCCCAGGTGGCACGTCATGGCCTCCTGGTAGCCCTCCAGGGCCTCCTCGTGCTTGCGCAACTGCTTGGCCAGCCCCACGACCGCCCGGTCGGCCTGGAACTGCGCGAACGACTCCTCCAGCAGCGTCCTGGCGCGTTCCCGGCCGAACTGCCCCACCAGGTTGACCGCCATGTTGTACGACGGCTGGAAGCTGGAGCGCAGCGGATAGGTACGGGTGCCGGCCAGCCCGGCCACCGACAGCGGGTCCATGCCCGGCTGCCACAGCACCACGGCGTGGCCCTCGACGTCGATGCCGCGCCGCCCCGCCCGCCCGGTGAGCTGGGTGTACTCGCCGGGCGTCAGGTCGGCGTGGGTCTCGCCGTTCCACTTGTCGAGCTTCTCGATCACCACGCTGCGGGCCGGCATGTTGATGCCCAGCGCCAGCGTCTCGGTCGCGAAGACCGCCTTGACCAGCCCCCGCGTGAACAGCTCCTCCACGACCTCCTTGAACGCCGGCAGCATGCCCGCGTGGTGGGCCGCCAGGCCGCGCTCCAGGCAGTCGCGCCATTCGAGGTAACCCAGCACCGCGAGGTCCTCGTCGGGCAGGTGGGCGGTGCGCTCGTCCACGAGCTGGCGGATCTCGTGCCGCTCGCGGTCGGTGGTGAGCCGGATCCCGGCGTGCAGGCACTGCTGCACCGCCGCGTCGCAGCCGGCCCGGGAGAAGATGAACGTGATGGCCGGCAGCAGCCCCTCGGAGTCCAGCTTCTCGATCACCTGCACCCGGTCGGGCGGGCGGGCCCGCTGCGGCCGGCCGTAGCCGCGGCCCCTGCCCCGGCCCGCGGTCAGCCGCTCGGCGTCGCGGGTGACCCGCATCAGCGTGGGGTTGACCCGGGGCGTCAGGTCGTCGTTGACGAACAGGTCGTAGATGCGGTGGCCGACCATCATGTGCTGCCACAGCGGCACCGGCCGGTGCTCGTCGACGATCACCGTGGTGTCGCCGCGCACCTCGCCCAGCCACTCGCCGAACTCCTCGGCGTTGCTGACCGTCGCCGACAGCGCCACCAGCCGGACCGACTCCGGCAGGTGGATGATGACCTCCTCCCACACCGCGCCCCTGAACCGGTCGGCCAGGTAGTGGACCTCGTCCATCACCGCGAACCCGAGCCCGGCCAGCGTGGCCGACCCGGCGTAGAGCATGTTGCGCAGCACCTCCGTGGTCATGACCACGATGGGGGCCTCGCCGTTGACGCTGTTGTCGCCGGTCAGCAGGCCCACCTTGGCGGTGCCGTACCGCTTGACCAGGTCGTTGTACTTCTGGTTGGACAGCGCCTTGATGGGGGTGGTGTAGAAGCACTTCATGCCCTGCTGCAGGGCCAGGTGGACGGCGAACTCGCCGACGACCGTCTTGCCCGACCCCGTCGGCGCCGCCACCAGGACGCCGTCACCGGCCTCCAGTGCGCGGCAGGCGTCGAGCTGGAAGTCGTCCAGCGCGAAGTCGTAGAGACCTCGGAACGATGCGAGCGCGGCCCCGTCGTCGGCGTGCTTCTGACGGAAGGCCGCATAGCGTTCCGCTGGCGTTGTCATACTCGCCAGCCTACCGAAACCGCCATTCCGGTCCGTCCCGCCGAGTCGCGAACGACCGATCCGACGCCTTTACGATGTAGATTTCAAGCGATGACGCGGAGCGCGCCCGGCCGGACCTCGCACTCCAGCGGCACCGGCCCGATCCGCTCCCCGTCCGCGTAGGCGACCATGCCGTCCACCGGGCCGCCCACCGGGCCACCCATCGGGCCACCCACCGAACCGTCCGCTGGGCCACCCACCGGGCCGCCCGCCGGGTCTCCCGCCGCGTCGCCGATCGTCTCCAGCCGCACGCCGCGGGCCCGCCGGATCGACACCGCCGGATGCCCCACGTGCGTCCCCCGGTAGACGCTCGGGAACACCCGCAGGAACTCGCCCTTGGAGATCGCCTCCACCACGAGCACGTCCAGCAGCCCGTCGTCGGGCCGCGCGTCGGGGCACACCCGCATGCCGCCTCCGTAGGAGCGGGTGTTGGCCACCGCCACCAGCATGGCCTCCCGCTCGATCACCTCCTCGCCGTCCAGCGTGAGGCGGAAGGGCACGGGACGGAACGAGCGCAGCTCGCCCGCCACGGCCCGCACGTAGCGGCCGGGCCCGCCGGGCCAGGTGAGCCGGTTGGCCCGCTCGTTGACCCGCGAGTCGAACCCGCAGCACACGACCCCGGCGAACAGCTCCTCGGCCCGCCCGGCGCGGACGCGGGCGGCGTCGACCAGCCGGGTCTTCATGCGCAGCACGACGCGGGCGGCGGCCACGGGGTCCTTGCACGGCAGGCCGAGCGCGGCGGCGATGTCGTTGCCGGTGCCGGCCGGGATGATGCCGAGCGGCACGTCGGTGCCGGCCACGGCCTGCACGGCCAGGTGGACCAGGCCGTCACCGCCGAAGGCCACGAGCGCGTCGGGCCGCTCGGCGACGGCGGTGCAGGCGCGTTCGAGGGCGTCGGCGGCGTCGGAGCCGACGATCACCGACAGCTCGGCGCCGCCGGCGCGCAGGCGGCGCGCGACGGGTTCGAGCAGGCGCAGGGTCCGGCCGCCGCGGGCGGCCGGGTTGACGAGCAGGACGATTTGGGGGGACACGTCCGGAACCTATCGCCTGTCACCGGGCGACGGGAATCCCTCCCGGCGCCCTTCGCCAGGACCTCTCCCCCACGACTGCCCGGGACCGGCGCCAGGACGCCCGGGACCGGTACCAGGACCGGCGTCAGGACCTGCCGTCGCCGCCCGGCCCGCCGGCCGGCTCGTCGTCGAGTGGGGTGTCGTCCTCGGCCAGCGGGGAGGCCTCGTCGTCGGACAGCCCGGCGAACTCGTCGGCCGGCCGCCTGCGCTCGCGCAGGAACATGAACAGCTCCGCGGCGAGGAACAGCACGATCATCGGCGACGCCAGCGCCATCATGGTGATCGGGTCGCCGCCGGGCGTGATCACCGCACCGAAGACGAACATCAGGAACACCACCAGCCGCCGGTGCTTGGCGATCGCCGCGTGCGAGACCACGCCGATGACGTTGAGGAAGACCAGCAGCAGCGGCAGCTCGAACGACACCCCGAAGATCGCCATCATGATCAGGACGTAGTCGAGGTAGTCGTCGATGGAGATGGTCGCCACCGTGCCGTCGAGCGAGAAGCCCAGCAGGAACGCCAGCGAGGTGTCCATGATGAAGTAGCACAGCCAGGCGCCCAGGACGAACAGCGGGATCGCCAGCCCGAGGAACGCCAGCGTGTAGCGCTTCTCGCTGCGGTAGAGGGCCGGGGTGACGAACGCCCAGATCTGGTAGAGCCAGACCGGCGAGGACACCACGAGGCCGACCATCAGCGAGATCTTCAGCGTGATGAAGAACGACGAGAAGATGCCGTTGTAGGTCAGGCTGCAGTGGCCGGTGAGCTGCCGGGCCTGGGGCGTCTGGCAGTAGGGCTCCCTGACCAGCTCCCAGACCGGGCTGGACACGAGCCAGCCGATGATCAGGCCGACGGCCACCGCGGCGATCGCGATGAGCAGCCGGTTGCGGAGTTCCCGCAGGTGCTCCATCAGCGGCATCCGGCCTTCGGGGTCCCGCGGCGGCTTCGGGCCCGACTTCTTCAGCAGCGCCATCTGGTCGTCAGTCCTCGGGACGAGGGGCGGATGGGGGGCGGATCAGGGACGCTTGTCGGCCTGGGCGCCGGCGCGCAGGCGGGCGGCCTGCTCCTCCAGCAGGCGGGCCTGCTCCTCGGCGGACACCTCCGGCGCGGCCGGGATCGGCTGCGGGGGCGCGGGCTGGGTCTGCGACTGCGCCTGAACGACGGTCGGACGCTCGTCGTCGTCATCGTGCATCCTGCTGGTCTCGGCCTTGAAGATGCGCAGGGACCGGCCGACGCCACGGGCGAGGTCCGGCAGCTTCTTGGCCCCGAAGAGCAGGACCAAGGCCACCAGGATCAGGATGATCTCCGGAGCTCCCAAGTTCATGTGACGTCCTTACAGGTGAGCGGAGTGCTGTCCAAACCCGATCGTACGCTCCTGGCGCCGCTGCCTCATCCCTTGCCGTCCGGTTTCGTCCTGAATTGCTGGTTAATTTGAGCGACCTCCCTGTTCAGGCCGCGGGCGGCGGCGACCGCCCGCGCGGCCGTCGCCCCCAGCACGAGCAGCCCGGCCAGGACGAGCCCGGCCGACACCACGATCCACGTCATGACCGGTGAGCGTACAGGGCCAGTGCCCGCTCGGCCTCCTCGCGCACCGTCTCGGCCATCGCGGGCGGCGAGACGACCCGGCCGGTGTCGCCGAGCCGCAGCGCGAGCCGCAGGATCCAGTCCTCGTCGCGGGCCCGCAGCGCCACCCGCAGCCGGCCCTCGCCCAGCTCGGTGACCTCCTCGCACGGGTAGTACTCGGCGACCCACCGCCCGGCGGCGCTCAGCTCCAGCTCGACCAGCTCGTCGGTGGGCGAGGGCCGGAAGACGCCCCGGGTGACGTCGATGGGCTCGGCCTCGGCCGGCGGGTCGGCGGGCACGTCGAGCACGTCCACGCCGAGCATGCGGTCGAGCCGGAACAGCCGCATCGCCTCGGCCCGGTAGCACCAGCCCTCCAGGTAGGCGCGGCCGTCCACGACCACGACCCGGGTCGGGTCGACCTCGCGCGGGGTGACCTCGTCGCGGCCGGGCACGTAGTAGCGCAGCGACAGCCGGCGCCCGCCGGTCAGCGCCTCGCGGACCCGGGGCAGGGCGTCGGGGGCGGCGTCCACGTCCACGGCGACCTGGCTGCTGACGGTGGCCGCGCCCTCGCCGGCGGCCCGCTCCAGCTTGGCCGTCACCCGCGCCAGGGCGTCGCCGGACACCCCGCCGGTCGGCAGCGCGAGCTCGGGGGTGGCCGACAACATGCGCAGCGCGACCAGCAGGGCGCTGGCCTCGTCGATGCCGAGCCGCAGCGGCCTGGCGATGGTGTCGGCGTTGTCGATGATGATCTCGCCGCCGTCCCAGGAGACGTCGATGAGGTCGCCGGGGGTGTGGCCGGGCAGGCCGCACATCCACACGAGCTGCAGGTCGTCGATGAGCTGCTTCTCGCTGAGCCCGAACACCTGCGCCACCTCGCCGACCCGCGCCCCGGGATGGGACATCAGGTACGGCACCAGCGCCAGCAACCTCGGCAGCCGGTCGGCCGATCCACTCACGTCATGGCCCCCTTCAGTCTGCGGATGACCGCCTCCCGCGCGTCCGGCGGCTCGACGACCTCGACGTCGGCGCCGAGGCTGGCCATCCAGCCGGCCAGCCGCTCCGGGTCGGAGAAGGTCAGCTCGGCCTCGTCCCAGCCGTCGGTGCCGGGGTGGACGGCCCTGGCGAGCTGCCGCACCCCCTCGCACGCCCCCTGGCGCACCCGCACGACCGCGACCCGCTCGTCGGGCGTCTCGTCGGGGAAGCCGACCATGGCCCGCAGGTCGACGCCCTCCGGCACGCGCACCGCCCCCGGCCGGCCCACGTAGGTGACCTGCCCGGCGATGCGGCTGAGCCGGAAGGCGCGCGGCGCCTGCCGGTCGCGGTCGTAGCCGGCGAGGTACCAGCGGCCGCGCCGGCTCACCACGCCCCACGGCTCCACGGTGCGGGCGCGCACGCTCTCGCTGCCGGCCCCGCGGTAGTCGAAGCGCACCACGCGCCGGTCGCGCACGGCCTCCCACAGCGCGGGGAAGGCCGGGTCGCGGGTGTCCACCCGCAGCTCCAGGGCGCCCCCGCCGATGGAGGGGCCGACCGGCTGGTCGGTGGCCACGCCGCCGGCGCGCAGCTTCAGCAGCGCCCCCGAGGCGGCCTCGGCCAGGCTGGCCCGCTGCCACACCTGCGCGGCCAGGCCGAGCACGGCGGCCTCGTCGGGCTCCAGGGTGATCTCCGGCAGCTCGTACGACTCCCGCTGGATGCGGTAGCCCGGCTCGTCCTCCCACGGGTCGCGCACCACGTCGATGGGGATGCCGATCTCGCGCAGCTCGTTCTTGTCGCGCTCGAACATGCGCTGGAACGCCTCGTCGCCGTCCCGGTCGTAGCCGGGCACCGCCTGGCGGATCTGCTCGGCCGACAGCGGGCGCCGGGTGGCGAGCAGGCAGATCACCAGATTGAGCAACCGTTCCGTCTTCCGGCGCGACATCTGCCTCACTCTCCTCCTTCATCGACGCTACCCTGCCCCCGTGATCAGATGGCGCAAGGGCGAGGTCGTACGGATCCGGCGCGAGTGGCCGGGAGCGGTGGAGCTGGACGTCGCCGTCCCCGAGGGGGAGTGCCGGGCGCTGGCGTACCCCCCGCTGGTGGGGCGCCCGGAACCCGGTGACGAGGTGCTGCTCAACACGACCGCGCTCGCGATGGGTCTCGGTACGGGAGGTTACGCCATGGTGGTGGCCGTCCCGAACCGTTTGCCGGAAGATCCTCAAGGGCCGGGGCACCTGGTGAAGGCCCGGTACACGCCGCTGCAGGCCACGGTGCTGGGCGCGGACGAGCAGGGCTCCCCGCACCACGACGCGCTGGCCGAGGCCGACTCCCTGGAGGACATGCCGGTCGTGGTGGCCGACCTGCACTCGGCGCTGGCGCCGATCCTGGCCGGCCTGTACGAGGCCGCGCCGGGCACCCGGGTGGCGTACGTGATGCAGGACGGCGGGGCGCTGCCCGCGTGGTTCTCGATGACGGCGGCCCGGCTGCGGGAGCTCGGCTGGCTGGCGGGCGTGGTGACGACCGGGCAGGCGCTCGGCGGCGACCTGGAGGCGGTGACCGTGCACACGGGGCTGCTGGCGGCCAGGCACGTGCTGGGGGCCGACGTGGCGATCGTGGCGCAGGGGCCGGGCAACCTGGGCTCGGGCACCCGGTGGGGTTTCTCGGGGGTGCAGGCGGGCGAGGCGGTCAACGCGGCGGGGGTGCTGCGGGGCCGGCCGGTGGCGGCGCTGCGGGTCAGCGAGGGCGACCGGCGCGAGCGCCACTACGGCGTCTCGCACCACTCGCTGACCGCCTACGGCCGGGTGGCGCTGGCCCCGGCCGACGTGCCGGTGCCGGACCTGCCGGGCGAGTTCGGCACGCGGGTGCGCGACCAGGCGGAGCTGCTGGCGGTGCGGCACCGGCTGGTGCCGGTGCCGGTGGACGGCCTGCACGAGGCGCTGCGGGCCGTCCCGGTGCGGCTGTCGACGATGGGCCGGGGCCTGGAGGAGGACCTGGCCTACTTCCTGGCCTCGGCGGCGGCCGGGAGGCTGGCGGCCTCGCTGCTGGCGTAGGAGTCCTTGTAGGTGAACGCCTCGGGGCTCGGGCCCTCGGTCCTGAGGCGTTCCAGCCGGGCCATGCCCTCGGCCAGCGAGGGGATGTGCCCCTCGGGGACCCACCACATCACCATGTACGGCTCGGCCATGCGCAGGAACCACTCCCTGCGCCGGCGCAGCACGTCCAGGTGGGCGCTGCGGTAGACGTAGTTCCACAGCGACTCCAGGGACTCCCACACCGAGAAGTTGATCAGCAGGTGGTCGCCGTAGTCGTGGACGACGGTCGCGGTGGGGTCGGTCTCGCTCTCCTTCAGCCGCCAGACGAACCCGGGGGCGGCGTCGGCGAGGGTGTTGATCGGTTCGAGCAGGGCGACGAACTCGGCGAGCTCGGCCGAGTCGAGGGGCGCGCGCAGGTGGGCGATGTTGAGCTCAGCGAGATGCATGACGCCCAGCACACCACCTCTCCGCCTTCTATGTCAATCCGTATTTGTTTTAGAAGCGCCGGGCGGCACGGACAGCGCGACGCAGCACTCCCCCGGCCGCGGGTCCAGCCGCGCCCGCCCGGGGTCGTCGCCGAGCCCGCGCAGCAGCCCCTGGCACAGCGCCAGGTTCATCGAGCACACCAGCAGCGGCTGCTCCTCGGCCAGCACGTGGAAGGGGCAGTTGCGCAGCCGCAGCAGCCCGCCCTCCTCGTATGGCTCGTAGCCCCGCTCCCGCAGCACCCGCTCCACCGGCTCGCCCGCGTGCCGCCCGCCGGCCCGCACGCCCGCCTCCCGCGCGACCTGCTCGGCCTGCTCCTCGGCGCCCAGCAGGTCGACCACGCCGGCCAGCACCGAGGCGAGGGTGACGTAGTCGCGCGGCGGCAGGCTCACCGTGCGCTCGCCCCTGGCCCGGCGGTAGACCTTGGCCGGCCGGCCGCTGCCCGGCCCCTTCTTCTCCGGCGCGCGGAAGCCGCTCTCCAGCAGCCCGGCCTCGACCAGCTTGTCGAGGTGGTGGCCGGCCAGGGTCCTGGACACCCCGGCCGCCTCGGCGGCCTGCCCCCTGCCCACGTCGCCGCCGCCGGCGACGACGGCCTCGTACAGGCTGCGGCGTACCGGGTCGTTCAGCAGGGCCAGCGCGTCGAGGTCGTCGGTGCTCACACGCGGAGTCTATTTTCCGCGCGCCCTCCCTCAGTACGCCGCCAGGACGTCCACGACGAAGACCAGGGTGTCGGAGCCCCTGATGCCGTGCTCCGGGCTGCCGGGCGCGCCGTAGCCGTAGGACGGCGGGACGACCATCAGCACGCGGCTGCCCACCGGCACGCCCACCAGCGCCTTGTCCCACGCCTTGATCAGGCCGCCGTCGCCCAGCTTGAACGCCTTCGGCCGGCCGGTCGTCCAGGTCGTGTCGAAGATCCGGCGGCCGCGCCAGACCGCGCCCGCGTACTGGACCACCACCAGCCGCCCCGCCTGCGTCCGCGGCCCGCCGCCCCGCTGGATCACCTTGGCCGCGAACCGGGCCGGCGGGGCCGTGCGGGGCACCCGGAGCTCCGGGCGGGCGCCGCCGCCGACGACGACCCCGGCCAGCGAGCCGCCGCGCCCGCCCGCCGAGGCGCCCTTGTGGTGGGCGCCGAGGATGTCCACGACGTAGAGCAGCTCGTCGGACGGGCCGACGCCGCGTGGCGGGTTGGGGCCGAAGCCGTCGCCGGGCGGGACGGCCGCGACGACCCTGCTGCCCACCGTGCGGCCCTCCAGGGCGCGGTCCAGGCCCGGCAGCAGGCCGCCCACGGGGAAGGCGGCCGGGGCGCCGCGGGTGAAGCTGGAGTCGACCAGGCGGTTGCCGCCGCCGTCCCACACGTGCGCGGTGTACTGGACGACCGCCACGTCGTCCGGCCGCAGGCGGGCGCCCTTGCCGGTGGCCGGCTCGTCCACCTGGAGGCCGGGGGCGGGCCGGCCGGCCGGGAAGACGACGGTGGGCCGCGCGCCGAACGCCCCGCGCACCGTCAGCTCCGGCCCCGCGGCGGGCTCGCCGGTGCAGCCGGCGATCAGCAGCGACGCCGCGAGCAGCGGCGCGACGGCACGGTGCGGCATCGGCCCTCCCACGCTGAGCGCCCGGCGGCGCGCTGCCGCCGGGCGCTCGCGATGCTACCGCGCTGGCCACCTACAAACCCGGCAAATCCCCCGAAAGGGTGGGCCGGGCAGGGATCAGTAGGCGCCCAGGACGTCCACCACGAACACCAGCGTGCTGTTGGCCGGGATCTTCTGCTGCTCCTGGTCGCCGTAGCCCAGGCCCGGCGGGATGCTCATGACGACCCGGCTGCCGACCGGCACCCCGGCCAGTCCCTGCTGCCAGCCCTGGATGACCTGCCCGAGCGGGAACTCGGCCGGCTCCCCGCGCTCCCAGCTGGAGTCGAACTGCTTGTCGCTGCCCCAGATCTTGCCCGTGTAGTGCACGGTGAGCGTCTGGCCGGGCTGCACCTTGGCGCCGGTGCCCTGGATCACCGTCTTGACGACGAGCTTGTCCGACGGCTTCTCGCCGGTCTTGGTGGTGAGCGTCGGCGCCTTCTCGCCGCCCGGGTTCTCGACCTTGACGCCCTTGATCGACTCCCCGGTCTCCTTGCCGGTGGCGGCCTTCAGCGCGGGCGGCTGCGTGCCGACCACGTCGATGACGAACACCTTGGTCGGCTCGGCCGGGGCGGTCTGCTGCTGCTGTTGCTGGGCCAGCGAGTCGTTGGCCAGCACGGCCAGCAGCCGGCCGCCGTGCTTGACCTTGGTGAAGCCCTCCTGCAGCACCTGCGGGAGCTGCCCGTTGACGGCGATCGTCTCGGGGGCCTTGGTGTCGTACGACGAGCCCTGGACGGCGTTGGTCTTGCCGTCCCAGTCGTAGACGGTCAGGTTGACGATGATCTTGTCACCGCTCTTGACCTGGGTGCCCGTGCCGGGCTGGATCACCTCGTACGACGACTTGGTGGCCGGCGAGCCGGAGGGGAAGGCCACCGTGGGCTTGGCGCCCACGTTCCCGGTGACCTTGACCCCGGACGACCCGCCGGAACCGGCGCCCGCCGCGCCGCCCTCGGAGCCGCACCCGGCGGCGAACAGTATCAACGGCATCGCGGCCAGAACGGCCAGAACGCGGCGCATGCGCTTCCCTCGGAAAAGACGTCAGATTCGCGTCACCCTACCCGACCGCCGGGTAGGCCCGAGGTAAACGCCGCCCTACATCCCGGCGATGAGCTTGTCGACCCGCTCGTCCACGCTGCGGAACGGGTCCTTGCACAACACCGTGCGCTGCGCCTGGTCGTTGAGCTTGAGGTGCACCCAGTCGACGGTGAAGTCGCGCCGCTTCTCCTGCGCCTTGCGGATGAACTCGCCGCGCAGCCGCGCCCGGGTGGTCTGCGGCGGCACCGACTTGGCCTCGAAGATCTTCAGGTCGGAGGCCACCCGCTCCACCGAGCCGCGCTTCTGCAGCAGGTAGTACAGGCCGCGCCTGCGGTGCACGTCGTGATAGGCCAGGTCGAGCTGGGCCACCCGCGGCGAGGACAGCGGCAGGTCGTACTTCTTGCGGTAACGCTCGATGAGCTGGTATTTCGTCACCCAGTCGATCTCGCGCGAGACCAGGTCGAGATCGCCGGTCTCGACCGCGCGCAGTGTACGCTCCCACAGCTCCAGCACCCGGTGCGCGATGTCGTCGCCGCCACGCCGGTCCACGAAGTCCTTGGCCTTCGACAGGTATTCCTGCTGGATCTCCAGGCTCGACGCCTCGCGCCCGTTGGCCAGCCGCACCCGCCGCCGGCCCGTCATGTCGTGCGAGACCTCGCGGATCGCCCTGATGGGGTTCTCCAGCGACAGGTCGCGCATCACCGTGCCGGACTCGATCATGCGCAGCACCAGGTCGGTGGCGCCCACCTTGAGCAGCATGGTGGTCTCGCTCATGTTGGAGTCGCCGACGATGACGTGCAGGCGGCGGAAGCGCTCGGCGTCGGCGTGCGGCTCGTCACGGGTGTTGATGATGGGCCGCGACCGGGTGGTGGCGCTGGAGACGCCCTCCCAGATGTGCTCGGCCCGCTGGGAGACGCAGTAGACGGCGCCGCGGGGGGTCTGCAGCACCTTGCCGGCGCCGCAGACGATCTGCCGCGTCACCAGGAACGGGATCAGCACGTCCGCCAGCCGGCCGAACTCCCCGTGCCTGCCGACCAGGTAGTTCTCGTGGCAGCCGTAGGAGTTGCCGGCGGAGTCGGTGTTGTTCTTGAACAGGTAGATGTCACCCGCGATGCCCTCCTCGCGCAGCCGCTTCTCGGCGTCCACGAGGAGCCCTTCGAGGATGCGCTCGCCGGCCTTGTCGTGCGTGACGAGCTCGACGACGTTGTCACACTCGGGTGTTGCGTATTCAGGATGGCTGCCCACGTCGAGGTAGAGGCGGGCGCCGTTGCGGAGGAAGACGTTGCTCGATCGGCCCCAGGACACGACCCGCCGGAACAGGTAGCGCGCGACCTCGTCGGGGGACAGCCTGCGCTGCCCCCTGAACGTGCAGGTCACACCGTACTCGTTCTCCAGCCCGAAGATGCGACGATCCATCACCTCACACTATGCCCACGGATCGGCGAGCGGGAGAGATCTTGCCGGGTGTTTTCGGCAGCCGCCCGTTATGGGGCCTTTCGCCCCCTTCGTGGGCCGGCGTCACGGGTCCGCGCCCGCCCCCGCGGAGCGCGGCGCCGCGCTCAGGGGACGTAGATCTCCTGGACCTTGACGATCCTGCCCCGGTAGACCGTGATCAGCGACGGCTGGCGCTGCCGGTCGTGCCGCTTGACCAGCACCGACGCCGAGCAGCGCTTGGCGCCCAGGCCGTCCTTCCTGCCCACGGTGAGCCGCCCGCCGGACTGCTCGCAGCCGTACGCCGACAGGAACACCACGTCCCTGGCGATCGGCGAGGCGTAGGCCGTCACGTCGCCCTCGGGCGGGCCCACGAAGTAGCCCTCGGTGTGGGAGTCGCGCTTCCACCTGATCGGCTCGTACTCGGCCACGCCGCCGCGCACGTCGGTGATCCAGCCGCGCAGGATCCCGTCGTGGCGGGAGTGGACGCGCCTGGTGAAGTCGTGCTCCGGGTCGGCCTGGAACGAGGTGCCGAAGGTCTTCGGCGCCTTGAACCTCGGGGAGGCGGCGCTCGCGGCCTGGGCCGCCACGCCGGACGTCAGCAGCGTCGCGGCGGCGGCCCCGCCGGCCAGGAGGACACGCAGGGAAGTGTTCACGGAAGCTGAGATCCACTTCCCGGCGGCCCGGTTCGCCCCGGGCCGAGTGATACAGCTCACACCCGCCCGCGCACGCCGCGACGGGGGCCGCCGCCGTGCGGCGACCCCCGTCGCGCGGACACCTCCCGGGCTACAGGGGCGACGAGCCGTCGTCCACCGGGCCCTCCGGCCCCGTCGGCGGCGGCGTGTCACCGGACGCCGAGCCGGACGCCGGCCCCGACGCGGACCCAGACTCGGGCTCGGCCGGGGACGCCGGCGCGGCCTGCTGCGTCGTCTGCGCCAGCAGGCGCTCCAGCCGGGCGCCCGTCAGCCGCAGGAACTTGCGGTGCTCCCGGTTGCGGTCGAGCACCGCCACCTCCAGCTGCGCCACCGGCGGCCGCTCCCCGCCCGGCTCGGTCAGCGCCGTCAGCGCCACCTCCAGCGCGTCGGCCAGCGACATCGACTCGCGGTAGCGCTCCTTCAGCCGCCCCGCGACCGCCTCGGCCTGCCCGCCCATCGCGGCGAAGCCGTGCTCGTCGAAGACCGACCCGTCGAAGGTCAGGCGGTAGATCGCGTCGCCGTCCTTGGTCTCGCCGACCTCGGCGACCACGACCTCCACCTCCAGCGACTTGATCGACTCGGTGAAGATACGCCCCAGGTTGGAGGCGTAGAGGTTGGCCAGGCCGCGGCCGGTCACGTCGGAGCGGTCGTAGGTGTAGCCGTTGATGTCGGCGTAGCGGATGCCGCCGAGCCGCAGCTCCTCGAACTCGTTGTAACGCCCCACGGCCGCGAACCCGATGCGGTCGTAGATCTCGCTGATCTTGTGCAGGGCCCGCGACGGGTTGGGCGCGACGAACAGGATGCCGTCCACGTACTGCAGCACGACGACCGACCGGCCCCGCGCGATGCCCTTGCGCGCGTAGTCGGCCTTGTCCCGCATGATCTGCTCAGGGGACGCATATCCAAAAGGCATGGACACGGACAGATGGTCCTTTCTAGCGCAGCGGGGCGATGGGGCCGTCGGGCGAGATCAGCCGGGCTTCGAGCATCTGATCGACGTAGCCGGCGACCTCCTCGTCGGTCAGGCGGCGGAAGCCGTCGGCGTCGATCACGCCCACCATCGGCCAGATCTTCCTGGTCACGTCGGGCCCGCCGGTCGCCGAGTCGTCGTCGGCCGCGTCGTACAGGGCCTGGATGAGCGTCATCACCATGTCGTCGGCCGAGGCGCCGTCGCGGTAGAGCTTCTTCAGCGACCCGCGCGCGAAGATCGAGCCCGACCCGATCGCGTCGAACCGTTCCCGCTCGTACGGGCCGCCCGCCACGTCGTAGCTGAAGATGCGGCCCTCGTCCTTGTCCGGGTCGTACGCCGCGAACAACGGCACCACGACCAGTCCCTGCATCGCCATGCCCAGGTTGCCCCTGATCATGGTCGCCAGCCGGTTGGCCTTGCCGGCCACCGACATCGTCCGCCCCTCCAGCTTCTCGTAGTGCTCCAGCTCCACGCGGAACAACCGGGCGAACTCGATGCCGGTGCTCGCCGTGCCCGCGATGCCCATGCACGAGTAGTCGTCGGCCCTGAACACCTTCTGCACGTCGCGCTGCGAGATCAGATTGCCCGACGTCGCCCTCCGGTCACCCGCCATGATCACGCCACCGGCGAAGGTGGCGGCGACGATCGTGGTCGCGTGCGGAACCTGGTCGCCGATCGGGGTGGCCAGAATCTCATCCCGCCGCGGCAGCAACTCCGGCGCATACGAGCTGACGAACTCGGTGAACGAGGAACTCCCCGTGTTACGGAAAAGCTGGTTCACCAAGCCGGCGGGCAGATCCCTGTGCGATGCCACGCGACTCCCTCCCAAACGTCACTGTTCCTAGGGCGACCCTACTGTTGTTGCGCCGCCGTCTGCACTTCTCACGATCAGCTCACGGCGAACCCTCCCCCGCGCGCGCCAACCTACCCCCCTGCGGGCGGATCGTTGTCCAGATCGTTTCTTTACCGCCGCCACCCGCCATGCGACCGTCGGTATGTCTGCACGTCCTGAACAGGAGGCCGACATGCGATACCCCAGCCGACCTGCGGCGATCGCCATCCTCTCGCTGCTCACCCTCGCCTCCTGCGGCACCGGGGGCGGCACCGGCACCGGCAGCGTCACCCTCACCATCGCCGCCAACTCCATCGAGGGCGGCAAGAACTCCGAGTCAGCCACCTGGATCAAGCAGTGGGTGATCCCCGAGTTCGAGAAGACCCACCAGAACGTCAAGGTGCTCTTCCAGCCCAGCGGCGTCGACGACGAGCAGTACAAGACCAAGCTCGCCCTCGACCTCAAGTCCAGGGCCGGCGCCGACGTCATCGACCTCGACGGCATCTGGGTCGGCGAGTTCGCCCAGGCCGGCTACATCAAACCCCTCACCGAGGTCGGCGGCCCCGCCGTCGACCAATGGGAGGGCTGGGCCCGCATCCCCCAGGCCGTGCAGGGCCTCGGCGTCTTCGACGGCAAGAAGTACGGCCTGCCCCAGGGCACCGACGGCCGCGTCCTGTTCTACAACAGGACCCTGTTCGGCAAGGCCGGCCTTCCCGACCCCTGGCGGCCCGCGAGCTGGCAGGACATCATCGACGCCGGCCACCGGCTCAAGGCCGCCGGCGTGCCCGTCCCCATCCAGATCGACGCCGGCACCGCCATGGGCGAGGCCACCACCATGCAGGGCGTGCTCCCCCTCCTCGCCGGCGCCGGCGCCGAGATCTACGCCGGCGGCAAGTGGACCGGCGCCTCCCGCGCCATGAAGGACGTCCTCGGCTTCTACCAGCAGATCTACGGCGGCAGCGGCCTCGGCGACCCCAGGCTCCAGCAGGAGGCCAAGGGCCGCGACAAGTCCTTCGCCCAGTTCGCCGCCGGCCGGATCGGCATCCTGGCCGAGAGCGACTACTTCTGGCGCTCCGTCATCGAGCCCACCGCCGGCGTCGCCCCCATGAAGGACCGCGACCGGGCCGTCGGCTACACCATGATCCCCGCCCAGCGGCCCGGCGCCGGCATCCGCGGCCAGGACCACGTCAGCATGTCCGGCGGCGCCGTCCGCGTCCTCAACCCCTTCAGCAAGAACCCCCGGCTCGCCTGGGAGCTGCTGGCCTTCATGCACTCCGCCGCCGCCACCAGGACCCAGCTCGCCGGCCAGGCCCGCATCAGCGCCCGCACCGACGTCAACGACCAGGTCCTCACCGGCGACCCCATGCTCAAGTACGTCGCCGACCAGGTGCTGCCCGTCACCGCCTACCGCCCCGGCCTCGCCGTCTACCCCCAGGTGTCGGCCGCCCTGCAGGAGGCCACCGCCGCCGTCGTCGGCGGCCGCGGCGCCGACGAGGCCGCCGCCGCCTACCAGGCCAAGCTCGAGGGAATCGTCGGTGGCGCCGCCCACGTCGCCGGGTGACGCCGCCGGCATCGGCACGGGCAGGGCCGTCGCGTTCGTCCTGCCCGCGCTCGCCCTCGTCGCCGTCTTCCTCGTCTTCCCCGCCCTGTGGACCGTCTACCTCGGCCTCACCGACTACCGGCTCACCGGCCTCGCCGCCGCCCACCCCCGGCTCGTCGGCCCCGCCAACTACACCAGCGCCCTCACCGACCCCCGCTTCCTCACCTCGCTGTGGCTCACCGTCCTGTACGTCGGCGGCTCGGCCGTCCTCGGCCAGGCCGGCCTCGGCTTCACCCTCGCCTGGATCCTGCGCGCCCGCGCCGGCCCCGTGCGCCGCCTCGTCGAAGGCGCCGTCCTGCTGTCATGGATCCTGCCCGCCACCGTCGTCGGCTTCCTGTGGTTCGCGCTGCTCGACCGCGACGACGGCACCCTCAACGCCCTGCTCCACACCCCCGGCCTCGCCTGGCTCCTCGACCACCCGCTGCTGTCGATCATCGTCTTCAACGTCTGGCGCGGCACCGCCTTCTCGATGATGCTCTACTCCGCCGCCCTGGAGAGCGTCCCGCCCTCCCACCTGGAGACCGCCCGCCTGGCCGGCGCCGGCACCCTCCAGCAGCTCCGCGACGTCGTCCTGCCCCGCATCCGCCGGCACGTCCTGACGAACCTGCTGCTCATCAGCCTGTGGACGTTCAACGACTTCACGCCGTTCGTCCTCACCGGCGGCGGCCCCGAGGGCCGCTCCGAGATCCTGCCCATCTACGTCTACCGCGTCGCCCTGCGCGACGGGCAGCTCGGCGCCGGCGCCGCCATCTCCTTCCTCATCCTGCTCGTCAACCTGCTCCTCGCCCTCGCCTACCTGCGGCTCCTGCGCGGCCGCCGCGGGCAGGCCACCACCAGCACCACCGCCGCAGGAGGTCACCCCGCATGAACCTCGTCCGGCACGTCCTCGGCAGGCTCGCCACCACCGCCGTCCTCGCCGCCGTCCTCGCCTTCTTCACCCTCCCCATGCTGTGGCTGGCCACCGCCCCCTTCGACGCCACGCCCGGCATCACCACCTCCGTCCCCGACTTCACCCTGCGCAACTTCGCCGCCATCCTCGACAACCCCTACGCGCTCGGCTCCATCCGCAACTCCCTCATCCAGGCGGGCGGCTCGGCCGCGCTCGTCGTCGTGCTCGCCGCCCTGGCCGCCTACGCCCTGTCCCGCGTCCGCGTGCCCGGCCGCGACGCGCTGCTCTACCTGCTCCTGCTGCTGTCGTCCGTGGTCACCGGCACCGCCGCCATGGTCCCCGTCTTCGAGCTGGCCACCCGGCTCGACCTCATCGACACCCACCTCGGCGTCATCCTCGTCGTCTCCAGCGGCCTGCTGCCCGCCGCCATCTTCATCCTCAAGGACTTCATGGACGACACCCCCACCTCCTACGAGGAGTCCGCCCGCGTCTTCGGCGCCACCCCCCTGCAGATCCTGCGCCACATCGTCGTCCCCCTCGTCCGCCCCGGCCTGGCCACCATCGCCGTCTGGGCCCTCGCCAGCGTCTGGGGCGGCTTCCTGTTCCAGTTCATCCTGCTGCGCGACCCCGACAAGGCACCCGGCTCGGTCATCCTCTACACCCTCTACACCGAGGGCGGCTCCCCCAAGCTCGACCTCATCTCCACCTTCTCGCTGCTCTACTCGCTGCCCGTCGTCGCCATGTACCTGTTCGTCTCCCAGCGCTACGGCTTCCGCTTCCACGGAGGGATCAAACGGTGATCTCCCTGAACGGCCTCACCAAGGTCTTCCCCGGCGGCGTCCGCGCCCTCGACGGCATCGACCTCACCATCGCCGACGGCGAGTTCCTCGCCCTGCTCGGCCCCTCCGGCTGCGGCAAGACCACCCTCCTGCGCACCATCGCCGGCCTGGAGACCCCCACCGGCGGCGGCGTCCGCATCGACGGCCACGACGTCACCCGCCTGCCGCCCGGCGCCCGCGACCTCGCCATGGTCTTCCAGGACTACGCGATCTTCCCCCACATGGACGTCACCGCCAACATCGCCTACCCCCTCCGCATCAAGAAGGTCCCCCGCGCCCGGCGCACCGCCAAGGCCGCCGAGGTCGCCGCCCGCCTCGCCCTCACCGACCTGCTCCACCGCCGCCCCGGCGAGCTGTCCGGCGGCCAGCAGCAACGCGTCGCCCTCGCCCGCGCCATCGCCTGCCACCCCGCCGCGTTCCTCTTCGACGAGCCCCTGTCCAACCTCGACGCCCGCCTCCGCCTCGAAGCCCGCACCTTCCTCAAACGCCTCCAGCGCGAGCTCGCCGTCACCACCGTCTTCGTCACCCACGACCAGGCCGAAGCCCTCGCCCTCGCCGACCGCGTCGCCGTCATGTCACAGGGCCGCATGATCCAGACCGGCTCCCCCGCCGAGATCTTCCACCGGCCCGCCACCACGTTCGTCGCCGCCTTCATCGGCTCCACCCCGATGAACCTCCTGCCGGCCGAGCTCACCGCCGGCGCCCTGCACGTCGCCGGCGCCACCCTCCCCGCCCCGCCCGGCCTCGCCCCCGGCGAACCCCTCACCTACGGCGTCCGCCCCGAGTACATGGACCTGTCGCGCGCCGAACGCCCCGGCGCCTTCCCCGGCGTCGTCTCCGTCCTGGAGAACCTCGGCACCCACACCCTGGTCACCCTGGACAACCCCGGCGCCCTCATCCAGCTCGTCGTCCCCGAAGGCGACGAACCCCCGCTCGGCACCCACGTCTGGGCCGTCCCCCGCCGCTCACTCCTCTACCGCGACGGCCTCCTCCACGACACCCCCGCCCCGTCGAGCTGAAACCACCCCGCCGGAAACGCTCAATCGAGCCGGGAGGCCCGCGCGTAGAACTCCCCCCACAGCCGGTCCTCGGCCACCTCCAGCTCCCGCAGCTCCGCCTCCCCCACCACGACCTCCTCGTGCCCGCCGCCGGGCTCCGCCGCCGCCTCGACGTACGCGAGCGCCCGCCACACCACCGCCGGCTCGTCCCGGAACTGCCCGATCCCCGTGTTGCACGGCAGGCACAACGCGAACCGCACCTCACCCGTGCGATGACAGTGATCGACGTGCTCCGGCGGCCGCCCCCAGCACACCACGCACACCCCGTGCTGCCCCGCCACCATCCGCTCGACGTCCTCGTGCCGCAACCCGTACCGCCGCGCCAGGTGGTACGACCGCGACGGCGTCACCCTCCCCGTCTCCCGGCCCGCCTCCCGGCCCGCCTCGGGCAGCACCACGAACTCCGGCCAGAGCACCTCCCCGTCCAGGTACAGCGCCGCCAGCTCCAGCAGCACCGTGTTGTCGCCGAAGTGCCCGAGCCCGTTGTTGCAGTTGAAACAGAGCACGCCCCGGACCCGCCCGGTGACGTGACTGTGATCGACGAACGTGCCCGGCACCCGGCGGCAGACGGCGCAGAGCCCGCCCTGGCGGGCGAGCATGCGCTCGAAATCGTCCTCGGTGATGCCGTAACGGCGCTTCAGGTGGTAGTTCCGCGTGCTGCCGTGGTTCTTGATCCGGTTGTCCCGCATCACTTGGTTGTGACACGGCTTGCAGTAGTCGGTGAGCCCGTCCTCGTGCGACCGGTTCCTGCCGAACTCGGCGATCGGCTTGATCTCCGCGCACCGAGGACAGTACTTCTGGCCTTCGGCCACCTCGATCCGCTCCCGCACGACCTCGCCCTGCTCGGTCCTGCGCTTGCGATAGCTCTCGTGGCGCCTCCGCCGGAAGCACTCCTTGCAGTAGCGCGCCAGCCCGTCGGCCATGCGCTTGTTGAGCCCGAACTCGGAGACGTCCTTGACCTCCCCGCAGTCCGAACACCACTTCCCCACCGACCCACCCCTCTCCCCCGTTGTCCGATTTGCCCCCTATTGCCCGCCCTTCTGTACGTACGACCTGACGAACTCCTCTGCGTTCTCTTCGAGAACTTCGTCGATTTCGTCCAGAATCGCGTCCACGTCGTCCGTGAGCTTCTCCTGGCGCTCCTGAACGTCCGGCGCCGCCGAGGCCTCGGTCTCCTCGACCTCGTTCTCGCGGCGCCCGGTCTGCTTCTGACCGCCGGTGTCCTTGGTTGCCATGTCCTACCTCCGCTTGGGGGACTGCTTCTACGGCATATCTTCCCCGAACCGCCCGACATTTCGCGCGGATCCTCTGGCGACCTTGAAGAGGTTGACTAGATAGCTAAGCTATCCAATACTGGATGCCCTGAGCACAGGGAGGTGCTGTTATGTCCCCTTCGTCCTTGAGCACGGCAGGTGTGCTCCTCATCACAGTTCCGACGGTGGCCTTCGGCGGCGTGTCGCTGCTGAGGTTCCTGATGCGGAACGTCCCCGGCTACCTGGACAACCCGGTCCGGCGCGGCCTGTGGCGGGCCGGGCACGCGCATGCGGGCGTGCTGGTGCTGTTCGCCCTGGTGGCGATGTTGTACGTGGACCAGGCGGCGTTGCCGGAGGGGGTGAAGGCGCTGGTGCGGACGCTGATGGTGGCGGCGCCGATCCTGATGCCGCTGGGTTTCTTCCTGTCGGTGGCGCGGCCGCGGGACACGAGGCCGAGCGGGCTGATCTGGCTGGCGGTGGCCGGTGGCGCGTGCCTGGCGGTGGGCACGCTGACGCTGGGGATCGGCCTGGTGGTGTGAGGGCGGCCCGTACGCGACGCCGGGGGCCCCGAGGTGAGGGGCCCCGGCGTCAGGTGGGGGTCATTCGCCGCCGGTGAGGGCGGCGACGAGGTCGGCGGCGGTGCGGCAGCGGTCGAACAGCTCGCCGACGTGGGCCTTGGTGCCGCGCAGGGGTTCGAGCGTGGGGACGCGTTGCAGGGACTCGCGGCCGGGGATGTCGAAGATCACGGAGTCCCAGGAGGCGGCGGCCACGGACTCGCTGTACTGGCGCAGGCAGCGGCCGCGGAAGTAGGCGCGGGTGTCGGTGGGCGGGTGCTCGACGGCGCGCTGGACCTCTTCCTCGGTGACGAGGCGCTGCATGCGGCCGCGGGCGACGAGGCGGTTGTAGAGGCCGCGGTCGGGCCGGATGTCGCTGTACTGGAGGTCGACGAGTTGGAGCCTGGGGTGGGACCAGGCGAGGTTGTCGCGGCTGCGGTAGCCCTCGAGGAGTTCGAGCTTGGCGACCCAGTCGAGCTCGCGGGAGAGCTGCATGGGGTCCTCGGCGAGGCGGGTGAGGACGGACTCCCAGCGGTCGAGGACGTCCTTGTTCATCTCGTCCTGGGCGGTGCCGCGTTCCTCGACGAACTTGCGTGCCTGTTCGAGGTATTCCATCTGGAGCTGGACGGCGGTGAGCTTGCGGCCGTCGCGCATGGGGATCTCGTAGCGGCAGGTGGGGTCGTGGGAGACGGCGCGCAGGGACTGGACGGGGTTGTCGACGGCGAGGTCGCGGCTGAGGAAGCCTTCCTCGATCATGGCGAGGACGAGCGCGGTGGTGCCGAGCTTGAGGTAGGTGGAGATCTCGGACATGTTGGCGTCGCCGATGATGACGTGCAGCCGCCGGTACTTCTCGGGGTCGGCGTGGGGCTCGTCGCGGGTGTTGATGATGGGCCGCTTGAGCGTGGTCTCCAGGCCGACCTCGACCTCGAAGAAGTCGGCGCGCTGGCTGATCTGGAAGCCCTCGCCGCGGGAGTCCTGGCCGATGCCGACCTTGCCGGCGCCGACGACGACCTGCCGGCTGACGAAGAAGGGGGTCAGGTGGCGGACGATGTCGGCGAAGGGGGTGGCCCGGCGCATGAGGTAGTTCTCGTGGCAGCCGTAGCTGGCGCCCTTGGCGTCGGTGTTGTTCTTGTAGAGCTGGATGGGGGCGTTGGAGGGGATGGCGGAGGCGCGGGTGGCGGCGTCGTACATGACGCGCTCGCCGGCCTTGTCCCAGATGACGGCGGCCCGGGGGTTGGTGCACTCGGGCGCGGAGTACTCGGGGTGGGCGTGGTCGACGTAGAGCCTGGCGCCGTTGGTGAGGATGACGTTGGCCAGCCCGAGGTCCTCGTCGGTGAGCTGGGTGGGGTCGGCGACCTCTCTGGCCAGGTCGAAGCCGCGCGCGTCGCGCAGCGGGTTCTCCTCCTCGAAGTCCCAGCGCGCTCTGCGCGCGCGGGCCGCCGAGGCGGCGAGGTACGCGTTGACGACCTGCGAGGAGGTCACCATCGCGTTGGCGCCTGGCTGGCCGGGTACGGAGATGCCGTACTCGGTCTCGATGCCCATCACCCGACGCACCGTCATGCAACACCCTCTGTTCGTCCGGGTCTGTCTATCCGCCGTTTATATGCCCGAGCCTATGCCCTTCACAGTGCCCCGAGGCCACAAGGTTATGGCACCGACGCTTTTTCCACCTGTACGGCGGGAGCTGTTGGGGTTTGCGGATGCCTGCGGGGCTTGAGGAGCCGCTGGATGGGACGTTCGGCAAAGGCATAGACCAGATAGGACAGGAGTACGGCTACCAGCGTGGCGGATGTGGCGACGGCCCAGGGCGGCAGGTGGCCGGTGAGCGCGGGGATGACGGCGACGGCGACGGCGCTGTGGAACAGGTAGAGCGGGTAGGTGATGCCGCCGAGCGCGGTGAGCGTGGGCCGGGGCCTGAGGCGCAGGAGCCCGGTGGCGGCGAGGGCCATCAGGACGAAGATGATCGTGATGGTGATGACGACGGCGGTGTCGGTGACGGGCATGTTCGTGAACCCGGCGGCGTCGATGCGGCGGTGGACACGGCCGAGCGCGGAGTCGAGGGCCAGGGCGTAGCCGGCGGCGACGTGGATCCAGGGCAGCCAGGCGTGGCCCTGTTTGTGGATGAGGTAGAGGCCCATGCCGGCGACGAAGTAGGGGGCGTAGTCGGGCATGACGGTCTCGGTGACGACCGGGGGGACGGCGATCTCGGCGTGCTGGAGCAGCTTGAGCGTCAGGGCGGCGGCGAGCCAGAGGCCGGCGAAGGCGAGGACGCGCCCGCGGGTGACGCCGATGAGCACGAGGACGGCCATGAGGAGGTAGAAGCGCAGCTCGGCCCAGAGCGACCAGTAGACGCCGCTGGCGTCGGTGACCTTGAACAGCCGCTGGAACATGGTGGCGTTGAGCAGGTACTCGCCGGTGGAGAGCTTGGGGTCGAGGGCTTTGGCGCCGGTGAGGCCGTAGAGGGCGGCGACGGCGGCGAGGCTGAGCCAGTAGGCCGGGTAGAGGCGGACCAGGCGGGAGCGGGCGAACGCGCCGAGCCCGCGCCCCCAGACGGACATGAGGATGACGAACCCGCTGATGATGAAGAACAGCTCGACGCCGAGGATGCCGAGGCCGGCCAGGGGGGCCAGGGCGGGGAAGAGCTCGGCGGGCCGGTCGCCCCAGACGCTGGCGTAGGCGACGAGGTAGTGGAAGGCGACGACGGCCAGGGCGGCGAGGAAGCGGAGCAGGTCGAGCTCGGCCAACCGGCCGTTCTCCCGGGCATGCTTGGGCCGGTTGGGGGTTCGCACGCCCTTTTGGACGTCACGGAGATCACTTTGGTTCCACGGGTCCCTTCGCTCCCACGGGTACCGGGGGCCTCAGCGGGGGGCGGGTGATAGGGCGGCCCGGTCGCGGGCGGCGGCGACGGCGGCCTGGCCGAGGCTGATGCCGCCGTCGCCGGGCGGCACGCGCCGGTGGGTCAGGACGCGGAAGCCGGCCTCGCGCAGCCGCCGGACGGCGCGTTCGGTGAGCAGCGCGTTCTGGAAGAGGCCGCCGGACAGGGCGACGGCGGTCAGGCCGGTGGTGTCCCTGAGGGCGGCGCAGGCGCGCAGGACGGCGTCGGCGACGCCGTTGTGGAAGCGGCCGGCGATGGCGGGGGTGGGCCTGCCCGCCTCCAGGTCGCCGGCGGCGGCGTGGACGAGGTCGGCGGCGTGGACGGTGAGCAGCTCGCCGGGGGTGAGGCGGGCGCGGTAGGCGGCGGTCTCGGCGGGGTCGGCGTGCCGTTCGAGCTCGATGGCGGCCTGGCCCTGGTAGGTGACGTGGTCGCGGACGCCGAGGAGCGCGGCGACGGCGTCGAAGAGGCGGCCGGCGCTGGAGGTGAGGGGGGCGCCGGGGGCGAGGGCGAGCACGGCGGCCCACCGGTCGGCGTGGCGGCGGGCGACGTCGAGCTTGGGGTGGCCGTCGGCGGGGCCGAGGTAGGCGGCGGCCATGCGCCAGGGCTGGCGGACGGCGGCGCCGGCGCCGCCGGGCATGGGGACGGGGGCGAGCCGGCCGAGGCGCTGGAAGCCGGTCAGGTCGGCGCGCAGGAATTCGCCGCCCCACAGGGTGCCGTCGGTGCCGTGGCCGAGGCCGTCGAAGGCGACGCCGATCACGGGGCCCGGCTCGCCGTTGTCGGCGAGGCAGGAGGCGATGTGGGCGTGGTGGTGCTGGACGCCGACGTGCTCGACGCCGGTGACGCCGAGGGCGTGGGCGGTGGAGAGGTAGCCGGGGTGCAGGTCGTGGGCGACGACCTCGGGGCGCAGGCCGAACAGGGCGCAGTAGTGGCCGATGCCGTCGGTGAAGGCGCGCAGGGTCTGGTGGTCGTCGAGGTCGCCGAGGTGCTGGGAGACGAACGCGCGCCGCTCCGTGGCCAGGCAGAAGGTGTTGTCGAGGTCGGCGCCGCAGGCGAGCACGGTGCGGGGGGTGGCGTGGCGCAGCGGCAGCGGCTCGGGGGCGTAGCCGCGGGCCCGGCGCAGCATGGTGATCCCGCCGGCGGTGGGGCGTACGACGCTGTCGTCGGCGCGGACGTGGATGGGCCGGTCGTGGGTGAGGAAGGCGTCGGCGATGCCGCCGAGCCGGGCGAGGGCGTCGGCGTCCTCGTGCGCGATGGGCTCGTCGCTGACGTTGCCGCTGGTGAGGACGAGGGGTTCGGCGGTCTCGGCGAGCAGCAGGTGGTGCAGCGGCGTGTCGGGCAGCATGAGGCCGAGGCAGCGGTCGCCGGGGGCGACGGAGGGGGCGACGGGCGCGGCGAGGGGGCCGGTGCGGCGGGGCAGCAGCACGATGGGGCGGGCGCGGCTGGTGAGCAGCGCGGCGGCGGTCCCGTCGATCAGGCACAGGCGGCGGGCCTGGTCGAGGTCGGCGGCCATGACGGCGAACGGTTTGTCCTCGCGGTGCTTGCCGCCGCGCAGCGTGGCGACGGCCGCCTCGCTGGAGGCGGGCACGGCGAGGTGGTAGCCGCCGAGCCCTTTGACGGCGAGGACGCGGCCGGCGCGCAGGAGGGCGGCGGCGGTGGCGACGGGGTCGCCGCACAGCTCGCCGCCGCGCGCGTCGAGCAGCCTGAGCCGGGGGCCGCAGGCGGGGCAGCAGACGGTGTGGGCGTGGAAGCGGCGGTCGCCGGGGTCGTGGTACTCGGCGGCGCAGCCGGGGCACAGGGCGAAGCCGGCCATGGTGGTCCGCGGCCGGTCGTAGGGGGCGGCGCGGACGACGGTGAAGCGCGGGCCGCAGTTGGCGCAGCTGACGAACGGGTGGCGGTGGCGGCGGCCGGCCGGGTCGGCGAGGTCGCGCAGGCAGTCGTCGCAGGTGGCGATGTCGGCGGGGACGGGGGCGCGGCGCGGCCCTGAGAGGTCGTCGGCGGCGATGGTGAAGCCGTGGTGGCCGGCGGGCTCGGCGGCGCGGACGGTGACGCGCTCGATCCGGGCCAGGGCGGGCGCGTCGCGTTCGAGGGCGGTGAGGAACTCCTCGACGCGGGGGCGGGGGCCCTCGATCTCGATGCGCACGCCGCCGAGGTCGTGGCGTACCCGGCCGGCCAGGCCGAGGCGGCGGGCGAGCGCGCGCACGTAGGGGCGGAAGCCCATGCCCCGCACGATGCCTTCGACGTGCACGTCGACGCGCTTGAGCCCGGCCTGGTCGTACGTCGTCACAAGGCTCAGTGTGCGCTCGCGGGGCGGGCCGCGCATGCCTATCGGGCGTGTCGCCGGCAGAGGGACCCGGCGGGGCCTCGGGCAAAGGGGAACGGGAGGGCCGGGGTGGCCCTCCCGTTCGCCGGTGGTGCGTCGTTACAGGTATTGGCCGGTGTTGGCGACGGTGTCGATGGACCGTCCGGCCTCGCTGCCCTGCTTGCCGGAGACGAGCGTGCGGATGTAGACGATCCGCTCGCCCTTCTTGCCGGAGATGCGGGCCCAGTCGTCGGGGTTGGTGGTGTTGGGCAGGTCCTCGTTCTCGGAGAACTCGTCCACGCAGGCGGTGAGCAGGTGCTGCACCCGCAGGCCCTTCTGGCCGGTCTCGAGGAACTGCTTGATGGCCATCTTCTTGCCCCGGTCGACGATGTTCTGGATCATCGCGCCGGAGTTGAAGTCCTTGAAGTACAGGACTTCCTTGTCACCGTTGGCGTAGGTCACCTCGAGGAAGCGGTTTTCCTCGCTCTCGGTGTACATGCGCTCGACAACGCTCTGGATCATGCCCTGGATGGTGCCCTCGCGGGAGTCTCCGTGCTCCGCCAGGTCGTCAGGGTGCAGGGGGAGGTCGGGCCGCAGGTACTTGGAGAAGATGTCCTTGGCTGCCTCGGCGTCCGGCCGCTCGATCTTGATCTTCACGTCCAGGCGGCCGGGCCGCAGGATCGCGGGGTCGATCATGTCCTCGCGGTTGGAGGCGCCGATGACGATGACGTTCTCCAGCCCCTCGACGCCGTCGATCTCCGACAGCAGCTGGGGGACGATGGTGTTCTCGACGTCGGACGACACGCCGGAGCCGCGGGTGCGGAAGATCGAGTCCATCTCGTCGAAGAACACGATCACCGGGGTGCCCTCTGAGGCCTTCTCGCGGGCCCGCTGGAAGACCAGGCGGATGTGCCGCTCGGTCTCGCCGACGTACTTGTTGAGCAGCTCGGGGCCCTTGATGTTGAGGAAGAAGCTCTTGCCGGACTGGCCGGTCTTCTCCGCGACCTGCTTGGCCAGGGAGTTGGCGACGGCCTTGGCGATGAGCGTCTTGCCGCAACCGGGCGGGCCGTAGAGCAGCACGCCCTTGGGGGGCCGCAGCTTGTGCTCGCGGAACAGGTCGGCGTGCAGGTAGGGCAGCTCGATGGCGTCCCTGATCTGCTCGATCTGCCGGCCGAGGCCGCCGATCTCCTCGTAGGAGATGTCGGGGACCTCTTCGAGCACGAGCTCTTCGACTTCGGACTTGGGTATGCGCTCGTAGACGTAGCCCGAGCGAGGCTCCAGCAACAGCGAGTCGCCGGCCCGGACGGGCTGTCCGAGCAGCGAGTCGGCCAGCCGCACGACGCGCTCTTCGTCGGCGTGCGAGATGACCAGGGCCCGCTTGCCCTCGTCGAGCAGTTCTTTGAGCATCACGATCTCGCCGACCTCTTCGTAGCCGAGGGCTTCGACCACGTTGAGCGCTTCGTTGAGCATGACCTCCTGGCCACGCCGCAGCGCATCGACGTCGACGGCGGGGCTGACGTTCACCCGCAGCTTGCGGCCGCCGGTGAACACCTCGATCGTGCCGTCTTCTCTGGCCTCCAGGAAGGTGCCGAAGCCGGATGGCGGCTGCGCCAGCCGGTCGACCTCCTCCTTGAGGGCGACGATCTGGTCCCGGGCCTCCTTGAGTGTGGCCACCAGGCGCTCGTTCTGGCCGGTCACGGCCGCGAGATTCGCCTGTGCCTCATGGAGACGCTCTTCGAGGACCCTGGCCTGACGGGGTGACTCGGCCAGCTTCCGCCGCAGCGCGGTGATCTCCTCCTGCAGGAAGGAGACCTGTGTTGAAAGATCAGCGACCTCCCGTTCGCGCTGCGCGGCTCGAGCCTCTGCATCATCGCGAGCTGCCACGCCCCGTCACCTCCTTCCCAGTCGAGGGCGACTACTAAGGACCTTACCTATCTCGGGCCCCTCCGTAACCTGGCCGGGCAGTGTTCGTAGAGTGACATTCAGTGTTCGGTGAATAATCCTCGACAGTGCGTTTAATACTCCCAGCATAGGAACACGGCGATCTGTTCCCTTGTCACGCACCAACGCACCCTCGTGGCCAAATTGTCATAGTTCTTCAGTGGTCCCCTTCGGTCGGCGGCGTCTCGGCGGGGGCGCCACCCCATCCGCCATGCGGCGGGCGGAGACGAGGAACCCCGTGTGGCCGATCATCCGGTGATCGGGTCTCACCGCGAGCCCTTCGACATGCCAGTCGCGAACCAGGGTCTCCCACGCATGGGGCTCGGTGAAACACCCGTGATCGCGAATGGCCTCGACGGTCTTGGACATCTGGGTGGTCGTGGCCACGTAACAGCAGATCACGCCCCCGGGGGTCAGGGCCTTGGCGGCGGCGTCGACGCACTCCCACGGGGCGAGCATGTCGAGGATCACCCGGTCGACGTCGCTCTCGTCGATGGAGTCGTTGAGGTCGCCGACCACCAGGCGCCAGGTGTCGTCCACGGGGCCGCCGTAGAAGGTCTCGACGTTCTTGCGGGCCACGTCGGCGAAGTCCTGGCGGCGCTCGTAGCTCGTCACGTGGCCCTCGGGGCCGACCGCGCGCAGCAGGAAGCAGGTCAGGGCGCCGGAGCCGACCCCGGCCTCGATCACCCGCGCGCCCGGGAAGACGTCGGCCATGCCGACGATCATGGAGGCGTCCTTCGGGTAGACGACGGCCGCGCCGCGCGGCATGGCGAGCGTGTAGTCCTGCAGGAGGTGGCGGAAGGCGAGGTACTGGGTGCCGCCGGAGGAGCGCACGACGGAGCCCTCGGGCTGCCCGATCAGGTCGCTGTGGGGGATGGCGCCCTTGTGGGTGTGGAAGACGCCGTCCGCCTTGAGCGTGATCGTGTGGCGCTTGTTCTTGGGGTCGGTGAGCTGCACCTGATCCCCCGCCTGGAAAGGCCCATGCCTGCGGAAACCCATGGCGGCAAGGTTATAGGGCTTTCGGACGGCTCCGGACGCGCGGTAAACATGGGGGATGCTCGCGCGCGAAGTGATCTCCACCGGCCCTCTCGTCCTGCGTCCCCCCGCCGATTCCGACGTCGAGGCGATCACGCGGGCCTGCGAGGACCCGGTGACGGCCCGTTTCCTGCCGCTGCTGCCCTCGCCGTACCGGCCGGCGGACGCGCGGGCCTACGTGGAGCGGGCGCGCGCGAAGTGGGAGGGCGGCGGCGCCGTGTTCGCGATCACCCAGGACGGCCAGTACGCCGGCTCCGTCGGCGTGCGGCCGCCCGACCGGTGGGGCGTCACCGAGATCGGCTACCTGGTGGCGCCGTGGGAGCGCGGGAAGGGCGTGGCCACGGCGGCCGTGCGGGCGGTCACCGACTGGCTGTTCGACCAGGGGGTGCGGCGGGTCGAGCTGCAGGCCGAGGTGGAGAACGTGGCGAGCCTGCGGGTGGCCTACAAGGCCGGCTTCCGCGAGGAGGGGCGGCGGCGCGAGGCCAGGCGGCTGCGCGACGGCCGGTCCGCCGACGTGGTGACCTTCGGGCGGCTGCCGGGGGAGGCGGTGCCGCCGCCGGAGCCCTACCTGCCGTTCTTCGAGGGCGGGCAGCTCTCCGACGGCGTGGTGCGGCTGACCCCGATCGCCCCCGGGGACGCCGGCGACTTCCACCGGATGATGGCCGACCCGGTGGTGGCCGCGTACGCGGTGGGCCCGGCGGCCTCGCTCGCCGACGACGAGCGGCGCTGCCGCTACACCGGCTACTGGTGGGTGTCGGGCCAGCGGATCGAGCTGGCGGTCAGGGACGCGGCCTCCGGGGCGTTCGCCGGGCACCTCCAGCTCGCCCAGGTGCTGCCGGCGCTCGGGCAGGCGATGGTGGGCTACTCGCTGGTCGCGGAGTTCCGGGGCAGGGGGTTCATGACGCGGGCGGTGCGGCTGCTGGTGGACTGGGCGTTCGCCAACACCGCGCTGCACCGGATCGTGGCCGGCACCGATCCCGGCAACGTCGCCTCGCACCGGGTGCTGGAGCGGTCCGGGTTCACCCGGGAGGGCGTGCACCGGGAGCTGTTCCCGAAGGCCGGCGGGGGACGCGCGGACGATCTCGGCTGGGCCCGGCTGCGCCCGTCCTGACTCCGGGGGTACAGGAAGGTTGCCTGATGGCACCCCGAAATGGGCAAAAATTCCGATTTCCTGTTGAGGGCTAGTCAAGGGCGGCGTCGGGGACGATAGTCAGGGCACCCGCACCGAGCGTCGCGCGACCGGCACGCGCGGTCTCGGCTCCTTCCGGCGAGGGACCATCACGATGCCATGCAACCGGGTCGATGTCGCCATGCGCGAACTCATCTCCGCGTTCTCCGCCCTGGAGGCGGCGGACCTGGTCGACCGGCTGGCCCGGGCCGCCGCGGCGGTCGCGAACACCCGGTACGCGGGATTCGTGCGGGTGGACCCGCTGCGCCGGGCGGCCCGGCCGACGCACGTGTACGCCCCGCCCGGCGACCCGCTGGGCGTGCGGCCCTGGCTGGCCGGGTCCGGGGTGCTGAAGGAGCTGGCGGCCGCCGCGGACCCAGTGCGGCTGGCACGCGACGCGAGCATGGGCGAGCCGGGCTTCCTGGCGACCCCGGTGCCGCTGGACTCGTGCGACCACACGTTCGTGTGGGTCGCGGGGCGCGGCTTCTGCGACGGCGACGAGCACCTGCTGAGCCGCTTCTCGATGGCCGCCGGGCGGGCGCTGGAGGCGGCCAGCGGGCTGGACGCGGCCGTGCGGCTGCTGCGGGGCGTCCGGGCCTTCCGTCCGGTCTAACGGGGCACCGCCGGGGTGGAACGTGACCACGGCACGGGACGGGACCGGCGTGACAGGACGGCCACGCCGGGGACCCGGGCCGGGAGGGGGCGCCCCTACCCCCGGTGCGCCTCGTAGCGCAGGGTGCGGGAGACGCCCACGCGGACGGTGGTGCCGGGCGCGATGGTGACCGGCTCGTTGGGCGGGATGTCGTAGAAGTTGGGGTCGCCGGGAGGCTGGATCTGGGTGCCGTTGACCGAGCCGAGATCGACCAGGTTGACGTCCCAGCCGTCCAGCGCCACCCGCAGGTGGCGGCGCGAGACCGAGCCGTCGGGGCTGGTCACCTTGGCGGGGCGGGCCGTGCCGCCGGCGACCTCGGGCGCCCGCTCGGGGTCGCGGCCGAGCAGGTAGTCGCTCTCCAGCGGCAGCGCGGTGCCGTCGTCGAGGATGAGGACGCCGAGCGAGGGCCGCGGCCCCTTGTAGGGGACGAGGGTGCGCTGGACCAGGGCGATGCCGCAGACCGCGCAGTAGGGCACGCGCGGGTCGTTGAAGTGGTCGTTCTTGCAGTCGACCCCGTAGACCAGCGGCCGGTCGCCGTGCTCGGGCTGCTGCTCCTGCTGGCCGGGCGGGGGCGGCGGGGGCTGCTCGCCGAAGGCGTCGGGCGCGCCGAGGTGCTGCGGGGCCTGCTGGTCGGGCAGGCCGTTGCCGGAGGGCGGCTGCTCGTCGTAGGACGGGTACTGCTGCGGCTCGGGCAGCGGCGGCGGCTCCTGGTGGTGGTAGGGCGCCTGGTCCTGCGGCGGCCCGTACGGGGGGTGCTGGTCCTGCGGCGTGTGGTACGGGGGCTGGTCGTACGGGGGCGGCTGGTCGTAGGAGGGCTGGTCCTGCGGGGTGTGGTAGGGCTGGTCCGCGGCCGACGGGACGGGCTGGGGGCCCGAGGGCGGGCTCGGCATCGCGGGCGGCTGGTCGGCCAGCGGGTAGGGCGGCCGCTCCACCGGCTGCGACTGCGGCTGGGGCTGCGGCGCCGGCTGGGGCGCGGGCTGGGGCTGGGGCTGGGGGACGAGGTCGGCCTCAAGATGGAAGGCCGTGGCCGGCATCTCGCTGGTCAGCGGCCGCGACGGGGCGGGCGCGGCGGGCCGGTCGGTGAGGTCGCCGACGAGGCCGCCGCCGTGGACCACGCCGCCGTCGAAGCGCACGGCGGGATGCGGCGACCCGGCGCCGGGCAGGCTCAGCTCGACCCGCTCGACGGTGCCGGTGACCAGCCGGTCGGCCCAGGTCAGCGAGTCGCTGCCGGCCAGCCGCGTCTCGCCGGAGGAGGTGACGACGCTGGCCGAGGCCGCGCCGCTCACCAGCACGGCGACGCCGCCGCTGACGGGCCCGGCGACCGCGCACGCGGCCGGGTCGCCGGCCATGTTGGCGGCGAGGACCTGCGCGGCGCGGCGGGCCAGGGCGCGGCCGTCACCGCCGGAGGCGGCGGTCTCGCGCAGCGCCTCCAGCAGGCCGTCGGCGGTGGCCTCGCCGGGGTCGCACACCAGCAGCAGCCCGCCCAGGTAGGCGACGAGTCCATTTCCAGGAAGCGGGCGCACCACTCCGAAGCCCTGGCCGGTCATGCGTCCTCCCTCACGACGACCGTGCTGCGCTCATAGGTGCCCTCGCTGCGCTCGGTCACTCAACTCTCCTCCCCGGAAGCCGGCGATGTCACGGCATCCGCACCGCGGTGCCGGCCGCCGGCCATACGCATACCCAGACGACGGAGCCGTGCCACCGCAACAAACCCCTCAACTGTGCAAGTTTGGCCAAACAGCACACTATCGGCCAGTCGTCGCATCGCAGAAATCGCCGGGATCCGCTCCGGATCCCGGAAACCGCTGCACACGACCCTATCCGCGGGCCGTCGCTTAAACGAGTGGGACAAATCAGACGCCGACGATCAGACGCCGGTGAACACCCGGTTCACGTCGGCCGTGGACAGGACGCCGTAGACCTCGCCGCCCGGCTCGACGAGGAGGTATTCGCTGCCCGGCGCCTGGCGCATGGCGTCGATGAGCGGCTCGCCCGCCAGGTCGGCGGCCAGCACCATCGCCGGGTCGAGGGACTTGGCCAGGGAGGCGGCGCTGACCCAGGGCCTGCGGTGCTCGGGGGTGGCCTGCACAGCGGCCTCGCTGACGATCGCGACCGGCCGGCCGTCGTGGTCGACCACCACGATGGCGCCCGCCCGCCGCTCGCCGGCCTGCCGCAGCGCCTCCGACAGCGGCGTCTCCCCCGCCACCGGGACCGCCCGCCGGGCCAGGGCGCGCGCGTTGACCTGCGGGATGCGGGCGCGGATCCTGGCCACCCGCAGCGACTGGGAGGCGCCCATCCAGATGAAGGAGGCCAGCACCAGCGGCCACACCACGTCGGTGAGCTCGGCGTCGCCGGAGCCGCGCAGGACCATCGCGACCGGCACGGCCGCCACCAGCACGGCCAGCACCCGGCCGCCCCAGGCGGCGACCACCGTGCCGCGGGCGGGGTCGCCGGCCAGCTTCCACACGCCGGCGCGCAGCATGCGGCCGCCGTCCAGCGGCAGGCCGGGCAGCAGGTTGAAGACGCCGACGATGAGGTTGGCCCACCACAGCTGCAGGACCAGCACCTCCAGGATGCCGCCGCCGTTGACCACGAACAGGTCGAGCAGCCCGCCGACGGCGGCCACCCCGAGCGACAGCGCCGGCCCGGCCGCGGCCACCAGGAACTCCTTGCCGGGCGTCGGCGGCTCCTTCTCGATCTCGGAGACGCCGCCCAGGAGGTAGAGGGTGATGCGGCGCACCGGCAGGCCGTAGGACTTGGCCAGGACGCTGTGCGCCAGCTCGTGCAGCAGCACCGACAGATAGAGCAGCACCGCGAAGACGAACGCCACCCCGTAGGCGGCCGGGCCGCCGAGGTGGGGGAGCTGCCGACCGAAGTACGGGCCGAACATCACCGTGATGAAGCCCGCCACGAGGAACCACGTCCACGAGACGTAGACCGGGATGCCGAACGGCTTTCCCATCGGGACACCGGAGAACTCCTGCCGGGGGCTCTGCTCGCTCACCGCGCTCCTCGTACGTCTTTCCGGCGGGTCCGCGTGCGGGCGGGCCCCGGCGGTGTGTGGTCTCGCTGCCTCGATGCTACGCGCCGTGGCCCGTGATCCTCCTCGCGCGGTGGGCCAATCTGTCGGGACCGTGACCTAGAGTGCGTGCATGACGTTGACCGAGCCGGTGATCATCGGAGCTCTCTCCCCCTCCCGGGCGGGCGATTTCATGACGTGCCCGCTGCTCTACCGCTTCCGGGTGATCGACCAGCTGCCCGAGCGGCCCTCGCCGGCGGCGGTGCGCGGCACGGTGGTCCACGCGGTGCTGGAGCGCCTCTACGACCTGCCGGCCCCGCGCCGGTCGGTGGCGGCGGCGCTGGAGCTGCTGGAGCCGCAGTGGGAGCGGCTGCTGCGGGAGGACCCGCAGTACGCGGAGATGTTCGAGGGCGAGGCGGAGCAGGCCGAGTGGCTGGCGCAGGCGCGCGGCATGCTGGAGCGCTACTTCACCCTGGAGGACCCGACCCGGCTGGAGCCGGCCGAGCGGGAGCTCTACGTGGAGGCGGTGCTCGACGGCGGGCTGATGCTGCGCGGCTACGTCGACCGGCTCGACGTGGCGCCGACCGGCGAGGTCCGCGTGGTCGACTACAAGACCGGCAGCGCGCCGGGCCCCGACTTCGAGGCCAAGGCGCTGTTCCAGATGAAGTTCTACGCGCTGGTGCTGTGGCGGCTGCGCGGCCGGGTGCCGCGGCTGCTGCAGCTGGTCTACCTGGGCGGCCGGGGCGAGGTGCTGCGGTACGCGCCCGACGAGGCCGACCTGCGGGCCACCGAGCGCAAGGTGATGGCGCTGTGGACGGCGATCGAGCGGTCGATGGAGACCGGCGAGTGGCGGGCGCGGCGCAGCCGGCTGTGCGACTGGTGCGACCACCAGGCGCTGTGCCCGGAGTTCGGCGGCACCCCTCCCCCGGTGCCCGACCGGCAGCCGGGCGACACCGTGCGCCGCAGCCGCCGTGCGGCCACCGACGAGCTGTGACCGCCACCGGGAGCGCGGCCCCTCTCACCGGCCCCTCTCACCGGTCCCTCACCGGTCCCTCTCATCGGCCCCTCACCGGTCCCTCTCACTGACCCCCTTTCACCGGCCCTCGCACCGGTCCCTCTCACTGACCCCCTTTCACCGGCCCTCGCACCGGCCCCCTCTCACCGGCCCCCTCGCACCGGTCCCTCTCACCGGCCCGTTCTGCGGTAATCCTCCCCGGGGAGGAGGATGGGGCCTCGTCCGCGGTCCTACAGTGAAGCGGTGCGCATCGACCGGGCAAGGCTCCACGACACGGTTCTGGCCGGAGTGGTGGCCGCGGTCTCGGTGACGCTGTACGCCCTGTACGACCCGCTGCGCCTGCCGGCCGGAGGGCTGCGCCCGGCCGACGGGATCGGGCTGGCGCTGGTGGCGGTGTCGGGCGTGCCGGTGGCCTGGCGGCGGCGCCGGCCGCTGGCGGCGCTGTGCGCGGCCCTGGTGCCCGAGACGCTGCTGGCGGTGGCCGGTTACGGCGCGGGCGTGCCGGGCCTGGCCGGGTTGGTGCTGCTGTACTCGGTGGCCTCCCACCGGGGGCTGGCGACGGCGCTGGGCGGGCTGCTGGCGACGCTGTCGGCCTACACCGCCGGCGCGGTCGCGGGCCCGGCGCGGGCCGTGGCCTGGACCGACCACGTGGTGGCGGCCGTCGTGGTGACGGCGGTGTGGGGGGCGGGGCGCAGCCTGCGGCTGCGGCGGGCCTACCTGGCGGAGCTGCGGGAGCGGGCGGCGCGGCTGGAGCGGGCGCACGCGGCCGACACGCGGGCGGCGCGGGCCGAGGAGCGCTCGCGGATCGCGCGCGAGCTGCACGACGTGGTGGCCCACCACGTCAGCGTGATGATCGTGCAGGCCGCGGCGGCGCGCCGGGTGCTGGCCTCCGACCCCGAGCTGGCCGGCGAGGCGCTGTCGGCGATCGAGCACACCGGGCGCACGGCGATGGCGGAGATGCGCACGATCGTGGGCGTGCTGCGTACCGACGCGCGGGCCGAGCGGGGGCCGCAGCCGGGCGTGCAGGACCTGCCCGCGCTGGTCGAGCAGATGCGGGAGGCGGGGCTGCCGGCCCGGCTGCTGGTGGAGGGCGAGCCGCGGCCGCTGCCGGCCGGGGTGGACCTGGCGGCGTACCGGCTGGTGCAGGAGGGGCTGACCAACAGCCTGCGGCACGCGGGGGCCGGGGCCGGCGCGGTGGTGACCGTGCGGCACCGGCCGGACGAGCTGGACGTGCGGGTGCAGGACGACGGGGCCGGCACGGCGGAGCCGCCCGCGGGGCCGGGGCACGGTTTGGTGGGCATTCGCGAGCGAGTCGCCCTTTATGGTGGAATCCTCAGCATCGGTCCGCGACCGGGGGGCGGTTTCGAAGTGCGGGCGAGGTTCCCGTTGAAGGACGACCAATGACGATCAGAGTGCTGCTGGTGGACGATCAGCCGCTGCTGCGCACGGGATTCCGCCTGATCCTTGAGGCCGAGCCCGACATCACGGTGGTGGGGCAGGCCGGCGACGGCAAGGGCGCGATGGAGCAGACGCGGGCGTTGCTGCCCGACGTGGTGCTGATGGACATCCGCATGCCGGGCGTGGACGGCATCGAGGCGACGCGCCGCATCGTGCGGGAGGCGGCGCCGGCGGCGCACGTGCCGAAGGTGCTGGTGCTGACGACGTTCGACCTGGACGAGTACATCGTGGAGGCGCTGCGCTCGGGCGCGTCGGGGTTCCTGCTGAAGGACGTGCCGCCGGACGAGCTGGTGCAGGCGATCCGGGTGGTGGCGGCGGGCGAGGCGATCGTGGCGCCGAGCGTGACCCGGCGGTTGCTGGACCGCTTCGCCACGCGGCTGCCGTCGGCGTACGAGCAGGCGACCCCGGCCCGGCTGGACCGGCTGACCGAGCGCGAGCTGGAGGTGCTGCGGCTGATCGCCAAGGGCATGTCCAACGCCGAGATCGCCGCCAAGCTGGTGGTGAGCGAGACGACGGTCAAGACGCACGTCGGCAACGTGCTGACCAAGCTGGGGTTGCGCGACCGCGTGCAGGCGGTGGTGCTGGCCTACGAGACGGGGCTGATCACGCCGGGCGCCCTGTCCTGAGCGCCCGGCGGGGGGGTGACCTCGGCGGAGGTGGCCCCGGCGGGGGTTCAGCCCTGCTCGGCCGTTCAGCCCTGCTCGGCCGTTCAGCCCTGCTCGGCCGTTCAGCCCTGCTCGGCCGCCGGCGTGGCGACCGGGGTCTGGGGGGCGTTCTCGGGGAAGTGGCAGGCGACGCGGTGGCCGCCGGCCAGCTCCGCCAGCGGCGGCTCGACCGTCTTGCAGACCTCCTGCGCCTTCCAGCAGCGGGTGTGGAAGCGGCAGGCGGGCGGCGGGTTGAGCGGGCTGGGCACGTCGCCGCTCAGCCGGATGCGCTCGCGCCCCTTGCGCGCCTTGGGGTCGGGCACGGGGACGGCCGACAGCAGGGCGTTGGTGTAGGGGTGCATGGGCGAGCTGTAGAGCCGCTTGCGGTCGGCGATCTCGACGATCTTGCCGAGGTACATCACGGCGACCCGGTCGCTGATGTGGCGCACCACCGACAGGTCGTGGGCGATGACGACGTAGGTCAGGTCCAGCTCGTTCTGCAGGTCCTCCAGCAGGTTGACGACCTGGGCCTGGATGGAGACGTCGAGCGCGGAGACCGGCTCGTCGGCGATGATGAGCTTGGGCCGCAGCGCGAGCGTGCGGGCGATGCCGATGCGCTGGCGCTGGCCGCCGGAGAACTCGTGCGGGTAGCGGTTGTAGTGCTCGGGGTTGAGGCCGACCCGCGACAGGATGTCCTGGACGGCCTTCTTGACCCCGTGCTCGGTGTGCACGCCCTGGATGCGGAACGGCGCGCCGACGATGGCGCCGACCGTGTGGCGGGGGTTCAGCGACGAGTACGGGTCCTGGAAGATCATCTGCATGTCGCGCCGGAGCGGCCGTAGCCGGCCCTGGCTCATGTGCGAGATGTCCTGCCCCTCGAAGACGATCTTGCCGGCAGTGGGCTCCAGCAGCCGGGTGACCAGGCGGCCGGTGGTGGACTTGCCGCAGCCCGACTCGCCCACCAGGCCGAGGGTCTCGCCCTTGAAGACGTCGAAGCTGATGCCGTCCACCGCCTTGACCGCGCCGACCTGCCTCTTCATCAGGCCCTTGGTCACGGGGAAGTGCTTCTCCATGTCCTGCACGGAAAGAAGCGGCTCGTTGCCGTAGTTCGGCTCGCTCACTGGATCTCCAGCACTGGCTTGATCTCGGTGTCCCACAGGCTGCGCCGCTCTTCCCGGCTCATGTGGCAGCGCACCAGGTGGCCGCCCTCGGTCTCGGCCAGAGCCGGCACCTCGGTGCCCGCCTTGCCGCCGGTGCGCTCGGCGTACGGGCAGCGCGGGTGGAAGGCGCAGCCGGGGGGCACGTTGATGAGCGACGGCGGCGAGCCCTTGATGGGCAGGAGCCGCTCGGTGGGCTCGCGGTCGAGGCGGGGCATGGAGCCGAGCAGGCCCCAGGTGTAGGGGTGCTCGGGCCGGTAGAAGATGCTGTCGGCGGGGCCGTACTCGACGCACTTGCCGCCGTACATGACCAGGATGTCGTCGGACAGCTCGGCCACCACGCCCAGGTCGTGGGTGATGATGATGAGCGCGGAGTCGAACTCGCGCTGGAGGTCCATCATGAGGTCGAGGATCTGGGCCTGGACCGTCACGTCGAGCGCGGTGGTGGGCTCGTCGGCGATGAGCAGCTCGGGGTCGCACGACAGCGCCATCGCGATCATGGCGCGCTGGCGCATGCCGCCGGAGAACTCGTGCGGGTAGCTGTCGACGCGCCGGGCCGGCTCGGGGATGCCGACGCGGCCGAGCATGTCGATGGCGTGCTTGCGGGCGACCTGCTTGCTGACGTCGTTGTGGATGCGGTAGGCCTCGATGATCTGGTGGCCGACCGTGTAGTAGGGGTGCATCGACGACAGCGGGTCCTGGAAGATCATCGCCATCTTCTTGCCGCGCAGGCCGCGTACGTGCTCGGCGGAGGCGCCGATGAGCTCCTCGCCGTCCAGCCAGATCTCGCCGGAGATGCGGGCGCGGCCGCCCTTGTGCAGGCCGAGGATGCCGAGGCTGGTCACGCTCTTGCCGGAGCCGGACTCGCCCACGATGCCGAGGGTCCTACCCCGCTCCAGGCCGAAGGTCAGCCCGTCGACGGACTTGACCAGGCCGTCGTCGGTCGGGAAGTGGATCTTCAGATCCTTGACGTCAAGGAAGCTCACGACAACCTCACCCTCGGGTCGACCACCGCGTAGAGCAGGTCGACGATCAAGCTGGCGACCACCACGAACACCGCGGCGACCAGGACGACGCCCATGACCTGCGGCAGGTCCTGGTTCCTGATGGCCAGGATGGCGTACTGGCCGAGCCCGGGCAGAGTATAGGTGGTCTCGGTGAGGATGGCGCCGCCGATGAGCAGGCCGAAGTCGATGCCGAAGAGCGTGAGGATCGGCGTCAGCGCGGCGCGCAGGCCGTGCTTGACGACGACCTCCCGCTCCCGCAGGCCCTTCGCGCGGGCGGTGCGGATGTAGTCCTCGCCCATGGTCTCCAGCATGCCCGCCCGGGTGAGCCGCGCGTAGGTGGCGGCGAAGAGGAACGCGAGCGTGATCCACGGCAGCATCAGGTCGTAGGCCCACTGCGCCGGGTTCTGCAGCAGCGGCGTGTACGCGCCGCCAGGCGGGGTCCAGCCCAGGCCGTAGCTGAAGACGACCAGGCTGATCATGCCGGTGAAGAAGATGGGCAGCGACACCCCGGCCAGCGCGGTGCCCATCGACAGCCGGTCGAAGAAGCTGCCCCGGCGCAGCGCCGACAGCACGCCCACGCTGACCCCGGCCAGCACCCACAGGATGGCGGCGCCGACGGCCAGGGAGAAGGTGACCGGCATGCGGTCGACCAGGTCCGGCCAGACGGGCTGCCCGCTGATGAAGGAGTAGCCGAAGCAGGGCGCGGGGCACTGCTCGACCCCGGCGCCGTAGTCGTACTGGGCGCCGGCGAAGATGCCCTTGAGGAACCTGCCGTACTGCACGGCCACCGGGTCGTAGAAGCCGAGCCGCTCGGCGATCAGGTGGACCGTCTCGGGGGTCGCCGCGCGCCCGACGTAGCGCGAGGCGAGGGCCTCGGGGGTCGCCCCGGCCCACTGCGGCACGACGAAGAAGATGCCGAAGGTGACCATGCTGATCACGATGAGCATCGCGAGCGCGCCGATCAGGCGCCTGATGATGTATGTGAGCACCGCTGCCGGCCGGGTGGCCGGCCCGCCGCCGGGCCGGCCACCCCTGCCTTCACCTGCCTTCGCTAGATCCCCGAGCCTCGCCTGGTCACTGTGCGCCGAGCAGCACGTAGTCGTACATCTGCTGGCCCTCGTTGTAGGCGAGGTTGGTCACGCCCTGGCCGCGCATGAGCAGGGACTTGGCCCAGACGACGGGCAGGAGCGAGGCGTCCTCCATGACCTTCTTGTCCACCTCGACCCACAGCTTCGCGCGGGCGTCGGCGTCCAGCTCGGCCGCGGCCTGGTCGACCAGCTTGTCCACCTCGGCGTTCTTGACGCTGAGGTTGTAGTTGCCGGCCGCGCGGATGGTGCGGCTGTCGACGATGGCCTGCATGAAGCCGTAGCCGTCGGGCCAGTCGGAGCCCCAGCCGTGGGTGGCCAGGCCGATGCCGTTCTTCTTGACGTACTCGACGTTGCCGGCGTAGTCGGAGAAGTAGCTGGAGGCCGGGAAGCCCTTCAGCGTGAGCTTGATGCCGACCTTGGACAGCGCCTGCTGCATCGCCTCGGCGAGGGCCTTCTCGCGCGGACGGTCGGAGCGGAACGACATGGTCGTGGCGAAGCCGTTGGGCTGGCCGCACGCCGACAGGGCCTGCTTGGCCTTGTTGACGTCGCCCTTGTTCTCCGGCGTCTGGTACAGGTCGAACTTCTCCTGGCCGACGATGCCGGGCGGCATGACGTTCGTGGCGATCTCGCCGCCGGCCACCGGGCCGCCGAAGGCGGTCTGGTTGGCGACGCGGTCGGCGGCCCACATGACGGCCTTGCGGCACTCGATGTTGTCGAACGGCTTGGTGTCCGGGATGACCGAGACGAACCACAGGCGCTGGATCGTCGGGTTGTCGGTGCGGGCCTTCAGCGCCGGGTCGGGCAGGACCTTGCCGAGCGCGGCGGGCTGCATGCCGGTGCCGGGGATGTCGAGCTGGATGCTGCCCGACATGAGCTGGTTGTCCAGGTCATCGGCGTTGACGTTGAGCTGGACCTCCCACCGGTCCGGCAGGGCGGGCCGGTTGGGGTCGGTGGAGGCGTCCCACTGGTCGTTGCGGACCAGCGCGAAGCGCTTGCCGGCCTCGTTGGTCTCGAACTTGTAGGGGCCCGAGGAGATCACGTGCTCGCGGTACTTGGCGCCGGTGTCCTTGGCCTTCGGCACCGGAGCCGTCATCGGCATCTGGACGATGTAGTCCATCGACGCGAACGGCTTGACCAGGTGGAAGACGACCGTGGTGTCGTCGGTGGCCTCGACGGCCGACTTGTAGTCCATGTCGGGGGTCTTGTAGACGCCCTTGAAGCCCTTCGGCCAGGCCAGCAGCTCGTTGAGGTACGAGGGGCCGTGCGGGAAGGTCTCCTTGTCGTAGGAGCGGGCCACCGCGTAGGCGACGTCCTTGGCCGTGATCGGCGTGCCGTCCTCGTACTTGAGGCCACTGCGGATCTTGTACGTCCAGGTCTTGCCGTCGTCGCTCGGCGTGCCCAGGCTCTCGGCGAGGTCGGGGACGACCTGGTTGCCGTCGGGGCCGGGGCCGGTCTTGTACGTCGTCAACGTGCGCCAGTACAGCCGGCCGAAGTTGAACGAGTACCCGTAGTAGGTGTCAGCCGGGTCGAGGCTGTCCCAGTCCGCGGAATGCGCCGCCTTGATCGTGCCTCCCTTCTTCGTCGAAGGGTTGAACACACCGGTCAGCGAGGCGTTGAACGCGGGTTGCGCGCCATTGCCGGACGCCGACTGAGCGGGCTGCTGCTGCTGCGACGTGCCGCCACCTCCGCCGCAGGCGGAGAGCGCCATGGCGAGCGCCGCTGTCGCGGCCGCCGCCAGTGCGGATTTCCTTCTCATTGACTAACCCCTTGATAGTGAGATGGGGGATGAAGCGTTGGCGAGGATCAGTGCGCGCGGGGGTCGAAGGCGTCCCTCAGCCCGTCGCCGAACAGGTTGAACGCCAGGACCGTGATGAAGATCGCCAGGCCCGGGAAGAGCACGAAGTGCGGAAGCGTGTAGAAGCGCACGGCCTCCGACAACATGCCGCCCCACGTGGGGGTGGGCGGGTTGATGCCGACGCCCAGGAAGGAGAGCGCGGCCTCGAAGAGGATGTTGGTCGGGATGAGCAGGGTCGCGTAGACCAGGATCGGCGCCATCAGGTTGGGCAGGACCTCGCGGAAGAGGATGTAGCCGTGGCGCGCCCCGAGGCTGCGGGCGGCGTCGACGAACTCCCGCTCGCGCAGCGACAGGGTCTGGCCCCGTACGATGCGGCCGATGCTGGGCCAGCTGAAGAAGCCGATGATGAAGATCAGCATGGCGATGCGCAGGCCGTTGCCCTCCAGGCCGAACCCCTTGTCGGGGACGACGCCCGCCAGCGCGATCGCGAAGACCAGCAGCGGGAAGGCGAGGAAGACGTCCATGATGCGGCCGATCACCTGGTCGACCCAGCCGCCGAAGTAGCCGGCGACGACGCCGAGCACGGTGCCGATGACGACCGACAGCATGGTGGCGAGGAAGCCGATGAGCAGCGAGATGCCGGCGCCGGCGACGATGCGGCTGAAGATGTCGCGGCCGTTGACCGGCTCGACGCCGAGGAGGTACTCGCCGCTGACGCCGCCGAAGGTGCCCTTGGGCAGCAGCGTGCTCTGGTCGATGGCGTCCTGGTGGAACTCGAGCGGGTCGTGGCCGAAGGCGGAGATGATGGGCCCCGAGAAGATCGCCACCAGGATCAGCACGACGACCACGATGCCGCCGCCGAGGGCGATCTTGTCTCGCCTCAGCCGCATCCAGGCGATCCTGGTGAGGGACCGGCCCTGGATGTCCTTGCCCACTCCCGCGAGCACCGACTCCGGTTGCGCTTCTGCCGCGGAGCCGGGAACGTCAAGCGGCGCGGTCATGCGAAATTGCCCCCTGGATCCAGACGACGCTGTCTATGGAAAGAACTCGGACCGCGAGTCGCGACCTCAGGAGGCAGAATCTATGGCCTGAGCTGCTGTGACCAGTCCCTCAGGCCGCTATGTGGCTAATCTGTGATTGATGCGAAACTCATTCGTATTGATCTTGAACGGAATGTCGTGGACGGATGCCGGTTGCGTCGCGGAATCGTGACACAGGGCGGAATCAGCTGATGCCCCGCTTCTTGAGAAGCTCCTCGATGTCCGAAAAGTCGTCATCGGCCGGCGGCTTGCGCTGCGCCGAGACGGCCGGCTTGGGCGCGGCGGCCGGGGCCGCGGGCCTGCCGGGGGCCTGCTGGGCGGGCCGCTGCTGCGCCGGCGCGTCGCCCGCGGGCTTCTTCTTCCTGCCCGCCGCCAGCCTGCGGCCGCGCATGAACCCGGACACGACGAACAACACCGCCGCCAGCCCCGCCACGGCGATGCCCGCCCACACCGCCGGATTGAGCACCAGCCCGGTGACGAAGCCCACGGCGGTGGTGCCGATGCTCCACAACGCCTGCAGCGCGCCCGTCAGGTAGGCCGCCATCGGCAGCAACGCCCAGGCCGCCATCCGCAGGCCCGCCGCCGCTCCCCTGCGCCGGAACGCCAGGAAGCTCAGCACCAGGCCCGCTCCGGTCACGCCGATGCACAGCGGCAGCCACGCGATCTGGCTGTAGTCCATCAAGCCACCCCCTTCGTCTGGGCTCCTCCCTCCATCCTGGCACGCGAACGGCCGCTTGCTCCTCCTCCGGGAGAACCAGCCGTCCCCTAAGGGAGACCCTGGGACCTCCCCCGCCCCAGGGGTGCCCGGGAGGGACGCGGAAGGGGATCAGATGGGCAGGAGGGCGCGGAGGTCGGCGACCGTGACGGAGGTGAGGGAGGAGACCACCAGGCGGCCGGGGGCCGGCTCGACGGGCAGCAGGCTGGGGACGGCCACCACCGCGCAGCCGGCGGCCGTCGCCGCGGCCACGCCGTTGGGGGAGTCCTCCAGCACCACGCACCGCACCGGCTCCACCCCGAGCAGGCCGGCGGCCTTGAGGTAGGGCTCCGGGTCCGGCTTGGTGCGCGCCACGTCGTCGGCGGTGACCACCACGTCGAAGCGGTCGCGCCCGACGCCCTTGAGCACGGCGTCGGCGATCTCCCGCAGCGAGGAGGTGACCAGCCCCACCGGCACCCCCTCGGCGCGTACGGCGTCGAGCAGCTCGCCGGCGCCGGGCATGACCTCCACCCCCGCCGCCAGCCGCTCGACCATGCCCGCCACCATCCACTCCCGCACGGTGGCGGGCGGCACGGCGGAGCCCGAGACGGCCAGCATGTAACCGACCGTGCGCTCCATCGACCCGCCCACCAGGTGGGCCTGGTGGGTGGGTGTCCACTCGGCGCCCAGCCGGGCCATCACCGCGGTCTCGATCTCCAGCCAGACCCGCTCGCTGTCGACCAGCAGCCCGTCCATGTCGAAGAAGACGGCTTCCATGATCGTGCCCCCCGGAGGAACCTGTCAGACGTTGAAGTATTTGGCCTCGGGGTGGTGCGCGACCAGCGCGGAGGTGGCCTGCTCGGGGTGAAGCTGGAACTCCTCCGACAGGGTCACGCCGATGCGCGCGGGGTCGAGCAGCTCGAACAGCTGCACCTGGTCCTCCAGGTTGGGGCAGGCCGGGTAGCCGAAGGAGTAGCGGCAGCCCTGGATGTTGACCTTGAGCATGTCGTCCAGCGACTCGTCGCCGCCGATCCCCCACTCGGCGCGCACCCGGGCGTGCCAGTACTCGGCCAGCGCCTCGGTGAGCTGCACCGACAGGCCGTGCAGCTCGAGGTAGTCGCGGTAGGCGTCCTTGGCGAACAGCTCGGCCGTGGCCTGGGCGATCTTCGCGCCCATGGTGACGACCTGGAAGCCGACGACGTCGACCTCGCCGGAGTCCTTGGGTCGGAAGAAGTCGGACAGGCACAGGTGCCGGTCGCGGCGCTGGCGCGGGAAGGTGAAGCGGGTGCGCTCGGCGCCCGCGTCGTCGAGGATGATCAGCGAGTCGCCGTCGCTGACGCACGGGAAGTGCCCGTAGACGACGGCCGCCTCCAGCAGGCCCTCGGTCTGGATGCGGTCGAGCCACATGCGCAGCCGCGGCCGGCCCTCGGTCTCGACCAGCTCCTCGTAGCCGGGGCCGTCGCCGCCCCTGGTGGGCTTGAGCCCCCACTGGCCGAGGAACAGCGCCCGCTCGTCGAGGAAGGCGGCGTAGTCGGCCAGCGAGACGCCCTTGACGACGCGATCGCCGTGGAAGGGGACCCGCGGGATCGGGTTGTCGAGGGCCACGTCGGAGCGGGCGGGCAGCTCCTCGACCGGGGTGCGGGTGAGCACCGCGCCGGTCTTGACCCGCCGCTCGCGCAGCGGCGGCAGCGTCGCGCCCTTCTCGCCGCGCTTGACGGCCATGAACGCGTCCATCAGCCGCAGCCCCTCGAACGCGTCGCGGGCGTAACGCACCTCGCCCTCGAACAGCTCGGCGAGGTCCTGCTCGACGTAGGCGCGGGTGAGCGCGGCGCCGCCGAGCAGCACGGGGTAGCGGGCGGACAGGCCCCTGGCGTTCATCTCCTCCAGGTTCTCCTTCATGACCACCGTCGACTTCACCAGCAGGCCGGACATGCCGATGACGTCGGCCTTCTGCTCGTCGGCGGCCTCCAGGATGGCCGAGACCGGCTGCTTGATGCCGAGGTTGACGACCTGGTAGCCGTTGTTGGACAGAATGATGTCCACGAGGTTCTTGCCGATGTCGTGGACGTCGCCCTTGACGGTGGCCAGCACGATGCGGCCCTTCGTCTCGCCCTCGACGCGCTCCATGTGGGGCTCCAGGTAGGCGACCGCGGCCTTCATGACCTCGGCCGACTGCAGCACGAACGGGAGCTGCATCTGCCCGGAGCCGAACAGCTCGCCGACGGTCTTCATGCCGTCGAGCAGCACGTTGTTGATGATCTCCAGGGCGGGGCGCTGCTCCAGCGCGGTGTCGAGGTCGGCCTCCAGGCCCTTGCGCTCGCCGTCGATGATGCGGCGCTTGAGCCGCTCCCACAGCGGCAGCGAGGCCAGCTCCTCGGCCTTGCCGGCGCGCAGCACGGCGGCGTCGACGCCCTCGAACAGCTCCATGAAGCGCTGCAGCGGGTCGTAGCCCTCGCGGCGGCGGTCGTAGACCATGTCGAGCGCGACCTGGCGCTGCTCGTCGGGGATGCGCGCCATCGGCAGGATCTTGGAGGCGTGGACGATGGCCGAGTCGAGGCCGGCGTTGACGCACTCGTTGAGGAAGACCGAGTTGAGCACCATGCGGGCGGCCGGGTTGAGGCCGAAGCTGATGTTGGAGACACCCAGCGTGGTCTGCACGCCCGGGTAGCGGCGCTTGAGCTCGCGGATGGCCTCGATGGTCTCCAGGCCGTCGCGGCGGGTCTCCTCCTGGCCGGTGGCGATGGGGAAGGTGAGGGTGTCGACGATGATGTCCTCGACCCGCATGCCCCAGTGGGTGGTGAGGTCCTCGATGAGGCGGGTGGCGATGCGGACCTTCCACTCGGCGGTGCGGGCCTGGCCCTCCTCGTCGATGGTGAGGGCGACCACGGCGGCGCCGTGCTCGCGCACCAGGCGCATGATCCGCTGGAAGCGGGAGTCGGGGCCGTCGCCGTCCTCGTAGTTGACGGAGTTGACCGCGGCGCGGCCGCCCAGCATCTCCAGGCCCGCGCGCAGCACCTCGGGCTCGGTCGAGTCGAGCATGATCGGCAGGGTGGAGGCGGTGGCGAAGCGGAAGGCCAGCTCCTTCATGTCGGCCACGCCGTCGCGGCCGACGTAGTCGACGCACAGGTCGAGCATGTGGGCGCCGCCCCTGGCCTGCTCGCGGGCCATCTCGACGCAGTCGTCCCAGCGGCCCTCCAGCATGGCCTCGCGGAAGGCCTTGGAGCCGTTGGTGTTGCAGCGCTCGCCAATGGCCAGGAAGGAGGTGTCCTGGCGGAACGGGACGGTCTGGTAGAGCGAGGACGCGCCCGGCTCGGGCCGCGGGCGGCGCGGCTCGACCTGCCGGCCGCGCACCCGCTCGACGACCTGGCGCAGGTGCTCGGGGGTGGTGCCGCAGCAGCCGCCGACCAGGGACAGGCCGTAGTCGCGGGTGAAGGCGGCGTGGGCGTCGGCCAGCTCGCCGGCGCTGAGGGGGTAGTAGGCGCCGTCGGAGGTGAGCACCGGCAGGCCCGCGTTGGGCATGCAGCTCAGCTTGAGCCGGGAGTGGCGGGCGAGGTAGCGCAGGTGCTCGCTCATCTCGGCGGGGCCGGTCGCGCAGTTGAGGCCGATGATGTCGACGCCGAGCGGCTCGATCGCGGTCAGCGCCGCGCCGATCTCGGAGCCGAGCAGCATGGCGCCGTTGGTCTCGATGGTGACCTGGGCGATGATCGGGATGTCGCGGCCGGAGTCCTCGACGGCCCGCTTGGCGCCGATGACGGCGGCCTTGACCTGGAGGAGGTCCTGGCAGGTCTCGATGATGAGGGCGTCGGCGCCGCCCGCCACGAGGCCGGCGGCGTTGTCGCGGTAGGCGTCGCGGAGGCTGGCGAAGGGCAGGTGGCCGAGCGTGGGCAGCTTGGTGCCCGGGCCCATCGAGCCGAGCACGAAGCGCGGCTGGTCGGGGGTGGACCAGTGGTCGGCGGCCTCGCGGGCGATGCGGGCGCCGGCCTCGGAGTATTCGTAGACGCGCTCGCCGATGTCGTACTCGCCGAGGGCGGCGAGGTTGGCGCCGAAGGTGTTGGTCTCGACGCAGTCGACGCCGACGGCGAAGTAGGCGTCGTGGACGCCGCGCACGATGTCGGGGCGCGTGACGTTGAGCACCTCGTTGCAGCCCTCGTGGCCCTGGAAGTCGTCGAGCGTGGGGTCCTGGGCCTGGAGCATCGTGCCCATCGCGCCGTCGGCGACGATCACGCGCTGGCCCAGCACTTCGCGGAAGGACGGGGAGATGCTCATGGTGTAGAGCTTATCGGGTGCGCTCCGGCCGCTGTTCGGGGCATCCGGAGAAGATCATTTGTGGTGTTTCAGGATGATCGTGACGATTGCGGGCTAGTGTGCCGGTTGTCAATTGAACGCGGCGTCCAATAGGGGTCCCCATGACCTACCGCACCGTGCTCGTCGGCACCGACGGCTCCCCCTCCTCCTTCCGCGCCGTGGCCGCGGCGGCGTCCCTGGCCGCGGCGACCGGCGCGACCCTCGTCCTGGCCTGCGCGTACCTGCCGATGCGGGAGGGCGAGCGGGCGGCCGCCGCCGACCGGCTGGGCGAGCTGGCGTACAAGGTGGGCGGCTCCACCCCCGCGGACGACGCGCTGCGGGCGGCGCGCGAGCACGCGGTGGCGGCGGGGGCCGCGGACGTGGTGCTGGCCGCCGAGGAGGGCGAGGCCGTGGACGTGCTGGTCGGCCTGGCCGCGCGGCACCGCGCCGACCTGCTGGTGGTGGGCAACCGGGGGCTCAACAGCCTGGCCGGGCGGCTGCTCGGGTCCGTGCCGTCCGGGGTGCTGCACCGGGCCGGGTGCGACGTCCTGATCGCGCGCACGACGGACGGCGGGCGGTGACGGGGGCGGTGCGCTGAGCGCGAACATTCCGGGGGCCGGTGCGACGCTCCGGGGCCGGCGGGCGGGAACGGCCCCAGTGGCGATCCGGCGGTGATCCGGCGGTGATCCGGCGTCGGCCTGGCATCGGCGCGGTCGCGCGGCGCGGCGGGAGGGACGGCGGCCCCGCGCGGGGTAAGGGGTTCGCGGGGAGACCGGTGACGGCGACGGCTCCTCAGCGCATAGGCTAAGCGGGACGGTGGAGAAAGGAGGCGACCCGTGATAGAGCTCGAAGGGCTCCCCGAGCTCGTCGATCCGGTGCTCATAGCCGCGTTCGAGGGGTGGAACGACGCGGGAGAGGCCTCCAGCGGCGTGATCGCGCACCTGGAGTCGGCGTGGAAGGCCGAGCCGCTCATCGCGCTCGACCCCGACGACTACTACGACTTCCAGGTGACGCGCCCCGTGGTGGAGATGAGCGAGGGGCTCACCCAGTCGATCGTGTGGCCGACCACGCGGCTGCTGCGCGCCCGCCCGCCGGGCGTCGAGCGCGACGTGGTGCTGCTGCGCGGCATCGAGCCCAACATGCGGTGGCGCTCGTTCTGCGCCGACATCATCGAGGTCTGCCGCGAGCTGGGCGTGGAGCTGGCCGTCATGCTGGGCGCGCTGCTCAACGACTCGCCGCACACCCGGCCCGTGCCGATCCTGGGCGGCGCGACCAACGAGGCGCTGGCCCGCTCCACCAACCTGGAGCTGAGCCGCTACGAAGGCCCCACGGGCATCGTCGGGGTGCTGCAGCACGCCTTCGGCCACGCCGGGCTGGACGCGATCTCGCTATGGGCGTCGGTCCCCCACTACGTCGCCCAGCCGCCCAACCCGAAGGCCACGCTGGCGCTGCTGCGCCGGCTGGAGGACGTCCTGGAGATCCCGATGCCGCTCGGCGACCTCGACGAGGAGGCGCGGGCCTGGGAGCGCGGCGTGGACGAGCTGGCGTCGCAGGACGCCGAGGTGGCCGAGTACGTCAAGGAGCTGGAGGAGCGCAAGGACGCCGCCGAGCTGCCCGAGGCCAGCGGCGACGCGATCGCCGCCGAGTTCGAGCGCTACCTGCGCCGCCGCGACCGCGACACCGACACCTGACCCGGCCCCCGCGACCGGGCGGGGCCGGGCGGGCGGAGCGGGGTGCCCCCGGCGTGCCGTCGGCGGCCAACTTTCGGGGGCCGAACCCCCCAATTCCTTGCTGATTCAGGCCATAATCAGAAGCCGTACAAGATTGCACCACGTTGGGACCCACGCCACACTTGCATCTTCGCGACTCGTGAACCCCCGGCCTCGCGCCGTGATGCCTACCCACTGACCGCGTACGTTAGGCACGCCATGGCGACATCCCATGTAGACCCGTACCAGCGGAGCCAGGACGCCAGGCGGCGCGTCCTGGAAATGGCCGTCTCGCTCCGCGAGGACCGCCGCGGCGGCTCCGTGGACCATTTCCTCGCCCTGCTCCAGGACCGGCTCCCGTCCTGGCTGAGCCTGCTCCACGATCTCCAGCACCGCGTCGGGAAAGGGAGCGTGGACGATAATCTCCGGCCGATAGCCCGAGCGGGTATCCAATATTACATAGACGTACAAAGCGCGGCGTTGCCCGCGTTCACCTCGCCCCATGTCACCGTGCGTTTCCGGCAGGCCGTCCGCGACACCGGCCTCGGCCCGTGGACCGAGGCCGGGCCGCTGGCCGCCTACCTGGCGGCCGAGCAGCGCATCGGCCGGGTGCGGGCCGACGCCGACCCGGAGGCCAGCGCCCGCCTGCTCATCGCGGCCTGCTTCCACCGCGCCTACATCGAGATGTTCGTCGGCGAGGACGCCTGCCCCTCACGCGAGGCGAGCGCCGCCGAGGCGGTGCGCGAGCTGCGGCTCGGGCCCGTCCCCGCGGCGCCCGCCACCGGCTGAGCCGGGGCCGCGCCGCGCAGGGCCTGGTCGTAGCGGTGCCAGACGAGGGCGGCCACGTCGGGGTCGGCCCCCAGGGGCTCGCTCACCGGGCCGGTGGCGGCCGCGGCCAGGCGGTCGTGGAAGAAGCCGGGGGCCAGCACGTACGAGGCGATCGCCACGCGCGCGGCCGGCCCCGCGCCGAGCCGGTCCACGGCCTCCTCCAGCGACGGCGAGCCCGCCGAGGCGAAGGCCGCGGTGACCGGCCGGGCCAGCCGCCCGGCCAGCAGCCGGGCGGCGGCGCGCACGTCGGCGAGGGCGGCGGGGTCGGAGGAGCCGGCCGCGCCGAGCACGACCGCGTCGGTGTCGCGCAGCCCCGCCCCGGCGAGCCTGCGGGCCAGCACGCCGGTCAGCAGCCGGTGCGGCCCCAGCCAGCCGGCCACCACCGCGTCGGGCCGGTGCCCGGCGATGACCTCGGGCAGGTCGATGTGGACGTGGTAGCCGCCCGCCAGCAGCAGCGGGACCACCACCACCGGGCCCCGGACGGCCGGCAGCACCTCGGCCAGCGGCGGCGAGCTGATCTCCAGGTAGCTCAGCTCGACCCGCCGCCCGGGACGCGCCCTCCCGACCGCCCGCGCCAGGGCCGCCAGGGTCGCCTCCCCCGCGGCGCTGCGGGTGCCGTGCGCGGCCAGGACCAGCGCGGGTGCGCGGCTCACGTCTCCGCCTCGTACCGGCAGGCCAGGCGGTAGCCGCGCTTGACCACGGTCTCGACGATGCCGCCGGGGCCGAGCGCCCGGCGCAGCCGGGTGACGGCCATCTCGACGGCGTGCTCGGCCGAGTCGCGCGTGACGCCGCCGGGCAGCACGGTCCGCAGGTCGGCGCGGGAGACCACGTGGCCAGGTTTGTCCGCCAGGCGTTTGAGCACCGCCATCGGGGCGGGCGGCAGCGGCCGCAGCTCGCCGTCCACGACCACGGCGTGCCCGCGGATCTCCAGCCGGTGGCCGCCGGCCACGAGCCGGGTGACGCCGTGCTCGGGCAGGTAGCGGGCCAGGGCGCGGGCCAGGGCGCCGAGCCTGGAGCGGTCCGGCTGCAGGGTCGGCACGCCGCGCGAGGTGAGCGGGCCGGCGGTGACCGGGCCCACGCAGGCGGCCACGACCGGCCCGCCGAAGGCGGCCAGCAGCCTCTCCTCCAGGCCCTCGGCGCGGGCCGCGTTCAGCATGGCGTGCACGGCGGGCGCGCTGGTGAAGGCGACGGCGTCCACCGAGCCGGAGACGGTCTGGCTGATGAGGCGGCGCAGCGGCGAGGTGTCGCGGTACGGCAGCCACCGGTAGACCGGGATCTCGATCACCTCGGCGCCGGCGGCGCGCAGCGCGGCCACGAAGTCGTCGAGCGGCTCGCCGTGCTGCTGCACCGCGATGCGCCGGCCGCGCAGGTCCTGGGCGAGCAGGTACTGCTTGACCTCCTCGCAGGACTCGGTGCCGGGCGTCCAGTGGTCGTTGAGCCCGGCGGCGCGCACCGCTCCCCTGGCCTTGGGGCCGCGGGTGAGCAGCCGCGAGCCGGCCAGGTGCTCGCCGAGGTCGGCGGACAGGCCCCAGCCCTCGGCGGCGGCCATCCAGCCGCGGAAGCCGACGCCGGTGGTGACGACCACGTCGTCGAGCGGCGCGCCGAGGGCGAGCCGGGTGGCGGCGAGCAGGTCGGCGTCCTCGGCGAGCGGCACCAGCCGGATCGCGGGCGCGCTCACCACGCGGGCGCCGCGGCGCTCCAGCAGCGCGCCGAACTCCTCGCGCCGCCGGGTCGCGGTCACGCCGATGGTGAAGCCCGCCAGCGCGTCGGGGGCCGTCTCCGGGGAAGTGCCGCCGCCTGCGGCGAGGGCGGTCATGCCGTCACCTCCAGATGCGGGGGCGGGTGCGGGGGCGGGTACGTGGGGACGCCTGGCCGGGCCCCGAGCACCCGGCCAGGCATCACAAGCACGCGTGACGCAAGTGAGATCACCCTCCGATCCTGCTTTCGGGTGGTTTCGCCCGGGGGTCTCCTCTGTTACCGCTGTGCTACAAGGCCGAGGCCCGGCGATTGGCGTACGAAGATCATGGGAAGCTACCACCGTGACGACGCCACCGATCGGGGAGACACGGGTGACGGTGCTGCCCATACGCACGTTCGACGATCCGGCGCTGCGGGCCGTGGCCGAGCCGGTGCGCGACTTCGACCGGGAGCTGCGGCGCCTGGTCAAGGCGCTGACCGCGACGATGCGGGCGGGCGCCGGCCGCGCGGGGCTGGCCGCGCCACAGGTCGGCGAGCCGCTACGGGTGATCGTCTACGACTACGACGGCCGCGCCGGCCATCTGGTCAACCCGCGCCTGGAGCTGTCGGAGCGGCGCGTGGTCGCCGACGAGGCGTGCCTGTCGGCGCCCGGCGTGTGGTGGCCACTGGAACGTTCCTACCTGGTCACCGCCCGTGGCCGGGACATGTTCGGCAAGGCAGTGACGGTCCGGGCGATCGGGATGCTGGCGAGGGTGTTGCAGCACGAGGCCGACCATCTCGACGGGGTGCTGTTCAGCGATCACCTCGAAGCGGGCGAGCGGGAACGGTTTCTGGCCGCCGCGCTGCCGCCGAGCTGAGCTCGCGGCGCTGGTCGGGATCGGTCCCGCCCCACACGCCGTACGCCTGGCAGGTGCTCAGCGCGTAGTCGAGGCAAGGGCGCCGCACCGGGCAGCCGTGGCAGACGGTCTTGGCCTGCTCGACCTGTGAGCGGCTCGGCCCTTCCACGGAGATCGGGAAGAACAGTTCCGGGTCGAGATCGCGGCAGGCGGCCCTGCGGGTCCAGTCGAACATCGTCATGCCCATCGCGCCTACCCGTCCCCTACCGGGTCATACCTCGATCACGCACCGGGATCGGGGCCGGTTCACAGCTCGGCGAGCAGGCGGTCCCAGTCGGCGAGGAAACGGCCGAGCCCGTAGCGCGACAGGGCGGCGGCGCGGGCGGCCTTGCCGGCCTGGGCGGCGCTCCCGGGGTCACGGGCGAAGGCGTGCAGGGCGTCGGCGAGCACGTGCACCTTGGTCGAGAGCACCCCGGCCTCCGGCGGCACGGCCTCGATCGCCTCGGTGGCGGCCAGCGCCACGATCGGCATGCCGAGATGCATGGCCTCGATGAGGGCCAGCCCGAGCGAGGTCCACCGGTACGGGTGCAGGTAGACCCGGCGCCTGGCCAGCTCGGCGTGCATGACGTGCTGCGGCAGGTCCTCGTAGGTGCCGTACGGCAGGCCGTCCACCTTCATGCCGAACACGTCCAGCGGGACGCGCTCGTGGAAGCGCGGCAGCAGGTCGGTGCCGGCGACCCGGGTGCGGCGCACGGGCTCGTTGACCACGACGCCGGCCCGGGGCAGCTCGCCCGTGTAGAGGGGGCCGGGGTCGGGGACGCCGTGCTCGATCACGCGGGTGGGCGCGCGGCCGTTGTCCCAGTACAGCTCGTTGAAGTGGGTGACGTGGACGAGCGTGATCGCGTCCTGGTCGGCGAGCGGGTGCCGGGTGCGCGGGACGTCGCCCGCGGGGGTGTTGTGCTCGACGTACACGCCGGGCAGGTCGCGGCCGAGCCATTCGCGGGCCAGGCCGGGCTCGTGCGGGCGCTGGTAGACCACGGCGTCGATCGGCTCGTCGCGGAGCCGGTCCCAGGGGACCTCGCGGGCCGCGGCGGGCCAGTCGTAGGTGTCGGCCCGCCCGCGCCCGTCGGGTCCCCGGCCGGGGACGACCGGCAGCAGGTACTCGTGCCCGCCCCGGATGAAGGCGTTGGTCCAGGAGCCGTGGACGTGCCAGAGCAGGATCCTCACCAGTGGCTCCAGCCCATCGCGCGGGCCCACGGCGCCGAGGCGGCCGGCACGGGGCCCTCGGCGTCGGCCAGGACGCGGTCCACGACGTCGGTGAGGTCCTCCGCGACCTCGGGCGCCTGCTCGATCTCCGCCGGCAGGGTCACCTCGGTGGGCACCAGGATGCCGCGGGCGCCGGCGGCGCGCGCCGCCTCCATGTCCCGGCCGATGTCGCCCACGACCACGCAGTCGCGGGGGCTGACGTCGAGCACGGCGGCGGCCCGGATCACCAGGCCGGGCGCGGGCTTGCGGCAGGTGCAGCCGTCGGCGTCGTCGTGGACGCAGATCGCCCACGCGTCGAACGGCCCGAGCAGCTCCTCGACCTTGGCGTTCACCTGGTCCATCTCGTCCGGGGTGAGCAGGCCCTTGGCCACGCCGGACTGGTTGGTGACCACGGCGATGGGCACGTCGGCGCGGCGCAGCCGGCAGAGGGCATCCAGGGCCCCCGGCATGGGCTCGACCAGGCGCGGGTCGCCGTTGTAGGGCACGTCCCTGATGAGGGTCCCGTCCCTGTCGAAGAGCACGGCGCCGGCACGTCGTCGTTCGAACACCTCTCCACCTCCGTCGCGTGTCGCTGAGCTACCCGAGGGCGATCCCGACAAACAACTACCGACTGTGACATTACGCAGGACAGATACCGGGAAAAACGCCCGATTTCATATGAGTATCGACTGCGGAATGTTTGAGAACCGCTTCTCTCGGTAGCGGTTCTCGATATCCGTGGGGGAGGAAGAATGAGATTTCTCGGCATCAATGCGATCTTCCACGACCCGGCGGCCGCACTCGTCGCCGACGGGAAGATCGTCGCGGCGGCGGAGGAGGAGCGTTTCAGCCGCCGCAAGCACGGAAAGCGGCCACTGGCGTTCTCGGCGTGGGAGCTGCCCGAGCAGGCCGCCGCGTGGTGCCTGCGCGAGGCCGGCCTCGGCCCCGAGGACATCGACGCGGTGGCCTACTCCTACGACCCCTCCCTCGTGATCCAGCGTCCGGAGGGCGACTGGGAGGACCTGCGCACCCGGTACGCGGTGCGCGCCCCGCTGTTCCTGGCCACCGCGCTGCCGGGGCTGGACCCGGCGCGGGTGACGTACGTGCCGCACCACGTGGCGCACGCCGCCTCGGCCGGGCTGGCCTCGCCGTGGCGCGACTGCGCGGTGCTGGTGTGCGACGGCCGCGGCGAGAACGTCTCGCACCTGGCCGGCCGCTACCGGGACGGCGAGCTGGAGGTGCTGGCCGCGCAGGAGCTGCCGCACTCGCTCGGCCTCATGTACGAGGACGTCACCCAGCACCTGGGCTTCCTGCGCTCCAGCGACGAGTACAAGGTCATGGCGATGGCCTCCTACGGCCGGCCCCGCCACCTGGAGGCGCTGCGCGAGGTGATCCACACGACCGGCGACGGCGGCTTCCGCGTCGAGCCGATCGACTGGAACGCCTACGCCAAGGCGCTGCCGAAGGGCGCCCCCTGGACCTCCGACCACGCCGACCTGGCCGCCAGCGTGCAGGCGCGGCTGGAGGAGGTGCTCATGGAGCTGGTGCGCTGGCTGCACGAGCGCACCGGCGAGCGGCGGCTGGCGCTGGCCGGCGGCGTCGCGCTCAACTGCGTGGCCAACACGCGGCTGCTGGCCGAGGGGCCGTTCGAGGAGGTGTGGGTGCAGCCCGCCGCCGGGGACTCCGGCACCGCGCTGGGCGGCGCGCTGCACCTGGCGCAGTCCCGCGGCGAGCCGGCCGCGCCCATGGGCACCGCGGCGCTCGGGCGCGGCTTCACCGACGAGGAGCTGGGCGCGTGGCTGGACGTGGCGCGCGTGCCCTACACCCGGCCCGCCGACCTGGCCGCCGAGGTGGCGGCCGAGCTGGCCGACAACAGGATCGTGGCCTGGTTCCAGGGCCGCGCGGAGTACGGGCCGCGGGCGCTGGGGCACCGCTCGCTGCTGGCGCACCCGGGGTACGCGGGCAACACCGAGCGGCTCAACGACGTCAAGGGACGCGAGCAGTTCCGGCCCGTCGCGCCGATGGTGCTGGAGTCGCGGGCCCGCGACGTCTTCGGCCGGGGGCCGGTGCCGTCGCCGTACATGTTGTTCGTGCACGACGTGCACCCGGACTGGGCGCCGCGCATCCCGGCGGTCGTGCACGTGGACGGCACGGCCCGCATCCAGACGGTCTCGCCGCGGACCGAGCCGCTGGTGGCGCGGATGCTCACCGAGTTCGAGCGGCGCACCGGCCTGCCGGTGGTCGTCAACACGAGCCTGAACACCGCCGGGCGGCCCATGGTGGACGACCCGCGCGACGCACTGGAGTGCTTCGGCTCGGCGCCGGTGGAGGTGCTGGTGCTCGGGCCGTACGTGGTGCGGCGGCGGGAGGTGTTCGCTTCGTGATCACCATCGTGATCCCCACCATCGGGCGGCCGACGCTGCGCGACACCCTCGCCGCGGTCGGCCCCGGGGTGCCGGTGATCGTGGTGGACGATCGCGCCGGGGCCGAAGTTGCGCGGCGCACCGGATCGAGTACAGTCGGTGACAGCGGTGGCAGCTGCTCGGAGGAGATCGGCATGCCCACCGTCCTGACCCATCCGCCTGACCACGTGCGCGTCGTGCGCAGCGGCGGAAAAGGCCCCGCGGCCGCGCGCAACGCCGGCTGGCGCGCCGCCGACACGCCCTGGATCGTCTTCCTCGACGACGACGTGATCCCCGAGCCCGGCTGGGCCGAGGCGGTCTGGAAGGACCTGGCCGGCCTGCCCGACGACGTGGCGGGCAGCCAGGGCAGGATCGTGGTGCCCCTCCCCCGGCACCGGCGCCCGACCGACGGCGAGCGGCACACCGCCGGGCTGACCGGCGCGCGGTGGGTCACCGCCGACATGGCCTACCGGCGCGCCGCGCTGGAGGCCACCGGCGGCTTCGACGAGCGTTTCCCCCGGGCCTACCGCGAGGACGCCGACCTGGCGCTGCGCATGACGCGGGCCGGCCACCGGCTGGTGCGCGGCGAGCGCGTCACCCGGCATCCGGTGCGGCAGGACGGCTTCTGGGCCAGCGTGCGCTTCCAGCGCGGCAACGCCGACGACGCGCTCATGCGACGCCTGCACGGGCCGCGCTGGCGCGCGGCGATCGGCGGCGGGCCCGGCCGGCTGCGGATGCACGCGGTGACCACGGCGGCCGGGCTGGCCGCGGTCGCCCTCGGCGCCCTGGCCGCCGGGACCCGCGGGCCGGCGTCCTCCGGGCCGACGTCCTCCGGGCCGACGTCCTCCGGGCCGGCGTCCTCGGGGCCGGCGTCCTCCGGGCCGGCGGTGCGGCCGGGGCGGCCGGTGGCCTGGCTGGCGGCGGTGGCCGGGGTCGCGTGGGCGGGGCTGACCGCCGAGTTCGCCTGGCGCCGGATCGCGCCGGGTCCCCGTACCCCCGCGGAGGTGTGGCGGATGACCGTCACCAGCGTGGTGATCCCGCCGGTCGCGTGCGCGCACCGGCTGCTGGGGGAATGGAGGGTGCGGCGATGAGCGCGAGGACGCCACGAGCCGCCACGGACAAGGCCACCGCGAACGGAACCGGCACGAGCAGAACCGGCCCGGACGGAACCGGCGCGAGCAGAACCAGCCCGGACGGAGCCGGCGCGAGCAGGACCAGCGCGAGCGGAACCAGCGCGAGCGGGACCGGTGCGGGTGGGGTGAGGGGTCGGGGGCGGGTGCTCGTGGCGCGCCTGGACGACGCCGGTGACGTGCTGCTGGCCGGTCCGGCGGTGCGCGCGGTGGCCGCGCGGGCGGCCGAGGTCGTCTTCCTGGCCGGCCCGCACGGCAGGGCGGCCGCCGAGCTGCTGCCCGGCGTGGACCGCGTCGTGGAGTGGCGGGCGCCGTGGATCGACCACACTCCCCCGCCGGTCAGCGAGGAGCAGGTCGCGGACCTGCTGGCCCGCGTGGCGGGCGTGGACGAGGCGGTGATCCTGACCTCCTTCCACCAGTCGGCGCTGCCGCTCGCGCTGCTGCTGCGGCTGGCCGGGGTGGGCAGGATCAGCGCGATCAGCAACGACTACCCGGGCTCGCTGCTCGACGTCCGGCACCGGTGGGACGAGAGCGTGGACGTGCCCGAGGCGGAGCGCATGCTGGCCGTGGCCAGGGCGGCGGGGTTCGAGCCGCCGCCGGGCGACGACGGCCGGCTCGCCGTCCGGCGCCCCCTGCCGGACGTACGGAAGATCATGCCGCGCCTGCCGGACGCCGGCAGGGGCGGATACGTCGTGGTGCACCCGGGGACGTCGGCGCCCGCGCGGACCTGGCCGGCCGACAGGCACCGGCAGACCGTGCGGGAGCTGGTGGAGGACGGCCACCGGGTCGTCGTGACCGGGACCGAGCGCGACCTGACCGCCCACGTCGCCGGCGACGACGCGCTCGACCTCGGCGGCGCGACCACGCTCGCCGAGCTGGCCGCCGTGATCGAGCGCGCCGGCGTGCTCGTGGCGGGCAACACCGGCCCCGCTCACCTGGCGGCCGCGGTCGGCACGCCGGTCGTGAGCCTGTTCGCCCCCGTCGTCCCCGCCGCCCGGTGGGCCCCGTACGGGGTCCCGGTGGTGCTGCTGGGCGACCAGCGGGCGCCCTGCCGGGACAGCAGGGCGCGCACCTGCCCCGTCCCCGGGCACCCGTGCCTGTCCCAGGTGACCAGCGAGCAGGTGGTCAAGGCAGTGAGGGAGCTGACACAGTGAAGGTCGATCTCATCTCCGAGCACGCCGACCCGCTGGCCGCGGTCGGCGGCGTGGACGCGGGCGGCCAGAACGTGTACGTCGCCGCGCTGGCCGTCGCCCTGGCCGGGCGCGGGCACCAGGTCGTGGTCCACACCCGGCGCTCGTCGCGGGCCCAGCCCCGCTCGGTGCGGCTGGCGCCCGGCGTCGTCGTCGAGTACGTCCCGGCGGGCCCGGCCGCGCCGGTGCCGAAGGACGAGCTGCCGCCGTACATGCCGGAGTTCACCGACTTCCTCGCCGACCGCTGGGCGATCGACCCGCCGGACGTGGCGCACGCGCACTTCTGGATGAGCGGCCAGGCGGCGTTGCAGGCCGCCGACGGCTTCCCGGTGGTGCAGACGTTCCACGCGCTCGGCACGGTCAAGCGCCGCTGGCAGGGCGAGGCCGACACCAGCCCCGCGCACCGCGTCGAGACCGAGCGGGAGGTCGGCAAGCGCGCCGACGCGGTCCTGGCCACCTGCAGCGACGAGGTGGGCGAGCTGTGCGCGATGGGCATCCCGGAGCAGCGCATCGCCGTGGTGCCGTGCGGCGTGGACCTGGAGCACTTCTGCCCGGAGGGCCCGAAGGCGCCGCGCACCGGCGGCCGGATGATCCTGTGCATCGGCCGCATGGTGCCGCGCAAGGGCGTGGACACCGTGATCGCGGCGCTGCGCCAGGTTCCCGGGGCCGAGCTGGTCATCGCGGGCGGCGGGCCGGACGACGAGGAGGCGGTCCGGCTGCGCGAGCTGGCCGCGGGCTACGGCCTCGGCGAGCGCGTGCACGTCATCGGCAGCGTGCCGCGCGCGCACGTGCCGGCGCTGATGCGCGCGGCCGACGTGGTGGTCACCGTCCCCTGGTACGAGCCGTTCGGCATGGTCCCGGTCGAGGCGATGGCCTGCGGCGTGCCCGTCGTGGCCTCGGCCGTCGGCGGGCACCTGGACACCGTGGCCGGTTGCGGGGTGCTGGTGCCGCCGCGCCGGCCGCGCGCGCTGGCCAGGGCGCTGAAGGACGTGCTCGGCGACGAGGAGAAGAGGGCGCGGATCGGCGCGGCGGGGGCCAGGCGGGCCCGCGAGCGCTACGGCTGGCCCCATGTCGCCGGGCGCACCGAGGCCGTGTACGCGCAGGTCATCGACGGCAGGCTGTGCGGCCTCGAAGCGATGGGAGGCTGACCGTGGACGTCCATCTCGAAAAGCTCTGGAACGCGCTGGAGAAGGTCGACGACCAGGCGGTCACCGTACGCGCCTGGGGGGCGCGGCTGGCCGGCTCGCTGGGCTCCGGCGGCAGGCTGCTGGTCTGCGGCAACGGGGGCTCGGCGGCCGAGGCGCAGCACCTATCGGCCGAGCTGGTCGGCCGGTTCAGGGAGGACCGGCGGCCGTACGCGGCGCTGGCGCTGCACGCCGACACCTCGTCGATGACGGCGATCGCCAACGACTTCGGCGCCGAGGAGGTCTACGCCCGCCAGGTACACGCGCACGGCCGCCCCGGCGACGTGCTGCTGTGCCTGTCCACCAGCGGCACCAGCCCGAACGTGCTGGCCGCGGCCCGCGCGGCCCGGGCGGCCGAGCTGCTGGCCTGGGCCATGACGGGTCCGGGGCCCAACCCGCTGACCGAGTTGTGCGACGACGCCGTGGCCGTTCCCGCCGAGGAGACCGCCACCGTCCAGGAGGTGCACCTGGCCATGATCCACCTGCTGTGCGAGGCCCTAGAGGGGGCGCTCTAGATGGGGCCGCTGGTGGTGATCGGCGACACGCTGCTGGACGTGGACGTGGAGGGCGAGACCGAGCGGCTGTGCCCGGACGCGCCCGTGCCGGTGGTGGACGTCACCGCCGAGCAGGCCCGGCCGGGCGGCGCCGGGCTGGCCGCGCTGCTGGCCGCCCGCGACGGGGCCGACGTCGTGCTGGTCACCGCGATCGGCGAGGACCCCGACGGGCACCGGCTGTGCGGGCTGCTGTCGGAGGAGCTGGAGCTGGTGCGGCTGCCGATGAGCGGCGGCACGGTCCGCAAGACCCGGGTGCGCTCGCGCGGCCAGACCCTGCTGCGGCTGGACACCGGCGACGGCGTGGCCCGCTACGCCCCCAGCGACGCGGCGGCCGAGGCCATCAGGCGGGCCGGCGCGGTGCTGGTCTCCGACTACGGCAGGGGCGTGGCCAGGATGGCGCGCGAGCTGCTGCACCAGCTTCCCTGCGGGGCCGGCGGGGCGGGCGTGCCGGTGGTGTGGGACCCGCATCCGCGCGGCGAGCAGCCGGTCGCCGGGTGCACGCTGCTGACGCCGAGCGAGGCGGAGGCGCGGGCGATGTGCCCGTCCGGGTACACCGGGCCCGACCAGGCGGCCCGGCAGCTCGTGCGCAAGCTGCGCGCGCGGGCGGTGGCCGTCACCACGGGCTCGCGGGGGGCCGCGCTGGCCGTCGAGGGCGGCCCGTTCGCGCACGTGCCGCCGCCGGTGCAGGCCGGCGGCCAGGACGCGTGCGGCGCGGGCGACCGGTTCGCCGGCGCCACGGCGCTGGCGCTGCGCGACGGCCTCGACGTCAGGGACGCGGTGACCGTCGGCGTCGGCGAGGCCTCGCGCTTCGTCGAGCGCGGCGGCGCCGCCAACGTCAAGGTCGCCGAGCAGGAGCTCGGTGACCGGCCGCGCACGGCGCTGGAGGTGGCCGAGCTCACCCGGGCCAACGGGGGCCGCCTCATCGCCACCGGCGGCTGCTTCGACCTGCTGCACGCGGGCCACGTGAGCCTGCTGCGGCGGGCCAGGGCGCTGGGCGACGCGCTCGTCGTCTGCGTCAACTCCGACGACTCGGTACGCCGGCTGAAGGGCCCGGGGCGGCCCATCGTGGACGTGCGCGACCGGGTCGAGGTGCTGAGGGCGCTCGGCTGCGTGGACGCCGTGATGGTGTTCGAGGAGAACACCCCGGCCCGCGCGATCGAGCTGCTGCGCCCCGACGTGTGGGTCAAGGGCGGGGACTACGAGGGGGAATTCCTGCCCGAATCCGAGGTCCTCGGCAGGCTCGGCGCGGAGATCGTCGTGCTGAGCACCCTGCCGGGGCGTTCCACAACCAACCTGATCAGGGAGATCCAGTGAACATTCTCATCACCGGGGGAGCATCCGGACTCGGCCTGGCTACGGCGGAGGCCGTGGAGAAGGAGGGCTGGCGGGCGCTCGTCGTGGACGTGCGCGCGCCGGACCAGCGTTTCGAGCACGTCACGGCCGACCTGGCCGACCGCGGCGAGGCCGAGCGGGCGGTACGGGAGCTGGCCGAGCGGGCCGGCGGCCTGGACGGCGTCGTCACCGCCGCGGGCATCGACGCCTGCGGCCGGATGGAGGACGTGCCCGCCGACGACTGGGAGCGGGTCGTCAAGGTCAACCTGCTGGGCACGGCGTCGGTCATCCGGGCCGCGCTGCCCTACCTCAAGCAGACCCGCGGCAGGATCGTCACCTGCGCCTCGACGCTGGGGCTGCGGCCGCTGAGCGACGCCTCGGCGTACTCGGCCTCGAAGTTCGGCGTCGTCGGCCTCACCCGCGCGCTCGCCGTCGAGCTGCGCGGCGAGGTGGGGGTGACGCTGCTGATCCCGGGCGGCATGCGGACGAGCTTCTTCGACGGCCGGCCCGAGCAGTACAAGCCGGGCCCGGAGGCCGGGCTCAACGATCCCGCCGACGTCGCGCAGACGGTGGTGTTCGCGCTGCGGCAGCCGGCCGGATGCGAGGTGAGAGAGCTCGTGGTCTGCCCCTCCACGGAGACGTCATGGCCCTAGACCTCCTGGTGCTGCGCGGGCTCGGCCTGGGCGACCTGCTCACGGCCGTGCCCGCGCTGCGGGCCCTGCGCCAGGCGTTCCCCGGCCACCGCGTCACGCTGGCGGCGCCTCGGCCGCTGGCGGCGCTGCTGCCGCTGACCGGCGCGGTGGACGAGCAGGTGGACGTGTCGGGGCCGGGGCCCGTCCCGCTGGACGAGCTGCCGTTCGAGCGGCCCGACATCGCCGTGAACCTGCACGGCAAGGGGCCGCAGAGCATCGACGCGCTGCGGCGCACCGGGCCGGGCCGGCTGATCAGTTACGGCACCGGCCCGCGCTGGCGCGACGACGTGCACGAGGTGCGCCGCTGGTGCGAGCTGCTGGAGTGGTACGGCATCCCGGCCGACCCTGCGGACCTGACGCTCGGCGTCTCCGACCGCAGCGGCCCGGTGATCGTGCACCCGGGGGCGTCCTTCCCGGCGCGGCGGTGGCCGCCGGAGCGTTTCGCCGAGGTCGCGGCGGCGCTGGGGGACGTCGTGGTGACCGGCAACGCGGAGGAGGTGCCGTTGGCCCGCAAGGTCGCCGAGCTGGCGGGCCTGCCGCCGGAGCGGATGCTGGCCGGGCGGACCGGCCTGGCCGACCTGATCGAGCTGGTCGGCCGGGCGCGGCTGGTGGTGTGCGGCGACACGGGCGTGGCGCACCTGGCGACGGCGTTCTGCGTGCCGTCGGTGGTGCTGTTCGGGCCGGTCTCGCCGGCGCTGTGGGGGCCGCCGCCCGGCTGGCGGCACGTGGCGCTGTGGGCCGGCGAGAACGGCGACCCGCACGGCGAGCGGCCCCATCCGGGCCTGCTCAAGATCGAGGTTTCCGAAGTCGTCGAGGCCGCGTTGGAGGTCACGTCATGAGAGCTCTGGTCACGGGAGGCGCGGGTTTCCTGGGCTCGTACCTGTGCGAGCGGTTGCTGGAGGAGGGCGCGCAGGTCGTCTGCATGGACAGTTTCCTGACCGGCGGGCCGCGTAACGTCGAGCACCTGATGGACCGCCCCGAGTTCCGGCTGATCGAGTGCGACCTGACGGGGTTCGTGCACGTCCCGGACCGGCTGGACCTGGTGCTGCACTTCGCCTCGGCCGCCTCCCCCGCCGACTACCTGCGCTACCCCATCGAGACGTTGCGGGTGGGCAGCGTGGGCACGCTGCACGCGCTCGGCCTGGCCAGGGAGAAGGGCGCCAGGTTCGTGCTGGCCTCGACCAGCGAGGTGTACGGCGACCCCCTGGAGCACCCGCAGAAGGAGACCTACTGGGGCAACGTGAACCCGGTCGGGCCGCGCAGCGTGTACGACGAGGCCAAGCGCTTCGCCGAGTCGCTGACCACGGCCTACCGGCACTCGCGCGGCACCGACACGGGCATCGTGCGCATCTTCAACACCTACGGGCCGCGCATGCGCCCGTTCGACGGGCGGGCGATCCCGACGTTCATCAGGCAGGCGCTGACCGGCGAGCCGATCACGATCACCGGGGACGGCTCGCAGACGCGCTCGATCTGCTACGTGGACGACACCGTCTCCGGGATCATGGCGATGGCCAGGAGCGACTTCGCCGGCCCGGTCAACATCGGCAACCCGGACGAGGTGACCATGCTGGAGCTGGCCACCCTGATCCGGGACCTGGCGGGGTCGTCGTCGGAGATCGTCTTCATCGACCGGCCGGCCGACGACCCGAAGGTGCGCCGGCCCGACACCACGCTGGCCGCCGAGCGGCTGGGCTGGCGGGCGCGGGTGCCGGCCGAGGAGGGGCTGCGCCGCACGATCGAGTGGTTCCGCGCCGAGCTGGCCGCGATGGGCGAGCCGGAGCGGGTCTCCTCCGGCGCCTGACGAGCACGGGCCTGACGGGCGCGGGCCGACGGGCGCGGGCCTGACGGCGCGGGGGCCCGCGTCGCTCAGCGGTCGTGGCCCGCGCGCAGCCAGGCCAGGTACTCGGCGGCGGCCCGCCGGGTGTCGTAGGCGGGCTCGTAGCCGGTGTCCTCGCGCAGCCGGGTGATGTCGAGCCAGACGTCACGCGCGCCGGGGCCGCGGCCCTCGGGCAGCTCGATCCGGGCGTCCGGGACGAGCTCGCGGAGGGCGGCGGCGACCTCGCCGTTGGTGGTGGGCCGCCCCGTGGCGACGTTGTAGGTGCGGTGGCGCAGGGTGGCGGCGGTCTGCAGGAGGGCGAGGGCGCGTCCGCAGTCCTTGACGTAGCACAGGTCGATGGCCTCCTCGGCGCGCGGCGGGTTGTCCGCGCGCGCCGGGTGGACCTGCACGGCGGTGCCCCGGGCGGCGGCGTGCACGAGCTGCGGCGCGGCGAAGAACGGCGACGGGCTGTGGCCGAGCGGCCCCCAGATGGCGCCGATGCGGTAGGTGACGACGTCGAGGCCGCCGGCGCCGGCGAGGTGGTCGGCCAGCAGCTCGGCGATCTTCTTGAAGCCGGGAATGGGGTGGGGGGCGGTCAGGGGCAGCGGCGTGTCCTCGGCGAACGGGCCGGTGCCGGGGGCGCCGCCGTAGACGCCGATCGTGCTGGCCAGGCCGAGCCGGGAGACCCGCCAGGCGGTGGCGGCGGCGAAGACGTTGAGCAGGCCCGTCAGCGCCTGGCGGGCGCCCTGGACGGGCTCGTCGGCGCCGGGGGGCCAGGGGAACGAGCCGGCCAGGTGCAGGATCGAGGTGATCTCGTACTTGTCGCCCAGGGCGAGCAGGGCGGCCTCGTCGGTGAGGTCGGCCTGCTCGACGGTGACGCCCTCGCCGGGGAAGGGGTCGCGGGGCGGGCGGCGCTGCAGGAGCAGGCAGGGCTCGCCGAGGTCGAGCAGGGCGCGGGTGGTGTGGGTGCCGATGAAGCCGAGCCCGCCGGTGATCAGGATCATGAGATTTGCCGATCAGTCGTAGAAACAATCAGTGTTGCTGATAATCAGCATAGCGGGAGATGTGGGCGTGAAAAACCCCGCACCCGGGAGCGGGTGCGGGGTGGAAGGGAGGCGGCCCGGCTTTACGGCGCGGGCGGGAGTTACAGCGCGACGCCGAGCAGGGCGTCGGCCAGGGACCTGACCAGGGCCGGGGCGGAGGCGTCGGGGCCGCCGCCGTGGGCGAGGGCGTCACCGGCCCAGGCGTCGATCGCCGCCAGGGCGCCCGGCGAGTCGAGGTCGTCGGCCAGGCGCTCGCGCACCCGGGCCAGCAGCTCCTCGCCGGCCGGGCCGCCGGGCAGGGCGACGGCCGAGCGCCACGTGGCCAGCCTGCGCTCGGCCTCGGCCATCAGCTCCGGGACGTACTCCCAGTCGGCGCGGTAGTGGTGGGCCAGCAGCACCAGGCGGATCGCCATCGGGTCGTGCTCCTGGCGCAGCCTGCTGACGAAGACCAGGTTGCCCCGGGACTTCGACATCTTCTCGCCGTCCAGCGCGACCATCCCGGCGTGGGTGTAGAACCGGGCGAACGGCCACTCCCCCGTCAGGGCGTGGCCCTCGGAGGCGCCGCACTCGTGGTGCGGGAAGATCAGGTCGGAGCCGCCGCCCGCGACGTCGTAGCCGGGGCCCAGGTTGTCCAGGGCGATCGCGGTGCACTCGACGTGCCAGCCGGGGCGCCCCCTGCCCAGCGGGGAGTCCCAGGCCGGCTCGCCGGGCCGCTCGGCGCGCCACAACAGCCAGTCGAGCGGGTTGCGCTTGCCCGGCCGGTCGGGGTCGCCGCCGCGCTCGGCGAACAGCTCCAGCATCTCCGGCTCGCCGTAGCCGGAGACCTGGCCGAACTTCGGGGCGTCGGCGACGCTGAAGTAGACGTCGCCGTCGAGCTCGTAGGTGACGCCCTTGGCCGACAGCTTCGCGATCAGCTCGGCCACCCGGCCGACGACCTCGGTGACGCCGACGTACTCGCGGGGCGGCAGGATGCGCAGGGCCTCCATGTCGCCGCGGAACAGCTCGATCTCCCGCTCGGCCAGCTCCTGCCAGGCGATGCCGGTCTGGGCCGCCCGCTCCAGCAGCGGGTCGTCCACGTCGGTGGCGTTCTGGGTGTAGTGGACGTCGTGGCCGGCGTCCCGCCACATCCGGCCCACCAGGTCGAAGGCGTGGTAGGTGTTGGCGTGGCCCAGGTGGGTGGCGTCGTAGGGCGTGATGCCGCAGACGTACATCCTGGCGGTCGGTCCGGGGTCGCTCTGCCGGACCTGCCCGGCCGAGGTGTCGTAGAGACGCAGCGGAATGCTCTCGCCGGGGAGCTGGGGGACGTTCTGGGCAGACCACGATCTCATGTCTTTGAGCCTATCTGTCCCGTTCGGCGGTCAGGTCGGTGAAGTCGTAGGTCACGTCGTCCGGGGTCAGCGCCACCTCCATCACCGACAGGGAGGCGAAGATCCGGCCGTCGGGCAGCTCGTGCCGGACGATGAGCGCGCCGGGGTCGGCGGAGGGCTCGGCCGCGACCAGCTCCCGCCAGGCCGTGGCGGCCGTGAAGCGCGGCAGGTGCGCCAGCACGCGCTCGCTGGTGGGGTCGAGGCCCTCGTTGACGACCATGCTGGTGCCCTCGGGCAGGTCGGCGGCGCTCAGGCGGTCGCCGTCCCAGCTGTAGAGGCGGACCCGCTCCAGAGTGGCCAGCACCAGGTGGAAGGGGTCGTAGCGCGACAGGTCGCCCCGGGGCGCGTCCCCGGTGTACGCCGCCCGCAGCGCCAGGTCACCCCGCGAGACCTTGGTCCGCTCGGGCGCGGGCCGGCCGCGGCCGTTGAGGAGGGCGGCGGCCCGCCGCGCCGCCGGGTTGACCGCCAGCCAGGTGCCGCCGGCCTTGAGGTCGCGCCCGCCGATCACGCCGGGGTACTCCGGCCAGTGCTCCCCCGGCCCCTCCCAGGGGCGGTCGGTGAACTCGTCCCGCACGCCCATGAGGGTCAGCGGACGTCCCGTCCGTACGATCAGCGTGCACATGGGCAAAGGGTAATCAACGCCCCAGGATGGTTCAGATCGGGGGCCACGGAATCGCCGGCCAGCCCTCCGACGGGTAAGGGTGCACCCCGGTGTCCAGCAGCCGCCTGACCCGGTGCCAGGTGGCCTCGACCTCGGCCTGCGTCAGCAGCTCGCGCAGCCGGCGGCCCAGAGTGCCCGACTCCAGCTCGCGCTCCAGCTTGGCCAGCACCGCCACGGCCTCGCGGGAGAGCGGCTTGCCGCGCCACTGCCACAGCACCGTGCGCAGTTTGTCCTCGACCGAGAAGCACACCCCGTGGTCGACCCCGTAGACGTGCCCGGTGGGCAGCGGCAGCAGATGGCCGCCCTTGCGGTCGGCGTTGTTGACCACCGCGTCGAAGACCGCCATCCGCCGCACCACCGGGTTGCGGCTCTTGACCAGGCGCATGAGGTCGATCTCGCGCTCGGTGTCGATCCAGAGCTGGCACATGCCGGGGCCGAACGGGCCGTCGCGGTAGACCGTGGGCGGGACGATGCGCCAGCCGGTGACCGCGGAGACCTCGTAGGCGGCCACCTCGCGGGCGGCGAGGGTGCCGTCGGGGAAGTCCCACAGCGGGCGCTCGCCGCGTACCGGCTTGTAGACGCAGGCGGCGGAGCGCTCGCCGAGCGTGACCGAGCAGTAGAGCGTCATGTTGGTGGCCTCGACCAGGCGGCCCGCCACCTCCAGCCGGCCGTCGCGCAGCAGCGTGAGGGCTTCTTCCTCGTGCATGCCCGGTGGATGGGACTGCTTGACGGCCGGTTCGCTCTCCGGAGCGGTCATGAAGCCGCCTCACCCCCGCGATATCCGTTGAGGCGTACGCACACGTGCCCCGCGGCGTCGAGCGGCTGCCCGCACAGGGGACACGGCGGCCGGCCCGCCGCGACGATCCGCAGCGCCCGCCGGGTGAACGCGCGCGCGGCTCCCGCACTGATCCGCACGCGCAGCACCGCGGGGTCGGGGCTGTCGAGATCGTCCTCGTCGATGACCTCTTGCGCCTCTATCACCACCTGCGATCTCTCGGCGTCCCACGCCAACGCCATCGTACCCACGCGGAAGTCCTCCGCCAGCGGCACGTCGAGCGGCCCGTCGTCGGCCAGATCGGCCGGGGCCACCGCGGGCACGTGGGCGGCGCCCCCGCTCAGGCGCAGCACCTCGTCGAGCAGCTCGTCGAGCCTGCCCGCCAGCGCGGCGACCTGAAGCTTCTCCAGTGCCACCGTGGTCAGTCTGCCCTCGGCCCTGGCCTGCAGATAGAAGACCCGTGCGCCCGGCTGCCCCAGGGCGCCGGCGACGAACCTCTCCGGTGGGTCGTAGTCGAAGACCGGCATAGCCTGACCTTACGTGGTTCCGGGTCCGCCGCCGACGGCGGCATCGCTCCCGGTGTGATTTTCTCCCCCGTCTTTCTCCTCCGAATCCTCAGGAAGCCGCAATTCCCCCATATCGTTGAGCCTGAGAACAAAGGGGCGGAGGGGGGCGTAGCGAATGACGGTGAGCGCCGCCGGATCAGCCGTTATCCGCTGAAACTGATCGAGGTGGAGCCCCAGAGCGTCGGCGACGATCGACTTGATCACGTCGCCGTGACTGCACACCAGGTAGACAGCCTTCTCCCCGAGGCGCTGGTTCCACTCCCGGACCGCCGCGACGGCTCGTTGTTGCATACCGGACAGCGACTCCCCTTCCGGAAAGGTCACCGCACTGGGGTGGGCCTGCACGACCTGCCACAACGGCTCCTCGGCGAGCTCCTTCAGCGGCCGGCCGGTCCACGTGCCGTAGCCGCACTCGACGAAGCGCTCGTCGGTCTCGACCGCGAGGCCGCGGCCCGCGGCGACCGCCGCGGCCGTCTCCTGGCAGCGTTCGAGCGGGCTGGAGACGACGGCGTCGAGCCGGACGCCCGCGATGCGCCCGGCGAGCGCCGCGGCCTGCGCCCGCCCCGCCTCGCTCAGCCGCACCCCGGGGGTGCGGCCGGCCAGCACCGGCCCGGTGAGGTCCGTCAGCCCGTGGCGGGCCAGAAGCAGCGTGGTCACCCGGTAAGTGTCGCAGCCGTCGATCACACTGTCGAAACCGGCCGGGCCGCCGTTCCCGAAGCGGTCACTTCCATGCCGTGAAAGGCGGCGATCACGACGTCGCGGCCATCCGGGCGGTAACCTGGCGGGATCATGGAGCAGCGCTATGTCGGCCACAGCGGCCTGTCGGTGTCCCGGCTGGGGCTCGGCACGATGACCTGGGGGCGTGACACCGACGCGGACGAGGCGGCCGCCCAGCTCCGCACGTTCCTGGACGCCGGCGGCACGCTCGTCGACACGGCCGACGTCTACACCGGCGGCGACGCCGAGCGCCTGCTGGGCCGGCTGCTGCGCGACTCGGTGCCGCGCTCGGAGCTGGTGATCTCCACCAAGGCCGTGGTGACCCCGGCCGGCCGCCGGCCGCGCGACGCCTCCCGCCGCCACCTCATCGCCGCGGTGGACGACTCGCTCAACCGCCTCGGGCTCGACTACGTCGACCTGTGGCAGCTGCACACCTACGACGAGGAGGTGCCGCTGGAGGAGACCCTGGCCGCGCTCGACGCGATCGTCTCCTCCGGCCGCGCGGTCTACGCGGGCGTGTGCGACTACACCGGCTGGCAGCTCGCCGCGGCCGCGGTCACCCAGCGGTCCATCCCCGGCCGCATCCCGATCACCTCGGCGCAGGCCGAGTACAGCCTGCTGGCCCGCGAGCCCGAGCGCGAGCTGCTGCCTGCGGCGGCGCACCTCGGGGTGGGGGTGCTGGCCTGGTCGCCGCTGGGCCGGGGCGTGCTGACCGGCAAGTACCGCACCGGCGTGCCGTCCGACTCCCGGGCCGCGACGCCGCACTTCGCCGACTTCGTGCGGCCCTACCTGGACGAGCGCTCGCGCGCGGTGGTGGAGGCGGTGATGACAGCCGCCGACGGGCTGGGCGTCTCGCCGCTGGCCGTGGCGCTGTCGTGGGTGCGCGACCAGCCGGGCGTGGCCTCGGCCATCGTGGGGGCGCGGACGCACGCGCAGCTCAAGGGCATCCTGCCGGCCGAGGACGTCGTCCTGCCGATCGAGATCCGGGAGGCCCTCGATGACGTGTCATCGCTCGACTGATCGGCGACGAGAGCCTTCCTCGCGTATCACTACTCGATACCGAATCGCAACGTTACCCGGCAAACACCTGCGTCTGAGGGGCGATGTCCCCCAAGATTCTCCCCGTAAGCGACGCAGGAGGGGACGGATGGGGAGCAGGGCCACGATCTCGGCCGGAATTCTCGCGGCGGCGCTGGTGGCCGTTCCCGGTGCGGCGCCCGCCGCGGCGGCCGTGAGCGCGGCCCAGGACTGCACGCGTGACGGGGGCCTGCTGTCGGGGGTGACCAACGCCCTGTGCGACGTGGTGGGCACCCTGACCGGCACCGTGGACACCCTCACCGGCGGCACGACCGGCCGGGTGACCGATCCCGTCGAGAGCACCGCCGACGAGCTGCTCGGCCGGGTGGGCGAGGCCGTACCGACCGGCAGGCCGAGCGCCTCGGACCCGGCGGCCTCCAGGCCGGCCACCTCCAGGCCGGCCACCTCCAGGCCGGCCACCTCGCGATCGCCCGGCGCGACGCGGACGGGGCCGTCCGGGAGGCGGGAGGAGACGTGCGCCGGGGAGCGCGGCTGCGCGGCCGGCGAGCCCGCCGGGACCCCGCGGCCGCGGCCGGACGGCTCCGCCGGCTCCACGGGGCGCGCCGAGCGCTCCCGCGGCCGCCCGGCCGGGAAGGCGTCGGCCGCCCCCGCGGCGACCGGCCTCGGGCCCACGCCCGCCGGGAGCCCGCTGCCCCGGGCCACCGGGGAGGGACGGCGGGCGGGCGAGCGGCTCGCCGCCGACCCCGACGAGCCCCGGGTGGACCTGCTGTGGCCCAACCCGTTCGCGCACGAGCTGACCGTGCCGCTGCAGGACCAGCGGGTGGTGCGGCCCACTCCCCCGGCCTCCGACGTGCTGGGCACGGCGCTGACGATCGCGCTGCTGGGGTCGGCGGTGCTGGCCACGCGCATCGTGCAGCAGCGGCGGCAGCGGACCGAGCCGGTGGAGACGATCCCCTTCGAGCCGGCCCCCGCCGGCGGCGGCCGCCAGCGCCTGGCCTGAGCGGCCGGGCGGGCGACGGACCACGGGCGGGACGGCGCGGCGCGGGACGGCGCGGCGCGGGACGGCGCGGGTCAGGCGCCGATGGCGTGGACGCCGCCGTCCACGTGGACGATCTCGCCCGTGGTGGCGGGGAACCAGTCGGACATCAGGGCCACGCAGGCCCGCGCGGCCGGCAGCGTGTCGGACAGGTCCCAGCCGAGCGGGGCCTTCTCCGGCCAGCTGTCCTCGAACTCCTTGAAGCCCGGGATCGACTTGGCCGCCATCGTGCGCAGCGGGCCCGCCGCCACCAGGTTGACCCGGATGCCGTGCTTGCCGAGGTCGCGGGCGAGGTAGCGGTTGCAGGACTCCAGGCCGGCCTTGGCCACGCCCATCCAGTCGTAGACCGGCCACGCCTTGGAGGCGTCGAAGTCGAGGCCGACCACCGCGCCGCCCTCCTTCATCAGCGGCAGGCAGGCCACGGCCAGCGACTTGTACGAGTACGTGGAGATCTGCACCGCCGTGGAGACGTCCTCCCACGAGGTGTTGAGGAAGTTGCCGCCGAGCGCGGTCTGCGGGGCGAAGGCGATGGAGTGGACCACGCCGTCGAGGCCGTCGAGGTGCTCGCCGACGCGATCGGCCAGCGTGTCGAGGTGCTCGGTGTTCTGGACGTCGAGCTCCAGCACCGGCGGCGGCGAGGGCAGCCGCCTGGCGATGCGCTCGACCAGGCTCAGCCGCCCGAACCCGGTGAGCACGACCGTGGCGCCCTCCTCCTGGGCCAGCTTGGCGACCGAGAAGGCGATCGAGGCGTCGGTGAGCACGCCCGTCACGAGGATCCGCTTGCCGTCGAGAATGCCCATGTCAGTGCCCCATTCCGAGTCCGCCGTCGACCGGGATCACGGCCCCGGTGATGTAAGAGGCGTCGTCGCTCGCCAGGAAGCGGACGACGCGCGCGACCTCCTCGGGGGCCGCCTGCCGGCCGAGGGGGATGTTCGCGACGATCTTGTCCTGGTCGAGGTCGGCCGTCATGTCGGTGGCGACGAAGCCGGGCGAGACCACGTTGACCGTGATGTTGCGCGAGCCGTACTCGCGGGCCAGGGAGCGGGCGAAGCCCACCAGGCCGGCCTTGGAGGCGGCGTAGTTGGCCTGGCCGGCCTGGCCGGACAGGCCCACGACGGAGCTGATGAGCACGATGCGGCCGCGCTTGAGCTTCATCATGGGGCGGATGGCCCGCTTGGCCACCCGGTAGGCGCCGGTGAGGTTGGCGTCGATGACGTCGGTGAAGGTGTCTTCCTTCATCATCGCCAGCAGGGTGTCTCTGGTGATGCCGGCGTTGGAGATCAGGACCTCGACCGGGCCGTGCTCCGCCTCGACCTTGTCGAAGGCGGCCTCGACGTCCGCGGTGCTGGTGACGTCGCAGCGCACGCCGAACAGGCCCTCGGGCGGCTCCCCCGATCGGTAGGTGACCGCGACGGCGTCGCCGGCCGCGGCGAGTTCACGGGCGATCGCGAGGCCGATGCCCCGGTTGCCCCCGGTGACGAGTACAGAGCGTGCCATGACACCTGACGCTATCCCCTACCCGCGGGTATCCGCTTGTCCGGGTGAGACAAGATCACAGGGTTAGGATCGTGGACATGCGCCAGATCGATGCCGACTTCCTGCAGCTGCCGCTCCGGCGGCTCGCGGACGCCGCCCTGCAACGCGCTCGCGACCTCGGCGCCGAGCACGCCGACTTCCGGCTCGAACGCGTCCGCGCCGAGACGCTGAGCCTGTACGACGCCCGCCTGGAGGGCGCCATGGACGCCGACGACCTCGGCTACGCCGTGCGCGTGGTCAAGGGCGGCACGTGGGGGTTCGCCGCCGGGATCCACCTGACGCCGGAGGCCGCGGCGCGGGTGGCCGAGCAGGCGGTGCGGGTGGCTGAGGTGTCGGCGCCGATCAACAGGGAGCCGATCGAGCTGGCGCCCGAGCCGGTGCACGCCGGGGCGGTGTGGGTGTCGGCGTACGAGGTGGACCCGTTCGAGGTGCCCCCGGCCGACAAGGTGAGCCTGCTGGCCGAGTGGTCGGCGGGCCTGATGAAGGGCGCCGACCACGTGTCGGCGCGGCTGCTCCAGGTCAAGGAGCAGAAGTTCTACGCCGACACGGCCGGCACCGAGACCACGCAGCAGCGGGTGCGGATCTTCCCCCGGCTCAACGCCATGAAGGCGGGCGAGAGCGGCTTCGACGACATGTCCACCATCGCGCCGCCCGCGGGGCGCGGCTACGAATACCTCACCGGCACCGGCTGGAACTGGCAGGAGGAGCTGGCCCGGCTGCCCGAGCTGCTGGCCGAGAAGCTGGCGGCCCCGTCGGTGGAGGCGGGCGACTACGACCTGGTGATCGACCCGTCCAACCTGTGGCTGACCATCCACGAGTCGATCGGCCACGCCACCGAGCTGGACCGGGCGCTCGGCTACGAGGCGGCCTACGCCGGCACCAGCTTCGCCACCTTCGACCAGCTCGGCGAGCTGGTCTACGGCTCGCCGCTGATGAACGTGACCGGCGACCGCACCGTCACCCACGGCCTGGCCACCGTCGGCTACGACGACGAGGGCGTGCAGGGGCAGAGCTTCGACATCGTCAAGGACGGCGTGCTGGTCGGCTACCAGCTCGACCGGCGGATGGCGCTGATGAAGGGGTTCGGCCGCTCCAACGGGTGCGCCTTCGCCGACTCGCCGGGTCACATGCCGATCCAGCGCATGGCCAACGTGTCGCTGCGGCCCGCGCCCGGCGGGCCCGGCACCGACGAGCTGATCGCCGGGGTCGAGCGGGGCATCTACCTCGTCGGCGACAAGAGCTGGTCGATCGACATGCAGCGGTACAACTTCCAGTTCACGGCGCAACGGGCGTACCGGATCTCGCACGGCAGGCTGGCCGGGCAGGTCAAGGACTTCGCCTACCAGGCGACCACCACGGACTTCTGGCAGTCGATGGAGGCGGTCGGCGGGCCGCAGACCTACGTGCTGGGCGGCGCTTTCAACTGCGGCAAGGGCCAGCCGGGGCAGGTCGCCCCGGTCAGCCACGGCTGTCCGTCGGCCCTGTTCAAGGGCGTGCGGATCCTCAACACCGTGCAGGAGGGCGGGAAGTGACTCCCCAAGAGATGGTGGAGAGGGCCCTGGGGCTCTCCAGGAACGACGGCTGCGTGGTGCTCGTGGACGAGGGGTCCACGGCCAACCTGCGCTTCGCCGGCAACACGCTCACCACCAACGGCGTGGCGCGCTCGTCCCGGCTGACCGTGATCTCGATCGCGGGCGACCGGGTGGGGGTCGTCTCGCGCGCGGCGGTGCGCGAGGACCAGCTCGGCGACGTCGTCGCGGCGGCCGACGCGGCCGCCAGGGACGCGCAGCCCGCCGAGGACGCGCGGCCGCTCGTGACGGGCGGACCGGCCGCGGCGGGCTGGGAGGAGGACGTCCGGCCGACCGACATCGGGGTGTTCGAGGGGTTCGCGCCCGCGCTGGGCGAGGCGTTCGCGGCGGCCGAGGCGGGCGGCAGGAAGCTGTACGGCTTCGCCGAGCACCGGCTGACCTCCACCTTCCTCGGCACGTCCACGGGCGTGCGGCTGCGCCACGACCAGCCGACCGGCCGGCTGGAGCTCAACGCCAAGTCGGCCGACCTCAAGCGGTCGGCGTGGACCGGCGTGTCCACCCCCGACTTCACCGACGTCGACGTGGCCGCGCTCGGCTCCTCGCTGGCCCAGCGGCTGGAGTGGGCCAAGAACCGGGTGGACCTGCCGGCCGGCCGTTACGAGACGCTGCTGCCGCCGAGCGCCGTGGCCGACCTGATGATCTACCTGTTCTGGTCGTCGGGGGCCAGGGACGCGCTGGACGGGCGGTCGGTGTTCGCCAGGCCCGGCGGCGGCACCCGGGTGGGCGAGCGGCTCGCCACGCTGCCGGTGACGTTGTCGAGCGACCCCGGGGCGGCGGGCATCGCGTGCGCGCCGTTCGTCACCGCGCACGCCCCCAGCAGGGAGAGCTCGGTGTTCGACAACGGGCTGCCGCTGGGACCGACCGACTGGATCAAGGACGGGCGGCTGGAGGCGCTGCAGCAGACCCGCTACTCCGCCGAGCTGAGCGGGCTGCCGGTGACGCCGGCCGTCGACAACCTGATCATGCGCGGGCCCGAGGGCGGCCGGTCGCTGGAGGAGATGATCGCCGGCACCCGGCGCGGGCTGCTGCTCACCTGCCTGTGGTACATCCGCGAGGTCGATCCGCAGACCCTGCTCGTCACCGGGCTGACCCGGGACGGGGTCTACCTGGTGGAGCACGGCGAGGTGGTGGGCGAGGTCAACAACTTCCGCTTCAACGAGAGCCCGGTGGACCTGCTGGGACGGCTCGCGGAGGCGGGATCGGCGGAGCGGACGCTGCCGCGCGAGTGGAGCGACTACTTCCAGCGGACGGTCATGCCGGCGGTGCGGGTGCCAGACTTCAACATGTCCACGGTGAGCCAGGCGAGCTGAGGCGGGCGGGCTGAGGCGGGCGGGCTGAGGCGGGGCCTCGCCGGCTCCGCTCAGGACGTGGGGGCTCAGGACGCGGGGCTCAGGACGCGGGCTCACCGGGGGTCGAGGAGGGCGGCCGGGCCGCGGCGGCGGCCCGGCGCGCCCGGCCGTCACGGGCAGGGGCGCCGCCCCTCCCCGAAGCCCTCCCCGCCGTGCCCCAGCGGCCCTCAGAGGGCCGCTCAGGCGTCTTCCAGGCGGAAGCCGACCTTCATGCCGACCTGGAAGTGGGCGACCTCCCCCGCGTCGATGTGGCCGCGGATCTCGGTCACCTCGAACCAGTCCAGGTGCCGCAGCGTCTCCGAGGCCCGCCTGATGCCGTTGCGGATGGCCTGGTCGACGCTCTCCCCCGAGGTCCCGACTATCTCGGTGACCCGGTACGTTCGATCCGTCATCTCCCTCTCCTCCTTACTCGAAAGCCATGATCGCATGACCCCCGTCGCCGACCGGGTGCGCCGTCGCGTGCCCCTACTGCGAGGTCTACGGTGGAAGATATGAAGCGGTGGCGCAGGAAACCAGACGTCCACCAGGTCACGGACGCCAGGCCGTCGCTGACGGCCGATATCCGCAAGCGCGAGGTCAGCTACCTCATCAAGATGGGCATCCGCACCCTCTGCCTGATCCTGGCCGTGGTGGTGCCGGTGCCGTGGCCGTTCAGGCTGCTGTTCATCGCGGGCGCGGTGTTTTTGCCATACATAGCGGTAATCGGGGCCAATGAGAGGGGCAACGGGGCCCCGCCCCCCACCTTTCAGAGCCCTGAGGCTAACCAAAGCGAGATACCGCTGCATCGACGCGAGATCGGGTCGTGACTAAGTCTTGACGCATCCCATGGGTTGTAGGTGTACGCTTTAGCCAAGCGCTCCGGTCCCCCGTCGGAGTGCTGGTGCCGGCGTTCCGGGCCCCCGTCGGAACGCCGATGAAGCGACGCCGGGTGGTTTGCCCCCGTAACCACCCGGCGTCGCCCTTTTCTGGCGAAACCCGGCCCCCGCGATGATCAGGTGCGGTGCTGCCCCAGCGGTCGGATAGGACCGCTTTCCCGAAATCGTTTACACTCCCTCCCGCCTCGTTATTCACAGGAAATCTTCAGGCAGGGCGGGCTTGACTTCAAGAGTTCGTTCGAGTGTCAGCCCCCTGTCAGCGTCTCGGGGGCCTCACGGGACCAGTTCTTCGCCAATGTGGTCAGTTTGGCCACGGCGTCCTCGGGGGCGGTGCCGGCGCCCTGCGCCAGGCCGAGCAGGTAGGCCGTCAGGGGCGCGGCCGGGCGGGCCACGCCGTGGGCGACCTCCTTGGTGAGGTCGAGGATCAGGTCGCGGTCCACGGTGGCCGGGTCGATGCCCAGCTCGGCGCAGGCCAGGGCGGTCCATTCGTTGAGCACGTGCATGTGAGCCTCCTCCAGGTCGTCCATTGTGTCGCAGTCGAACCACGGGCGGCCGGGCGGCGACAGGCGCGCGGCGGCCAGCGGGGCCAGCAGCCCCTTGAGCGAGCGGCCGGTGTAGGCGGCCAGCGCGCGTTTCAGCTCGGCGACCGGCCAGACGCCCGTCAGCCACTGCTCCCGCCCGCCGTCGTCCACCATCACCGCTCCCCCGCCGGGCGGCGCGGCCGCCAGCAGGGCCCGTACGTGCGCCCGCGTCAGGAAGGGCAGGTCGCCGGCGAGCAGGGCCACGCGGGGCGCGGTGACGTGCGCCAGGCCCGCGGCCAGGGCGGGGACGGGGCCGCCGTGCGGCGGGTCCTCGCGGACGAACCGGACGCCGGGGATGGGGCGCTCGGGGCCGACGACGATCGTGCGGCGGGCGTCGGCGGCTGCGGCGACGACGTTCTCGACGAGGGAGCGGCCGCCGACGGTGATGCCCGGTTTATCCAGCCCGCCGAGCCGCCTGGCCTCTCCCCCGGCCAGGATCACCGCATCGAAGCCACCCGGCCCCGACGCGGCGGGACGCGGTGCGGCGGTGGGGGCCGGCGGCGGGGCGGGATCCGGCATCGGGGCGGGGGGTCAGCCGCCGATGGCGGACATGGGGCGGGCGGGCTGGAGGAAGGACGGGTCGTCGATGCCGTGCCCGGCCCGCTTGCGGCCCACGGCCGCCCGCCAGCGCTCGGCGAGCTCGTCGTCGGTGGCCCCTGCCCGCATCGCGGCCTTGAGGTCGGACTCCTCGGTCGCGAACAGGCAGTTGCGGACCTGGCCGTCGGCGGTGAGGCGGACGCGGTCGCAGGCCCCGCAGAACGGGCGGGTCACCGAGCCGATGACGCCGACCCGGGCCGGCCCGCCGTCCACCAGGAACCGCTCGGCCGGCGCGCTGCCCCGCTCCTCCAGGTCGTCGGGCGTCAGGTCGAACGCCTCCGACAGCAGGCCGAGGATCTCGTCGGCGGTGACCATCGACTCGCGGGTCCAGCGGTGCTGGGCGTCGAGCGGCATCTGCTCGATGAAGCGCAGCTCGTAGCCCTGCTCCAGGCACCAGCGCAGCAGCGGCACGGCCTCGTGCTCGTTGACGCCGCGCATGAGCACCGCGTTGACCTTGACGGGGCGCAGGCCGGCACGGTCGGCGGCGGCGAGCCCGGCGATCACGTCGGCGTGCCGGTCGCGGTGGGCCAGGCGCTTGAAGGTGGCGGGGTCGAGGGTGTCGAGGGAGACGTTGACGCGGTCGAGCCCGGCGTCGGCCAGCGGCCCGGCCAGGCGCGCCAGCCCGATGCCGTTGGTGGTCAGCGAGATCTGCGGGCGGGGCTCCAGCGCGGCGGTGCGGGCCACGATGTCGGCCAGCTCGCGCCGCAGCAGCGGCTCGCCGCCGGTGTAGCGGACCTCGGTGATGCCCAGGCGCTCGACGCCGAGGCTCACCAGGCGGACGACCTCGTCGGCGGTGAGGAGCTGGGCGTTGGGCAGCCAGTCGAGACCTTCGGGGGGCATGCAGTACGTGCAGCGCAGGTTGCACTTGTCCGTGAGGGACACCCGGAGATCCGTCGCCACCCGTCCGAACGAGTCTCGCAACACGGGGACGCCACCTCCAGTACGTTCGCTCGCCAGAGGGCCAGCCTATGACGTCGTTCCGACCATGCTCAAAATCGCTCTGTTCACCGCACGACAACGCTCGCGCCCCGAGATCGATTCCGCCCGGACGCCGGAACCTGCGGCTTTTGCGGCGGTACGTCGCCACGGGCGGGAGGTCAGGAGGCGGCGTGCCAGGTCTCCCGGGCGCGGAGCAGGGCGGATCTCGTCGCGGGCCGCGCGGCGGAGCCGGCCGTGTTCGGGGAGCAGGGGCGGGGACGCCGGACGCCCGGTCGCGGGTGCGGCCGGGCGTCCGGGTGGTGCTGGGATGAGGCGGGTCAGCGGTGGTGGCGGCGGCCGATCACCGTGACGTAGTCGGTGGCCTCGGAGGGCTCCAGGTAGCGGGCGCCCTCGAAGACGGCGCGCCAGGTGCCCGACGTGCGGGCCGGGACCTGGGTGTGGAAGTAGCCGTCGCGGCCGGTCCTGATCGAGTCGACGTACTCCCACTTGCCGGTGCCGTTCGGGCGGAAGAGGATCACGATCCGCTTCCAGGCCAGGCGGTGCCAGCTCTCCTGCTTCTTGCAGGCGTCGGAGTGGAGCACCTGCACGAACCCGCTGATGTAGTCTTCCTCGCACTGCACCGACAGCTTGCCGTCGAGCTTGATGGGCCTGCCACGCCAGGCGGGCTCGGGGTTGGCGTCGAACGTGAGGCTCGTGTTGCCGCCGACGAAGTCCGGGTCCGGCTCGTCCGCGAGGGCGGGCGAGGCGGCGGTGGCCACCATCGTGGCCCCCAGGGCGGCGGCCGCCAGACCGGCTGCGATTCGTCGCATCTTCATTCTTTCCTTCCCCGTCACATACGCGCCCCGATCAGGGCACGTCAATCATTGACGCGTAAAAGTAAGGGAAAGTTGCGGCAAAGTTGATCACAGTTTGGCAACGGGCGTCTTATGGAACTATTTGTCGGAATTTCGAGGTGTCGGGGGCGTAGTGGCCCGTGCCGGCGTAGCGGACGCCCCAGAAGCCCTTCGCCCGGCCCGTGACCGTGCCCGTGAACCCGCCGGCGGCGTCCGTGACCGTCTCCCCCACCCGCTGCCAGGGCGTGGCCGCGTCCGGGCGCCACAGGATCTCCAGGGGCTGCCTGCCGAACGGGCCGTAGTCGGTCAGGCCGCGCGGGTCCACCCTGGTCAGCGAGCCGTGCACGCGGACGGCGTCGCCGGCCCGCTCCGCGTGGAGGGGCGTGAGGCGGGTCGCGCGGCGGAACTGGAAGGCGGCGTACTCGGTCACCGTCCGGCCGCCCCTGCCGCGGACGGTGGCGGTGATCGTCCAGGTGCCGGTCGGGTAGTAGCGGCTGAGCTGCTTGTCGGGGAGGAAACGCCAGGTCTCCCAGCCGTCGGCGGCCGCCGCAGGGCGGGGCGCGGGCGGGATGGCGCGGCGCCAGGCCAGGCGGAACGAGGCGGGCTGCCGGCCCTGGTCGGCGGCCGGGCCGGGGCGGAAGGCGGCGCCGTCCGCCCCGGACGGGGCCTGGGACGTCGAGGGGGACGAGGGCCAGGAGGGCGCGGCCGGGCCCCGGCCCGCGGACGGGTCCGCGGGCCGCACGGCGACGTCCGCCGACTCCGGGACGACCGGCGGCCGGGCGGGCGCCTGGGCGGGGACGTCCCTGCCCGGCGGCTCGGCCGGAGCGTTCCGGGCCGGAGGCTCGGCCGGGGTCCCCGCGTAGGGCGGCTCCGCCGGAGCGTTCCGGTACGGCGGCTCTCCCGGAGTGTTCCGGTACGGCGGCTCTCCCGGGGTGTTCCGGTACGGCGGCTCTCCCGGGGTGTTCCGGGACGGAGGCTCTGCCGGGGTGTTCCAGTTGGGCGGCTCGGCTGGGGTGTTCACGGACGGTGGTTCGGCCGGGGTGTGCCGGGTGGGGGGCTCGGCCGGGTGGTCGGCGAGCGGCGGCTCGGCCGGGGTGGCGGGGAGGGAGGGCTTGGAGGCCAGGAGCGGGCCGGGCGGGCGGCCTGGCTCGACCCTGACGGTGACGCCCTTCTTGCCCTGCGCCCCTCTGGCGATCACGTCGATCACCAGGCGGACGGAGCCGCGCGGACCGGCGACGGGCTCGGCGGGGCGTACGGAGATGGCCCGGATGGCGGGCCCGGCCTCGCCGACGGATCCGGCGGCGGGCACGACAGCGGGCACGACGACGGACGCGGCGGCGGACGCGGCAGCAGGCACGGCGGCGGGTACGGCGGCGGACGCGGGTGCGGGTACGGGTGCCGCGAGCGTTCCCGGCGCGAGCGCCCCCGCCGCGAGCGAGGCGAGTAGCAGTCCTCTGGTCATGCTCAGGACGGTAGGAACCACCCGGTCATGGCCAAACCCTCGACACACGCCCCGGTTGGCAAAGCCCGGGAAAGACGGGATCAGCCGGAGTAGAGCCCTTCGAGGATGTCGGCGTACTTCGCGTGGATGATCCGCCTCTTGAGCTTGAGGCTGGGCGTGAGCTCCTCGGTCTCGGCGGTCCACTCGGTGCCGAGCAGCGCCCACCGCTTCACCTGCTGGACCCGGGCCAGCCTGGTGTTGGCGGCCTCGACGGCGGCCCCCACCTCCTTCAGCACCTCGGGGTGCTCGGCCAGCTCGGCGAGCGAGCCGTAGGCGAGGCCGCGCGCGCCCGCCCAGCCCGGCGCGACCTCGGCGTCGAGGGTGAGCACGGCCACCGGGTAGGGCCTGCCGTCGCCGTAGGCGAGCGCCTGGCCGATGAGCGGGTGCTGCTTGAGGTGGTTCTCGATCTCGGCCGGGGAGATGTTCTCGCCGCCGGCGGTGATGATGAGCTCCTTCTTGCGGTCCACGACACGGTAGAAGCCGTCGTCGTCCACGGCGCCGATGTCGCCGGTGTGCAGCCAGCCCTCGGCGTCCACGAGCTCGGCGGTGGCCTCGGGGCGGCTGAGGTAGCCGCGGGTGTTGAGCGGGCTGCGGGTCAGCAGCTCGCCGTCCCCGGCGAGGCGGACCTCGACGCCGGGCTCGGCCCGGCCGACCGTGCCGAGGCGGTAGCAGGCGGGGCTGTTGCCGGTGAAGGCGCCGGTCGTCTCGGTCATGCCGTACACGTCGATGACCTTGAGTCCGAGCCCGGCGTAGAAGTTCTGGACCTCGGGCGGGAGGGGGGCGGCGCCGGTGGCGGTCCACTGGGCGCGGTCGAAGCCGATCATGCCGCGGATGAGGCTCAGGAGGGTGGCGTCGGCCCGGTCGTAGGCCGCCTGGATCTCGGGGGTGAGCGTGTGGCCGTACTGGCCGGCCTCGACGTACGCGCGGCCCGCCGCCATGGCCTCGCGGACGGCGGTCTGCTGCTCCTCGGGCTGGGTGGCGAGCACGGCGAGCAGGCGGGCCATCATCTTCTCCCACACGCGCGGCACCCCGAAGAACATCATCGGCCGGACCTGCCCGAGCGTGGCGCCCAGGTTGGCCAGGTCGGTGCAGAAGTGCACGTGCGACGCCTTGACCAGCGGCAGGTAGAGGCTGAGGATGCGCTCGGCGATGTGCGCGTAGGTGAGGTAGGAGATCTGGGTGCCGAGCATCGGCAGCTCGGTGATCCGGTCGGTGGCGGCGACCTCGTAGAAGACGTTGGCGTGGGTGAGCGGGACGCCCTTGGGCGGGCCGGTGGTGCCGCTGGTGTAGAGGACGGTCACGGTGTCCTCGGGGGTGACGGCGCGCCAGCGCTCCTCGATGCCGGCCGGGTCCCCGGCCAGCCGGGCGCGGCCGAGCTCCAGGAAGTCGGCCCAGGCCAGGAAGCGCTCGTCCCCGTCGGGGGCGCCCTCCAGCACGATGATCCGCCGCAGGCCGTCCAGGCGGTCGAGCACCGGCCGCCAGCGGGCCAGCTCGGCGGGGCCGCCGAGCACGGCGTAGCGGGCGCCGACGTCGCGGACGACGAACTCGATCTGCTCGGGCGCGAACGTCGAGTAGACGGTGCAGCCCACTCCCCCGGCGTGCACGGCGCCGAGGTCGGCCAGCACGTGCTCGCTGCGGTTGACCATCATGAGCGCGACGGACTCGCCGCGGCCGAGGCCCAGCGCGGCGAAGGCGGCCGCGATCTCCAGGACGCGCCGCCTGGCGCGGGCGTAGGTGAGGGTGGTCCAGCCGCCGTCGGGGTCTAAGGGGTCGGGGTCGGAGTAGGCGGGGGCGTCGGGATGCTGCTCGGCCACCCGCATGAGCTGCCCGCAGACGGTACGGCCGGCGATCTGCCGCTCGATCTCGGCCCGGACCTCGAGGACGTCGTCCATGTCGCGCGCCTCCCGTCAGTGTTCACTTGCGTGAATGGCATGCATCGCACCACAAGGCCCGGGTAGCGGCAAGACCTAAAGGCGAAAGAGCGGCATCTCTCACGTAGAGTGATTGTCCTGACACGGACGGCGACTCTGGAGGCGCGGCGATGACTGGCGGCGGCAGGACGTTCTTCGGCCATCCGTGGGGTCTGGCGACGCTGTTCGGCACCGAGATGTGGGAGCGCTTCAGCTGGTACGGCCTGCGGGCGATCCTGGCCACGTTCATGGCCGCCTCGCCGGCGCGCGAGGGGCTGGGCCTGAGCCCGGAGACGGCGCAGGCGGTCGTCGGCGTCTACGGCGCGCTGATCTACCTGGTGGCGCTGCCGGGCGGCTGGGTGGCCGACCGGATCCTCGGGGCGCGCCGGTCGGTGTTCTGGGGCGGGTTCGTCATCATGCTGGGGCACATCAGCATGGCGGTGCCGGTGACGACGCCGCTGTTCGTCTGGCTCGGCCTGCTGCTGATCATCATCGGCACGGGGCTGCTCAAGCCGAACATCTCGGTCATGGTGGGCCGGCTCTACAACGAGGACGAGGACGGCCGCCGCGACGCCGGGTTCTCGCTGTTCTACCTCGGCATCAACCTGGGGGCGTTCTTCGCGCCGATCGTGGTCGGCTGGCTGGCCGCCGGCGACCGCTGGCACCTCGGCTTCGGCGCGGCCGCCGTGGGCATGGCGCTCGGCCTGACCCAGTACGCGTGGGGCGGGCGCAACCTGCGCGGCGTCGGCGAGCGGCCGGGCCTGCGCCTGTCGCCGGCCGAGCGGCGCCGCTTCGGCCGGCTGGCGGGCCTCGGGACGGGCGCGGCCGCGGCGGCGCTGGCGGCCTGGGCGGCGACCGGGACGCTGACGATCGACCGGCTGACGATCGTGGTCACCGTCGTCATCCTCGTCGTGCCGGTCGTCTACTTCTCGTACATCATGATGGGCGGCCACGGCCTGACCGGCGACGAGCGTGACCGGATGAAGGCCTACATCTGGCTCTTCGCGGCGGCCGCGATCTTCTGGATGATCTACGACCTGGCGCCGAGCAAGCTGCTGTTCTTCGCCGCGGACCATACGGACCTGTCGTTGTTCGGGGTGCGGATCCAGGCGGCCACCACGCAGTCGTTCAACCCGCTGATGATCATGATCTTCGTGCCGGTGTTCGCGGCGCTCTGGGTCAAGCTGGGCACGCGGGTGAGCACGCCGCAGAAGTTCGGGTTCGCGCTGGTCATGGTGGGGCTGAGCTTCGTGGTCATGGCGGTGGCCGCGGGGCTGGCCACGGCCGGGCGGGTGTCGGTGTGGTGGCTGGTGCTGGTGTACGCGGTCCAGGTGTTCGGCGAGCTGTCGCTCAGCCCGGTCGGGTTGTCGGTGACGACGAAGCTGGCGCCCGAGGCGTTCAAGGCGCAGATGCTCGGCGTGTGGTTCATCGCGGTCTCGGTGGGCGACGCGGTCGGCGGGCAGACGGGGCGGCTCGGCGCGGTGCTGTCGGAGCCGGCCTACTACCTGGTGCTGGCGGCGATGGCGATCGTGGCGGGGGTGGCGCTGTTCATGTTCACCCGGCGGCTGCGGGTGCTGATGGCCGAGCACTACCACGCGGAGGCCCTGCCTTCGACGATCCGGTAGACATTCCGACGTGTCACAAATCCTGGACCTTGTCGGAATTTTCGTCTTTGCCCTGTCCGGTGCGCTGATGGGCGTCCGCAAGCGGCTCGACGTGGTCGGCATGCTGGTGCTCGCCGGGATGACCGCCCTCGGCGGCGGCGTGCTCCGGGACCTGGTGCTCAACGTGCGGCCGATCGCCTTCCAGAGCCTCGGCTACGTGCTGGTCCCCGTGGCGGCCACGGTGATCGTGTTCTTCTGGCACCCGCACGTGGCCCGGGTGATGCCGGCCATCCTGGTGCTCGACGCGGCCGGGCTCGGGCTGTTCTGCGCGGTCGGCACCGAGAAGGCCCTGGAGTACGGGCTGAGCCCGCTGCACGCCACCCTGCTGGGCGTGACGACGGCGGTCGGGGGCGGCATGCTGCGCGACGTGCTGGCCAGGGAGATCCCGACCCTGCTGTACGACCGCCAGCTCTACGCGGTGCCGGCGATGCTGGGGTCCGGGGTGATGGCGGTGCTGTCGTCGTACGGGCTGCACGGCTGGCCCGCCACGCTCGCGGCGGCGCTGCTGGCCTTCGGGCTGCGCATCCTGGCCATGCGCCGCAGGTGGCGCGCCCCGCTCGCCAAGGGCGTCGGCGACTGAGGCGGCCGGGGTGACCGGAGGGGGTCGTGGGGCGGGGCGACCGGACGGGGGCCGTGGGCCGGTCGCCCGTTCACACCAGGGCGATGACCGGGTCCTGGACGGGGCCCGCGCCCAGGGGGCCGCCGGCGCGGGCGGCGCGCAGGCGGCGCACGGCCTCGGCGAGGGTCAGGGGCGGCAGGGTAAACGGCAGCCGCAGGTATCCCTCCAGGGTGCCCTCCAGGCCGAACCACGGCCCGGGCGCGAGCCGTACCCCGTGCCCGGCGGCCGCCTCGGCCAGCGGGGTGGCGGCGTCGCCGTTCAGCCGGACCCACAGCGTGCCGCCGCCGCGCGGCACCGTGAACGACCATGCGGGCAGGTGCTCGCGCAGCCCCGCCACCAGGGCATCGCGGGAGGCGCGCAGCGCGCGGCGGCGCTCGGCGCGGGTCTCCTCCAGCCGGTCGAACAGCCGCGCCACGACGAGCTGCTCCAGCACCGGGCTGGCGATGTCCACGGCCGAGCGGTGCAGGGCCAGGCGGCGGGCCAGCGCGGCGGTGGCCCGGATCCAGCCGATGCGCAGCCCGCCCCACCACAGCTTGGACGCCGACCCGATGCTGATCACGCGGCTGTCGGTGTCGAAGGCGGCCATCGGGGAGGTGGCCGGCACCTCGTCCAGGGCCAGCTCCTGCCAGGTCTCGTCCACGAGCAGCAGGGTGCCCGCGCGCCGGGCCGCGCCGGTCAGGGCGGCGCGGGTGGCGTCGTCCATGAGGGCGCCGGTGGGGTTCTGGAAGTCGGGCATGAGGTAGGCCAGGCGCGCCCCTGACTGGCGCATCGCCCCCGCGAGCAGGTCGGGCTGCCAGCCCTCGGAGGTCACCCCGGCCGGGACGAGCCTGGCGCCCCGCTGCCGGGCCGCGTCGATGGCGTGCGGGTACGTCGGCGACTCCACCAGCACCGCGTCGCCCGCGCCCACCAGCAGGCCGAGCACGAGCTGGATGGCGTGCTGGGAGCCGGTGGTGACGACGATCTGCTCGGGCCGGGTGGCCAGGCCGCGGGCGGTGTAGCGGGCGGCGACGCGCTCCCTGAGCACCGGCAGGCCCATGGGGTCGTAGCCGTTGCCCATGCCGTGGCGCGGCAGGTCCTCGGCCGCCTCCCGCACCGCCGCCACCAGCGCGGAGGGCGCGGGCGGGGCGGCGGCGTGGAGCTGGATCAGCCCGTCGCCGCCGGTGCCGAGCCACGGGTTGTCGGTGGTGGTGGCCGGGTCGGGCAGCGCGGTCCAGCTCCCCGAGCCCTGGCGGCTCTCCAGGTAGCCGCGCTCGCGCAGCAGGTCGTAGGCGGCGGTGACGGTGGTGCGGCTGACCCGCAGCGCCTCGGCGAGGTGGCGCTCGGCGGGCATGCGGACGCGGACCGGGATCTGGCCGTCCATGATGCGCTCGCGCACGCCGTCGGCGAGCGCCCGGTAGTAGGGGCGGGCGCCGGGGCCGACGCCGGCGAGCCGGGCCACCTGGGCCGCCGAGAGATGCCGCATAAGGCCACTTTTCGTGATTGGCCCTGTTTTGGCAAGCCGGAGCCTGCCACTGTGGGGCCATCATGAGCGAGACGACGACCCTTCCGCGCACCCGTTCCCTGCCGGCCCGCCTGGCCAGGCTCTACGGCGGGCTGGCCCTGTACGGCACCGGCATCGGCCTGCAGGTGGAGTCCGGCCTCGGCAACGACCCGTGGGACGTCTTCCACCAGGGGCTGGCACTGCGGACCGGCGTCTCCATCGGCACGGTCATCATCGCCGTGGGCGCGCTGGTGATGCTGCTGTGGATCCCGCTGCGGCAGCGCCCCGGGATCGGGACGATCAGCAACGTGGTGTTCCTGGGCCTGTTCGCGGACGCCGCGATCGCCCTGCTGCCGACCCCGGGCCCCCTGGCGCTCCAGGCGCTGTACGTGGCGCTGGGCGTGCCCGCCATCGCCCTGGCCACCGTGCTCTACATCGGCGCCGGCCTGGGCCCGGGCCCGCGCGACGGGATCATGACCGGGCTGGTGCGGCTCGGCCTGTCGGTACGCCTGGGCCGCTTCCTCATCGAGATCACCGTGCTGGCCGCCGGCTGGCTGCTCGGCGGCACGGTCGGCGTCGGGACCCTGGTGTTCGCCCTGGCCATCGGGCCGCTGACGCAGCTTTTCACCCGCTGGTTCCCGCTGAGATGATCGCACCCACCCGCGCGGGCCGAGTAGCGTCATAGGCATGCGGATCGAGGATTACGCCCTCATCGGAGACATGCAGTCGGCCGCGCTCGTGGCCAGGGACGGCTCCATCGACTGGCTGTGCCTGCCCAGGTTCGACTCCCCCTCGTGCTTCTCGGCCCTGCTCGGCAGCGAGCGCAACGGCCACTGGTGGATCGGCCCGGCCGGCCGCAGACCCGCCGACCGGCGGCGTTACCGCCCGGACACGCTCATCCTGGAGAGCGAGTGGGACACCCCGACGGGCACGGTCCGCGTCGTCGACTTCATGCCGCCGCGCGACCGCAACCCCGACGTGGTGCGCATCGTCGAGGGCGTCTCCGGCAGCGTGGAGGTCTCCACGGTGCTGCGGGTGCGCTTCGACTACGGCCGCATCGTGCCGTGGGTGCGGCGCACCAACGGGCACCTGCAGGCCATCGGCGGGCCCGACTCGGTGTGGCTGCACGCGCCGGTGCCGCTCAAGGGCGGCGACTACGCCCACCGGGCCACGTTCACCGTCAACGAGGGCGACCGGCTGCCGTTCGTGTTCACCTGGCACCCCTCGCACGAGGCGATGCCGGCCCAGATCGAGTGCGACGACCAGCTCCAGGAGACCGAGGCGTTCTGGCGGGAGTGGGTGTCGCGGTGCACCTACGAGGGGCCGTACCGGCAGGCGGTGGTCCGCTCGCTCATCACGCTCAAGGCGCTCACCTACGCGCCGACCGGCGGCATCGTGGCCGCGCCCACCACCTCGCTGCCCGAGGACATCGGCGGCGTGCGCAACTGGGACTACCGCTTCTGCTGGCTGCGCGACGCCACGCTGACCCTCGACGCGCTCATCTCCTCCGGCTACCTGGAGGAGGCCGCCGACTGGCGCGCGTGGCTGCTGCGGGCCATCGCCGGCCGCCCCCAGGACCTGCAGATCATGTACGGCGTCGCCGGCGAGCGGCGCCTGCCCGAGCTGCGCCTGGACTGGCTGGACGGCTACGAGGACTCCCGGCCGGTCAGGATCGGCAACGAGGCGGTCCGCCAGCTCCAGCTCGACGTGTACGGCGAGGTCATGAACTGCCTCTACGTCTCGCGCAGCCGGGGCCTGGCGGCCGACGAGCGGGCCTGGACCATCCAGCGCCAGCTCCTCGACTACGTGGAGGAGCACTGGGACGAGCCCGACGAGGGCCTGTGGGAGGTGCGCGGGCCACGCCGGCACTTCGTCCACTCCAAGGTGATGTGCTGGGCGGCGCTCGACCGGGCCGTCAAGTACGTCGAGCGCTTCGGCCGCACCGGCCCGGTGGACAAGTGGCGGACGCTGCGCGACACCGTGCACGCCGAGATCTGCGCGAAGGGCTACGACCCCAGGCGCAACACCTTCACCCAGTCGTACGGGTCGTCGGAGCTGGACGCCGCCCTGCTGATGATCCCCATGGTGGGCTTCCTGCCCGCCGACGACCCCCGGGTGGTGGGCACGGTCGCCGCGATCGAGAAGGAGCTGATGTCCGACGGGTTCGTCCTGCGCTACCCGCTCGCCGAGGACAACGACGTGGACGGCCTGCCGGGCGGCGAGGGCGCGTTCCTGGCGTGCAGCTTCTGGCTGGTCGAGGTGATGGCGATGCAGGGCCGCAAGGAGGAGGCCGAGGACCTGTACGAGCGGCTGCTGGCGCTGCGCAACGACGTCGGGCTGCTGGCCGAGGAGTACGACCCCCGCTACGGCCGGCTGGTCGGCAACTTCCCGCAGGCGTTCAGCCACGTCCCGCTCATCCACGCCGCCCGCGCCCTGTCGGCCGAGCGTCCCGACGAGAGCGCCGGCACCCGCCCGTGACGTCACGAGCGGGTCACTCCGGGCCGGTCAGGCGGCGCTCGCCCGCGGTGGTGATCACGAACACCTGCCAGTTGTAGTACGCGTAGTAGGCGCGCGGGTCGCGCTTCATCTGGCGGGCGTGCAGGAGGATGGCGTTCACGTACGCCTGGGACGGGTTGTAGGCGTGCAGGGCCCGCCGGTAGTCGCGGGGCGCGCCGGTGGCGCGGAGGTAGTTGGCCGCGCCCATGATCGCGTCCCGGGGGTCCTGGATGTCGCCGCCCATCCCGTACGCCCGCCAGGTCGCCGGCATGAACTGCATCGGGCCCTGCGCGCCGGCGTGGCTGTCGGAGCGCACCCGGCCGAACTTGGTCTCGGCGAACATCACCGCCGCCAGCACCTCCCACTCCACCCCGAAACGGCGCTCGGCCCGCTTGAAGTGGCCGAGCAGCTCGGCGGCCGGGCGGGCCGGCTGGACCCTGAACACGGCCGACGGCTTGATGGGCCGGGCCAGGGCGAGCAGCTCGCGGATCGCGGCGGTGTCGTCCCTGGAGCGGGCCGCGAGCGCGGCGGGCAGGCGGGCGAAGGCGCGCCGGGCCAGGGCGGGGTGGCGGGCGGCGTGGCGGTAGAGGCGCTGCTGGTGCAGGGCCAGGAGCTGGACGTCCCGTGGCGGGTCGCCCTTGGCGGCCTTCCAGCGGTCGATGGCGGCGTTCAGCGCGGCGGTCGTCGTGCGCAGGGCGCCCGCCAGCCGGGCGGGGTCGCCGGGCATCGGCGCGCCGGGCGCGGGCAACGCCTCGCCGGAGGACGCCCCGGTGCTCGCGTCCGGGCGAGGCGAGGCGGGGTGGGAGGAGACCGGCGGGGAGGAGGCCGGCCGAGAAGAGGACGGCTGAGAAGAGGACGAGCGCGGGGCGGCCGCCGGCGGGTCCGGCGGGCCGGACGCGGGCGGGGCCGCGCCACCGCACCCGGCCGCGACGGCGAGCGCCACGCCCGCCACCGCGAGGCGGGCAGGCAGAGGGGCGGGAACACGGGCGGGAACACGGGCGGGTACACGGGCGGGAACGCGGGTGGGGGCCGCCGGTGGCCGCTGGGTGCCGGACGGGGATCGGTGATCCTGCATGGTCGGCCAACCTACCCCGATCACGCGCCCGCAGCGCAGACCACACCGGGAGGTACGGGTCGTCTCCCCTCATCTCGCCATAACCGCCGTTTCGCGCGAGCGGTGCGCCTTCGTTTTTCGTACTCTTGGCGGGACGAGGTGGCGTGTGCCGGAACATGACGGGTAGGGAAAACGCCACCGGAGGTGAGAGGCGCGAGATGAGCTGGCGGGGGCCCCGGTTGCGGGCGGAGACGGGAAGCTCGGAGAGTTGCCTGGTCGTACGGTTGAGCGGTGACCTCGACTTCATCAGCGCTCCGGGGTTCCGGGAGTGGATGACGGCGGTCGTGGCCACTGGGCACGGCGACGGGGGCGGCAGCGCGGCGGGGCGGTTCGTGCTCGACCTGGGCGGGCTGGAGTTCTTCGACTCCTCCGGGCTCGCCGTAGTGATCGCCCTGTGGAAGCAGGTGCGGGATGCCGGGCACGACCTGGCGGTGGCGTGCCCGCCGCCGATCTGCGCCATCATGATGCACCGCACCGGGCTGGCCGAGCACATCGCCATGGGCGACACCGTGGCCGAGGCGGCGGCCCTGCTGCGGGTGAGCCGCCCGGTGCCGGGCGCGGCCGGGCAGGTCCAGGCGGGCTGAGCCCGGGGGCCGGGCCCGTCCGGGTCAGTCCTGGGTTGAGGACCACCGCGAGGAGGCCGGAGCCGGGGCTCCGACGAGGTGCTCGTAGGTGCCGCTGAGCTCCAGCAGCCGGTCGAGCACCGGCGGGCGGTCGTCCAGGTGCAGCCGCGCCCCGGCCGCGGTGGCGTGCCGGCGGACCGTCAGCAGGATCGCGAGCCCGCTGGAGTCGCAGATGCGCAGGCCCCCGCAGTCGAGGTACAGGTCGGCCGGCGCGCGGTCCTCGATCGCGGCGACGGCGGCGGCCAGGAGCTCGCCGGCGGTGGTGAAGTCCAGGTCGCCCTTGAGGGCGACGCGCAGCGCCCCCGGGTGGGGCGTGTCCAGGGCGAGGATCAGCGGGTCGGGAACGAAGGCGGTCATGCGGTCTTTCCGTGGCCAGAGACGCGGTCGTCGTCGGATGAGTCGGCGGGCGGGAGGAGTTTACGGAGGGGGCCTGCGCGGGGGCGCCTGCGCGGACGCGGCGCGCACGGCGTCGTGGCCCCGCCGGATCAGGGCCGTCGCGCGCGGGAAGTCCTCCAGCAGCCCGCCCAGCAGGTCGAGGGCCGGCAGCAGGGCGCCGGCCGGGACGCCGCGGGCGGTCAGGACGCCGGTCGTCCAGGTGAGGAAGCGGGTGAACAGCCCGGGGTCGTCCACATAGAGCGCGGCGGCCAGGAAGTCGACGATGTGCGCGACGTCCTCGGCGGTGTGCCGGTGCTGCTGCTCGCTGTAGCCCGCCATGGCGGGGACGCGCTCGGGCAGGCCGCTCATGATCTCCCGGACCAGCCGCCCGGCCGACCGGCTGACCAGGGTGTACTCCTGGTCGTCCAGATGCGGCAGGTCGTCCGCGGCCTGGCGGGAGGCCGTCGGGCGGGGCAGCGGGGCAGCCGCGAGCCGGTCGGCGGCGGCCCGGCCGTCGGGGGCCCAGGCGTCGGCGCCGAGCAGGCGGGCGTAGCGGCCGTCGGGCCCGAACGCGGCGCCGCCGACGATCACCGGCGTGCCGGTCGCCTGGCAGGCGGTGATGGCCGCGTGCGCGGCGGGCAGCCGGGCCGGGATGGAGGTGGACAGCGCCACCACGTCGTAGACCGTGCGGTGCAGGTGCGCGATGAGGTGCGGCGTGGGCACCTGCGCGCCGAGGTAGTCGACCCGCCAGCCGCGCAGCCGCAGCACCTCGGCCAGGATCCGGGCGGGCATGGCGTGCCACTCGCCGTCGATGCAGGCGACGGCGATCCGGCCGGCGTGCCGGGCCGCGGCGGCGGTGCGCCGGGCGACCGGGTGGTGGGCAAGCGCGGCGAGCACCCGTTCGTTGATGGCGGTCACGGTGTGCTCCTGCGCCACGGTGATCCGGTCGGCCTCCCACTCCAGGCCGACGCGGGCCTGCACGGGGGCGACGATCTCCAGCAGCAGGGTCTCCACCGGGATCCGGTGGTCGAGCGCGGCGAGCGCCACGTCCGCCGCGGCGAACTCGTCGCCGGCCACCGCGGCCTGCCAGAGCTTGTCCCGCCAGGCGGAGAACCCGGTCGCGTCCGTCATGCGGTGAACCTCCCCCGTCCGTGCCCTCCCACCGCGCTGAGGTGGGCGCCACGTGGCGCGGTGATGGCGATGACGGCCATGTCGTCGTGGTCGCCGTCGCCCACCCACTGCGCCGACAACATCTCCACCCGCTCGGCGATGGCCTCCGGCGGCATGCCGCCGCACTGGCGCAGCTCGTCCAGCAGGCGTTCCTCGCCGAACATCTCGTCGCCCAGCGGGCCGCCGACGGCCTCGGTGATGCCGTCGGTGAAGAGCAGGCAGGTCTCGCCGGGTTCGAGCACGACGGTGTCGGTGACGCTGGTGATGCTCTCCAGCATGCCGATGAGGGTGCCCCTGGTGCGGGCCTCCTCGACGCGGCCGTCGCCCCGCACGATGAGCGGCGGCGCGTGCCCGGCGCTGGTCAGCCGCAGCCGTACCCGGCCGCCGGCGCGCAGGACGGAGGCCAGGACGAGCGTGACGAAGCGGGTGCGGTCGGCGCCGGTCAGCAGCACGCCGTTGAGCAGTTCGAGCACGCGCTGGTGGTCGCCGGCCAGCGGCAGCAGGGCGTGCAGGGTGTGCCGGATCTTGCCGGTGAGCACGGCGGCCTCCAGGCCCTTGCCGGCCACGTCGCCGAGCACCACCAGCGACTCCTGGCCGGGCTCGGCGGGCGGGTGGAGGTCGTAGAAGTCGCCGCCGACGCGGGCGGTGTGCTCGGAGGGGCGGTAGCGGGCGGCGACCTCGACGCCGTGCAGGTCGCGGCCGCGGGGCGGCAGGAGCTCGCGCATCAGGGTCTCGGTGATGCCGGTCTGCTCGGCGTACAGGCGGGCCGCGGCCATGGCGGCGCCGGCGCGGGCCGCGAACAGCCGGGCGAAGACCTCCTCGCCCTCGGAGAAGCCGGCGTGGCCGCTGCCGCGCAGCAGCACCAGCGCCCCGGCGGGGACGCCGTGCCCGGGCAGGGCGCTGACCACCAGGGAGCCCACCTCGCCGAACCCCTCGCGGGCCAGCCAGCCGGGGGCGGCGCCGGGATCGATCCAGCGGGAGGGCAGGGGCGGGTAGCCCCGCAGCGCCTCGGCGAGGCCCGGCACGGCCCCGGCGTCGATGGCCAGCTCCTCGTGGACGACGACGCCGTCGGGGCCGCAGTAGGCGACCGGGTGGCGGCGGCGGGCCGGCGGCAGGATGACCAGCGCGGCGTCGGCCAGGTGGCGGGCGGCCAGGCGGGCGGTCACCTCCATGCAGCGGTCGAGGTTGAGCGAGGACAGCAGCTCGCTGGACGCCTGGTCCAGGAACGCGGTCCGCTCGCGCTCGACGCGCAGAGAGCGGGTGGCGTGTTCGAGGTCGGTGGCGTCGGTGAGCCACCAGGTCACCACGTCGGCGGCGGGCACCGGCCGCGCCTCGTACGTGCCCGGCCCGATCGGGCCCCGCGCCGGGGACGCGGCGGGGTCGAGGACCCGGGTGTGGGCCAGGGACAGCCAGGCGGGGGCGGCGTCCGCCAGGAGCGCGCCGGGGACCGCCCCGGGCAGCAGCACCAGCGCCGCGTCGTTGGCCTGGGCGATGACTCCCGAGGCGTCCACCATCAGGACCGGGTAGGGGGCTCCTCGCCACACGGCTCCGGTCTCGTCCTGCCCCAAGCTGCTCGTCAGACCCGTCAAAACAGCGAGCCCGCCGGGACGGGCCCTGCCTCCCTGTGTCACTGATGCCTTACTCGATCTCTTTCCCACTGTAGCCGAGGCTCGCCGGATCGCCAGCCGGGTCCCGGACGACGGCGGCCAGGCGGCCGGCGAGGGCGGCCAGCTCGGCGGGGGCGAAGCGGGCCAGGCGGCCGGTGAGCGTCAGCTCGTACGCGCCGCCGCGCGGCGTGGCCGTCAGGCCCAGGTCGAAGCCGGCGTCGTCCACCTCGTGCTCCCAGACGCGGGCCCGCAGGCCCGCCCAGCCGGGCGGCGGCGCGGGATCGGCGCGCAGGACGAACGCCGCCTGGAAGGACGGGTGCACGCCGGGCAGGCGGTGGCCGCCGAGGCCGGAGACCAGCGTGTCGAACGGGACCTCGTTGGCCAGCGCCCCGGCCACCGTCTCGCGGACGCGGGCGAGCAGGGCGGGGAAGCCGGTCAGGCCGTCCAGGCTCACCCGCAGCGGCACCAGGTTGATGAAGCAGCCGACGACCGGCTCCAGCTCGCGGCGGGCCCGGCCGGAGGTGACCGTCCCCACCACGAGGTCGCGGCGGCCGGTCAGCCCGTGCAGCACGACCAGGTACGCCGCCAGCAGCGCGGCGAACGGGGTGACCGGCCCGCCCCCCGTCCGGGCGTCGCCCCGCAGCCGGTCCACCAGGGCGCGCTCGACTCTGACGCTCGCCGCCGCGCTGCTCCGGCCGCCGTCCGCCGGGGATGGCGAGGTCGCGGCGGGAAGGCGCGGGAACAGCGGTTCGAGGCCCTTCAGCCGCTCCCTCCAGTACGGCAGCCGCCGCGGCGCCCGCTCGGCCGCCCGGCGCACCGACCAGGCGGCGTAGTCGGCGTACTGCGGGACGGGCGGCGGCGGCAGCTCCTCGCCGGCGTACAGGGCGGCCAGGTCGGCCGCGACCAGCGCGACGCCGGCCCCGTCGCAGGCGATGTGGTGGCAGGCCAGGAGCAGCCGGTGCTCGGCGGGCCCGAGCCGGTAGACGGTCAGCCGCAGCAGCGGCCCCCGCGCCGGGTCGAACCGCTCCCCCGCCGCCGCCCGCGCGAGCTCCAGCGCCTCGGGCTCGCGGTCGGGGCCGGGCAGGCAGGTGAGGTCCACCAGTTCCAAGGGCACCGGCTGGGCCGGGCGGACCACCTGGTGCGGCAGCCCGTCGGGGGCGGCGTACCGGGTGCGCAGCGCCTCGTGCCGGGACACCAGCCCGCCCAGCGCCGCCGCCAGGCGCGGCAGGTCCAGCTCGCCGGTCACCGCCAGGCCGAGGGTGACGTTCGGCGGGGCGGACTCCGGGGCGGCCTGCCCGGCCAGCCAGATGCGGCGCTGCTCGTGGGAGCACTCCAGGGGCTCGCCGGTGCGCGGCAGCACGGGGACGGCCGCGGCGGCGGCCTTGCGGGCGAGCAGCCGGGTCACCAGTTCCCGCCGGTCGGCGGGCAGGCCCGCCCGGGTCACGCGGGCTCCCCGGCCGTGAGGGCGGCGGGCGCCTCCAGCGCGGCGCGGACGGCGTCCAGGAAGACGACCGCGTCGTGGCCGTTGACGTAGCGGTGGTCGTAGGCCAGGCCGAGGTGGACGGTGTGCCGGACGGCGAAGCCGTCCGCGGCCGGGACGACCTCCGGCTGCGGGGCGGCCAGGGACAGCGCGCAGACCTGGCCGGGCAGGATGATGGGGATCGCCAGCGTGACGCTGCTCTCGTTGTGCAGGGTGAGCGTGATGTTGCCGCCCGACAGGTCCTGCTCGTGCAGGCCGCCGCGCAGCGCCGCCAGCCGGTACGCCATCAGCGTCCTGGAGATCTCGCGCAGCGGGCGGCCGGTGGCGTCGTGCACGACGGGCACGAACAGGCCCTTGCCGACGTCCATGGTCACGCCCACGTGCGCGGTGGCGGCGCGGCGGACGCGGCCGGGGCCGACCGGTGTGGCGAACAGCAGCTCGAACCGGCCCGCCAGGCCCGCCACGGCCTTGACCAGCAGCTCCGGCAGGCCGACCAGGGTGCGCAGGGCGGGGGTCAGCTCGCGGGCCAGCCGCAGGGCGTCCTCCACGTCCACCTTGACGGCGGTGTAGGCGGCCGGGACCTCGCGGTGGGAGCGGGTGACGACCTCGGCGACCCGGTGCTGGGACGGCGGCAGCGCGATCTCGTCGCCGGCCGGCCCGTCAACCGGCCCGTCAACCGGCCCGCCGGCCGGTCCGGGAGGGGGCCCGGGCAGGGCGGTCACGTCCTCGCGGCGGATCACCTTCTTGCCCAGGGCGCGCAGGGCGTCCTCGCCGATGCCCAGCTCGGCCATGAGGCGGCGGGCCGGGGCGGTGATCACCATGCCGGGCTCGGGGGCGGCGGGGGCGGCGGGCTCGGGCGCGGCGGGCTCGGGCGCGGCGGGCTCCGGCGCGGCGGGCTCCGGGGGTTCGGGGGTGGTGCCGTCGGCGAGGCTGGCGATGGTCTGGCCGGGCAGGCACTCGGCGCCCTCGGCCACCAGGTGGCGCAGCACGCCGCCGCCCTCGGCGGCCAGCTCCTCCACGGTCTTGGACGTCTCGATGAGGGCCAGCACGTCGCCGGGCCGCACCGTCGAGCCGTCCGCGGCCACCCACTCGACCAGCAGGTAGCGCGCGTCGTTGCTGTTGATCTTCGGGACGACGACGCCGTTCATGCCAGCGCCTCCAGGACGGCCTGGCGGATGGTACGGGCGTGCACGAGCACCTCTCGTTCCAGATGGGGAGCTGCCGGGATGATGCTGTCGGCGGCGCTGACGAGCGTGATCGGCCGCGCCAGCCGCCCCCACAGGAGGGGGTAGAGCCGGGTGGCCACCTCCGCGCCCCACGTGCCGCCGGCCGTGCCGTCCTCGGCGATGCACACGTGCCGGCCGCGCGGCGGCACGGCGCCGGGGTCGAACGGGTGGAGCCGGGCGGGCACCAGCAGCTCGCACAGCACGTCGTGCTCCAGCAGCAGCTCCCGCATGGCCTCCAGCGCGCGGTGCGCCATGCCGCCGGGCGCGACGATCGTGCAGTCGTAGCCGGTGACGCCCTCGACGCCGACCCGGGCGACGTCCGCCACCAGCTCGTACCTGAACAGCTCGTCCACGACGCCGTCGCGGAACATCCGCCGCGTGTAGAGCACCTTGTCCTCGAACAACACGGCCGGCCGCCCGGCGGCGAGGCTGCCCTCCAGCAGGGCGCGCGCGTCGTGGAACGGGGTCAGCTCCAGCACCGACAGCCCGGGGACGCCGATGAAGTGCTTCTGCGGGCTCTGGCTGTGGGTGGGCCCGTAGCCGCGCCCGCCGCCCGACGGGCAGCGCACCACCAGCGGCATCGGCACCGGCCGGCCGTACATGGAGGTGGACTTGCTGGCGAAGTTGAGGAGCTGGTCGAAGGCGAGCGCCGCGAAGTCGGCGAACATGATCTCGACGATGGCCTTGTCACCGCCCAGCGCCAGCCCGGCGCCCGCGCCGACGATGGCGCCCTCGCTGATCGGGGTCGAGCGCACCCGCTCCCCGAACCGCGACGACAGCCCCTTCGTGATCTTGAACGCGCCGCCGTACGGGTCGGCGATGTCCTCGCCCAGCACGTGGACCGTGGGGTCGGCGGCCAGGACGTCGTGCAGCGCGCGGTTCAGGTGCTCCGACACCCGCTCCGCGCGGACCGGCTCCCTCATCGCACCGTCCAGTACGCCGGGGGACGCGCCGAGACCTCGGCGACCAGGTCGTCCACGTACCGCCGCCAGAACCCGTCGGCCGCGGCGAAGCGGTCGGGGAAGGCGGCGGCGTAGCGCTCGTACCAGCCGGCGGCCCGCGCCCGCCGCAGCTCGTCCTCGCCGCGGGTGTCGTCGCCCTTGCTGTGCGGCCCGAGCCGCCGGGTGACGAACTCCACCACCAGCGGGAAGGAGCCCTCCCTGACCGCGGCGACCGGCCCGGCCAGCTCGCCGCGGACGGCGGCCAGGTCGATCGAGTCGATCCGCAGGTACGGGATCCCGAACGCGGCCACCCGGCCCGCGATGGTGCCGGCCATGCCGCGCTCGGTGGGCGTGGACTGGGCGATGCCGTTGTTCTCCACGACGACCAGCAGCGGGGCGTGCCACAGCGCCGCCAGGTTGAGCGCCTCGTAGACCGAGCCCTCGCCCCACGTGCCGTCGCCGAGGTAGGCGCAGGCCAGCGCGCCGTGCCCGGCCCTGCGCAGCCGCAGCGCCATGCCGACCGCGACCGGCAGGCTCTCGCCCTGCACGCCGGTGGACATGAACGTGCGGTGGTAGAGGTGCTGGCTGCCGCCGACGCCGTCGCAGAGCGCGCCCTGCCTGCCCATGATCTCGGCGAGCAGCGCGCCGGCCTCGTCGCCGTAGCGGGCCAGGAAGTGGCCGTGGCCGCGGTGGTGGCTGAAGGTGAAGTCGTCCTCGCGCAGGAGGGGGTTCAGCGCGACCGGGACGTGCTCCTGTCCCAGGCAGGTGTGCGTGGTGCCGCTGAGCAGGCCGTCGCCGAACAGGCGCAGCAGGGCGCTCTCGAAGTGCCTGATGAGCAGCAGCCGGTCGAGGTCGGCGGCGGCCGGCGGGGTCAGGCCGGCGGTCCCGGCCTCCCGGACGGCGGGCTCGCCGGTGACGGCGCTCACGTGGCGGCTCCCTTCGTGGCGGCGCGGGCGGCGGCCAGCCTGGCCAGCGCGGCGCGGCGGTGGGGCGGCGGCGGGGCGGGGACGCGGGCCGGGGCGAGCGCGGTCAGGTACGCCTCCAGCGCGTCCCGGTCCAGGCCCCGCACGAACGCGCGGGCGGCGCCGGCGGAGCGGGCGGCCAGGTCGGCGTGGTGCGCGGGGTCGTCCAGGAGCCGGCGCAGGGCCGCCAGCCACGGGGCCAGGTCCTGGGCGGGCACGACGGGCACGGGGCGGGCCTGGCCGGCGGCGGCCTCGTACCGCTCGATGGGGGTGACCGGCAGCAGGTACGGCACGCCGCGCTTGGCCTCGGCCAGCCCGCCGACGTCGGCGGCCAGGACGGGGACGCCGCGCAGCATGGCCTCGACGCAGGCGTAGCCGAAGGTCTCGTCCCAGAGGGAGGGCATGAGCAGGGCGCGGGTGCCGGCGAGGATGCCGCCGAGGTCGTCGGCGGGGGGCGTGAGGCGGATGTTGGGGCGGCGGGCCAGCTCGGCGCGCTCGGCGTCGGTGGTGCCCCAGGTGGGGACGGCCTGGAAGGCGACGCCGGGGCAGGCGTCGGCCAGGCCGAGCAGGATCGGCAGGCCCTTGTAGCCGCAGGGGTTGATCATGGTGACGTACGGGGCGGTGGCGGCGGACGAGGGAGCCGGCGGTTCGTCGTACACATGCGGATAGATGACGGTGGAACGCAGGCCGGCGTGCCGCAGGCAGTAGTCCCGCGCCGCGCGGCTGACCGCGATCACCCCGGCGGCCCGGCGCACCATCCGGGTGCCCGCCGCGCTGGGGTAGAACGCGCCCGGCCCGAAGGGCAGCTGCTGGAGGGTGTGGACCAGGTAGACGACCCGGCCGGGGGCGGCCCGCAGCGCCGCGCCCAGCACCACCAGGCCGGGGTCGTCGGACGGGACCAGCGTCCAGTCGGGGGCCAGGCGCCCGGCCACCCGCGCGATGTGCCCGGGCAGGAGCGCGGGATCGGTCACGGCGTGCACCCGCACGCCGCGGTGGCGGTAGGTGAGCACGCCGGGGTCGCCGGACGGGACGGGGGACGCGCCGCGGGCGGCGAGGTCGTCGAGGGCGGAGGAGGTGCCGGTGCTCAGGGCGCCGGAGAGCGGGGCCACCACGTGCACCTCGTGGCCGCGGGCGGCCAGGTGCTCCATGAGCAGGCGGTTGGACTTGTTGGCGCCGCCGTGGGAGGGCAGGTGGATGAGGTTCTGGGCCAGCAGGATCCGCATCACGCCTCCCGCCCGGCCAGCCGCCTGCGGAGCCGGGCGGCGACCAGCCTGCGCTGCTCGTCCGGCAGCCCGGCCAGCCGCAGGCTCACCTCGCCGTGCCCGGGGCGGCCGGGCCGCCGCCCGGGGGCGGGTCCGGCCGCGCCGGGGGCGGACCCGGGCGGGGCGAGCAGGCGTTCCAGGTGGTCGGCGGCGAGGGCGAGGCCGCCGGCCGCGTCGCGGGGGCCGGTCCTGGGCGGGTGGCGGCCGTCGCGCAGGGCCGCGTGCAGGGCGGCGGCGACCTCGTCCGCGTCCCAGCGGGTGTCGGGCAGCCAGCGGGCCAGGCCCTCCTTCTCCAGGCGGGCGGCGTTGTCGGGCCGGTCGGCGCCGTGGGCGAGGATCACCTGCGGGGTCCCGGCCGCGAGGGCGCGGGTCAGGGTGCCGATCCCGCCGTGGTGCAGCACGGCCGCGGCCCGGGGCACGACCTCGCGGAACGGCAGCCGCGCGAAGCGCCGCACGCCGGGCGGCAGCGGTCGCGGGATTGCCTCGGCGTGCGGGGCGACCAGCAGCGCGGGCAGCCCGGCCCGGTGGCATCCGGCCACCGCGGCGGCGTAGAACTCCGCGTGCAGCATGCGCCCGGTGCCCCCGGTGATCAGCACCGGCCGGACCGCCGCGTCCAGCAGCTCGGCCGCCGCGCCGGGGACGGGGTCCGCCTCGTCGTCGTCGGGCAGCGGGAAGCCGGTCAGCCGGATCCTGGGGCCGCCGGCCGGGCCGGCCCGGTCGAACCACTCCGGCCAGAGCCCGAGTTGCAGGTCGGCGGAGGCGAACCAGGCCCGCCAGTCGCCCACCCTGGGCAGGCCGAGGTCGCCGCGCACGGCGTCGAGGCCGTCGGCCAGGACCTGCTGGTACAGGTGGCGGGCGATGCCGGCGGCCATCGGCTGGATCGGCGCCACGGCCACCCACGCCGCCGGGACGCCCAGCAGCTCCCGCACGGCCAGCACCGACAGGGCCGAGGTGTGCCGGCCGACGAGGACCGTGCGCCCCGGCACGACGCGCGCGGCGAGGGCGCGGCACTCCAGGGCGAACTGGTCGAACAGCCGGTTGCGCCGGTAGAAGGACAGCCAGTCGAGCGTGCCCAGACCGCCGGGGAGGAGCGCGGTGTCGGCGGAGTAGCGCTCGAAGGCGTCGTGGGTGTCGATCGGGACGAAGTCCAGGTCCGCCGCCCTCGCCCGGTCGCCGTAGGGGGCGTGGGTCAGCAGCGTCACGTCGTGCCCGCGCTCGCGCAGCACCGCGCCCAGCCGGACGAACGGCAGCACGTCGCCGTCGCTCCCGTGCGCCACCAGCAACATGCGCGCCAGCGGCCCGCCGGTGGCGGGGCCGATCACGGGGCCGGTCAGGGGGCCGGTCAGGGGGCCGGTCACGGGGTCCGTCACGACGAGGACTCGCCGAGCGGGGAGCCCTCGTCCAGCAGGGCCCGTACGTCCTCCTCGGACATGCCCTCCAGCTCGGCGAGCAGCTCGGCGAGCTGGTCGTCGGCGACCTCGCCGAGCGACGTCTCGTCGATGAGCCGGGCGGCCGCGGCGACGGTGAAGTCGCCGGCGAACAACTCGTCCACGGGTAACTCCACGCCGTACCGGTCCTGGACCTCGGCCAGGAAGCGCACCACGGTGAGCGACTGCGCGCCCAGCGCGAAGAAGTCATCGGCGAGGGAGGTCGGAGGAGTGCTCAGGAGGTCGGTCCAGATCCCCATGACGACTTCCTCGGTCGGTGTCATTGCCGTTCTCCGGAGGTTCAGAGGGCGGGGAAAAAGTGGGAGCGCTCCCAAAAATGGGCCAGGGAGCGCCTCCAGAAAGAGCGTGGAATCACGACACAGCAATGTCAAGAGAACAGACTGTGTAATGTTTCCGAAACGACCTTGTAAGGAACCGCAGCTAGAAGCGCTATCGTCCGGTTTCGGCGGGTAATTCAATCAAAACTTCAACTGTCGTTGACCGTGAGTGGAAGCGCTCCTTACCCTGACGTCCCGTGGGAGCGTTCCCACGAATCCCCGCCTGTCCGACGAAGGTTGGCGCATGCGCGAACTCCCCGAAATGAACGACACCACGCTGGCGCTGCCCGACGTGCCCGCCTTGACGGCGCTGTTCGAGGCGCGGGACCCGGAGCGGGTGGCCGTGGTGGACGGCGCGGCGCGCTGGTCCTACGGCGAGCTGGACGCCACCGCCAACCGGCTGGCCCGCCGCCTGATCGAGGCCGGCGTGGGCCGCGGCGACGTCGTCGCCCTGTACGCAGGACGCTCGGCCCGCACCCTGGCCGCCATGCTCGCCGTCCTCAAGGCCGGAGCCGCCTACCTGCCGCTGGACCCCGACTACCCCGCCGCCCGGGTGGAACTGGTACTGGAGGACTCCGGCGCGCGGGTCGTGCTCGCCCCCGGCGAGCTGCGCGAACGTTTACCCGCGAGCAGCACGGCGCCCGTTTTAGCCCTTGATGACGATTTATCCGCTTATAGCGCTGTAAATGTAGAGGTGGCGGTCGATCCTGCTGATCCCGCTTATCTGCTCTACACCTCCGGCTCCACCGGCCGCCCGAAAGGCGTCGTCATCGCGCACCGCGCCTTGCTGAATTTCCTCGTCGCCATGCGTGAGCTGCTGGGATCCGGCCCGGACGACGCCTGGCTCGCGCTCACCTCGCTGTCGTTCGACATCTCCGGGCTGGAGCTGTACCTGCCGCTGGTCACCGGCGGCCGCACCGTGATCGCCGATCCGGCCACCGCCAGGGACGGCCACCGCCTGGCCGGGCTGATCCGCGCCGAGGGCGTCACGCACGTGCAGGCCACGCCGTCCGGCTGGCGGGTGCTGCTGGCCGCCGGCTACGCCGACCCGGCCGTCACGGGCCTGGTCGGCGGGGAGGCGCTGACCCTGCCGCTCGCCCGGGAGCTGCGGTCGCGGACCGGCCGGCTGTTCAACGTCTACGGCCCGACGGAGACGACGATCTGGTCCACCGCCTGGGAGGTCCCGGAGGAACCCGCGCACGTCTCCATCGGCCGGCCCATCGGCAACACCCAGGTCCACGTCCTGGACGAGCACGGCGAGCCCGCGCACACCGGCGAGCTGCACCTGGGCGGCCACGGCCTGGCCCACGGATACCACCGGCGGCCCGGCCTGACCGCCGACCGGTTCGTCCCCGACCCCTTCGGGACGGTCCCCGGCGGGCGGCTCTACCGGACCGGTGACGTCGTGCGCGTCGAGGGCGGCGAGCTGCGCTACCTCGGGCGTACCGACAACCAGGTCAAGCTGCGCGGCCACCGCATCGAGCTGGGCGAGGTCGAGTCGGCGCTGGAGGCGCTGCCCGGCGTCCGGCAGGCCGTCACCGCCGTGCACCGGGAGAACCTGGTCGCCTACCTCACCGGCGACGTGCCCGCCGACCTGCGGGAGCGGCTGGCCGCGCGGCTGCCCGCGTACATGCTGCCCTCGGTGGTCGTCCCGATGGACCGCCTGCCGCTCACCCCCAACGGCAAGATCGACCGCAGGGCGCTGCCGGAGCCGGAGGCGCCGGAGGGCGGCGCGGGCGCCGCGCCGCGGACGGCGGCCGAGCTGGCGGTGGCGGAGGTGTTCGCCGAGGTGCTCGGCCGCGAGCCCGGGTCGCTGGGCGCGGACGACGACTTCTTCCTGCTGGGCGGCCACTCGCTGCTGGCCGCCAGGGCGGCGGCGCGGCTGACCCGGCGGCTGGGCGTCGAGGCGCCGGTGGCGGCGCTGTTCGCGCACCCGTCGGTGGCGGCGTTCGCGCGGGCGCTGGAGGAGCTGAAGGACCCGCCGGCGCCGCTGCGTCCGCGCCCCGCGGGCACCGCCCCACCGCTCTCGCCCGGCCAGGAGCGGCTGTGGTTCCTCTACCGGCTCGACCCGGACGACGCGAGCTACAACCTCCACCTGACGCGGCGGCTGCGCGGCCGGCTCGACACCACCCGGCTGGTGGACGCGCTCACCCGCGTCGTGGCCAGGCACGAGCCGCTGCGCACCCGCTTCCCCGAGGTGGACGGCATGCCGGTCGCGGTGGTCGAGCCGCCCCGGCCGCTGCCGGTCGAGCGGGTGGACCTGTCCGGGCTGCCGGCGGGCGAGCGCGAGGCGGCGGCGCGGCGGCTGGCGACCGAGCGGGTGAACGCGCCGCTGGACCTCGGCGCCGCGCCGCCGGTGCGGGCCACGCTGATCCGGCTCGCGGCGGAGGAGCACGTGCTGTGCGTGGTGTTCCACCACGTGATCGGCGACGGCTGGTCGCAGAACGTGCTGCTGTCGGACCTGGCCGCCTGCTACGAGGACCGGGAGCCGCCCGCGCCGTCGCTCTCCTACGGGGACGTCGTGTACTGGCGGCGCGAGCGGGAGGCGGCGGGCGCGGGCGACACGGCGCTGGCGTACTGGCGGGAGCGGCTGGCCGGGGCGCCGCCGCTGGAGCTGCCGGCCGACCGGCCGCGCTCCCCCGGCACGGCGCGGCGCGGCGCGTTCCACCGGGTGAGGCTGCCGCGGGAGACGGTGGCCGCGCTGGAGGAGCTCGGCCGCCGGACGGGGACGACGCTGTTCATGGTGCTGCTGGCCGCCTACCAGGCGCTGCTGGCCCGGCACGCCGGCCAGGACGACCTGACCGTCGGCACCGCCGTGGCCGCGCGGGACCGGGTGGAGCTGGAGCCGCTGGTCGGCTTCCTGGCCGACACGCTGGTGCTGCGCGGCGACCTGTCGGGCGACCCGGCGTTCACCGAGCTGCTGGCGCGCACCAGGGAGGCGGTGCTCGGCGCGCTCGCGCACGGCGACGTGCCGATGGAGCGGCTGGGCGCCGGTGACGGCCACGCGCTGTTCCAGACCATGATGATCCTGCACACCCAGGACGACGGCGCGCCGGTGCGGGTCGGGGACGCCACGGCCGAGGTGTTCCCCGCCGAGTACGCGCCCGCCCGCTTCGACCTGACGCTGGACGCCTGGCCGGCGGCGGGCGGGCTGGAGCTGGTCTTCGGGTACGAGGCGGCGCTGTTCGACGCGGCGACCGTGGCGGGCCTGGCCCGGCGGTTCACCGCCCTGCTGGACGCGGCCGCCGGCGAGCCGGGGGCGCGGCTGTCGCGGCTGTGCCGGGTGACGGGCGAGGAGCGGGAGCGGCTGGTCCGCGGCCCGAACCGCACCGCGCTGGCGCTGCCCGGCGTGCCGGGGATGACGGCGCTGTTCGAGGCGCGGGACCCGGAGCGGGTGGCCGTGGTGGACGGCGCGGCGCGCTGGTCCTACGGCGAGCTGGACGCCACCGCCAACCGGCTGGCCCGCCGCCTGATCGAGGCCGGCGTGGGCCGCGGCGACGTCGTCGCCCTGTACGCAGGACGCTCGGCCCGCACCCTGGCCGCCATGCTCGCCGTCCTCAAGGCCGGAGCCGCCTACCTGCCGCTGGACCCCGACTACCCCGCCGCCCGGGTGGAACTGGTACTGGAGGACTCCGGCGCGCGGGTCGTGCTCGCCCCCGGCGAGCTGCGCGAGCGCCTGCCCAGGGGCACCGGGGCGGCCGTGCTGGCGCTGGACGACGACCTGTCGGCGTACAGCGGGAGCGGCCTCGGGGTCGAGGTGCGTCCCGCCGACCCCGCCTACGTGCTCTACACCTCCGGCTCCACCGGCCGCCCCAAGGGCGTCGTGGTGCCGCACCGGGCGCTGCTGAACTTCCTCGTCGCGATGCGCGAGCTGCTGGACGCCGGCCCGGACGACGCCTGGCTCGCGCTCACCTCGCTGTCGTTCGACATCTCCGGGCTGGAGCTGTACCTGCCGCTGGTCACCGGCGGCCGCACGGTGATCGCGGACGCGGCGGCCGCGCTGGACGGGGCGCTGCTCGGCGAGCTGGTCCGCGCCGAGGGCGTCACGCACGTGCAGGCCACGCCGTCCGGCTGGCGGGTGCTGCTGGCCGGCGGTTTCGCCGCGCCCTCGGTCACCGCGCTGGCGGGCGGGGAGGCGCTGAGCGAGCCGCTGGCGCGCGAGCTGCGGTCGCGGACCGGCCGGCTGTTCAACGTCTACGGCCCGACGGAGACGACGATCTGGTCCACCGCCTGGGAGGTGCCGGAGGAACCCGCGCACGTCTCCATCGGCCGGCCCATCGGCAACACCCAGGTCTATGTCCTGGACGAGCACGGCGAGCCCGCGCACACCGGGGAGCTGTACCTGGGCGGCCACGGCCTGGCCCACGGGTACCTGCACCGGTCGGGGCTCACCGCCGACCGGTTCGTCCCGGACCCGTTCGGGGTGACGCCCGGCGGGCGGCTCTACCGGACGGGCGACGTGGTGCGGATGCGCGCCGACGGGACGCTCCAGTACCTCGGGCGTACCGACAACCAGGTCAAGCTGCGCGGCCACCGCATCGAGCTGGGCGAGGTCGAGTCGGCGCTGGAGGCGCTGCCGGGGGTGCGGCAGGCGGCGGCCGCCGTGCGCGGCGAGAGCCTGGTCGCCTACCTGGCCGGGGACGTCCCCGGCGACGTCCGGGAGCGGCTGGCGGAGCGGCTGCCCGCGTACATGGTGCCGTCGGTGGTCGTCCCGATGGACGGCCTGCCGCTCACCCCCAACGGCAAGATCGACCGCGGGGCGCTGCCCGCGCCCGGCGGGCCGGCCGGCGCGGACGTGCCGCTGCGGCCCCGGGAGACCGGGACGGCGGCGCCGCTGTCGCCCGCCCAGGAACGGCTCTGGTTCCTGCACTCCTACCTGGACGGCGACACCTCCGGCCACCTGAGCCTGGCCCGCCGGCTGCGCGGGCCGCTGGACGAGGCCGCGCTGGCGGACGCGGTCGCGGCGCTGCCCGCGCGGCACGAGGCGCTGCGCACCCGCTACGAGGCCGACGCCGAGGGCCGGCCGCGCGCCGTGGTGCAGGACGAGCACCACCTGCCGCTGACCCGGCACGACCTGCCGCTGACCCGGCACGACCTGCCCGGCGAGCCTGCGGAGCACCTGGCGGGCGAGCCGGTCGGCGGCCCGGCGGAACACCTGACGGAGCGCCTGGCAGGCGAGCCGGTCGGCGGGCCGGCGGAACGCTTGGCGGAGCGCCTGGTCGGCGAGTTGGCCGGGCGGCCGTTCGACCTGGCCGCCGGGCCGCCGGTGCGGGCGGCGCTGATCCGCCTGGGCGACGGGGACCACGTGTTGTGCCTGGCCGCGCACCCGATCGCGGCCGACGAGCGGACACTGCCGGTGTTGCTGGCCGACCTGGCCGCGCTGTACGAGGGCCGGGACGTCCCCCCGCCGCCCGTGCAGGCGGGCGACGTCACGCTGTGGCGGGCGCGCCGCGAGCGGCTGGCCGAGCCCGCGCTGGAGCAGTGGTGTGCCCGGCTGGCCGGGGCACCGGTCCTGGACCTGCCGCTGGACCGGCCCCGGCCCGCCGTCCCCGTCCGGGTCCCCGCCGGCCACGAGGTGCGGCTGGACGCGGAGCGGGCCGGGGCGCTGCGCCGGCTCGGCGCGGAGGCCGGGGGCGGGCTGTCCACGGTGCTGCTGGCCGCGTACCAGGTGCTGCTGGCCCGGCACGCCGGGCAGACCGGGTTCATGATCGGGCTGCCGGTGCCGGGGCGGGAGCGGCCCGAGCTGGCCAGGGTCGCCGGGCACCTCACCCGGCACCTGGTGGTGCGCGGCGACCTGTCCGGCGACCCGGCCTTCGGCGAGCTGCTGCGCCGGACCGGGGACGCCGAGCGGGAGGCCGCCGAGCACGCCGCGCTCTCCCCCGAACGGCTCGTCACCGCGCTCGGCGTGGACCGGGACGCGGCCCGCGAGCCGCTGTTCCAGACGACGCTGACCGTCCGGGAGGAGGTCCCGCCGGAGGCGGCCGGGTTCGGCGAGCCGTTCGCGCCGCGGGCCGCCGACCTCGACCACGACCTGGCGCTGGAGGTCGTCCCGGACGGCGGCGGCGGCCTGAGGCTGACCTTCCGCTACGACGCGGCGCTGCTGGCGGCGGCCACCGTCGAGCGGCTGGCCGCGCGCTGCCTGGCACTGCTCGGCGTGGCGGCGGCCGATCCGGGCCTGCCCCTGTCGGAGCTGGCCCGCACCGGCGACACCCCGGACGCCGGCGCGCCGCCCGAGCGGGCGCCGGAGGCCGCCGCGCCGCCTGAGCGACCGCCCGGGGCGCCCGACGCGCCGGGGGACGGCGCGACGTTCGAGCGGGTGCTGGATCCGTGGGGGTGGCCGGTGACGGCCGGGGCGGTCGGTGAGCTGTGGCGGGACGGCGTGCGTACCGGCGAGCGGGCGCGGTGGCACGCGGACGGCCGCGTGGAGCGGCTGCCCGCCCCGCCCACCGTCGGCACCGCGGGCACCGGCCCGCGCCCCGCCTACGTCGCCCCCCGCACCGACGCCGAGGCGCTGGTCGCCGAGGTGTGGGGCGACCTGCTCGGCGTCGCCCGCGTCGGCGTGGACGACGACTTCTTCCAGCTCGGCGGCCACTCCCTGCTGGCCGTGCGGGCCGCCGCCCGGCTGCGCGCCACCGTCGAGGTGGACGTGCCCATCAGGACGTTCTTCACCTGCCGCACCCTGGCCCGGTTCGCGGCGGCCACGGAGGAGATCCTGCTGGCCGAGCTGGAGGGCCTGTCCGACGAGGAGGCGCTGCGCCTGCTCGACCCGACGGAGGTGCCGTGACCAGCCTGTCCGCCCCCGGGTCCTCCCCCGCCGGCCTGTCGCCCGCCAAGCGGGCGCTGCTGGCCCAGCGGCTGCGGCGGCGGACCGCGGCGACCACGATCCCGCCGCGCCCGCCCGGCACGCCGCCGCCGCTGTCGCACGCGCAGGAGCGGCTGTGGTTCCTGGAGCAGTACGTGCCCGGCACCGCCGCCTACACCGTCTCCTGCACGGCGCGGGTGCGGGGCGAGCTGGACGCCGGCGCGCTGCGGCGGGCCGTCCACGAGGTGACGGCCCGGCACGAGAGCCTGCGCACCCGCTTCGTGACCGGCGAGGACGGCACCCCGCGCGTGGTGATCGACGCCGAGCCGGCGACCGCGTTCCTGACGGCGGCGGCCGGATCGCCGCAGGAGGCGCGGGCGCTGATCTCGGCGGAGCTGGCGCGGCCGTTCGACCTGGCGGCGGGGCCGCTGCTGCGGGTGCTGCTGGTCCGGCTCGGCCCGGCCGACCACGTGCTCATGCTGGCCGCCCACCACGCCGTGGCCGACGGCTGGAGCTGGGACGTCGTGCTGAACGAGCTGTTCGCGCTGCACGCCGGCCGGACCCTGGAGCCGCTGCCGGTCCAGTACGGCGACTACGCCCTCTGGCAGCGCGAGCGCGCCGGCACGGAGGCGTACCGGGCCGACGTCGCCTACTGGCGGGCGCAGCTCGCCGGGGTGCCGCCGCTGGAGCTGCCGACGGACCTGCCGCGCCCCGCCGAGCAGACCTTCGCCGGGGCCGCGCACGGCTTCCGGCTGGACCCGGAGCTGGCCGGGGCGGTGCGGGCGCTGGCCGAGGCGCGCGGCGCCACGCCGTACATGGTGCTGCTGGCCGCCTTCCAGGCCCTGCTGGGGCGGTGGTCGGGACAGGAGGCGTTCGCGGTGGGCAGCCCGGTCAGCGGGCGCGGGCTGCCGGAGCTGGACGGCCTGGCCGGCATGTTCGTCAACACGCTCGCGCTGCGCGCGGACCTGTCCGGCGAGCCGACGTTCGCCGGGCTGCTGGCGCGGGTGCGCGACACGGCGCTGGACGCGTTCGCCCACCAGGAGCTGCCCTTCGACCAGCTCGTCAACGAGCTGAACGTGGAGCGGGACGTCAGCAGGCCGGCGGTGTTCCAGGTGATGTTCGCGCTGCAGAACTACACCGCCAGGCCCGTGGAGTCCGGGCCGCTGGAGCTGTCGTGGTTCCACGCCGACACCACGGTCAGCCGGTTCGACCTGAGCCTGTACCTGCACGAGGCGGCCGACGGCGGGCTGGACGGCACGCTGGTGCGCAACACGGCGCTGTTCGAGGCCGGCACGGCCGAGCGGATGGCGGCCTCGCTGGAGACGCTGCTGCGCCACGCCGTGTCCGCGCCCGGCACGCCGGTGGCCGACCTGGAGATCCTGCCCGCGGGCGAGCGGGCGCGGCTGGCCGCGCTGGAGACGGCCGCGCCGCCCGCGCCGCTCGGCGCCGGGCTGCTGCACGAGCTGGTGTTCGCGCAGGCCGCCCGCACCCCCGACGCGCCCGCCGTGTGGTTCGGCGGCGAGGCGCTGACCTACCGGGAGCTGGCGCGCCGGGCCCGGCGGCTGGCCGGGCACCTGCGGGGCAGCGGGGTGCGGCCGGGCGACCGGGTGGCGGTGTGCCTGGAGCAGTCGGTGGAGCTGGCGGTGGCGCTGCTCGGCGTGCTGGCGGCCGGGGCGGCGTACGTGCCGCTGGACCCGGAGCAGCCGGCCGCGCGGATCGCGTACCTGATCGGTGACGCCGGGGTGCGCACGGTGATCACGTCGGAGGGGGCGCGCGGCGCGCTGCCGGGCGGGCTGACCGAGATCGACCCGGGCCGGGTGCCCACGGAGGCCGCGCCGGTGGAGGCCGGGGTGACGCCCGCGGACCTGGCGTACGTCATCTACACCTCGGGCACCACCGGGCGGCCCAAGGGGGTCGCGGTGCAGCACCGGGAGGTGGTCACGTACCTGGCCGGGGTGCGCGAGCGGTTCGCCGTCGAGCCCGGGGCGTCGTTCGCGCTGCTGCAGTCGCTGGCCTTCGACTTCGGGGTGACGGTCTTCTACCTGGCGCTGCTGACCGGCGGGCGGCTCGACCTGCTGCCGTCCAGGACGTCGGCGGGCGAGCTGGCCGAGCACTTCCGCGAGCGCCCGGCCGACTACCTGAAGATCACGCCGTCCCACCTGGCGGCGCTGCTGGCCGAGGTGGAGCCGGCCGAGCTGCTGCCGTGCCGGCTGCTCGTGCTCGGCGGCGAGGCGTCCGGCTGGGAGTGGGCGCGCGAGCTGGCCGCGCTGGGCCGCTGCGCCGTGGTCAACCACTACGGGCCGACGGAGGCGACGGTCGGCATCACCACGTTCGCCGTGGACCCGGCGGCGCCGGCGCGGGAGACGACGCTGCCGATCGGCCGGCCGCTGCCGGGCGCGCGGGTGCGGGTGCTGGACGGACGGCTGCGCCCGGTCCCCGTGGGCGTCGCCGGCGAGATCTGCCTCGGCGGGGACCGGCTGGCCCGCGGCTACCTGGGCAGGCCCGCGCTCACCGCCGAGCGGTTCGTGCCCGACCCGGACGGCGGGCCGGGCGCGCGCCTGTACCGGACCGGCGACCTCGGGCGGTGGCTGCCGGACGGGAGCCTGCAGTTCCTCGGCCGCCGCGACCTCCAGGTCAAGATCCGCGGGTACCGGGTGGAGCTGGGCGAGGTCGAGTCGGTCCTGGCCGGCTGCCCCGGGGTCGCGCAGGCGGTGGCCGAGCTGCGCGGCGACCGGCTCGTCGGCTACCTGCTGCCGGTGGAGGGCGGCACGCCGGCGCCGGCCGCCGAGGTGCGGGCCTGGCTGCGCGACCGGCTGCCCGACTACATGGTCCCGTCCCGGTACGTGTGGCTCGACCACCTGCCGCTGAAGTCGCACGGCAAGGTGGACCGCGCCGCGCTGCCCGACCCGGAGGACGAGCGGCCCGGCGGCGAGGACGCCCTCGTCCCGCCGGAGGGACCGGCGGAGCAGGCCGTCGCGGCGGTCTGGGCCGAGGTGCTGGGGCTCGCGCGGGTGGGCGCCCTCGACGACTTCTTCGAGCTGGGCGGGCACTCGCTGCTGGCCATGCGGGTGCTGGCCCGGCTGCGGAAGATCGCGCCGGAGCGGCGGCTCACGCTCATGGACCTGTTCAAGCACACCACCGTCCGGGAGACGGCGGCGCTGCTCAGCGAGCCCTCGTCGGCACGGGCCGGCGACGGGGCCGGGAGCGGCGGGCTGCTGCACCGGCTCACGCCCGCGCGGTCCGCCGTCACGGCCACGCTGGTGTGCGCGCCGTACGGGGGCGGCAGCGCGGTGATCTACAAGCCGCTGGCCGACGCGCTGCCCGGCGACTGGGCGCTGTACTCGATCGCCGTGCCCGGGCACGAGCTGGGCGAGGAGGCGATGCCGCCGGAGGAGGTGGCGCGGCGCTGCGCCGAGGAGATCCGCGCCGGGATCGCGGGGCCGGTGGTGCTGTACGGGCACTGCGGGCTCGGCGCGATGATCACGGCGGAGATCGCCCGGCTGCTGCACGGGGCCGGGCGCGAGGTGGAGGCGCTCTACCTGGGCGGCGTCTTCCCGTTCGCCCGGCCGGGCGGGCGGCTGTCCCGGCTGCGCGAGCGGCTGGACGACCTGCGTGGCGACCAGGGGCGGGTCAACGCGCTCACGGCGGCCGGGCTGGACGTGTCCGACCTCAGCCCGGAGGAGCTGCGGCTGATCGTGCGCAACCGCCGGGAGGGGACGCGGGCGGCCGAGCGGTACTTCACCCGGCTGTTCGAGGAGGACGCCGGCCGGCTGGCGGCACCGGTGATCGCGGTGGCCGGGGAACGCGATCCGATCATGGAGTTCTACCAGGAGCGGTACCGGGAGTGGCACGTGTTGTCGCCGGTGACCGCGTGCGCGGTGCTGGACGAGGCTGCACACTTTTTCGTGAAATATCGGGCGGATGAGCTGGCGGAGATCGTTACCAGGACGCACGCCGCCCTCGCCGCGGGCGACACGGCCGCCCTGGAACGGACCGATGGCAGCGAGGAGACGTGGTGGCTCCAGGGCGTCTCCCGCGAGACCCCGGCGGTCGCGGACGGACCGGCCGCGGCGCTCACCCCGGACACCTCCGACGTCCCGGCGGCCGTGGCGAGGGCGGCCGCCGGGGTGCCGGGGCCCCGGCGGCCGCAGGGGGCACAGGGGGCACAGGGGGCACAGGGGGCGCAGGCCGGACCGCGGCCCAGCCTGCGGCGGTTCTTCGGGGTGGCGGGCGGGCAGGCGGTGTCGATCGTGGGATCGGCGCTGACCGAGTTCGCCGTCCCGCTCTGGATCTACCTGACCACCGGCTCCCTCGTCGACTTCGCCCTGTTCTCGGTGCTGGCGCTGGTGCCGGGCATGGTCGTGGCGCCGCTCGCCGGGACGATCGTGGACCGCAGCGACCGCCGGCGGGTGATGCTGCTCGGCGACGCGGGCGCGTTCGGCTCGCAACTGCTGCTCGGGCTGCTGCTGTGGACCGGCAACCTCCAGGTCTGGCACATCTACCCGCTGCTGGCCTGCCTGTCGGTGGCGCTGGCGTTCCAGCGGGTGGCGTACCAGTCGGCCGTCCCGCAGCTCGTGCCGAAACGGTTCCTCGGCCACGCCAACGGCGTGGTCGGCATGATCAACGGCGTCGCGCAGCTCATCGTGCCGCTCGCCGCCGCCGGGCTGATGGCGCTCATCGGGCTGGAGGGCATCCTCGCCCTCGACGTGATCAGCTACGCGATCGCGATCGGCAGCCTGCTGCTCATCCGCTTCCCCGCCACCATGGCGCTGCGGCGGCGCGAGACGGTGGCGGCCGAGCTGGTCGGCGGGTTCCGCTACTCGTGGGGCAACAAGGGCTTCCGGCGGATGGTGACGTTCTTCGCGGTGGTCAACCTGTTCATGGCCGCGCTGTTCCTGATGATCTCGCCGCTGGTGCTGTCGTTCGCGTCGATCGCCGACGTGGGACGGGTGTCGTTCGCCGGCGGGCTCGGGGTGTTCCTCGGCGGGCTCGGCATGGCGGTCTGGGGCGGGCCGCGGGTGCGGCGCTTCCGCGGGCAGCTCATGTTCACGCTGACGCTGGCGGTCTCGGCCATGGTGATCGGCGCCCGGGAGGACCTGCTCGTGATCACGGCGGGGGTGTTCGGGCTGTTCCTGTCGCTGACGCTGCTCAACGGGGTCTACACGACGATCGTGCAGGTGAAGATCCCGCAGCGCTACCACGGGCGGGTGTTCGCGCTCAACCAGCTCGTGGCCTTCTCGACGCTGCCCATCGGGTACGCGGTGGTCGCGCCGCTGGGCACGTCCCTGCTGGAGCCGCTGCTCGCCGACGGCGGCGCGCTCGCGGGCACGGTCGGCCGCGTCATCGGCACCGGCGAGGGCCGCGGCATCGGCCTGCTGTACGTGCTGCTCGGCGCCGCCATCGCGCTCTGCGTGCTGGTCGCCCGGCGGCGCCGCGTGTTGTGGGACTTCGACGAGCTGGTGCCGGACGCGCCGCCCGACGATCTCATCGGTTTCCAGGCCCTGCGCGAACGCGGGGCCGCGGTGAAGGAGAACGCATGGACGACTACCAGGTCGTGATCAACGACGAGGAGCAGTACTCGGTGTGGCCCGCCGGCCGGGACGTCCCGGCCGGGTGGCGGGCGGCCGGGTTCCGCGGCGCCAAGGACGCCTGCCTGGCGCACATCGAGGAGGTGTGGACCGACATGCGGCCCCTCAGCGCGCGCTGACGTCCCGGGCGGCGTCCCCCGAAGCCGATACCGGCTATCGTGTGGATCGCTTAGGGATGTCCAGGAAAGGAGCGGGATGCCGGAAATCCGCCCGCTCCGGCCGGGCGACCCCGAACGGGTCGGCGGCTGGCGGCTCGTCGGCGTGCTCGGCTCCGGCGGCCAGGGCACGGTCTACAAAGCCGTCGGCGACGGCGGGCGCGAGGCCGCCATCAAGCTGCTGCACAGCCACCTGAGCGGGGACGACGCCATCACCCGCGGGTTCCTGCGCGAGGTGGAGGCGGCGCGGCGGGTGGCCGCGTTCTGCACGGCCGCGGTGCTCGACGTCGGGACGATGGACGAGCGGCCGTACATCGTGAGCGAGTACGTGCCGGGCGACACGCTCCAGCAGGTCGTCCGGGCGGCCGGGCCGCGTACCGGCGGGGCGCTGGACCGGCTGGCGATCTCCACGCTGACCGCGCTGGCCGCCATCCACCAGGCCGGGATCGTGCACCGGGACTTCAAGCCGGGCAACGTGCTGATGGGCCCCGAGGGGCCGATCGTCATCGACTTCGGCATCGCCAAGGCGCTGGACGCGGCGACGATGGCGTCCGGGGTGGTGGGGACGCCGACGTACATGTCGCCGGAGCAGTTCGAGGGGGCGCGGGTCGGGCCGGCGTCGGACGTGTTCAGCTGGGCGGGCACGATGGTGTTCGCCGCCACGGGGCGGCCGCCCTTCCCCGGGGAGACGGTCCCGGCCATCCTGAACGCCGTGCTCAGCGGCGTCCCCCGGCTGGACGGGGTGCCCGCGCGGCTGGCGGAGGTGCTGCGGGAGTGCTTCGCCAAGGACCCGGCGGCCCGGCCGCTGCCGACCGAGCTGATGAAACGGCTGATGAGCCACCCAGGCCCGACCCCGCCCGCCCCGCCGCCGCCCTCAGACCCGGTCGGCCCTCCGCCGCTCCTTCCGCCCGCCCCGCCGTCACCGGTCGCGGGCCCGCCCCTCGCGCCCCGACCGGGGCCGGGCCGGGCGAGCTCGGGCACGCCGGGCGCGGGCCATCCGGCAGCGGCGAGCCCACCGGATCAGCGGGCGGACGCACGGGATCGCCGGGCGGACACGCCGGATCGGCGAGCGGGCGCCCCAGCGGCAGGCCGCGTCCCCGACCCGGGTCACGGACCGAGCGCCGGATACGGACCGGACGCGGGACACAGGCCGGACGCGGGACACAGGCCGGACGCGGGACACAGGCCGGACGCGGGACACAGGCCGGACGCGGGACACAGGCCGAGCGCCGGACACGGGCCGGGTCCCGGGCACGGACAGAGCGCCGGACATGGGCCGGGCGCCGGGCACGGACAGAGCGGCGGTCACGGGTCGGGTGGCGGTCGTGGGCCGGGGGCTTATTCGCAAGCTGGGCCGGGGGACGGTGGTGCGCCTGGGACGTGGGGGCGTGCGCCGGGGGCCGGGATGGCCGAGGTGGAGACGTCGCCGGGTGGCGGGAAGCGGGTCAGCCGGCGGGCGGTGCTCAGCGCGGGGGCGGCGGCGCTGGCGACGGCCGCGGTGTCGGCGTTCGTCGTGCTCAGGCCCGACCGCGACGCCGGACGGCAGAGCCAGGGGCAGGTCCGGCCGTCCGTCTCCACGGACACCGGAGCGGACACCGGAACAGGCAGCGGGACGGTCACCGGGACGGCCACCGGCTCCCCGCCGCCGTCCTCCTCGCCGTCCCCTTCTCCCAGCACCGCCGCCGCGGAGCCGTTCGGGACGCGGATCGGCGAGCCCGTGCGGCCGCCCGCCGGTGCGGGCACCCCGGCGGCGATGGCCGCGGGCGGGTCCGGCGTGGCGTGCGGCACCGGCAACGGCTCCGTCCTCGCCTGGGACCTCTCCGCGCCCGCGCCCGCCAGGCTCGGCGACGGCGGCGCCGGGGCCACGGCCGTCGCGTACGGCGAGCGCGGCGGCGAGCCGGTGATCGCCTCCGGCCACGCCGACGGCGCGATGCGGCTGTGGAGCCCGTCCGGCAAGAGCCTGGCCTCCCACAAGGCGGGCGACCCGATCGTGGCGGTGACGGTCACGGGCGGCGGCCGGGTGGTCGCGGTGTCGCAGAAGTACGACAGCCTGCGCGACCTGCGCGGCACCGTGCGCCTGTGGGACGTCACCACCGGCAGGCAGCTCGGCCCCACCAGCACGGAGCACTTCCAGGGCATCAACGGCCTGGCGTTCGGCCGCCTGGACGGCGACGACGTGCTGGTGACGGGCGACGGCGCGAACCGGGTGCGGGTGCGCCGCCTGGCCACGGGCGTGGTGACGCGCACGTTCACCACCGGCGAGATCGGCGGGATCGAGCGCCTGGCGTGCGGCGAGCTGAAGGGCGACCCGGTGCTCGTCTCCACCCACCTGGACGCCACGCTGCGCGTGTACGACCTGGCGACGGGCAAGCGCAGGAAGAAGTGGGACTTCAGCGACCGCAGCCCGGACGACCGCGGCACCGCCGCGCTGGTGGCGGGCACGCTGGACGGCGTGCCGGTCGCGGTCGTGGGGCACGCGCCGTCGGGCGGGGAGGCGTTCGTGCGCGTCTGGAGCCTCGACGACGGGCAGATCGTCGGCGAGTTCGGCTCCGGCGAGGGCGGCGGGATCCGCGCGCTGGCGCTGGCCGAGCGGTCCGGGCGGCCGGTCGTGGTGACGGCGGGCCAGGACCGGCTGCTGCGCCTGTGGAGCCTCGGCCCCGGCTGACGCGCCGTCCTCGCCCGCCCGCGCACGCAGGCGCGCGGGCAGGCGGGCGGGCAGGCGAGCAGGGCCTGGTAGGCGGGCTTGGGCGCCAGGGGCGCGCGGGCAGGCGGGCGGGTGTCAGCGGCGGGCGGCGCGCCGGGCCGGGCGCTGGGCCGGGCGCGAGGCCGTGCGGTGATCGGCCGGCCGGCCCGCCTGCTGGGCGCGGCGACGGCGGCGGCGGCCGAGGAGCCAGCCGATCCCGAGGATCAGCGCGCCGACCGGGGTGGCGGCGAGGCGGCGGGCCAGGAGGACCTTGAGCAGACGTTTCATACGCTCCCCCTTCCCCGGACGGGACCGCCGTCACGGAATCCGCCCCGCGCACCGGCGAGGTGCCGCCGCGATTTGTCACAACTCACGAAGACGCGCGACGGCCGCCGTTGTTAGCGTGAAGCGCATGAGACGGCTCATCGCCATCATCGCGCTGACGGCCGGAAGCCTGTTCTCGCTCTCTCTCGCCTTCGCTCCGCAGGCTTCCGCCCACAACGGAACCATCCACACCGAGTAACCGGTAACACCCCGATCTACCGCGCCCGGTGGCCCCCCCGCCGGGCGCGGTGACCTTCCGGCGCCACCACCGGCCCCTTCACCGGCTTCACCGACGTCCCGGGCGAACGACCCCGGCGGACGGGGTGAGCGGGCACGACGGGGGTAGGGATCACCTACGTCCGTCGGGAGGGAGGGAGGGAGGGGAAGCCGGTGCGGAGCGATGGCGAGCGCGCCCTGGGCGGCCTGCTGGAAGCCAGCCATCTGGCCGCGATGGAGGACCTGCCGCCCCTGATCGCCGAGCACGCGCGGCTGGTCGGCCTCACCCACACCCTCGTCTACGTCGCCGACCTGCAGCAGCAGCACCTGGTGCCGCTGCCGGGCCAGCTCGACGCGGCGGGCCGGGAGCTGGAGCGGCTGGGCATCGACACGACGCTGCCCGGCCGGTCCTTCCGCGCCGTGGAGCTGGTGTACACCGTGCCCGTGCGGAGCGGCGGCGGCGCGCGGCGGGTTTGGGTGCCGCTGCTGGACGGCACCGAGCGCATCGGGGTGCTCGGGGCGACCGTGCCGGACGGGGACATGTCGCTGGTGGAGTGGCGGATCAAGCAGCTGGCCTCGCTGGTCGCGCTGCTGGTCGTCAGCAAGCGCCCGCACAGCGACTCCTACGCCCGCCTGGTGCGGGCCCGGCCGATGACGCTGTCGGCGGAGGTCATGTGGAGCCTGCTGCCGCCGGGCACGTTCGCCGACGAGACGGTGGTGGTCAGCGCGGCCCTGGAACCCGCGTACGAGGTGGGCGGCGACGCCTACGACTACGCGATCGACGGGGACGTCCTGCACGCGTCGCTGTTCGACGCGATGGGCCACGACACCTCGGCCGGGCTCACCGCCTCGGTCGCCATGGCCGCCTGCCGCCACAACCGCCGCCAGGGCGTCGAGCTGCCCGAGCTGAGCGAGGCCGTGGACAAGGCCATCGGTGAGCAGTTCACCGGCCGGTTCGCCACCGGCCTCCTGGCCACCCTGGAGCTGGAGAGCGGCCGGCTGCGCTGGGTCAACCGCGGTCACCACCCGCCGCTGGTGATCCGCGGCGGGCAGCGGGTGGCCACGCTGGAGAGCACGCCGATCCCGGACCCGCCGATGGGTTTCGGGCTGGGCATGTCCACGGGGCTGATGCAGTACCAGCTGGAGCCCGGCGACCGGCTGCTGTTCTACACCGACGGCATCGTCGAGGCGCGCAGCCCGCGCGGCGAGGTGTTCGGGCTGGAGCGGTTCGTCGACTTCGTGGTACGCCACGAGGCCGACGGGGTGTCCGCGCCGGAGACGCTGCGCCGGCTCATCCAGGCGATCATGCGGCACCAGGACGGCCGGCTGGACGACGACGCCACGGTGATGACCATCGAGTGGCGCAGCCAGGACCGCCATCTGATGACGATCTGACGGGCCGGCCCCGCGAGGCCGGCCCGCCGGCCGGGGTCAGGGGTTCTTGCCTGTCGCCTGGCGGATCGCGTCGCGGACGCGGTCCATCATCGCCATCGGCGTGCCCATGAGGAGGTTCTGGCCGGCCGTCTCCACGCCCGGGTGCGGGTGCGTGGGCGCCATGGCCTCGGCGGCCTTCAGGCCCACCGCCATCGCGCGCCGCTCGGCCTCGGTGGTGTGGGCGAGCAGCTTGCTGAACTCGTAGCGCTCCTCGGCGCGGGCGTGGGCCTCGACGGCGCCGCGCAGCACGGCCAGCTTCTCGGCGAAGTCGGGCGCGTCCGTCCCGGCCCGGTCGAGCTGCGCCAGGAGCTGCTTGGCCTGGTGCTCCTCGGCGAGGCGGTCGTTCACGATGCCGTCGCCGCCGTCGAACTTGTGCCGCGCGTAGGGGTGCACGATCTCCTCCTCCGCGGTCTCGTGCACCGCCAGCAGCCGCACCAGGCGGCCGAACGCCTCGCCGCGCCGGTCGGGCGGCGCCTGCTCGACCTCGTCGAACAGGTCCCTGATCATCCCGTGCTGGGCGTACAGCAGGTCGATGACGTCGGTCGCGGCGGTCTTCCCGGGCGCGGTCCTCTGTGCGGTCATGATCGTCCTTCCTCCGGTCCCCCGGGGCGGGCCTACCCGGGGCCGTCGGCGGCCACGCCCGCCATTACCTTTTCCAGGGCTTTCGCCGGTCAGGGCGGGAGGTTGTCCCCAGGGCCCCCGGGTACGCCGGAATCCGGATGTTTCCGACAGCGCGAGGAGCACGGCGTCATGCCTTTCAACCCATTGCAGGAGCGGGGTATCCCGCTGGACAAGCAGCTGCGCAGCTGGCGCGAGCTGAACGTCATGCCCGTCGATCCCGACCACTGCGACCCGTACACGATGTGCCGGATCATCACGATGAACGGCATCGAGGTCGAGGCCATCATGTTCAGCCACCAGCTCGCCCGGCACCTGCAGGACATCGAGCTCAAGCAGCAGCTCGCCCGCTCCCGCTACATCGAGCAGCAGCAGCAGAAGGCGGTCAACTGGCTGCTGCCCGGCGTGGCGTCGGTGCTGGAGACGACGATCTCCTACGAGCAGGTGGCCGTGGACCTGACGGCGTGGGTGGCGCGCATGGAGCCGGACCCCTACCTGCAGCAGGCGTACCAGTTCGGCGTGCTGGAGGACTTCGACCACCTCTACCGGTACTCCAACCTGTACGAGATGATCGAGCACCGCAAGGCCGAGAAGATCGTCGACCAGCTCACCGAGGTCATGCCCGGCCGGCCGACGTACCTGCACCACCGCAACCCGGTGGACAACGTGCGGGTGCCCTACGACCGCACCTCCGCCGCGCCGATCTCGAAGCTGCACGCGCTGACGATCATGTCCACCGAGCAGCAGACGATGAACTTCTACATGAACGTCGGCCCGGAGTACATGGAGCCGATCGCCCGCCAGCTCTACCAGGAGATCGGGATGATCGAGGAGGAGCACGTCACCCACTATGAGTCCCTGGTGGACCCGGGCGAGAGCTGGTGGGAGATGCTGCTCAACCACGAGTACAACGAGTGCTACCTGTACCACTCGTTCATGGAGACCGAGTCCGACCCCAAGGTGAAGGCCATCTGGGAGCTGCACCTCAACATGGAGCTGGAGCACCTGCGGCTGGCGGCCGAGCTGTTCAAGCAGCAGGACGGCCGCGACCCGGAGGAGGTGTGCGCGCCCGAGCTGCCGCAGCCGGTGACCTTCGAGCCGAACAAGGCGTACCTGCGCGAGCTGCTGACCACCCAGATCGACTACACCACGCTGGGCACCGGCTACGTCCAGGACGCCCACGAGCGCTTCCAGAAGATGCAGGAAGCCCTCATGGGCGGCGAGAAGGCCCCCTCCGAGCGGGTCATCGACGAGAACCGCGCCAAGTCGGGCCACGAGTACCGGCTCCAGACCGAGGGCGAGCACCCGGTGCACAGCCTGGCCGCCAACCGCTGAGCGGAGCCCTGGCCTGACCTGGCCTGACCTGGCCTATCGCGGGAACAGCCCGGCGGGCACCGCGCCGGCCAGCGCCTCGTAGCCGGCCGGGCTCAGGTGCAGGCCGTCGCCCACGTCGAAGGCGGCCCGCAGCCGCCGCGGGTCGGCCGGGTCGCGGACGGCGCGGTCGAAGTCGACCACCGCGTCGAAGCGGCCGCCGCCGCGGATCCAGTCGTTGACCGTCTGGCGGGCGGCCTCGCGGTGACCGCCGGGGTCGTCGTAGTCGTGGCCGCCGAACGGGGTGAGCGTCGCGCCGTACACGACGAGGCCGGCGGCGTGCGCGCGGGTCACGATCTGGTCGTAGGCGGCGAGGAGGTCCTCGGCGTTGCGCCGCTGGGCGCCGGGGGTGGGCTCGGCGGTGCCGAGGTCGTTGACGCCCTCGAAGACCAGCAGCCAGCGGGCGCCGCTGCGGGCCAGCACGTCGCGGTCCAGGCGGGCCAGGGCGCTCGGGCCGAGGCCGTCGCGGAGCACCCGGTTGCCGCCCGCCGCCTGGTTGGCGATGGCGGGAGCGGCCTCGCCCAGGCGGTCGAAGAGCTGGTCGGGCCAGCGGTCGTTGCCGTTGGTGGTGGAGCCGCGGCCGTCGGTCAGCGAGTCGCCGAGCAGGACGAGCGCGGACGTGCCGGGCGCGGCCAGGACCTCGGCCGCGCTGAGCAGGTACCAGTGGTCGACGGGGGTCGCGCCGGCCAGCTCGGCGGCGTCGCACTGGTCGCCGGGCGCCAGGTGGGAGGTCGTGCGGGAGCCCGGGTGCGCGGTGAGCGCGGCGCCGGGCTGGCCCTCGGCGAGGTAGGCGGTCACGGTGACGACCGAGGCGGGCGGCAGCGGCAGGTCCACCGGGTCGGACACCGCCTGCGCCCCGGGCGGGACGACGACCGAGGAGCGGCCGGAGAACGTCACCGGCCGGCAGGTGCCCGGCTCGACCGCGCTCGCGCCCGCCGCGCCCCCGGCGGGGAACGCCACGGTCAGCCTGGTGACCGGCAGGGGCGCGGCGCCGAAGGCGTTCGACAGCCGCAGCCGCAGCCGGTCGCCGCCCGCCGACACCCGGATGGTCTGCCGCAGCGTGGCGTCGGCCAGCACGGGGCGATCGCCGCCCGCGTACGGCGGGGGCGGCAGGTCGGCGGGCTCGGCGCGCTGGGGCATGGCGGTCCAGGTGTCCACCCAGCGGCCGGTCATCGGGCCTCGCCCCCGTCGAAGGCGAGGACGGTGCGCGGGACCGGGACGAACGCCGCCGCGCGCAGCTCCGGCGGCGCTCCCAGTCGATCGCGGACCTGGGGGGAGACGTACACGGGGACCTCCTGGGGGACGTTGCGCGGCCAGGGCAGCAGGCGCAGCTCGATCGCGCCGTGCTCCAGCAGGGCGCGGCGGTGGCGGCGCAGCCCGATCTCCCACGGCGGGCCGTGCCAGAACCGGTCGGCCACCAGCCGGCCGCCGATGAGGGCGCGGGCGGCGTCGCCCGTCCAGTCGAGCCGCAGCAGCACCTCGTCGCCCGTGTCGAGGAGGCGGGCGGGCACCGGGACGCGGTAGACGGCGGCGTGCGCGAAGTCGGCGTCCGACGGCGCCGAGGCGCGGCCCGAACGCGGGTCGGCGACGGCCGTCCTGGGCGGCCCGGCCGGCGCCACCCGCTCGACGGCGGCGGCGACCGGCTCGGCCGCGGCGGGCGGGTCCGGCAGCTCGACGGCCTCGAAGACGCCGCCGTCCGGGGGCGGGGGCGCGCTCACGGGCGGGAAGATCCGCAGATGGTCGCCCGGCCGGCCGCCGTACAGGAACAGGCGGTCGCCGTCCGGGACCGCGGGGCGGTCGCTGATCAGCAGCCGGTCGGCGCCGCGCAGCCGGGCGCGGGTGGCGCCGAGCGCGCTCCGCTCGTCGAGCACCAGCACCCGCGCCGTGCGGCCGTCGCGGCCGGTGACCCGCAGCAGGCAGCCGGGCCCGGGCCGCAGGCCGCGCACCACCACACCGGAGCCGTCCCGCTCGACCAGGACAGGACCGTCCCGCCCGACCAGGACGGGGCCGTCCCGCTCGGACACGCCGAGGCCGTCCCGCCCGACCACGCCGGGGCCGTCCCGCCCGACCAGGACGGAGCCGTCCCGATCGGACACGCCGGGGCCCTCGACCCGCTCGGCGCCGTGCAGGGTCAGCTCGACCGGGATGCCCGCCACCTGGGCGAGCACCATCACGGGCCCGCCACCGTCCCGCCCGCCACCGTCCCGCCCGCCACCGTCCGGCCCGCTCCCGTCCGGTGCGGCCGGGTCCGGGGCGGGGAGCGTGCAGACGGGCTGGGCGGAGGCCGTCACCAGCAGGCCGGTGTCGCCGAGCGGCCGGGCCAGCGGCCACGCGAAGTACGCCCCCGGCGGCACCGTGACGGGCTCGCGCGGCACCGTCAGGGACCGCTCCCCCAGCAGCACGCGGAACCGCACGCCGTCGTGCGCGGGCAGCGCCTCCGCCGGCTCGTGGTTGTTGACGAACAGGAACCCGGAGCGCCCGTCGGAGCGCACCGCCCACCGCAGGGTGCGGCGGTCCGCGGTGCCGGCGGGCGCGCCGGGCGGCAGGGTGAGCGTCATCGGGGCCAGGTCGCCGCCGTCGCTCGCCAGCCACAGGTGGTGCAGCCGCAGCCGGAACCAGGACTCGCGGAACTGCCCGTACTGGCCGAGCGGCGCCTGGAAGTCGTAGTCCACGGCGGGGCAGTCGTTGGGGTAGCCGGTGGCGTGCGACTCCTGCAACCCCTCGGCCTGGGACGCCCCGTGGTACAGGTAGTAGCCCTGCCAGGCCGAGCCGCTGCCCAGCTTGACCAGGGCCAGCGCGGCCACGTCGGCCGCGCCGACGAGCGGCCGCCGGTGGTAGGCGAGGAACATGCCGCCGCCCAGCTCGCAGGTGGCGAACGGGTAGCGCGCCAGGTCACCGTCAGCGCTGCCGCCGTCGCCGTCGCCGCCGTCACCGCCGTCCCCCGCCGGCGCCCCGGCCCCGGCCCCGGCGCGCAGGTCCGCGCCGATGGAGTCGTCGTCCCGCCCGTGGCCGAAGAAGTAGTGGGCGCGGCTCTGGCCGGGCGGGCCGTCGTGCGCGGTGTCCCAGGCGGCCTCGGGGTAGCCGCCGAACAGCGGGATCACCTCGTCGCGCGGCAGCCGGGCGTGCCCCCAGCCGGTGGCGGTCCACAGGGGCGCGTCGATGCCGCACTCCCGGGCCAGCCGCTTGAGGGTGAGCAGGTGGCCGGGCCGGTCGTGCAGCTCGTTCTCCAGTTGCACGGCGACGACCGGCCCGCCGTCGCGCCGCAGCAGCCCGCGCAGCCGCGCGCCGATCTCGGCGTAGAAGCGCCGGACGAGCGCCAGGTAGCGGGGGTCGTCGGTGCGCGGCTCGCAGCCGGCGGCGAGCAGCCAGTCGGGGAAGCCGCCGTGGCGCGACTCGCCGTGCGCCCACGGGCCGATCCGCGCCACCACGTCCAGCCCGGTCTCGGCGCAGAGCGTGACGAAACGGCGCAGGTCGCGGTCGCCGCTCCAGTCGAAGCGGCCGGGCCGCGCCTCGTGGACGTTCCAGAAGACGTACGTGGCCACCGCCGTGACCCCGCCCGCCCGGATCTTGAGCAGCTCCTCGCGCCACTCGGCCGCCGGGTAGCGGGCGTAGTGGAACTCGCCGCTGACCGGGAACCACGGCCGCCCGCCCCGCCACAGGTGCCGGGAGTCGGCGGTGACGGCGCCGGGGACGCCGGGCTCCTCCCCCATGACGAGGTGGCCGCGCAGCGGCGCTCCGGCGGGCCCGGGGACGGTGAGGCTCAGCACGGGGCCGATCGTAGCGGCGTTTCGGGATGGCCGAATTCAGCCCATTGACATCATCACAAAACGGACTTTAGGTTGTGCGAAACGTTTCGACAACCCCCGTCCGGGAGTGTGATGTCGTCCCTGCGCGACGTGGCCGAGCGGGCCCAGGTGGCGGTCAGCACGGTCTCCGCGGCGCTCAACGGCACCCGCCCGGTCGCGGCGGCCACCAAGCGCCGCATCGAGCAGGCCGCCGCCGAGCTGGGCTACCGCCCGAACCTGCTGGCGCGCGGCCTGCAGAGCAAGCGGACCAGGATCGTGGCGCTGCTGTTCCCGGCCCCGCGCAGCGGTTTCGGCCTGACCGAGATGCAGTTCGCGACCGGCGCCGCCGAGGCGGCCAAGGAGCTGGGCTACCACCTGCTGCTGTCGCCGGAGAGCGCCGAGCCGATCGAGGAGCTGCGCCACCTGACCGGCCTGGGCCTGGTGGACGGCGTGCTGCTGATGGAGGTGGGCCTGGACGACGAGCGCACGGAGTTCCTGTCCGCGGCCGGGGTGCCGTTCAGCATGATAGGGCGCACCCGCGAGCCGGGCTCGATCGACCACGCCGACATCGACTTCGCCGCCACCGCCCGCGAGGCGGTCGCGCACGTGGCCGGGCTGGGCCACCGCAAGCTGGCCCTGTTCAACCTGTCCACCGACCTGTACGCCGACGGCTACGGCCCGGCGATCCGGGCGGGCGAGGAGTTCGCCGCGGCCGCCCGCGCGGCGGGGCTCGGCTACGTGGACGGCTTCCGTCCTGGCTCGGCCGAGGAGGGCGGGCGGGCGTTCGAGCAGTTGCTGGCGGCGCACCCCGACGTGACGGCGCTGGCCGTGATGGACGACCACGCGGCGGCCGGCGTGGTGGCGGCCGTGGCGGCGCGCGGCTGGCGCATCCCGCGGGACCTGACGCTGATGCTGGTGCTGTCGTCGGCGCGGGTGGCGGAGATGTTCCACCCGCCGCTGACCACGCTGGAGCCGCCGGGCGAGGAGCTGGGCCGGCTCGGCGCGCGCATGCTCATCGAGCGGCTGGAGGGCGACGGCCCGCCGCAACGGCGGCTGGTGCCGTGCCGGCTGGTGCCGGGCGGCAGCTCCGGGCCCCCGAGGAGCGGCCGGTGACCGGGATGCGCCGGCTCACCGAGGGCCGGGGCCTGCTGTTCGGCGGGGACTACAACCCCGAGCAGTGGCCGGAGGAGGTCTGGGCCGAGGACGCCGAGCTGATGAAGGCCGCCGGGGTCAACCTGGTGACGGTCGGCGTGTTCAGCTGGGCGCGGCTGGAGCCGGAGCCGGGGGCGCGCGACTTCGGCTGGCTGGACCGGGTCATGGACCTGATGGCCGGGGCCGGGATCGCGGTGGACCTGGCCACGCCGACCGCCTCGCCGCCGCCGTGGCTGGGGCACCGCTGGCCGGAGACGCTGCCGGTGGACGAGTCGGGGCACCGGCTCTGGTGGGGCTCGCGCAACCAGTTCTGCCCGTCCTCGCCGGTCTACCGGGAGCGGGCGCTGTCGATCGTGACGGACCTGGCCGCGCGGTACGCGGGTCATCCGGCGCTGGCCCTGTGGCACGTGGGCAACGAGTACGGCCAGATCTGCCACTGCGACGCCTCGGCGGAGGCGTTCCGCGCGTGGCTCCGGCGGCGTCACGGCGGCCTGGACGCGCTCAACGAGGCGTGGGGCACCACGTTCTGGAGCCAGCGCTACGCCCGGTGGGAGGAGGTCCTGCCGCCCCGCCGCGCCCCGTACATGATCAACCCGACGCAGAGCCTCGACTGGCGGCGCTTCTGCTCCGACGCCCTGCTGGAGCACTTCCGCGCCGAGCGGGACGTGCTGCGCGAGCACGCCCCGGACGTCCCGGTCACCACCAACTTCATGGGCCTGTTCCGGCCCGTGGACGCCTGGAAGTGGGCCGCCGAGGAGGACCTGGTCGCCAACGACTGGTACCCGGACCCGGGCGACCCGCTCTCCCCCGCGCGCACCGCCCTCGTCCACGACCTCATGCGCGGCCTCGGCCGGGGCCGGCCGTGGCTGCTGATGGAGCAGGCCACGAGCGGCGTCAACTGGCGGCCGCACAACCTGCCCAAGCCGGCCGGGCAGCTCCGGCTGGAGTCGCTGCAGGCGCTGGCCCGGGGCGCGGACGGCCTGTGCTACTTCCAGTGGCGGGCCTCCCGCTTCGGCGCCGAGCGCTTCCACGCCGCGATGGTGCCGCACGCCGGCCCGGACACCCGGCTGCACCGCGAGGTGCGCGCCCACGGGCGGGAGCTGCGCCGGCTGGCCGCGGTGGCGGGGCAGCCGGTGCCGGCGCGGGTGGCGCTGGTGTTCGGCTGGGAGAGCTGGTGGGCGCTGGAGGAGCGCGGCCGGCCGAGCGACCGGCTCAACGCCGACGAGCAGCTACTGGCCTACTACGTGCCGCTGTGGGAGCGGGGCGTCAGCGTGGACGTGGTCCCGCCGGACGCCGACCTCGGCGGGTACGCGCTGGTCGTCGTGCCGAACCTGTTCCTGGTGAGCGACCGGCAGGCGGCGGCGCTGACCGCGTACGCGCGCGGCGGCGGCGTGCTGGTGGTCGGCCCGTTCTCCGGCGTGGTGGACCCGGACGGGCACGTCCGCACCGGCCGTTTCCCCGTCCCGCTGCGCGAGGCGCTGGGCGCCTCCGGCGAGGAGTGGCTGCCCGCCGAGGGCGAGGTCGGCTGCCGCTGGAGCGGCGGGCCCGGCTTCACGGCGCACGCCTGGACGGAGCTGATGGCCGCCGAGGGCGCCGAGGCGGTGGCCGAGTTCACCGAGGGCGAGCTGGCCGGCCGCCCGGCGATCCTGCGGCACCGCGTCGGCGACGGCGTCGCCTGGTACGTCGCCACCATGCCGGAGCCCGCCGCGCTGGCCGGGCTGACCGCGCGGGCGCTGGCCGACGCGGGCGTGCGCGGCGCCGTCGCGGACCTGCCGCCCGGCGTCGAGGCGGTGCGCCGCGGCGAGGTGCTGTTCCTGCTCAACCACGGCTCCGCCACGGCCGAGGTGCCGGTCGCGGGGCCCGCCGAGGACCTGCTGACCGGCGCCGTCACCGACGGCCCGGTGACGCTGGCGCCGCGCGCCGTCGCCGCCCTGCGCTCCACGTGACCCGCGCCTGACCCCCGCAAGCCCTACCAGAGACCTCCCGAGGACGGATCCAGCATGAAGTTCAAAGACGGCTACTGGCGGATGCGCCCCGGGGTGCGGGCGGCCTACGCCGCCGCGGCCCACGACGTGACCGCCGAGGCCGCCTCGCTGCGGGTGCTCGCCCCGGCCCGCCCGGTCACCCGCCGCGGCGACACCATCGACGGCCCGGTCCTGCGCGTGGAGCTGTCCTCGCCGATGCCGGACGTGATCCGGGTCCGCACGGTGCACTTCGCCGGGTCGGTGCCGGCCGCCCCCGCCTTCGAGGTGCGCGACGACGCGCCGGCGGCCGAGGTCGCCGTGGACGCCGGGCACGCGAGCCTGACCAGCGGCGCGCTCACCGTGCGGCTGCGCAGGGACGCGCCGTGGGAGATGACGTTCAGCGCGGGCGGCCGCGAGCTGACCCGCAGCGGCGGCAGGAGCCTCGGCGCCATGACGGACCCCGGCGGGCGGCACTTCCTCGTCGAGCAGCTCCGGCTGGGCGCCGGGGAGCTGGTGTACGGGCTCGGCGAGCGGTTCGGCCCGCTGGTGCGCAACGGGCAGTCGGTCGACATCTGGAACGACGACGGCGGCACCGCCAGCGAGCTGGCCTACAAGAACATCCCCTTCTACCTGACCAACCGCGGCTACGGCGTGTTCGTCAACCATCCCGGGCGGGTGTCGTTCGAGGTGGGGTCGGAGACCGTGTCGCGGGTGCAGTTCAGCGTCGAGGGCCACGACCTGGAGTACCTGGTCATCCACGGGCCGACGCCGGCCGACATCCTGCGCCGCTACACCGCGCTGACCGGCCGCCCGGCGCTGCCGCCCGCCTGGTCGTTCGGGTTGTGGCTGTCCACCTCGTTCACCACCGACTACGACGAGGCCACGGTCTCCTCGTTCGTGGACGGCATGGCCGAGCGGGACATCCCGCTCAGTGTGTTCCACTTCGACTGCTTCTGGATGCGGCGCTACCGGTGGTGCGACTTCGAGTGGGACCCGGAGGTGTTCCCCGACCCCGAGGGCATGCTGCGCCGGCTCAAGGAGCGCGGGCTGCGCGTGTGCGTGTGGATCAACCCGTACATCGGGCAGGCGTCGGCGCTGTTCGACGAGGGCGCGCGCCTGGGGCACCTGCTGCGCCGCCCGGACGGCACGGTGTGGCAGGACGACCACTGGCAGGCCGGCCGGGCGCTGGTGGACTTCACCTCGCCGGCCGCCCGCGCGTGGTACGCGGGCAAGCTGCGCGCGCTGCTCGACATGGGGGTGGACGCGTTCAAGACCGACTTCGGCGAGCGCGTCCCGACGGACGTGGCCTACGCCGACGGCGCCGACCCCGAGCGCATGCACAACTACTACTCGCTGCTGTACAACCGGACCGTCCACGATGTGCTGGCCGAGCGCGGCCCGGCCGTGTTGTTCGCCCGGTCGGCGACCGTGGGCGGGCAGCGGCTGCCGGTCCACTGGGGCGGCGACTGCGAGTCCACCTTCGAGGCGATGGGCGAGTCGCTGCGCGGCGGGTTGTCGCTCGGCCTGGCCGGGTTCGGGTTCTGGAGCCACGACATCGGCGGGTTCGAGGGCCTGCCGGACGCGGCGGTGTTCAAGCGGTGGGTGGCCTTCGGGCTGCTGTCGTCGCACAGCCGGCTGCACGGCAGCGGGTCGTACCGGGTGCCGTGGTTGTTCGACGAGGAGGCGGTGGACGTGCTGCGCTCGTTCACCAGGCTCAAGGCGCGGCTCATGCCCTACCTGTACGGGGCCGCGGTCCAGGCCGCCGAGGAGGGGCTGCCGGTGATGCGCGCGATGCAGCTGGAGTTCCCCGGCGACCGGGCCTGCGACCACCTCGACGCCCAGTACATGCTGGGCCCCGACCTGCTGGTCGCGCCGGTGCTGTCCGGCGAGGGCGAGGTGTCGTACTACGTGCCCGCGGGCGAGTGGACGCGGCTGCTGGACGGCGAGGTCGTCACCGGGCCCGCCTGGCGCACCGAGCGGCACGGCTTCGACAGCCTGCCGCTGCTGGTGCGGCCGGGCGCGGTGCTGCCGGTGGGGGCGCGGGATGACCGGCCGGACTACGACTACGCGGCCGGCGTCACGCTTCAGGTGTACCGGCCGGCGGACGGCGGGAGCCGCACTGTTACCGTTCCCACCGTGGACGGGGGCGTCGGTACGGTGTTCGAGGTGTCGCGGGCCGGCGACCGCGTGCGCGCCCGCCGGGTCGCGGGGGCGCCCGCGCCCTGGAGCCTGCTGCTCGCCGGGGTGCGCGAGGCCCGGCACGCGCGGCTGGAGACCACCCCCGGCGGCGTGCGGGTCACCGCCGGGGCGGACACGAACGAGATCGAGATCATCCTTGAAGGAGCAGCATGACGACCTTCCCCGAGAGCTTCCTGTGGGGCACCGCCACCGCCGCGTACCAGGTCGAGGGCGCCTGGGACGAGGACGGCCGCGGCCCGTCGATCTGGGACACCTTCTCCCACACCCCCGGGCTGGTCGCGAACGGCGACACCGGTGACGTGGCCTGCGACCACTACCACCGGCTGGAGGAGGACCTGGACCTGCTGGCCGGGCTGGGCGTGGGCGCCTACCGGTTCTCGATCTCCTGGCCGCGCGTGCAGCCGGGCGGCGCGGGCCCGCTCAACGAGCCGGGCGTGGCCTTCTACGACCGGCTCGTGGACGGCCTGCTGTCGCGCGGCATCGCCCCGGTGGCCACCCTCTACCACTGGGACCTGCCGCAGGAGCTGGAGGACGCCGGCGGCTGGCCGGACCGCGACACCGCGTCGCGCTTCGCCGACTACGCCCGCCTGATGGGCGAGCGGCTCGGCGACCGGGTGCGGGCCTGGATCACCCTCAACGAGCCGTGGTGCTCGGCCTACCTGGGCTACGCCTCCGGCGTGCACGCGCCGGGCCGTACCGACCCGGCCGCCGCGCTGGCCGCCGTCCACCACCTCAACCTCGGCCACGGCCTGGCCGTGCAGGCGCTGCGCTCGACCGCGGCCAGGGACGCCCTGATGTCGGTCACGCTCAACCTGCACCACGTGCGCGGCGTGTCCGAGGCCGACGCGCCCGCGGTGCGCAAGGCGGACCTGCTGTCCAACATGGCCTTCCTCGGGCCGATGCTGGAGGGCGCCTACCCGCGCGAGCTGATCGAGGCCACCTCCTCGGTGACCGACTGGTCGTTCGTCCGCGACGGCGACGAGGCCACCGCCCGCCAGCCGATCGACGTGCTCGGCGTCAACTACTACAACCCGACGCTGGTGCGGCACTGGGACGGCTCGGGGCCGAAGGAGACGGCCGACGGCCACCAGGACGGCACCGCCTCCCCGTGGATCGCCTGCGACGACGTGGAGTTCGTGCGCCAGCCCGGCCCGTACACCGAGATGGGCTGGAACATCGACGAGACCGGCCTGACCGAGCTGCTGCTGCGCCTGCACCGCGACTACCCGGACCTGCCCACCATGATCACCGAGAACGGCGCCGCGTTCCCCGACCCGGTCGGGCCGGACGGCGTGGTCCACGACGCCGACCGGATCGACTACCTGCGCCGGCACCTGTCCGCCGTGGCCGAGGCGATCGCGGGCGGCGCGGACGTGCGCGGCTACTTCGTGTGGTCGCTGATGGACAACTTCGAGTGGGCGCACGGCTACGCCAAGCGGTTCGGCATCGTCCACGTGGACCGCGAGACGATGAAGCGCACCTGGAAGGACAGCGCCCACTGGTACCGGGACGTGGTGTCCACCGGCAAGCTGCCGGAGTAGCCGCCGGCTACGGCTTGCGCCCCACGCCACCCACGAAGGTGTGGTAAGTGATGCCCGGAGTGGCGTGGTCCTCCCCGTCGGGACGCCACTCCGGGAGCGGCACCAGGCCGGGCTCCACCAGCTCCAGGCCGTCGAAGAAGGCCAGCAGCTCCTCGCGGGTGCGCCAGCGGCCGGTGCCGAGGTGCTCGTTGAACAGTCTCTCGGCACTGGCGGCCTGCTCGGCGACCTCCGGATGGGCCGCGCCCGGGTTGTGGAAGTGGGAGATCACCACGTGGCTGCCCGGGGCGAGCGGGGCCACCAGGCGGGCCAGGACGCCGCCCGGGTCCTCGTCGTCGGCCAGGTGGTGCAGCAGCCCGAACATCAGCAGCCCCACCGGGCGGTCGAAGTCGATGAGGGCCCTGGTGCCGGGGTCGCCGAGGATCTTCTCCGGCTCGCGGGCGTCGGCGTGCACGACGGCGGTGGTGTCGTCGTCGGCGAGCAGCGCCCCGCCGTGGACGAGCACGATCGGGTCGTGGTCGACGTAGACGACGTGCGCGCCGGGCGCGACCGCCTGGGCGATCTCGTGCACGTTGCCCTGCGTGGGCAGGCCGGAGCCGACGTCGAGGAACTGCCGGATCCCGGCCTCGCCGGCCAGGTAGCGCACGGTGCGCCGGAGGAACTCGCGGTTGGCCCTGGCGGCCTCCGGCGCGTCCGGGGCGATCTTCAGCGCCATCTCGGCGACCTGGCGGTCGATGGCGTAGTTGTCCTTGCCGCCGAGCATGAAGTCGTAGACGCGCGAGACGCTCGGCCTGCTGGTGTCGATGCCTTGCGGCGCGCTTTCCTGCTCGCTGTCGGACACTGCCGGCTCCTTGGGATGGGGGGAATTACGCCGGTGATCTTAATTCGGAACCGGCGCGAACGCGGGCATTCACCACAAACCCGGCGAGCCCGGCCCCGCTACCAGGAGTCGAGGTGCAGCACCTCGTCGAGCGGCTGACGACGGGCCGGCCTGAACGTCTCCCCGGTGTAGTAGGCGGTGGGCATGAGCACGCCCTGCCGGACGCTCGGCGGGATGCCCAGCAGCTCGGCGATCTCGCTCTCGTACACCAGGTGCAGACTCGTCCAGGCGGTGCCGAGGCCGCGGGCGCGGGCGGCCAGCATGTAGCTCCACGCGGCCGGCAGCAACGAGCCCCACAGCCCGGCCTGGTTCCCCTCGGGCAGCCGCGGCGCCTCGATGCAGGCGATCACCAGCACCGGCGCCTCGCCCATGTGCTCGCCCAGGTAGGCCGCGCTGTCGGAGACGCGCCGCTGCGTGGCCGCCCGCTCCGGGTCGTCCTGGAACAGGTCGCCGGCCGAGGCGCCCGAGCCGAGGTAGGCGCGCGTGGCGCGGCCGTAGTAGTCGCCGACGGCCTTGCGCCGTTCGGGGTCGGTGATCACGATCCAGTGCCAGCCCTGGCTGTTGCCGCCGGTGGGCGCCTGCAACGCGATCTCCAGGCACTCGCGCACGAGCTCCAGCGGGACGGGCCGGGTCAGGTCGAGGCGCTTGCGGACGCTGCGGGTGGTGGTGAGCAGCTCATCGGGAGTCATGGGCCCATCATGTCAACCGCGCGCCCGGGTGCCGGGGAGGCCGGGCGCGCGCGTGGTGGCCCGGGCCGTCCGCCCGGACCACCACGACGTGCCGTGCTGTGCTGTGCTGCGCCGTGCCGGGCCTCAGGCGGCGGACCGCCAGGCGTTCAGGAACGGCCACTTGGCGTCGAGGGCGACCAGCTCGACGATCTGGTTGCCGGTGAAGATCACCCGCTCGTTGCCCTTGTAGTAACTGATCTTCGACCGGTTCTGCTCCCATTCGAGGGAGATGTCGTCGAGATCGCTGTGGAAGCGCGCGGGCAGGAACGTGTCGTTGGCCAGCGGCCTGCTGGGCGTCTCGAAGGCTCCGTCGAACAGGAACGTGGCCAGCCCGCCCCGCACCCCGTAGTGCCTGATCCGGCCGTCGATCGGGTCGTTGAAGTCGCTGAGGCCGTCGTACGGGCTGGGGATGAAGAAGGGGCCGTTGACGATGCCGGTGTCCTCGAAGGTGATCGCCTGGTTGCCCTTGGTCCAGGTGTGCCGCCAGCGGAAGCCGGGCCCGCTGATGGCGACGCCCGCCGAGTCGACGTCATGGGTGAACTGCTCGGGCAGGAACGGCCACTTCTGCCGGATCGGCGCCGGGCCCTCGATGAGCCCGCGGTCGGTGTAGATGGCGTACTGGTCGCCGATCAACGCCATGTGCTTCCACACGTTCCGCTCGTTCACCGTGGTGACCGCGTCGAAGCCGCGCAGCCCGGCGGCGGACGCGTGCGCCTGCTGCGCCGCGGCCGGCGAGAACGCCGCGATCACGGCGGTGAGCAGCGCCGTCAGCCGCCACCGCCGGGACATGGACCTGTCGTGCTCTTTCCGCACTGTGCACTCCCATCGTCGGATGGATCTGCTTGAAGGTCATGAACAGTTCGCGGAGACGGCCGTGGCGGATGACGGATCGCGGGGCGGATCAGACGTGGCCGAGGACGGCCATCGCGGGCAGCGCGCGGTCGGCGTAGTCGAACAGGGCCTGGTTCTCCCAGGCGTTGCCCGAGGACGGGTCGGCCGGGTCCCAGCCGTTGCCCTTGACGCCGGTCCAGGTGGCCTCCCAGGTGAACAGGCCGAGGCCGAGGCCGTTCGGGACCTGGCGGACCACCGCGGCGACCTTCGCCAGCATGGCCGACTGGCCCTGCGGGGTGGCCGGGTAGCCCGGGTAGGGCTCGGGCGAGGTGACGAGGTTCTCCCAGCCGTCGTCGTCGGCGGTGGTGAACGGGTACGCGGTCTCGGCGACCACGATCGGCTTGCCGTAGCGGGTGGCGACGTCGTTGAGGTTGGCCTGGAAGCTCTCCAGCGTGCCGTGCCAGTACGGGTAGTACGACACGCCGATGACGTCGTAGCGGATGCCGTGGGCGGCGGCGTTGTCGAACCACCACCGGTACAGGCCGTTGTCGCCGCCGTTGGCCAGGTGCAGCACGACCCTGGTCGAGGCGGACACCTTCTTGGCGGCGTCGTAGCCGGAGCCGAGGAGGGCGGCGGTGCCGGCCCAGTTCGTGTTGGAGCCGTCCGGCCACAGCAGGCCGCCGTTGATCTCGTTGCCGATCTGCACCAGGTCGGCCGTGGTGCCCTGGCGGCGCAGGGCGTCCAGCACGTCGTAGGTGTGGTCGTACACGGCCTGCCTGAGCTGGTCGAACGGCAGCGCCTCCCAGGCGGCCGGCTTGTACTGCTTGCCGGGGTCGGCCCAGGTGTCGGAGTAGTGGAAGTCCACCAGCAGCTTCAGCCCGGCCGCCTTGGCGCGCCTGGCGACGGCGAGCACCTGGGCCTTGGTGTTGTAGCCGTCGGCGGGGTTCACCCAGACCTTGAGCCGGACGTGGGTCAGCCCGGCCTGGGCCAGGATGCGCAGGGGGTCGCCGCGGCGGCCGAGCGCGTCGCGGTAGACGCCGCCCAGGGCCTCGGACTTGGCGAGGCTGGAGACGTCCGCGCCGCGGATCGGGAGGCGGGCCTGGGCCTGGGCGGGGGCGGCGGCCAGGGGGATGGCGAGTAACAACGGGGACAGGACGGACAGCAGGGCGGGCAGGAGGCGTCTCATGCGGGTTCTCCTTCGGGGTGGGGGGTCTCCTCGACGACCGTGACGGCGCCGGGCGCGACGGTGACCCGGCCGTCGCAGCGCGCGCCGTCCAGGACGCTGACGCCGGTCACCCCCTCGACCGTCACCGGCTCGTCGCCGTGGTTGATGAGGAACGCGTGGCGGCCCCTGCGGACCAGCTCCAGGGTGTCGGGCAGGCCCCGGGGGCGGGTGACGCGGGCGTGGTCGAGCACCCGGGCGAGCAGGCCGCGCAGGCCGGCGACGGGGGCGGTGGCCAGGTACCAGGCGGTGCCGGCGCCGAGGTCGTGGCGGGTCAGGGCGGGATGGCCGGCGTCCGGGCCGGAGGCGAAGGCCCGCACGGTGACCGCGCCCGCCGGCCGCACCCGCTCCGACCAGATCCGCGCCGGCCGGCCACCGGCCGCGTCCCCGCCGGCCGTGTCCCCACCGGCCGGCATCGCGTCGGCCGGGGTCGCGGCCTCGCCGGTCACGGTCACGGTCTCGCCGGTCACGGTCACGGTCTCGCCGTCGCGCAGCGGGTGGAACTCCTCGATCGACAGGCCGAGCAGCTCGCGCAGCGCGCCCGGGTGGGGGCCGGGGTGGATGGTGTCGTGCTCGTCCACGATGCCGGAGAAGTACGACACGAGCAGGTGGCCGCCCGCCTCGACGTACCGGTGCAGGTTCTTGGCCGCGGCCTCGGTGAGCAGGTACGAGCTGGGCGCCACCACCACCCGATACCCCGAAATATCAGCAGAAGGGTGGACGAAGTCCACCGTGACGTGCTCCCGCCACAACGCCTCGTAGAAGGCGTCCATCCGCTCCCGGAACGTCAGGTCCACCGACGGCCGCCAGTCCAGCTCCAGTGCCCAGTACGACTCCCAGTCCCACACCAGCGCCACCTCGGCCCGCACCCGGCTCCCCCGCACCCCGGCCAGCCTGCGCAGGTCGGCGCCCAGCCGGACCACCTCGCGCCACTGCCCGGAGTCGGTCCCGGCGTGCGGCACCAGCCCGGAGTGGAACTTCTCGGCCCCGAACCTGGAGGCCCGCCACTGGAAGAACAGCACGCTGTCGGAGCCGCGCGCCACGTGGGCGAGGCTGTTGCGGCGCATCTCGCCGGGCCGCTTGGCGAGGTTGCGCGGCTGCCAGTTGACCGCGCCGGCCGAGTGCTCCATGAGCATCCAGGGCGCGCCGCCGGCCACCGAGCGCGCCAGGTCGGCGGACATGGCCAGGTCGATGTGGTTGTCGGGCCGCTCGGCCTTGAGGTAGTGGTCGTTGGCGACCACGTCCAGCTCGCGGGCCCACCGCCACAGGTCGGCGGACTTGCAGTTGACGGTGCCGGCGAAGTTCGTGGTGACGGGCAGATGCGGGGTCAGCTCGCGCAGGATGTCGCGCTGGAGCGCGTAGTGCTCGCGGTGCTGGCCGTCGCTGAAGCGGGCGTAGTCGAGGCGCTGGGCCGGGTTGACGACCGTGTGGTTGAAGCGGGGGGCGTCGATCTGGTCCCAGTCGGTGTAGGTCTGACCCCAGAAGGTGGTGCCCCAGGCGTCGTTCAGCGCGGCGAGGTCGCGGTAGGTGGCGCAGAGCCAGTCCCGCCAGGCCGCCACGCTGTGCTCGCAGTAGCACTCGCCGAGCGGGGCGCCGTACTCGTTGTGGACGTGCCACATGACCACGGCCGGATGGTCGCGGTAGTGCTCGCCCAGCGCGCGCACCAGCCGGGCGGTCGCCTCGCGGAAGGCCGGCGCGCTGGAGCAGGCGCTCTGCCGCCCGCCGAACCCGATCCGGGTGCCCTCCCTGGTCACCGGCAGCACGTCGGGGTGCGCGGCGACGAACCAGGCGGGCGGCGCGGCCGTCGGCGTGGCCAGGTCGACCGCGACGCCGCCCGCGTGCAGCCGGTCGAGGATCTCGTCCAGCCAGCCGAACGTGTAGCGCCCCTCGGCCGGCTCCATCAGCGCCCACGAGAACATCCCGAGGCTGACCAGGTTGACCCCGGCCTCGCGCATGAGCGCCACGTCCTCCTCCAGGACCTCGCGCGGCCACTGCTCCGGGTTGTAGTCCCCGCCGAAGGCGAGGCCGCCAGGACGCTCCGGATACATCCATCCCCCTTGGAAAGCTTCTGTGAACGTGCACAGTAATCCCGTTGCACCCCTCAGGGGAACAGGGCATCCGGACGGCGGGATTAACGAGAACGTAACGACTCTTGACGGGCATTTCGCGGCTGTTCCAGTCTGTGCACGTTCACAGGACCTTACGGAGGTACGCATGCGCGCCAACCGCCTTGGAGCAGCTCTGGCCGTCGCACTCACGGCCACCCTCGCCGCCTGCGGGTCCGGCGAGCCCGCCCCCCGCGGCACCGAGGCGACGCAGGGCCCCGCCGCCACCGCCGCCCAGGGGCCGGTCAAGCTCACCTACTGGACCTGGGCCCCCAACATGGACAAGATCGTCGCGATCTGGAACAAGGCGCACCCGGACGTTCAGGTCACGGTCAGCAAGCAGGCCGGCGGCGACGACGCGGCCGCCAAGTACCTCACCGCCGCCAAGGCCGGCAACCCGCCCGACCTGGTGCAGGCCGAGTACCAGCACCTGCCCTCGTTCGTCGCCGCCGACGCGGTGGCCGACCTCAAGGCCGAGACCGCGGCGATCAGGGGCGAGTTCTCCGAGGGCCTGTGGGGGCTGGTCACGCTCGGCACCGAGGGCGTCTACGGCATCCCCCAGGACAGCGGTCCGATGATGCTCTTCTACCGCGAGGACCTGCTCGACGAGTACGGCATCCCGGTCCCGAAGACCTGGCAGGAGTACGCCGACGCCGCCCGCGCGGTGCGCAAGAAGGACCCGAAGGTCTACCTCGGCACGTTCTCCAGCAGTGATCCGGGAGCGTTCACAGGGCTGGCGCAGCAGGCCGGCGCGCAATGGTGGTCCATCAGCGGCGAGTCGTGGAAGGTCGGCATCGCCGACGGGCCCACCGTGAAGGTCGCCGACTACTGGGGCGGCCTGGTGAAGGAGGGCGTCATCGACGACATGCCGTACTTCACCCCCGAATGGAACAAGGCGCTCAACGACGGCAAGCTGCTCACCTGGCCGTCGGCGGTGTGGGCGCCGGGCGTGCTGGAGAGCAACGCGCCCAAGGCCAAGGGCAAGTGGGCCGTCGCCCCGCTCCCCCAGTGGAACGCCGGCGAGAACGTCACCGGCTTCTGGGGCGGCTCGTCCACCGCCGTCTCCGCCAGAACACCGCACAGGGCCGCCGCCGCGCGCTTCGCCACCTGGCTCAACACCGACCCGGCCGCGCTGGACCTGCTGGTGAAGGAGGCCGCGATCTACCCGGCCGCCACCAAGGCGCAGTCCACGCTGGGCGAGCCCCCCGCGTACTTCTCCGGCCAGCCCGACTTCTGGAAGCAGGCCGCCGCCGTCTCCGCCGGGGCGCGCGGCTTCACCTTCGGCCCGAACGTGGGCGTGACCTACAACACCTTCAGGGACGCCTTCGGCAAGGCCGCGCGGAACCGGACGTCCTTCTCCGACGCCGTCCGGTCCATGCAGGACGCCACGGTCGCCGACATGCGCAAGTCCGGCTTCCAGCTCGCCTCGTGATGGGACGCTCCGGCAAGGGCGGCGGGTGGCCGTACCTCTTCCTGGCCCCGGCGATCGTGCTGTTCACGCTCTTCCTGGCCGTGCCCATCGGCTACACCGTCTACCTGGCCACGCGCCGGACCAAGGTGTCGGGGCTCGGGCTCGGCAAGGGGGCGCGGCGCGAGGTCTCCGCCGGCCTCGACAACTTCGCCGCCGCGCTCGCCGACGCCGAGCTGTGGCAGGGCTGGCTGCGGGTGCTGGGCTACGGCGTGCTGGTGCTGGCCGTCATGCTCGGCCTGGCCCTGCTGTTCGCGCTGCTGCTGGACTCGGCGCGGGCGCGGCTGGCGCGGTTCTCGCGGATCGCGATCTTCCTGCCGTACGCCGTGCCGGGGGTGGCCGCCACCCTGCTGTGGGGTTTCCTCTACCTGCCCTCGCTCAGCCCGATCCGCGCGGTGCTGGACGTCGACCTGCTCGGCCCCACCGCCGTCACCTACTCCATGGCGAACGTGGCGGTGTGGGGCGGCACCGGCTTCAACATGCTCGTGCTCTACACCGCGCTGCGGGCCATCTCGCGCGACCTGTACGAGGCCGCGCGGCTGGACGGCGCCTCCGAGCTGCAGATCGCCCTCCGGGTCAAGATCCCGCTGCTGGTGCCGGCGATCATCCTCACCACGGTGTTCTCCGTCATCGCCACGATCCAGGTGTTCACCGAGCCCACCACGCTGCGCCCGCTGACCAACACGATCAGCTCCACCTGGAGCCCGCTCATGAAGGTCTACCGCGACGCGTTCGTCACCGGCGACCTGTACTCGGCCGCCGCCACCTCGGTCGTCATCGCGGCGATCTCGCTCGTCCTGTCGTTCGGGTTCCTGCGCGTGGTCCGCGGCCGCGCCTTCGGGGAGGGCTGATGATGACCGGGATCACCGCCACCGCGCGCCGCCGCCACCGCGCCCGCGCCCGCGGCGCGACCGGCCGGCCCTGGGGGGTCGTGCCGACCGCGCTGCTGCTGGTCGGGGCGCTCTACTGCCTGTTCCCTGTGCTCTGGGTGCTCGTCGCGGCCACCAAGTCGCCGGGCGAGCTGTTCACCACCGCGACGCTGTCGTTCGGGACCGGCTTCCTCGACAACGTGCGGCAGTTGTTCGCCTACCGCGACGGCGTGTTCTGGCTGTGGGCGGGCAACACGGTGCTGTACGCGGGCGGCGGCGCGCTGCTGTCCACGGCGGTGTCGGCGGTGTCGGGGTACGCGCTGGCCAAGTACCGCTTCCCCGGCCGGAACGCGATCTTCAATGTGCTCATCGGCGGCATCCTGGTGCCGGCCGTGGTGCTGGCCGTCCCGCAGTACCTGCTGTTCAGCCGGGTCGGACTGGCCGACACGTACTGGGCCGTGCTGCTGCCGCAGATCCTGAACCCGTACGGCATCTACCTGGCCCGCGTCTACGCCGCCGCGGCCGTCCCCGACTCGCTGCTGGAGGCGGGGCGGATCGACGGGGCGGGCGAGGCGCGGCTGATGGCCCGGGTGGCGCTGCCGCTCATGGTGCCCGGCATGGTGACGATCTTCCTGTTCCAGTTCGTGGCGATCTGGAACAACTTCCTGCTGCCGTTCATCATGCTCGGCGACGACGGCAAGTTCCCGCTCACGGTCGGGCTCTACACGCTGCTGGCGGCCGGCGCCAACCAGCCGGCGCTGTACAACCTGATCCTGACCGGGGCGCTGCTGTCGATCGTCCCGCTGATCGCGCTCTTCCTCACGATGCAGCGATACTGGAGGACCGATCTGTCCTCCGGAGCCGTCAAATGAAACGCCCTACGATCCACGACGTGGCCGCGGCCGCGGGCGTGTCCCGCGGCACGGTCTCCCGCCTGCTCAACGGGGACAAGTACGTCAGCCCGGCGGCGCGGGTGGCGATCGAGCGGGCGATCTCCGAGACCGGCTACGTCGTCAACCGGGTGGCCCGCAGCCTGGTCACCCAGCGCACCGGCTCGGTGGTGATGGTGCTGTCCGAGCCGCACGAGAAGTTGTTCGAGGACCCCAACTACAGCACGATGATCCGGGTCGCGATCAGGATGCTGGCCGAGCGGGACATGTCGCTGGTGATGATGCTGGCCGGCGACGAGGGCGACCGCGAGCGGGTGGTGCGCTACGTGCGCGGCGGCCACGCCGACGGGGTGCTGCTGGTCTCCACGCACGCCGGCGACCCGCTGGTGGGCCTGCTCGGCTCCGGCGGGCCGCCCGCGGTCTCCTGCGGCGCGGTCATCGGGCAGGAGCACGTCATCCCGTACGCCGCCGCCGACGAGCGCCTCGGCGCCCGGCAGATGACCGAGTACTTCGTGCGCCAGGGCCGCCGCCGGATCGCGATGATCACCGGCCCGATGGACACGCCGGGCGGCATCCAGCGCCTGGAGGGGTTCGCCGAGGTGCTGGGCCGCAAGGCCAGCCGGCGGCTCATCGCGCACGGCGACTGGACGCAGGCCAGCGGCGAGCGGGCGATGGCCGAGCTGCTGGAGCGCTCCCCCGACCTCGACGCGGTCTTCGTGGCCTCCGACCTGATGGCGGCCGGTGCCCTCGCGGCGCTGCGCGCGGCCGGGCGGCGGGTGCCGGACGACGTGGCGGTGGGCGGGTTCGACGACTCGGCGGTGGCGGTGTCCACCCATCCGCCGCTGACCACGATCCGGCAGCCGCTGGCCGAGATGGCGCAGGAGACCATGCGGCTGCTGTTCGCGCTGCTGGACGGCGCCGGGCACGTCGATCCGGTGGTGCTGCCGACGGAGCTGGTGGTCCGCGAGTCCGGCTGATCGCGGCAAATGACCGAAAGGGGAGATGCGCCGGTACGCGACGGCGTACGATCATGCGCGACGTCTCCCGACGTGACCAGCCAGGAGGAGCCGACCGTGGCCGACAACGAGCAGGAGCGCGCGCCGCGCGGGATAGACACGACGAGGCCGAGCGTCTCGCGGGTCTACGACTTCATCCTCGGCGGCAAGGACAACTACGCGGTCGATCGGGAGGCCGCGCGGCGGGCGATGGAGGTCGCGCCGGACGCGCCGGAGGCCGCCAGGGCCAACCGCGAGTTCCTGGGCCGCGTGGTGCGCTTCCTGGCCGGCGAGGCCGGGATCCGGCAGTTCCTGGACCTCGGCTCGGGCCTGCCCACGCAGGGCAACGTACATGAGATCGCCCAGTCGGTCGCGCCCGGCGCGCGCGTCGTCTACGTCGACCACGACCCGATCGTGCTCGTCCACGGGCGGGCGCTGCTGGCCGTGGACGACACCACCACCGTCGTCGAAGCCGACCTGCTGGACCCGCAGGCGATCCTGCACAGCCCCGAGGTCAGGCGGCTCATCGACTTCGACCGGCCGGTGGGGCTGCTGATGTTCGGCATCCTGCACCACCTGGCCGACGACCACGACCCGGGCGGCATCACCCGGCGGCTCATGGAGCGCCTGGCGCCCGGCAGCTACCTGGCCATCTCCCACTTCCACAACCCGGGGCCCGCGCTGCCGGAGGTGTCGCAGCAGGCGTACTCGGCGGAGCGGATCTTCAACGACACCATGGGCACCGGGCGGTGGCGCTTCCGCGACGAGATCCTGGCCTACTTCGACGGGCTGGAGCTGCTGGAGCCGGGCCTGGTGCCGCTGCCCGAGTGGCGGCCCGACGGGCAGGGCCAGGCCAAGCCGGGCATCACGTACCACACCTTCGTCGGCGGGGTGGCCCGCAAGCCCGAGGCGTAGCCCGCGCGCCCCGCGCGGCCCGCGGGCTCAGAGCGCGCCGGCGTACACCCAGCGGCCGTCCACCCGGACGAACCTGCTGTGCTCCTCCAGCTCCCCTGCCCTCTCCCCTGCCCTGCCCCGCTCCAGGTAGTGGGCCCGGAAGCGGACCGTGCCCTCGGCGTGCACGACGCTGCCGCCGGTGGTCTCCAGCACCTCCAGCCGGGTCCAGCGCAGCCGCCGGTCGAGGTCGAGCCGGGGCGGGCGGGAGGCGGGGTGCCAGGTGCGCAACAGGTAGGCCGCGTCGCCCACGCCGAACGCGCTGAAGCGGGAGCGCATGAGCTGCTCGGCGGTCGCGGCGGCGGCCTCGCCGCGGTGCAGCCTGCCGCAGCAGTCGCGGTAGGCGGCGGGCAGGCCGCACGGGCACGGCCGGTCGGGCTCGCCGGGGACGGGTCGCCCGGGGGCGGGTCGTCCGGGGGCGGGCTTCCCGGAGGCAGGCTTCCCGGAGGCGGGCTTCCCGGAGGCGGGCTTCCCGGAGGCGGGCTTCTTCGGCACGGGCTTATTCTGCATCCGGCCGCGCGCCCAGGCGGCGGGCCAGGCCGGTCAGGGTGGCGCCGAGCGGGGCGTCCACCAGGAGCCCGGCCGCGGCGTCGCCGCCGGTCGGGCCCTGGTTGACGATGGCGATCGGGATGCCGAGCGCCGCCGCCCGGTCCACGAAGCGCAGCCCGGACCTGATCGCCAGCGAGGAGCCGAGCACGAGCAGCGCCCGCGCCCGCTCCACGACGGCGAAGCACTCCTCCACGCGCGGGCGGGGCACGTTCTCGCCGAAGAAGACCACGTCCGGCTTGAGCAGGCCGCCGCAGGAGGCGCAGTCGACCACGCGGAACCCGGCGACCTGCTCGTCGGTGAGCACGGCGTCGCCGTCGGGGTTGATCACGTCGCTGGTGGCGGCCCAGCCGGGGTTGGCCTCGCGCAGGCGGCGCTCCAGCTCGGCGCGCGGGGTGCGCTCGCGGCAGGTCAGGCACACCACCCGGTCGAGGCCGCCGTGCAGCTCGATCACGTGGCGCGCGCCGGCCGCCTGGTGCAGGCCGTCCACGTTCTGGGTGACGATGCCGCTGATCAGGCCGTGCCGCTCCAGCGCGGCCACGGCGCGGTGGCCCGCGTTGGGCCTGGCCAGGCCGATCTGCCGCCAGCCGACGTGGCTGCGCGCCCAGTAGCGCCGCCGCGCCTCGGCGCTGCCGACGAAACGCTGATAGGTCATCGGCTCGGCGCGCCGGGCCCGGCCGGTCGGGCCGCGGTAGTCGGGGATGCCCGACTCGGTGGACAGCCCGGCCCCGCTCAGCACCGCCACGCCGCCCCCGCCGACCAGTTCGTCCAGACTGCCGAGGGACGCCCCCATAGTGCCTTGTGTCACGTCTTCCATGGTGCCCGACGCGGGCGGGTGCCCGGTTCACGGCCGGCGGCGGACGGGCCCGGCCAGGTGGCCGGGGACGTGCGGACCGGCCGCGAGGCGGATGAAGCGGCCGGAGCGCAGGTTGACGGCGAACGTCCCCGGCCCCCGCCCGTCGGGGCCCACACCCGTGACGATCTCCGTGCAGGGGTCCCAGGCCGGGCCGGGCACGGCCGGGCCGGTGACGGCGCAGGCGGCCAGGCGGCCGGGCAACAGGCCGGGCAGCCGCGCCGTCCAGCGCCGGAGCAGGGTGGCCACCTCGGCGGGGCGGAGGGTGCCCGGCGCGTCGAACTCCGCCCACCGGCGCAGGTCGTGCCCCGGGTCGGGCGGCAGGCGCGCCACCTCGCCCGCCGCCCAGGGCGCGCGCGCCCCCATCCGGTACGGCCGCAGCCCGCCCAGCCGGATCCCCTCGGCCCCGCCCGCCAGCAGCTCCACCGACTCGTCCACGGCCTCGGCGGTGACGCCGGGCGCGCCGACCGCCAGCTCGCACGTCACCGGCACGCCGGGCGGCAGCGCGGCCGGCAGGCGGCGCAGGTCCACGCTCGCGCCGGTCATGCCGAGGGCCGTGCCGAGGAAGTCGGCGCGCGCCACCAGCAGCGTCAGCCCCCGGCAGCGGCCCAGCGCCTCGGGGGCCAGGGCCGCCGCCCGCGCCGCGTCCACCCGCCCGGCCCACGGCACCCCACCGCCGGGCACCGGCCGCCCCCCGTCCACCCAGCGCACCACCCCGGAAGCCGCGCCGGAAGCCGAGCCGGAAGCCGGACCGGAGGCGGCGTGCCCCGAACCGGTGGCACGCGCCGAACCGGTGGCGTGCCAGCAGGACGCGATCACGCGCTCGGGCGACCAGCTCCCCCACCTCACCCCGGCCAGCTCGGGGACGCGCCGCAGCGCGCCGCGGTGCTCGATGACCAGGCGCCCGCACAGCGTCACCCCCTCCCCCGCGCCCCTCTTCCCCGGGCTCCCCGCCCTCAGCGCCTCGACCAGCGCGAACGCGGCGGGAAGCTGGTCGGCGCGGTCCACCACCACGTGGGCCCGCCGCCCGGCGGCGACCTCGCGGGCCAGCTCGACCTCGGGCGCGAACAGCTCGCACCGGCGGGCGGCCCCCAGCAGGTCACGGCTGCTCTCCGGGCTGCCCTCGGTCAGCTCCAGCCCGTCCACGGCCAGCCGGACGGCGGGGTCGGCGGCCAGCCCGAGCGCAGTGCCGACGGCCCGCAGGTGGGCGTCGTCGTACGCCTCCCGCTCCAGGATCGCGGCCGCGGCCCGGCCGAACAGCGCGGTCAGCGGCCCGGCGGCGGGCCGGGCGGCGGCGGCCCGCAGCCGGGCGGGCTCGGCCAGCCGCCGCACCAGGTGCTCGTTGAGGTCGAGGAGCGCCATGCCGGCGGGCGGCACCACCTCGGTGGTGAAGTCGGTGAACGGGGGAACGACGAGCACGTCGTCCATCAGCGGGGTTCCTCCTTCCACGGACGGGGACCCGGCGCCGTGCCGGGCCGCCCGGCGGGCCGCAGGTAGACGCAGCGGAGCCGGGCGGCGAAGCGGAGCCCGCCCTCGCGCAGCCAGCAGTCATCGGGGCCCGGCAGCGCCTCGGTGAGCGTGAGCGGGCCGGCGGCGCCGGTCAGGGCGGCCAGCTCGCCGATGAGGGAGGGGGCGCGGGTGTCGACGTAGAGGGGGTTGAGCTCGCCCGTCCCTGTGCCCGTCCCCGTGCCCGTGCCCGTGGGGGTGGCGAAGAAGGTGCCGGGCAGGCCGTGGGCCTCGCGCAGCCGGGCCATGGCCAGCAGCAGGTCGCGCTCGCCCGAGGCGTGGCGCAGCGGCTCCGACGTGGCCCGCCCGAGCCGCCAGCGCCGCCGGGAGAGGACGACGTTCCCCCACGTCAGGCGGGGGAGGTAGGGCAGGTCGGGAAGCGCGGGCGGGCGGACCCTCGGCAGGGCGAGCGCGGTGTGCAGGACGCTGTCGTGCCCGCCGTTGTGGAACAGCAGCGGCTCGCCGGTGTCCTTGACGCGCAGCGCGGCCCGGCGGCCGTCGCTGTGGACGTACAGGTCGTCGAGGCCGAGGCGGTGGCGCCGGGGGTCGGCGGTCGCGCCGCCGTACTCCAGGACGGGGCCGGGCAGCGCCAGCGCGGGCAGGCCGTCGGCGCGCGGCGAGACGACGTTGAGCGCGCTCGTCCCGCCGAGGGCGCGGGCGACGGCGGCGTCCCGCTCGGCGACGAGCGCGGCGCCGTCCCTGCCGGGCGGCGGCTCCCAGGGGGCGAGCCCGGGCGTGCCGTGGACGGCGGCGAGGACCAGCGGGGTGCGGCCCGCCTCGTACGCCTCCAGCGCCGGCGCGGCCACCATGACGTCGGCCGCGCAGAGCACGGGCGCGGCCGGCGCGACCGGCGCGCCGAAGGCCGGGGCCAGGTCGAGCACGGCGGTGCCGGGCGGCGCGGCGCGGACCAGCCCGGCGATGCGCCCGGCCATCCGCTCGCCGTGCCGCATCTCCAGGTCGCCGGCCGCGCGCAGCACCTCGGCCAGCGGGAAGGAGCCGGCGCCCAGCCGCGTGGCGAGCAGCCGGTTGGCGCGCACCCGGGCCAGCTCGGCCTCCTCGGCGAGCGGGGCGAGCGCGGCGGGCACCCGCTCGCGCAGGTCGGCGGCGAGCGGCCCGCCGGCGGTGAGCCGGAGGGTGCCGGCGGCGGCCTCGCGCACGATGACCCGCTCCTCGGCCCGCTCGCCGCGCCCGGCCCGCCGGGCACCGCCGGCCAGCGCCTCGATGCGGCTCTGCACGGCCAGCTTCACCTCGGGCGCGGCGGCGGGGTAGCGCTCCAGCAGCTCGGCGATCTCGTGGACGCGCCGCCCGGCGGGCAGGTCGGCGGGCAGGCCGGTGCCGGTGGCGGCGCGGGGGCCGGCCAGCGCGCGCCGCCGCTGCGCGGGCACGCCCCTGGCGGGCACGAGCCCCGGCTCGGGCAGGACGGGCTCGTCGCCGGGCAGCCGCTCGCGCAGCCAGCCGACCGGGTCGGCGACGGTGGCCGGCGGGCACAGGTCGTGGGTGAGCAGCCCGCGGCGCACCGCCACGGCGAGGGCGGCCGAGGCCCGCTCCAGGCTGACGCCGAGGTCGCCGGCGATCTCGGCGACGGTGCGCCGGCCGTCGCAGCGGTCGGCGAAGGCGGCGCCGTCGGCCGGGGGCGCGGTGCCGGCGCGCCGGCGGGGCACCAGCCCGGCGACCAGGGCGAGGTCGGCGAGCACACGCTGCTGGAGCGCCTCGCCGACGCGGGCGTCGGGGTAGGCGACGCGCCGGGTCAGCTCGTGGTGCCCGGCCCAGGTGTAGCCACTGGGCAGGGCGGGCTCGACGCGACCGGCGCCGGCGGGGGCGTGGAAGCCGGTCGGGGCGGGCCTGGTGGCCAGCCGCTGCACGTGCGGGGCGAGCCGGGCCGGGTCGGCGGGGCCCCGGCACAGGTCGCGGTAGGCGGCGGGCGCGGTGCAGGCGAGGGCGTCGAGGAAGCGCTCGTCGGCGGCGACCGCGGCGGCGGCGGCGGCCCTGGCCAGGGCGGCGTCGGCGGCGGTCAGCTCGGTGAGGGCGAGCCGGGCCTCCTCCAGCAGGCCGGTGACGTGGTTCCAGTCGGCCAGCCAGTCCTCGGGGGCGAGGGTGCCGGGCGGCAGGGGCCGCAGCCTGCGCAGCCGGCTGCGCAGGCCGTGGGGCAGGCGGGAGGGCAGGCGTGCGGGCAGGCGTGCGGAGCGGAGGGCGCCCGCCCGGCCGGCGTGCGGTCCGTCCGGGCGGGCCTCGCGGCGGGCCGCCGCGGTGGCGAGCAGGCCGAGGGCCTTGCTCTCCAGCGACGCGACGGCCGCCGCCGTCTCGGCGGCCCTGGGGCAGGCCAGGGTCCGGACGAGGTCCCAGGGGAATCCGGCGCTCCGGACGACCACGGCCGGGAGCAGGGTCCACTCATGGTCTTGCGACGTGCCGGACTCGCCCATGTACACGTTCCTCTTTCTGGCGACGACCAAATTCAGGAATACGGGTAACACAGATATTTACAAGATCGTTTACTTGTGTCAATGCGTTCCCCAACGAGAAATCGTCACACTCGGCAATTGGCTGCGCCCGAAATATCCCGATCAATAACAGCAAATCTGACCATGCTGGTTACGGTCGTTTACTTTCCGTAGCCGTGGGCATATCGTGGCTGCACAGCATGGCCGAAGCGGCCGGATGATGGCGGCCGGAGAAGGGTGAAGGGTTTCCTGCCGGAGGCGTTCGCCGGAGCACCGCCCGCCGTTTCCCGTGCCCGCCGTTTTCCGCGTCCACCCGGCCGGGCACGACCACGGGAAAAGGGGCGACGACGGCACGGAGTGGGGGGCGGCCGTGGCGAACGGCGTTGAACGGCGGCGGGTGGGGCCCTCCCTCCCCGCGCCGGTGTTCGCGGTGGTGCTCGTCGGCGTCACCGTGGCGCTCATCGCGCTCGACGCGCTCACCGGCACGGCGGTGCGCCTGCTGCCGCTGCTGGTCTTCCTGCCCTCCATCGCGGCCGGGCTCGGCAGCGTGCGGCAGACCGCGTTCGCGTCCGTGTGGGTGGTGCTGACGATGGCCGGCACCTTCGCCTACGTCGGCTCCGAGCCCGGCGACAACATCCTGGCCGCCGGGTTCGCGGCGCTGTTCGGCGTGGCGGCCGTGCTGAGCTGCCGCTACCGGGTGCACCGCGAGGAGGAGGTCTACCGGCTGCGCTCGGCCGCGGCGGCCCTGCAGCGCCAGATCGTCCGCCCGCTGCCCCTGGCCACCGGCGACGTGCTGGTCGACGGCCTCTACCAGCCGGTCGAGGAGGACGCGATGGTGGGCGGCGACCTGTACGAGGTGGCCGCCTCCCCCTACGGCACCCGCGTGCTCATCGCCGACGTGCAGGGCAAGGGCCTGCCCGCGATCGGCACCGCCCTCGCCGTGCTCGGCGCCTTCCGCGAGGCGGCCTACCGGGAGGCCACGCTGCTCGGGGTCGTGGACGCCATGGAGTCCGCCGTGGCCCGGCACAACATGGGCGCCACCCGCTCCGGCGAGCCCGAGCGCCTGGTGACGGCCCTGGTGCTGGACATCGACCGCGACCCCGAGGTCGAGGCGGTCAACTGCGGGCACCTCACCCCGTACGTCATCCACGACGGCCGCGCCCGCCAGGCCCCGCTCGGCGAGCCCGCCGTGCCGCTCGGCCTGGCGGGGCTGGCCCCCGAGCCGCGCCACGCCATCCGGTTCGCCTTCCCCCGCGGGGCGACGCTGCTGATGTGCACCGACGGCGTCACCGAGGCCCGCGACCCCGGCGGCGCGTTCTACCCCCTGGGGGCGCGCCTGGGCGGCTGGGCCCGCCGGCCGCCCGCCCGCCTGGCCGAGACCCTCGGCGCGGACGTGCGCCGCTTCACCGGCACGGCCCCGCGCGACGACATCGCGATCCTGACGGTGAGCAGGACCCGCGAGATTTCATGAACCACTCGCCCCGGACGCGCGTACCTCCACACATCGGACACGTGTGTTCCATGGAGGTGTCGTGGAGCTGAGCCTGCTGCGTACACAGGCGCACAGCCCGTCGTACTTCTCACTGTTGCGCGGCTCGGCCGGAGAGCGCGCCCCGGTGGATTTCTGCATACCGTGCAACCCGTACTTCCCGACGCCGGAGATCTTCGAGCACCTCGGGAGGAACCTGGAGACGATACTGAAGTTCTACCCGAGCGACGCCGGCACGATCACCGCCGAGCTGTGCGCCACGCTCGGCCTGCACCCGCAGACGGTCGCGATGGGCAACGGCTCGACCGAGCTGATCACCTGGATCGACCACCTGCTGGTGCGTGAGAGCCTGGCGGTGCCGATCCCGACCTTCGGCCGGTGGACCGACCAGCCGCTGGAGACCGGCAAGCGGGTGGACATGTACCCGCTGCTGGAGAGCCGCAACTTCTCCCTCGACGTCAACGACTTCGTCTCCTTCGTCCGGGTGCGCGGCTCGCGCGTGGCGGTGATCTGCAACCCCAACAACCCCGACGGCGGCTACCTGCCCAAGCACGAGGTCGTCCGGCTCATGGACGAGCTCATCGACCTCGACCTGGTGATCGTGGACGAGTCGTTCGGCGAGTTCGTGGACGCCGAGCCGTACCCGGGGGTGGCGGCCGAGGCCGCGGTGCGGCCGAACGTCATCGTGCTGCGCAGCCTGGGCAAGAACTTCGGCCTGCACGGCGTGCGCTTCGGTTACATGGTCGCCAACCCGGCGCTGGCCGGGCGGGTGCGCGACGCGCTGCCGAAGTGGAACCTCAACTCCTTCGCCGAGGTCATGGTGTTCATGATGAAGCAGTTCGGCGCCGAGTACCACGACAGCCTGCGGCGGCTCGGCAACGACAGGCGGGCCATGTACCAGCAGCTCAGCACCATGCCCGGGCTGTCGGTGTTCGCCTCGCAGGGCAACTTCCTGCTGGTCAAGCTGCCCCCCGGCCACGACGGGGTGCCGCTGCGCGACCACCTGCTGACCGAGCACGGCGTGTACGTGCGCGAGTGCGGCAACAAGCTCGGCACCACCAGCCAGTTCCTGCGCCTGGTGGTCCGCCCGCAGGAGGACGTGCGGCGGCTGCTCATCGGCATGACCCAGTTCCTGTACTCGGGCAGCCTGCACGAGATCCCGGTCATCGGCCTGCACCACCGGCACGCCAATCCCTTGTCCGCCTGACGGGAGGCGCGGGGGCGTCCGGGACGTAGTAGTCTGTCCCGGCTAACTCCTTACGCCCTAAGTAATCCCGACGACAAGGGGTCCCGTGGTTCCCACCGACCGCCACGACCACACCGCCGCCGACGGCCACGACCTCATCCAGGTCCGTGGCGCCCGGGAGAACAACCTCAAGGACGTCTCCCTCGACCTGCCCAAGCGCCGCCTGACCGTCTTCACCGGGGTCTCCGGCTCCGGCAAGTCCTCCCTCGTCTTCGACACCATCGCCGCCGAGTCGCGCCGGCTCATCGACGAGACCTACAGCGCGTTCGTGCAGGGCTTCATGCCGAGCCAGGCCCGCCCCGACGTGGACGCCCTGCACAACCTCAGCGCCGCGATCATCGTCGACCAGGAGCGCCTGGCCGCCAACGCCCGCTCCACCGTGGGCACCGTCACCGACGCGCACACCATGCTGCGCATCGTCTTCAGCCGCATCGGCGTCCCTCACGCGGGGCCCGCCTCCGCCTTCAGCTTCAACCTGGCCGAGGGCATGTGCCCGGAGTGCGAGGGGCTGGGCAGGGCGTCCGAGATCGACGTGGACGCGCTGGTGGACCGGGAGCTGTCGCTCGACGAGGGGGCCGTCAAAATCCCCGGGTTCCCGGTGGGCAGCTGGCCCTGGCAGGTCGTGGCGAACTCCGGCCTGTTCGACCCGGCCGTCAAGCTCAAGGACTTCACCGAGCAGCAGTGGCAGGACCTCCTCCACAAGCCCGCCACCAAGATCAAGTACGGCACGAACACCTTCACCTACGAAGGGCTCGCCGTCCGGGTCCGGCGGGCGTACCTGGGCAAGGACCGCGAGTCGCTGCAACCGGCGGCCCGCGCCTTCGCCGAGCGGGCGCTCAAGCTGACCGCCTGCCCGGCCTGCGGCGGCTCCCGGCTCAACGAGGCCGCCCGCGCGGCCAGGATCAACGGCCGCAACATCGCCGAGTGCTCGGCCATGCAGGTGGACGACCTGGCGCGGTTCGTCCGCGGCATCGGCGACGCGGCCGTCGGGCCGGTGCTGGACGGGCTGCTGGCCACGCTCGACTCGCTGACCGGCATCGGCCTGGGCTACCTGAGCCTGGACCGGGAGTCGGGCACGCTGTCGGGCGGCGAGGCGCAGCGCGTCAAGATGGTGCGCCACCTCAACTCCAGCCTCACCGACGTCACCTACGTCTTCGACGAGCCCACCGCCGGGCTGCACCCGCACGACGTCCAGCGCATGAACGAGCTGCTGCTGCGGCTGCGCGACAAGGGCAACACGGTGCTGGTCGTCGAGCACAAGCCGGAGACCATCGCCATCGCCGACCACGTGGTGGACCTCGGCCCCGGCGCGGGCGCCGGCGGCGGCCAGATCTGCTACGCGGGCGACCTCGACGGCCTGCGCGCCTCCGGCACCCTCACCGGCCGCTACCTCGGCCACCGGGCGCGGCTGCGCGAGCGGGTCCGCACGCCCGCCGGGCACCTGCGCGTCGAGGGCGCGAGCCTGCACAACCTGCGCGACGTCTCGGTGGACGTGCCGCTCGGCGTGCTGACCGTGGTCACCGGCGTGGCCGGATCGGGCAAGAGCTCGCTCATCCACGGGTACGTCGCCGGGCGCGAGGGCGTGGTCGTGGCCGACCAGTCGCCGATCCGCGGCTCGCGCCGCAGCAACCCGGCCACCTACACCGGCCTGCTCGACCCGATCAGGACCGCCTTCGCCAAGGCCAACGGGGTCAAGGCGAGCCTGTTCAGCGCCAACTCCGAGGGCGCCTGCCCGGCCTGCAAGGGCATCGGACTCATCTACACCGACCTGCAGATGATGGCCGAGGTGGCGTCGGTGTGCGAGAAGTGCGAGGGCAGGCGGTTCACGCCGGAGGTGCTGACGTACACGCTGCGCGGCAAGAACATCAGCGAGGTGCTGGCCATGCCGGTGGCCGAGGCCGCCGCGTTCTTCACCTCGGGGCAGGCCAGGGAGATCCTGGCGCGGATGTCCGCCGTGGGGCTCGGCTACCTGGGGCTGGGGCAGCCGCTGACCACGCTGTCGGGCGGCGAGCGGCAGCGGCTCAAGCTGGCCATCCACATGGCGCGGGGTGGCACGACGTACGTGCTGGACGAGCCCACGACCGGTCTGCACCTGGCCGACGTGGACCAGCTCCTGGCGCTGCTCGACCGGCTGGTGGACGACGGCAACTCGGTCATCGTCATCGAGCACCACCAGGCGGTGATGGCGCACGCCGACTGGATCATCGACCTCGGCCCAGGGGCGGGCCACGACGGCGGCCGGGTGGTCTTCACCGGCACCCCGGCCGAGCTGGTCGCGAGCGGCGACACGCTCACGGCCGCGCACCTGCGGGAGTACGTGAAGGGGTGAGCCTCAGGCGGCCAGGCGGGCCAGGACCTTCGCGAACTCCGGCGGAGGTGCCACCACCAGGCGCGTCTGGCCGCCGCGGGCGACGATGTCGGCCCTGATGAGGGTCAGCCGCCCGCCGTGCCACCAGTAGACCTGCGAGCTGAGCCCGCCGGTGCGGGCGGCGTGCACGCGCAGCCGCTCGATGGCGCGCACCACGCCGATCCCGTCCACGGGGTGCACGAGCAGCGTGTACGGGTCCGGCAGCACGACCAGCGCCCCGTCCCGCGGCAGCGGCAGGTGGTCGGCCAGCCAGCGCAGGTGGGTCGCGGCGGCGGGCGTCGTCCCGGTCAGCCGGGTGACCGGCGTGCCGGACAGCTCGATGATCTCGGCCGACAGCCGCTCCTCGCGGCGCACGTTCTCCACGGCCAGGTCCAGCGCCCGCGCCGTGGGGACGGGCCAGCACCCGGCCTCCTCGGGCCGCACCGGCCGGCCGCCGACGGTCAGCAGCTCCACCAGGTCGGCGTTGAGGTGGCGGCCCACCACGCGGGTCAGGTCGGCCAGCTCGTCCACCGACTCCACGCGGGTGCGCAGCAGGGGCGCGGCCTGCCGCAGGTCGCACACGTCCACCTGCTCGCCGGCGGTGGCCACGGCGTGCGCCAGGTGCTCGCTGACCAGCACCGGCCAGTCCTCCCTGGCCCGCCGTCCGGCCTCGCGCCGCAGCCCGGTGAGCCGGACGGTCAGGGTCGTCTCGCCCCGCAGCGTGACCGAGCCGCCGTCGTGGGCGAACTCGCAGGTGAAGCCCCGGGACTCGGCGACCAGCGCGAGCAGCGAGTCGAGGTCCGCGTCCGCCGCCGGCCTGCTCGGGGGCTCCCTCCTGAACAAGCTCACGCGCTGTGTCCCTTTCTTCCGGATTCGTCCCTCCTAGGGTGCCCGCTCCCCGTCGCGGATCTGACCAGCCAGCGAGCACGATTCGGTATCGATAACCCCAAGTTCGCCCAGCCAGAGGCTCATCTGCGGCGAGCCGTGCCCCGCCGGGAGCCCGGCCAGCACGGGCACGCCGAGCGGCACGAGCCGGTCCCGCAGCACCGGGTACGGATCGCCGCACCCCACCCACGACCCGAGCGCGATCCCCCGCACCCCGTCGAACACCCCGGCCTGCAGCAGCTGGGTGAGCATCCGGTCGATCCGGTACGGCTCCTCCCCCACGTCCTCCAGGAAGGCGATGCGCCCGGCGAACGACGGCTGCCACCGCGTCCCGCACATGGCGGCCAGCAGCGACAGGTTGCCCCCTGACAGCTCGCCCTCGGCCCGGCCGGGCACCAGGACCAGCTCGCCCGGCACGGGCTCCTGCGTGCCGGACAGGGCCGCCCGCAGGCTCGCCCAGGTGCGCGGCTCGGGGCCGTCCTCGCCGCCCAGCAGGTCGCAGGCCGGCATCGGCCCGTGCAGGGTGGGCACCCCCAGCTCGACGGCGAAGGCGTTGTGCAGCGCCGTGATGTCGCTCGACCCCAGGAGGATCTTGGGGCCGGCCGCGCGCATCGCGTCCCAGTCGAGCAGGTCCAGCAGCCGCCCGGCGCCGTAGCCGCCGCGGGCGCAGAACACCGCGGAGACGGCCGGGTCGCACCAGGCGGACTGCAGGTCGGCGGCGCGGGCGGCGTCCTGGCCCGCCAGATGGCCCAGCTCGTGCCGGTCGAGCACGTGCGGGCCGGCGACCACCTTCAGCCCGAGGTCCTCCAGCCGCCGCGTCCCCCGCCGCAGCAGGGTCGCGTCGGGCGGCCCCGACGGCGCGACGATCGCGACCGTGTCGCCCTCGCGCAGATCACTCGGCCGCATCCGGCGACTCCCCGGCGGCGGCCTGCGGCATCATTGGCTCGTTCACCTGGCAAACGGTGTCACACTTGGGTGGCGTATGCGACTTCCGCCCCACATCCTCGTGGTCAACGGCATCAAGGTCCGCCGCCCGGTCTTCCTGCTGGGCGCCCCGCATTCCGGCGCGGACCTGCTGGCCCGCGCCCTCAAGCGCTCCCCGGGCTTCCACGTGACGATGGGCCGGGCGAGCGTGGCGCACGTGGTCTACGCCTTCGCCCGCAGGCCCTCCATCGGCCGCACCTCCGGGGCCGTGCGGGTGCTGCGCGACGCGTTCGCCGAGGCGTGGCAGGTGCTGCCCGGCTCGTGCGGCGAGTGCCCGGCGCCGTGCCGGGAGGCGGGCGGCGTCACCGGCGCGGGGCCGTGCGTGGCCACCGGCGAGGTCGTCCGGTTCGGCGACGGCGGCCCCGACCTGCTCTACAGCGCGCCGGTGCTGCGGCAGGCCTTTCCCGACGCCCGCTTCGTGCAGCTCATCCGCGACGGCCGCGACGTCACCGCCGACATGCTCGCCGACCCGGCGTGCCTGGCCTGGTTCCGGCCGGCGATGCTGAGCGGGCAGACCGAGTTCCCCAACCCCTTCCTCGGCGTCAACAAGGACGAGCACCTCGACCGCTGGAAGGGCATGCCCGCCGCGGGCAAGTGCGCGCTGCGCTGGCGCAGCGCCGTGCGGATCAACGCCGAGCTGCGCCAGGCCCTGCCCGCCGGCCAGCTCCTCACCCTGCGCTACGAGGACCTGGTGCGCGAGCCGGCGCGGGCGGCCGCCGCGCTCGCGGAGTTCCTGGACACGCGGGTGTCGAAGGTCGCGCTGTACGCCCGGGACGCCGGCGTCGGCGCCTGGCGCTCCCGGCTGCGCCCCCCGGACCTGGAGCTGGTGGAGCGGGTGGCCCGCAAGGAGCTCACCCGGCTGGGCTACCTGACGAGCTGAACTGGGTGCGGTACAGCTCGGCGTACAGGCCGCCGCGGGCCAGCAGCTCCTCGTGGCCGCCGCGCTCGGCGACCCGCCCCTCGTGCACGACCAGGATCTCGTCGGCCTCCCTGATGGTCGAGAGCCGGTGCGCGATGACCAGCGAGGTGCGGCCCTCCAGCGCGGTCTTCAGCGCCACCTGCACGGCCGCCTCGGACTCGGAGTCGAGGTGGGCGGTGGCCTCGTCCAGCACCACCACGCGGGGGGCCTTGAGCAGCAGCCGGGCCAGCGCGAGGCGCTGCTTCTCGCCGCCGGACAGCCGGTAGCCGCGGTCGCCCACCACGGTCTCCAGCTTCTCCGGCAGGGACTCGACCAGGTCGCCGATCTGCGCGGCCCGCAGCGCCGCCCAGATCTCCTCGTCGGTGGCCCCCGGCCTGGCGTAGCGGAGGTTGGCGGCGATCGTGTCGTGGAAGAGGTGGGCGTCCTGCATGACCACGCCCACGGTGTCGCGGATCGAGGCGAGCGTGGCGTCGCGCACGTCCAGCCCGTTGATCCGGACGGCGCCCTCGTTGACGTCGTACAGGCGGGAGACCAGCGAGGTGATCGTGGTCTTGCCCGCGCCCGAGTGGCCGACCAGGGCGATCATCTGCCCGGGGCGGGCCGTGAACGACACGCCCTTGAGCACCGGCTGCGAGGGGCCGGTGTCCTGCCGGGCCACCGACTCCAGGCTGGCCAGGGAGACCTCCTCGGCCGCCGGGTAGCGGAAGTGCACGTCGTCGAAGTCGATCGTCACCGGGCCGTCCGGCACCGGGACCGCGCCGGGCCGGTCGGCCACCATCGGCTTGAGGTCGAGGATCTCGAAGACGCGGTCGAAGCTCACCAACGCGGTCATGACGTCCACATGCACGTTGGACAGCGCGGTCAGCGGGCCGTACAGGCGCATCAGCAGCGCGGCCAGGGCGACCAGCGTGCCCAGCTCGAAGTAGCCGGTGGTCGACAGGACGCCGCCGATGCCGTAGACCAGGGCCGTGGCCAGGGCGGCGACCAGGCCGAGCGCGACGCGAAAGACGGTGCCGTACATGCCGACGCGCACGCCGACGTCGCGCACCCGGGCGGCCCTGGCGCCGAACATCTCGGCGTCGTCCTCCGGGCGGCCGTACAGCTTGGCCACCATGGCGCCGGCCACGTTGAAGCGCTCGGTGGTGACCGAGCTCATCTCGGCGTCGAGCTGCATCTGCTCGCGGGTCAGCGCCGACATGCGGCGGCCGACGTACTTGGCGGGCAGCACGAAGATCGGCAGCAGCACCAGCGCGACCAGCGTCACCTGCCACGACAGCACCAGCATGGCGCCCAGCACCAGGACCAGGCTCACCACGTTGGACACGACGGACGACAGCGTGCTGGTGAGCGCCCGCTGGGCGCCGATCACGTCGGTGTTGAGCCGGCTCACCAGGGCGCCGGTCTGGGCGCGCATGAAGAACGCGACCGGCATGCGCTGCACGTGGTCGAACACCTCGGTGCGCAGGTCGTAGATCAGGCCCTCGCCGATGCGCGCCGAGAACCAGCGCTGGAGCAGCGTCAGGCCGGCGTCCACCAGCGCCAGCGCGCCGATCGCCACGGCCAGCCCGATCACCACGCCGGTGCGCCGCGGCAGGATGCCGTCGTCGATGATCGCCTTCATCAGCAGCGGGTTGGCGATCACGATCACCGCGCCCACCACCACGAGCAACAGGAACGCGACGATCTGCCGGGTATAGGGGCGCGCGTACCCGGCGATGCGCCGCACCGTGCCGGGGCGCAGCCGCTGGCCGGTCACCGAGTCGTCGCGGCGCAGCGACATCATCACCTGGGGCCCGAAGCCCCCTCCACTCATCGCCATCCGGGGGATCCTCCTCCCCCGGACACAGCGCCGGGTCCCGCGCGCGGATTCCCCGATCAGCTCAGCGCGAAATATCCCCTTCGCGGAGCCGTCCCGTGGCGCGGGTCAGCCGAACAGCCGCGGAGCCGTCCCGTGGCGCGGGTCAGCCGAACAGCGCCTTGATGCGGGCGGCCTGCTCCAGCCCCTCGGCGACGCTCTGCTCCTCCAGCGTGCGGGCCCGCGCCCCCTGGAGGAGCCGCTTGGTCGCGGCGGCCGCGTCCCGGTTGGTGGACAGCAGCTCCGCCGCCTTGTCACGCACGGCCCGGTCCAGCTCGCCCAAGGGGACCACCTGCTCCGCGAGGCCGATGCGCGCGGCCTCCTCGGCGCGCACGACTCGGGCGGTCAGGCAGATGTCGATCGCCTTGGCCAGGCCGACCAGCTCGACCAGCGGCTTGGTCCCGGTGAGATCGGGCACGAGCCCCAGCGCGGGCTCCTTCATGCAGAACTTGACGTCGTCGGCCACGATGCGCAGGTCGCAGGCGAGCGCGAGCTGGAACCCCGCGCCGATCGCGTGCCCCTGCACCGCGGCGATGGAGACGATCTCCGGACGGCGCAGCCACAGGAACCCCGCCTGGGCCTGCCTGATGCTGTGCTCGAAGCCCGCCTCGCCGCTCCTGGCGGCCGAGCTGAACGAGCCCTGTCCGGGCACCCCCTCTGGTGTGAACATCCGCAGGTCGATCCCTGCCGAGAAGGACGGTCCCTCACCTTTCACGACGACGACGCGCACCTGCCCGGGCAGGCTCTCACCGATCCGGGCCAGTGCCGACCAGGTCGCGAACGTCTGCGCGTTGCGTTTGTCCGGCCGGTCCAGCGTGATCGTCGCTATCTCACCGTCCACCTCGAAGCGAAGCCCGCCCTCCGCCGAACGCTCGGCAGAGACGTCTTCCGTGTGCCCCCCGTGCTGTCGCGCCTGCGCTTCCGCCATCGCCCGCTCCCGGTCTCCGAAGTGCTGTCCCGTCGCGCCCGAGCCTACAGAATATCGTTCTGGCCCGGGCGCGACGGCTGGCTGACTAGGGACGGGCGGCTGCGGTCGCACGTTCCGAGGCGGCCGTCAGCGCTTGGACTTGCCTCGGGTCGCCCCGCCGCGCCCGCGCAGAGTCACGCCGGACTCGCTCAGGATGCGGTGGATGAACCCGTAGGACCGGCCGGTGGAAGCGGCCAGAGCGCGGATGCTCTCGCCCTGGGCATAGCGCTTCTTGAGATCGCCGGCCAGTTTCTCCCGGTCGGCCCCGGTGACCCGGGTGCCCTTCTTCAGTGTCTCGGCCACGAGTACCTCCTGTAGTGCCGGACTTCCGCAGCGTTACTCCGCCATGATCAGTCATTTCAGCGGGATCGGCTACCTACTCCACGGGAAAAGATCCGTACCCACTCAAATTAAGATCAGGCAAGTGCCACAAGATCGGAAAATTCGTCGCTCCATGCGTCTTCGGTTCCGTCCGGTAGCAAGATCACCCTATCCGGTGACAGGGCGTCAACGGCACCCTCGTCATGGGTGACCAGGACGATTGCTCCTGAATACGACCTCAGAGCGTTGAGGACCTGCTCGCGGGAGACGGGATCGAGGTTGTTCGTGGGCTCGTCGAGCAACAGGACGTTGGCGCTGGAGAGCACCAGCATGGCCAGGGCGAGGCGGGTCTTCTCGCCGCCGGACAGGACGCCGGCGGGCTTGTCGACGTCGTCGCCGGTGAACAGGAACGAGCCGAGCACCTTGCGCAGCTCGGTGTCGGTGAACTCGCCGCCCGCCGAGCGCATGTTCTCCAGCAGCGTGCGGCCGGCGTCGAGGGTCTCGTGCTCCTGCGCGTAGTAGCCGATCTTCAGGCCGTGGCCGGGCCTGATCTCGCCGGTGTCGGGCGTCTCGATGCCGCCCAGCAGGCGCAGCAGGGTGGTCTTGCCGGCGCCGTTGAGGCCCAGGATGACGACCCGGTGACCTCGGTCGATGGCCACGTCGACGTCGGTGAAGACCTCCAGCGAGCCGTACGACTTGGACAGGCCCCTGGCCATGAGCGGGGTGCGCCCGCACGGCTGCGGGTCGGGGAAGCGCAGCCGCGCCACCTTGTCGGAGACGCGCTCCTCCTCGGTGGAGGCGAGCAGGCGGTGGGCGCGGCGCATCATGTCCTGGGCGGCCTTGGCCTTGGTGGCCTTGGCGCGCATCTTGTCGGCCTGCGCCAGCAGCGCGCCGGCCTGCTTCTCGGCGTTGGCGCGCTCGCGCTTCCTGCGCTTCTCGTCGGTCTCGCGCTGGGCGAGGTACGCCTTCCAGCCCACGTTGTAGTGGTCGATCACGGCGCGGTTGGCGTCCAGGTGCAGGACCTTGTTGACCGTGGCTTCAAGAAGGCCGACGTCGTGGCTGATGATCACCAAACCACCTTGATGGCTGCGCAAAAAATCACGAAGCCAGCCGATTGAGTCCGCATCTAGGTGGTTTGTCGGCTCGTCAAGAAGGAGAGTTTCGGCGCCACTGAATAGAATTCGGGCCAATTCCACGCGCCTGCGCTGACCGCCGGAAAGCGTTTGCAACGGTTGGCCGAGCACCCGGTCCGGCAATCCGAGGCTGGAGGCGATCGAGGCCGCCTCCGACTCGGCGGCGTACCCGCCGAGCACGTGCATCTGGTCCTCCAGGCGGCCGTAGCGGCGCACCGCCCGCTCGCGGGTGCGCTCGTCGGCGGAGGTCATGCCGAGCTCGGCCTCGCGCAGCTCGCGCAGCACCTCGTCGAGGCCCCGGGCGGACAGGATGCGGTCGCGGGCCAGCACCTGCAGGTCGCCGGTGCGCGGGTCCTGGGGCAGGTAGCCGATCGAGCCGCTGGTGGTGACCGAGCCGGCGGCCGGCAGGGCCTCGCCGGCCAGCACCTTGGTCAGCGTGGTCTTGCCGGCGCCGTTGCGGCCGACGAGCCCGATCTTGTCCCCCGGGTTGACCCGGAAGGAGGCCTTCTCGATGAGCAGGCGCGCGCCCGCGCGCAGCTCGATATCATTAGCGATGATCATGGTGGCGGAAACACTCCCGAGCTAGGAAACGAGGGTTATGGGCGTGCTACGCCTGATCAATCGGGAGTGCGCATACGATCAGTGTAGGGCTCCGGGCTGGAGCTCCACCTCTGGTTAACGCCCCGCCGGGCCCGTCCCTTCCCTCAGGGTCCCTTCTCCGGGCCCGCCTCCTCCAGGTGCTCGGCGATCAGGGCCAGGTTGTGGATGGCGGCCAGGCCGTACTGCGCGGCGTCGTTGGTGCTGACGAACGCCGCCTCCCGCACGGGGGCCAGGACGTGCGGGCCGTCCACGAGCGTCAGCTCCCACGTCTCCTGCCGTTGCAGCGGGTTGGTGTTGAGCTGGTCGCCCTCGTCGCGGGCGAACCTGCGCCAGGCCCAGGCCGCCAGCTCCGCGTCGCCGGTCCGGGCCGCCGCGTACGCCGTCAGCCGGCTGTGCGCCTGGATCAGCGAGATCCCGTCGAGCCGCCGCCCGACCTCCGCCTCCTGCTGCTCGGGGGTGGCCAGGTAGAGGCGGCAGTACTCCAGCCACGCCCGCTCGAAGCCGGGCACGTCCACCAGGTCGATGAGCTCGGCGCAGATCTCCGGCAGCCCGAACAACGACGACAGGTGCGAGACCGCGATGTCGTCCGCCGAGGTGTCGAAGCGGCCGGTGGCCAGGTCCAGCCGGGCCTCGCCGGTCAGGAAGCCGCGCGGCAGCGCGCCGATGTCGGCCATCGTGCCGAGCAGCCGGTCCCTGGCCCGCTCGTCGCCGTGCCGCTCCCAGCGGGTCAGCCAGGCGGCGGCCAGCGCGCCCCAGTCCGTGCCGAGCCCGACCGACAGCGCCGACGGGTCGGGAGTGTAGACGTCCTCGCGGACCTTGCGCCGCGGATCGACCACCGTGAACGTCTCCTCCGGCGCGCTCAGCTCGTCCAGCAGGTCGCCGGTGCGCTCGTCGGCCGTGAGGTAGTGGTAGAAGCGGCGGTAGGCGGCGTTGGAGATGCGCACCTGCTTGCAGCTGCACCCCCAGTGCTGCACGTTGTGCCGGCTGCCCAGGCCCTTCCAGCGGCCCAGGTGGTAGACGTCCACCTCGCCGGTGTGGCGGGTCATCGCCTCGGCGAAGCGGAAGACGTCGGCGCGGCCGGTGCGCAGGTACTGCAGCCACAACCACAGGTCCGGCGACAGCTCGGAGTTGTCCCAGGCGTAGCCGCCGACGTCGTAGCGCCAGGTGTGCCGGTCGGCGTCGTAGGTGTGCATGACGTCGCCGTAGTCCCAGAACCCGTACCAGCGGCGCTGCTCGCGCTCGCGGACGTACAGGTCGAACAGGAAGTCCAGGCGGTCCTCGATCGCGGCGCGGGCGGGCGTGGAGCGGTCGGGCGGCTCCCAGACGCCGAACACGCCCGCCTCGCGCAGCCGGGCGGGCGCGGCGGTCAGCAGGCCGGGCTCGTTCATGGCGGCGGCGAAGCCGGCCAGCTCCCCGGCGGAGGGCGTGGCGCCGAGGGCGCGCAGGGTCAGCTCGTGCGTGCGCGCGATGCCGCGCGGGTCGCCGAAGCCCGGCTCGTAGTCCTCGTAGGTGATCGCCAGGCCCTCCAGCTGCTCGGCGAAGGTGTCCTGGCCCATGCCGTCGTGATAGAAGCGCAGGTCCATGGCGGGCGCGGACGGCGACCACAGCCAGACGGTGACGGTGGCCGACCCGGCGGCGGCGTTCCTGACGTCGAGGCGGGTGGGGTGCAGCCGCCAGAAGTCGCGCAGCCCGAAGCCCAGCCCGCCGCTCACGCCGCCGAGGTAGCCGTAGCCGGCCGAGCGGGTGCCGGCTGGGACCGTCACCCAGGCGTGGCCCTCGGCGGTGCGCTTGCGCAGCGTGAAGCCGTCGGCGGAGGACTGGTCGAGGGTGTGGTCGTTCCAGGCGGGCACGAGGTGCAGGCGGCTCGCCACCTCGGGGGCGAGCTCGCCGCAGGGCAGCCCGGCGACCTGGTTGCGGCGGGCGCTCTCGCCGGGGTCCAGGCGCAGCCCGGTCAGGCCGCGCACGGCCTCGGTGAGGAAGCCGCCGGACCCGGCCAGGCGCACGTGGCGGTCGTGGAGCTCGTCGCGCATGACGACGTCGGCGCGCAGGCCGAGCCCGGCCAGGAAGTCCCGCTCCGGATCGCCGTCCCAGACGAACGTGTGCAGGATCCGCACCGCCTCGGCCCCGGCGTGGAAGTACAGCCGGACCGAGAACGGCAGCCGGCCACCGTGATGCCCACCGTGGTGCCCACCGTGGTGCCCACCGTGGTGCCCACCGTGGCTCCCACCGTGGCTCCCACCGTGGTGCCCGTCGAGGCGGACGACCGCGCGCACCGGGCCGTCCTGCTCGACCGTCACCCGCTCGACCAGGCCGGTGGCCTGCTCGCGGGGCGGCGCGGCGCCCTCGTCGGGGGTGGGGCCGGCCTGGTGGAGGCTGACCAGGCGGACGTCCCTGGCGATCTCCCTGGTGCTCCCGGCCGTGTGACGCGCGATCGAGCGGGCCAGCGTGGGGCCGGACTCCTCGATCGTCCAGGTGACCACGCCGGTCGTGACGGCCAGCGCGCCGCCGTCGCGGGTGACGGTGACGGGGGTGGCGGGCGCGGCGGGCGCGCGGCCGGGCTCCAGGCGGTACCCCGCGGCGGCCGGGCCGGCGCCGGCGGCGTGGGCGGACCACTTGACCGAGCCGTCCGGCCAGGTCGCGCTCACCCAGCTCTGCACGGGCACGTCGCGGCCGGCCTCGTCGGTCAGCGCGAACGGCGTCCCCGGCGCGACCGCGCCGCGCGGCCACGGGACCCCCCAGGTCACCCCCTGGTCACCCGGCCGGTCCAGCCAGCGCAGCGCGGTCGCCCGGGCTCCTTCGGCGGTCATTCCTTGACGCCCCCGATCAGCACGCCCTTGGCGAAGTGCTTCTGCAGGAAGGGGTAGAAGAGCAGGATCGGCAGCGTGGCCACGACGACGACCGCGAACTTCAGCCCTTCCACCGGGAAGAACACCGTGTCCAGCGCGCTGATGGCGTTGGCCGCGTCGGGGCTGGTGAGCTGGCGCACCAGCACCTGCAACGTCCACTTGCTGCTGTCGTTGACGTACAGCAGCGGCGACATGTAGTCGTTCCAGATGCCGACGGCGTAGAACAGCGAGAACGTCGCGATGATCGGCTTGGACAGCGGCAGCACGATCTTGAAGAACACCCCCAGCTCGGTGCAGCCGTCGATGCGCGCGGCCTCCTCCAGCGCCTGCGGCAGCTCCTGGAAGAACGACTTGACGATGATCAGGTAGAACGGGTTGATCGCCAGCGGCAGGATCAGCGCCCAATAGCTGTCCAGCAGGCCGAGGTCGCGCACCACCAGGTAGGTGGGGACGATCCCGCCGCCGAAGACCAGCGTGAAGACCACCAGGTTCAGCACCAGCGCGCGGCCCGGCAGGTACCGCTTGGCCAGCGGGTACGCCATGGTGAAGGTCAGCAGGAGCTGCACCACCGTGCCGACGGCCGTCACCCCGACCGTGGTGAGCAGCGCCCGGATCATGGTGTCGTTCTCGAACATGTACGCGTACGTGCTGGTGACGAACTTCTCCGGCCACAGGAAGAACGGCCGGGAGGCGATCTCCGCCTCGCTCGCGAAGGACCCCGCCAGCACGTAGAGCAGCGGCAGCACGGTGACCAGTGCCACCCCGCCGAGGAAGAGGATGTTGAGCGTGTCGAAGATCCGGCTGCCGGCCGAGCTGTAGTGCCGGATCGGCGTGCCGGGCTCGCCGGTGGTCGTGGCAGAGCCGGTGGTCGTGGCAGACATGTCCGGGCACTCCTTAGAACAGTCCGCGCTGGCCCAGGCGCTTGGCCAGCCAGTTGGAACCGAAGATGAGCACGACTCCCGCCACGCCCTTGAACAGGCCGACCGCGGTGGCGTAGCTGTAGCCGCCCTGCTGGACGCCGACGTAGTAGACGAAGGTGTCGAACACGTCCGCGACCGAGCGGTTCAGCGAGTTGGTGAGCAGCCAGATCTGCTCGAAGCTCTGGTCGAGCAGGTTGCCGGAGGTCAGGATGGCCATGACCACGATCGTGGGCCGGATGGCCGGCAGCGTGACGTGCACGAACTGGCGCCAGCGGCCGGCGCCGTCCATGCGGGCCGCCTCGTACAGGTTGGGGTCCACCCCGGCCAGCGCCGCCAGGTAGATGATCGTGCCCCATCCGGAGGTCTTCCAGATGAGCTGCAGGACCACCAGCGGCCGGAACCACTCCGGCCGGGCCAGGTAGTCGACCTTGGGGCCGCCCGTCAGGCCGTGGATCCACCCGGCGACGACCCCGAAGTCCACCGAGAACAGCAGGTACGTCAGGGAGAAGACGATCGTCCACGACAGGAAGTGCGGGATGTAGATCAGCGACTGCACGTACCGCTTGTAGACGCTCACCCGCAGCTCGTTGAGGAGCAGGGCCAGGACGATCGGCGCGGGGAAGACGAAGACCGCCGTCAGCAGCGCGAGGAACAGCGTGTTGAACAGCAGGCGCCCGAAGTCGGGCCCGGTGAACAGCTCCTCGAAGTGCTTGAGGCCGACCCACGGGCTGCCGGAGTAGCCGAGGAACGGCACGAAGTCCTGGAAGGCGATGGTCAGGCCGTACATCGGCAGGTACTTGAACAGCGCGAAGTAGGCCAGGCCCGGGATGAGCATCAGGTACAGCCAGCGGTAGCGCCGCATCGCGACGCCCAGCCGGATCCTGCCGGGCGCGCCCTCGGGCGAGCGCCCGGCCTTGCGGGCCGCCTTCGCGGAAGGTGGCGCCAGGTCGGTGGCCACAGCGGCCTCCTCTCGCGGGAGAGGGCCCGGCTGGTCCGGGCCCTCTCGGTCGGGTCGGTCAGCCGCCGAGGTTGGCGATGGCGGTCTGGAGCTCGGCCAGGATCTGCGTGCCCCCGCCGTCGTACCAGCGCTTGAACTCGGCCTTGGTCTGCTCCTCGGTCAGCTCGCCCGCCAGGTACTTGATCCGGGCGTCGGTGGGGATCGGGTTGAGCGTGGCCCCCTTCTCCACCGCGGTCTTCGAGATCACCGGCAGCGACGGGTCGTGGACGGCGGTCTGCAGGTCGAGGTTCATCAGCTCGTCGCGCTGCTTGAGCCACGCCCTCTCGGCCTCGCTCTCGCGCGTCCACTCGTACGCCTCGCCGGCCACGCCGAGGCTGGCGGTCGTGCCGAGCTGGATGAACGCCTTCTCGACGTCGTTGTTGATCGTCTTGATCGCCGGGTCCTGCTCGTTGATCTTCACGGCGAAGCCGTCCTCGACCTTGAAGTTGCGGCCCTCGATCCCGTTGTTGACCAGGACCGCGCCCTCCTTGGACGCCAGCTTGTCCAGCGTCCGGAGCACCGCGTCGAGCTGCTGCTCGGTCCGGACGTTCTGCTTGGAGATCGCCACGATGCCGTTGAAGCCCGTGAACGGCAGGGAGAACTTCTTGCCGTCGGGGCGCTTGAGGTTGCCCACCATCGCGACCTTCTGGTCGTAGGTCTTGGGGTCGAGCTCCTTGAACAGGTCGTAGAGCTGGCCGGCCCGCACGTTGACGTCGATGATGATGCCGCCCTTGCCCTGGACGAACGGGTCGTTCCACTTGCCGGTGTCGAAGGTGGCCCAGTCCGCGTTGACCAGGCCCTCGTCGATGAACTTCTTGATGTACTTCTGGGCCTCCCAGAACTCCGGCACGTCGAACTCGGGGACGAGCTTGCCGTCGCGCATGCCGTAGTTGTTGGGGGTGCCGAACCAGACGTCGATGGCGTTGTAGGGGCTGGAGGCGGCGAAGCCGGTGCCGGGCCACTTCGGCAGGATCATGCCGTAGGTGTCCTTCTTGCCGTTGCCGTCCGGGTCCTTCTCCGTGAACGCCTTGGCGATCTCGTACAGGTCGTCGGTGGTCTCGGGCAGCTTCAGGTCGAGCTTCTCCAGCCAGTCCTTGCGCAGCACGACGGCCGAGCGCAGCAGCGGGCGCACCCGGTAGATGCCGTAGTTCTTGCCGTCGGTCTTGGAGTTGATCCAGGCCTGCTCGGACTTGGGCTTGAGGTTCGGGTACGTGTCGAGCTTGTCGGTCAGGTCCCAGAACGCGCCCGCCTGCGCCGCCTTGACGAACGAGGCCGCCTTGTTGTCCTGGATGACCATGACGTCGGGGAGCTTGTCCGAGGCGAGCACGACGTTGGTCTTCTCGTTGTACTCGGCGTTGGGCACCCAGGTGATGGCGAGCTTCTTGCCGATCAGCTTCTCGACGGCCTGCTGGATCTCGCCCTTGGGGTTGGGGGCGGTGCCGAACAGGGGGACCATCATGGTCAGCGAGTCGCCGCCGGCCTGGCCCTGCTCACCCCCGCCCGAGCAGGCGGAAGCGAGCAGGACGGCTGATAGCGTTAACAAGCCGGCAGCGAGCCGTGGGCGGAAAGCGCTCATGAGTTCCCTTTCGCAAGCAGGCGCGCCTCGTTCTCCGCGAAGAAGCGCAGGCAGAGCCACGTGTTGAGGTAGATCCACGCGCCGACGCTGACGAGCGGCGCGAGGGCGGGCACCGTCGTGGCGGCGAAGACGATCGCCGCGAGCACGAACAACAGCAGCACGGTCGAGGCCGGCCGCGTCAGCGCCAGCAGTGATGCCTTCGGGATGTACCCCCACAGCGGCAACTCGTAGTGCACGTAGAGCGGCCCCAGGTAGGCCCCGACGGCGGCGAGCGCCACGAGCGCCACGTACGTGACGGCGCGCAGCGCTCCCGCGCCGGACCCGAGAGCGGACAGGTAGAGGTAGTTGCCGGCCAGGACCGTGGCCGCGAGGACCAGGGGCAGGACCAGCAACGAGGCCCGGACGAACTCCCGTCGGTAGACGGACCAGAACGCGGCCCAGACCTGAAACGATTCATGACGATGGTGCCGTCGCGCGAGCGTGTAGGCCGCTACGGTGGCGGGGCCGAGCCCGAGCACCACGCCGCCCAGAAGGGTGAAGACGATCCACAGCAGGTTCAGCCGCGCCACCCAGAAAATCTCCGAGCAGACGGCCTGGACCTTCATCGACATGGCTGGATGGCTCATCCCGCAGCACCTTCTGACGGCGTGTGCGAGGACACGGGGGTGGGCGTTGCACCGTGGTTCCCCTCTCGTTACGAGCGGGTGAACGCCGGTCGGTGGTGCGAAATTAGTGTTGAATCGACTCAAAGTCAATGACGAAAAACGCGGAGATTTCCGTACTCCCCGATGAGCGGAGCCATCTGCCGGAAGCCGATCTTGCCTCCGGCCAGGGCGGGACCCCCGATCGAGCCGTCGTCCACCCAGCGGAACGAGACCAAATCGTTGATGGAGAAGGTGATCGCCGCCCCCTTGACGTCGAGGCGCATCGCGTAGGGGCCGCGGGCGTCCAGCACGCCCGGCAGCGGGTCCGGGCCCTGGGCCACCAGGTGGAAGCCGTGGCTCTTGCGCAGGTTGCAGGTGTGGAGGGCGCGCTCGGACTCCCACATGCGGCGGAAGTAGGAGACGTGGTAGGCGTCGAGGTCGCCGTGGTGGTACTGCTCGTAGGGGCCGGTGCGGGGAGCCAGGGCGGGGTCGAACAGGTCCTCGCCGCGGCGGCCGCGGGCGTGGAAGAACATGATCGCCAGGCCCGGCTCGCGGACCGGCCAGAAGTCCCACTCGATCCGCACGTCGGCGGGGAACTCCTCGGGGCACCACAGCACCAGGTTGGCCGCCTGACCGTCGGCGGGCGGGCGGCGGCTCTCCAGGCGCAGCCTCCCCTGCGGGAAGGACACGGCCCCGTCACCCTCCATCCGGAAACCGGCCAGCTCGGCGGGGGTGGACAGGGGGTTGCGGTAGATCTCCGTGGCGGTCAAACGGGCTCCTTCGCCGGGCGCGACTCAGGGGGTCAGGGGTCGCGGCGCATGGCGCTCGACTTGCGCACCACCAGGTCCGGCTGGAAGATGACCTGCCGGTGCCGGTGCTGCTCGGGCTCGGCGACCTCCTCCAGCAGCAGGTCGATGGCGGTGCGTCCGAGCAGCTCGCGCGGCTGCCTGATGGACGACAGCGGCACCGCGGCCGCCGCCGCGAAGTCGATGTCGTCGTAGCCGATGATGGCCAGGTCCTCGGGCACGCGCAGCCCGTGCGTGGCCATCGCCTGGAGGAAGCCGAGCGCCATCATGTCGTTGGCGCAGAAGGCCGCGGTGGGCCGCTCGCCGGGCGGCAGCGCGGCGACGCGCTCGCCGATGATCCGCCCGCCCGCCACGGTCATCGAGGGCGCGGTGCAGGTCATCAGCTCGACGGCGCCGCCGGCGGCCGCGACGGCGCCGGCGATGCCCGCGTGCCGGTCGGCCACCTGCTTGATGGACGGCGGCCCGCCGGCGAACGCGACGCGCCGGTGCCCGCGCTCGATGAGATGGGCGCCGGCGATCTGCCCGCCGAGCCGGTCGTCCACGGCGACCGAGCACTGCCGCCCGGTGGCCGGGCTGTCGACCAGCACCACCGGCGTGCCGCGGGCGACCAGCTCCTCCAGCCAGGGGTTGTCCATCTCGACCGGGGTGACCAGTATGCCCATCACCCGTTGTTGTTCGAGCTGGTCGAGGTGGCGGCGCTCGCGGCCGGGGTCGCCGGCGCTGTTGCACAGCACCACCATCGTGTCGTGCTCATCGGCGACCGACTCGGCGCCCTGGGCCACGTCCACGAAGAACGGGTTGGCGACGTCGAGCACGACCAGCCCGACGGTCCTGCTGCGGCCCGCCCGCAGGTGGCGGGCCACCTCGTTGCGGACGAACCCGAGTTTCTTGATCGCTTCGAAGACGCGTTCGCGGGTGGCGGGGGATACGATCTCCGGGCGGTTGAGCACGTTGCTCACCGTGCCCACGGAGACCCGCGCCAGCTGCGCGACCTCCTTGATGTTCCTGGTCGCCATCGATCCTCACGAGGCCGTGCTGCTGCAGGTGCATGATTCGCCGCTTTCACGTGGTCCGCGTACGGAGCCCCACGGTGAACTCGGCTCATCATAGCGGGCATCAAGATTCTTTTGAATCGTCTCAAAACCTCAAAACGGTCACAAGGGCACGGTCACCGCTCGCACCGGCACCCGTTCAGCGCAGCTCGCCGAGGACCGGATCGGGGCCGGCGGGCACCCCCTGGATGGTGACGGTCACCCCGGTGTCGGCCAGGCGCCGCAGGTGGGCCTGGGGCACCCGGCTGGTGAAGCCCGCCGTGGCCAGGTCGATCAGCACGCCGGTGTCCGGCGGGAGCACGCTCAGGGCCAGCCGGAGCTGGCTGACGGCGAGGGAGTCGATCTGGCCCTCGACGCGCAGGTTGCCCGCCTCGGCGAAGACGCGGTACTGGGGGGCCGGGCTGCCCGCCGACGACAGCGGGTGGAACGTGGCCAGGTGGCGCAGGCGGTCCACGTCCACCTTGTCGCGGTCGAAGGCGCACAGGCCGGTGACCGCGTGCTCGGACATGAACCGGTCGGCCACGATCTCCCATCGCAGCCACGCCGCCAGCCCCTCCTCGCCGGCGACCAGGGGCGTGTTGTCGGCCGCCACCCTGATCCCGCTGTAGCCGTCGGCCTTCGCGCGGGCCAGCGCGGCGGCGAAGGTGGCGCGCTGGCCGGCCGCGTCCACGACGCCCGAGGGCCCGTAGACCTCCGCGATGCTCGCCACCACCAGGGCGCCGGGGTCGAACCCGCCGCCCAGCAGGGCCGCGGCGTCCGGGGCCGGCTCGGCGCAGACGTACATCATCCGCTCTCCCCTGGCCGCGCCCTCGGCCAGGAACGGCCCGGCGAGCGCGGCGAACTCCTCGGGCCCGGTGAAGGCCCAGCCGATGTGGTCGTGCGGCCTCATCCTCAGGCACTCCAGACGCGGCCCCTGACTACGCATGCCCACCTCGCCTCTCGACCTCGGTACCAGCATCACATCCGGGGACCGGCCGCATCCAGTCATCCGCTCAACCCGCCCCGGCGCGCATGCCGTCGAGCATGAGGCGCAGGTACCGGCCCGGGTCGGCGGCGACGGGCGCGGGGAGCCGGTCGGGGTGGCAGGTGAAGACGTTGAGCAGGTGGACGAGGTCGTCGGCGCCGACGTCCTGGCGCATCGAGCCCTCCGCCTGCGCCCGGCGCACGAGCGCGTCGAGCCGCTCCAGCCAGCCGGCGCGGGCGCGCGCGAAGGAGGCGCGGCCCGTGTACGCCTCCACGGGCAGCTCGGCCAGCGCGGCGGCCAGCGCGGCCCGGCCCGGCTCGGCCGCCCAGGAGACGAACCGCCCGATGGCGCTCCAGGCGTCGGGCACCTCGCCGGCGGCCCGGTCGAGGGCGGCGGCCATGGCGTGGACGTAGTGGTCGCCGACGGCGGCGAGGAGGGCGTGCCGGTCGGGGAAGCGGCGGTAGAGGGTGCCGACGCCGACCCCGGCGCGCCTGGCGATGGCCTCCATCGGCGCCTCGACCCCGCGCTCGGCCATGACCTCGGCCGCCGCCTCGACGATCCTGCCCAGGTTCCGCCTGGCGTCCGCGCGCACGTGGCCTCCCTCCCGCCCGCAAGTGGACGATCGAATTCCGCTTAGTGTAGCGTCGGCGCCAAGCGGAAGCCGAGATTCCGCTTAGGAGGTGTCAGGGATGATCGTGATCACCGGGGCCACCGGCACCGTCGGGCGGGCGCTGGTGGAGCGGCTGCGCGGGCACGACGTGCTCGCTGTCGCCCGCCGGCCCGCCGACGACCTGGGGTGCGCGCACGCGCCGGGCGACTTCGAGCGGCCGGAGACGATCGGGCGGCTGCTGTCGGCCGGCGACCGGCTGTTCCTCAACAGCTCGCTGTGGCCCGGCTTCGTCGCCGCGCACCGGGCCGTCATCGACCTCGCGGCGCGGGCCGGCGTCGCCCAGGTGGTGACCGTGTCCGTGCGCGGCGCCCGGCCCGGGCGCAGGCTCGGCGGCGGCATGCACGGCGAGGTGGACGCCCACCTGCGGCGCTCGGGCGTGCCGTACGCGATCCTGCAGCCGACCGGGTTCATGCAGAACCTGCCGGGCGAGATCAGGGACGGCCGCTTCCACGGGTCGTACGGCCCCAAGGAGGTCAACTACATCGACGCCAGGGACATCGCCGACGTCGCGGCGGCGCTGCTCACCCGGCCGGTGGGGGCGAGCGGCGACCACGTGCTCACCGGGCCGGAGTCGCTGTCGCACGAGGGCATCGCCGAGCGCGTCACCGCCGCCCTCGGCCGCCCGGTCCGTTACGTGGACCTGCCGGTGCCGGAGATGGCGGCCCACCTGGAGCGGCAGGGCCTGCCGAGCCCGCTGGCGGCCGAGCTGGCCGCGCTGATGGCCGAGACGGGCGACGGCCGCTGGGCCTCCACCACGGCGGCGGTCGAGGAGATCACGGGGCGGCCACCGCGCACCCTGGAGCGGTTCCTCGCCGACCACAGGGCGGCCTTCGCCTCCTGAAGCGGCCTCGCCTCCTGAGCCGCCTTCACCTCCTGAGCCTTCTGAGTCGCCTTCGCCTCCTGAGCGCCACCGCCCAGCCCCGTCAAGCGCCCGGCCCCGTCAGGCGGGCGGCCTCGTCAGGCGGGCGGCCCCGTCAGGCGGGCGGCTCCGGGTCCACCACCCGGACGCGCAGCGCGCGGAAGGTGGCCGGCGTGTCGCGGAGCACGGCCAGCTTCGGGTCGGGCACCACGAGGAACGGCTCGGACTCCAGCGCCAGCAGGGGCGCCAGCCGCCGGTCGCCGCGCAGCGCGTCCACCGCCCGGCGGTCGCCGCCGAGCACGACGGCCTCCAGCTCCCCCAGATGCGGCGACAGCACCCGCACCGCGGTCTCCACCGCGTCGTCGAACGCCTGGGCCGCCTGGTTGCTCCGCCGCCGGGCGAAGCGCTGCTGCGACCAGCCGCCGGCCGCCGTGCGCCCCTGCACCAGCCGCGAGCCGACCTTGGAGGCCACCAGCGCGCCGCCGTGGAAGACCCCGGCGGCGTACCCGCCGAGCCGGACCAGGAACACGCCCACCCTGCGCTCGGCGCGGGCGTGCGCGACCAGCCTGCTGACGTGCGGCGGCCCCGGCGTCATGGGCGGGAACGGCACGTGCAGCTCGGCCAGGGCGCCGTCATCGGCCCGCAGCCGCACCACCCGCTCGTCGCCGCTCGCCGTGAACGGCCCGTGCCGCTCGGCGAACCCGTCGATCCACGGGTGCACCCGCTCCGGCGGCACCACCACCCACCGGCCACCGCCCCTGGCCGGACGCCCGCTCATGTCAGGAAGGCTAGCCGACCCCGCTCCCGCCGGTGCCCCGCCACCCCGGCACGGAACCGAAGGGGAAATGTCGGTTAAATCTGATTCGTAGGTCTTCTGTGCGCCCGAGCCGTGCCGGCCCCTTGCTCCGGGCCGGGCCGGGCCGCTGCCGATGACGCTGGAGCTGCCCGTCCACGCGGCGCTCCCCGGGGCGGGCGCGCTCGCCCCGCTGCACGGGGCGGACCGGCACCCGCGCGAGGCCGTCCTCCTGCTCACCGGGCCGTGCCACGAGCAGGACCGGCCGTTGCGGAAGATCGGGCTGGACGGCCTTCGGAACCTCGGCTACCTGCTCGGGTCCACCGGCGCGGGCTCGTACGGGGCGCCGCAGGAGCTGCTGGTCCCCGCGGTGACGCCGCCCGCCGCCGCGATGCGGCCGCCTCCCGGGACGCCGGCCGCGTCTACGACGACCTGGTGGTCACCGACGAGATGAACCGCTGCCTCGGCATCGTCCGCGTCGCGGACCTGGCCAGGGAGGTGACCGCGGCCGGCGCCTGGCGGCGGCGCGAGCCCGATCGTCACCGGATCATGCTGGGCCGCGGGCCTCCGTACGGCTATGAAGGAGGCATGCCCCAGAACAGACGGGCCCTGAACAGACGGGCCCTGCTCGGCACGGGACTGCTGGCCGGGGTCGCGGCCTGCACGCCCGCCCAGCCGCAGGCCCCCTCCGGCCCCGCCCCCTCCGGATCCGCCGCGCCGCACGCGGGCGGCGCCGCCTTCGACCCCCAGGACTGGGCCTCCGTCCGCGCCCAGTTCGCGCTCGACCCGGCCTACGCCCAGTTCGCCGCGTTCGTCCTGGCGCCCGCTCCGGCCCCGGTACGGGAGGCCGTCCGCACCTACCGCGACGGCCTGGACGCCGACCCCGAGTACGTCCCGCCCGGCGGCGCGGAGCCCGACCAGACCGTCCGCGAGGCCGCGGCCCAGTACCTGGGCATCCCGACCAGGCCGGGCGACATCGCCCTCACCGACAGCACGACGATGGGCCTCGGCCTGCTGTACTCGGGCGTCCGGCTGCGCCCCGGCCAGGACGTGCTGACCACCGAGCACGACTTCCTGGCCACCCACGAGGGCCTGCGCCTGCTGGCCGAGCGTACGGGGGCGAAGGTCCGCAGGGTCCGCCTGTACGACGACCCGGCCACCGCCTCCGCCGACCGGATGGTGGAGGCCGTCAGGAAGGGCCTCGGCCCGCGGACCCGGGTCGTGGCGCTCACCTGGGTGCATTCGAGCACCGGCGTGCGCGTCCCGGTCCGGGCCGTCGCCGACCTGCTGGCCGAGGTCAACCGGGGCCGCGACGAGCACGACCGGGCGCTGCTGTGCGTGGACGGGGTGCACGGGTTCGGCGCGCTGGCCGACGGGCCGGGCGAGCTGGGCTGCGACTTCCTGGTGAGCGGCACCCACAAGTGGCTGTTCGGGCCGCGCGGCACCGGCATCGTGTGGGGCGGCGACTGGAAGGCGATCTCGCCGGTCATCCCGAGCTTCAGCGGGGCCGCGTTCGACGCCTGGCAGGGCCGGGCGCCGGGGCCGAGCACGGCCGAGCTGGTCACGCCGGGCGGGTTCAAGGCGTTCGAGCACCGGTGGGCGCTGCCGCGGGCGTTCGCGTTCATGTCGGCCATCGGCAAGGACCGCGTGCAGCGCCGCACCCAGGAGCTGGCCACGCGGCTCAAGGCGGGCCTGCGCGAGCTGCCCTCCGTCACGCTCGCCACGCCGGTGGCGGCGGAGCTGTCGGCCGGGCTGGTGTGCTGCTCGGTGAGCGGCATGGAGCCGTTCGAGGCGGTCCGGCGGCTGCACGAGCAGAAGGTGGTGGCCAGCGTGACGCCGTACAACCCGCCGCTGCTGCGCTTCGGCACCAGCATCGTCACCACCCCGGAGCAGGTGGACCAGGCGATCAGGGCGGTGGCGGCGCTGCGCTAACCGGCCGGGGGCGTCAGAGCCAGCCCGCCGGGGCGTCAGAGCCAGCCCTGGGTGCGGGCGCGCTGCACGGCCTCGATGCGGTTGCGGGCGTGGGTCTTCTGGATGGCCGAGGACAGGTAGTTGCGCACGGTGCCCTCCGACAGGTGCAGCCGCCCGGCGATGTCGCCGATGGTGGAGCCGTCCGCGGCGGCGGCCAGCACGTCGCGCTCGCGCCCCGACAGCGGGTTGGGGCCGGCGCTGAGCGCCGCCGCGGCCAGGCCGGGGTCGATGACCCGCTCCCCCGCGTGCACCCGCCGGATGGCCGCCGCCAGCTCCCTGGCCGGGCTGTCCTTGACGAGGAAGGCCACCGCCCCGGCCTCCATGGCCGTACGCAGGTAGCCGGGGCGCCCGAACGTGGTCAGGATCATCACCCGGCAGCCGGGCACGTCCCGGGTGATCGCTGCGGCGGCGGCCAGGCCGTCGACGCCGGGCATCTCGATGTCGAGCAGCGCCACGTCGGGCCGGGCCCGCGCGGCGACCTCGACGGCCTGCGCGCCGTCGGCGGCCTCGCCGACGACCTCGATGTCCGGCTCCAGGCCCAGCAGGGACGCCAGCGCGCCGCGCACCATGCCCTGGTCCTCGGCCAGCATCACCCGGATCACGCGGGCACCTCCACCCGCAACCGGAACCCCCGCCCGGCCGGCCCGGCCGTCATGGCGCCGCCCGCCCCGGCGACCCGCTCGCCCAGCCCCGACAACCCGTTGCCCATCCGGTACGGCCCCGCGCCGCGTCCATCGTCCATGATCTCCAGGATGGCGTGCCCGTCGCCGTGCGTCACCCTGATCTCGCAGCAGGCGGCCCGCGCGTGCCGCACGACGTTCGTGGTGCCCTCGCGCACCGCCCAGGCCAGCAGGCTCTCCGCCGGCTCCGGCAGGGGCGTGCCCGTCACCTGCACGCGGGCCCGCACGCCCGCCGCCGCCAGCACGGACCTGGCGCCGTCGAGTTCCTCGGCCAGGCCGTGCCGCCGGTAGCCGGTGACGGCCTCGCGCACCTCCGACAGCGCCTTCCTGGCGACGTTCTCGATGTCCATGACCTCCCGCCGCACCTCGGGCGAGCCCTCGGCCAGCCGCCCGGCCAGCTCGCTCTTCAGCGCGATCAGCGACAGGCTGTGGCCGAGCAGGTCGTGCAGGTCGCGGGCGATGCGCAGCCGCTCCTCGGCGGCGGCCAGCCGGGCCATCTCGTCCTGGGCGCGGCGCAGCTTGAAGGCCAGCGTCCGGGTGTTGCGGACGCTGATGAACAGGATGCCGAGCGTCACCACCTGGAGGCCGAGGATGATGATGGACTCGGGGCTGCTGCCGTGCAGCAGGCCGCCGCCGACGACCACGGCCAGGCTGGTGGCCAGGCCCACGAGCGCCCACGCGGGCGGCAGCGCGAACCCGTACAGCACGACGGTGAAGACCGGCAGGCTCAGCCAGGAGCCGCCGATCACCAGCGCGCCGGTGATCCCGAGCGCGGTGGTGACCGCGAGCAGCGGGTAGGTCCAGCGGTTGCGCTCCACGAAGCTCCTGGCGCTCGCCACCGTCGCCAGGAAGGTGGTGACGAAGACCGCCAGCAGCAGTCCGGCCCAGAGCGCCCGGGTGCCGGTGATCGCGCCGGTCGCGATCTCCGCGACGGGGAAGACCAGGTAGACCAGCCCGACGGAGATGCCGAGCAGCCGCCGCGCCAGTGACGGCCGCTCGTCCTCCCTGCCGAAGCTGATGCGCTCGGCGAAGCTCATGACCGAACGGTAGCCCGCCGGTAGAGGTAGGCGGCGGCCAGGCCGAGCACCACTCCCCATCCGGCGACGACCAGCACGTCGGCGAGCTCGACGCCGCCCCCGCCGACCACGCTCCAGCCGAGCGCCGCGTAGTGGTAGGACGGAGTGACGTCCGCGACGGCCTTCATCGTGGACCCGAAGACCTCCGGCGGGAACCACAGGCCCCCGGCGAGGGCCAGCCCGAACATGCACAACATCGCGGCGGGCTGGGCGGCGTCGGCCGACAACATCGAGCCGATGGCCAGCCCGAGCGCGATGAACGGGATCGTGCCCAGCCACATGGCCAGCAGCAGCCCCAGCCAGCGCGCGGGCGGCATCGACACGTGCTGCTGCACGATCGCCACGACGCTGACCAGCAGCAGCGACGGCAGCACGAGCAACATCGCGGTCCACAGCTTGGTGGCGACGATCGCCCAGCCCGGCAGCGGGGTGATCTGCAGCTGGCGCAGCCAGCCGGACTGGCGCTCGGTGGCCCAGGGCACGGCCGAGCTCATCATGGCCGAGGCCAGCGCGCCGTAGGCGGCCATCGACACCATGAGGACGACGTTGTAGGCGACGCCCTGGTCGTCGGTCTGCTTGCCGTAGATGTTGGCGTTGATCAGGTAGAGCAGGACGGGGAAGGCCACCACGAAGATCAGGTAGCGCCGGTTGCGCAGCATGCGCAGCGCCTCGGTCTTGGCGTAGTAGAACATCAGGACTCCCGGGTGAGGGCGAGGAAGGCGGCTTCGAGGTCGGCCCCGGACAGTTGCACGTGCCGCACGTCGAGCGTGGTGCCGCGGTAGAGCGCGGCCAGGGTGGCGTCGGGGTCGGCGGTGTGCAGGGTGACCGCGCCGTCGGCGATCTCGACGGCGGTGACGCCGGGCAGCCGGTCCAGCCCGGCGGAGGGCTGCCCGCCGAGGGCGAAGCGGACGGTCTGGCCGCCCACCCCGGCCTTGATCTCGGCGGCGGTGCCGTCGGCGGCCAGCCGGCCGCGGGCGATGACCACCACCCGGTCGGCGTGCGCGTCGGCCTCCTCCAGGTAGTGGGTGGCGAACAGCACGGTGCGCCCGCCGGCCGCGTAGTCGTGCATGCCGGCCCAGAACCGCAGCCGGGACTCCACGTCCATGGCGGCGGTCGGCTCGTCGAGCAGCAGGATCTTCGGCGCCCCCGCGATGGCCAGGGCGAAGCGCACGCGCTGGGCCTGGCCGCCGGACAGCTTGTTCGCCCGCCGGCCGGCCAGCCCGGTCAGGTCGGCCAGCTCCAGGACCTCGTCCAGGGGCAGCGGGCGCGGGTAGAGGCGGCGGACGAGGTCCACGAGCTCCTTGACGCTCAGCTCGGGGATGAGCGCGCCCTGCTGGAGCATCGCGCCCATCTCGCCGTCGCGGACCACCTCGTCAGGGGTGCGGCCGTGCACCGAGACGCGGCCGGAGGTGGGGCGCAGCAGGCCGAGCAGCAGGCTGATGGAGGTGGACTTGCCGGCGCCGTTGGGGCCGAGCAGGGCCACGGTGGAGCCGGGCTCGACGGCGAGGGAGAGATCGTTGACGGCGAGCACGTCCCCGTAGTGCTTGCTGACGCGGTCGAACGTGATGGCGTTCATGTCTGAAACGCTAGGGTCACGGCCGACGCCCGGTAAGTGCGATCCTTCCGGCTTCGGCCGTGACATTTGTCAGGGGTGCCCTCCGCGGCGGAGGGCGGGCGTCAGAGGCGGCAGGCGTAGATGTCGGTGACCAGGATGGCCCGCGCGCCGATGTCCCAGAGCTGGTCCATCACCTGCTGGTGGCCCTTGCGGCGGACCATCGCGCGCACCGCCACCCAGCCCTCGCGGTGCAGCGGCGAGACGGTGGGCCCCTCCATGCCGGGCGTGAGCGCGATGGCCTCCTCGATGCGCTCGGCCCGGATGTCGTAGTCCATCATGACGAAGTCGCGGGCGTGCACGACGCCCTGGAAGCGTCGGACGAGCTGGCCCTCGCCGGCCGTCTCCGGCGCGCCCTGCCGCTTGATCAGCACGCCCTCCGAGCGCATGATCGGGTCGCCGAAGACCTCCAGGCCGACGTTGCGCAGCGTGGTGCCGGTCTCGACGACGTCGGCCACGGCGTCGGCCACACCGAGCCTGATGGCGGTCTCGACCGCGCCGTCCAGCTTGATCACGCGGGCGTCCACGCCCTGGTCGGACAGGTATTTCTCCAGCAGCCCCGCGTAGGAGGTGGCCACCCGCCGGCCCTGGAGGTCTTTGACCGAGGTCATCGTGCCGGCCGTGGCGGCCAGGCGGAAGGTGGAGCCGCCGAAGCCGAGCGGCATGATCTCCTCGACCGGCGCGCCGGAGTCGACGAGCATGTCGCGGCCGGTGATGCCGACGTCGAGGGTGCCCTCCCCGACGTAGACGGCGATGTCGCGGGGGCGCAGGAAGAACAGCTCGCAGCCGTTGTCCTGGTCGACCACGACCAGCTCCTTGCTGTCGCGGCGGGGCCGGTAGCCGGCCTCCTTGAGCATGGCCTGGGCGGCCTCGCTGAGCGCGCCCTTGTTGGGTACTGCCAGACGCAGCATGTCGGTCCTCGTTCGCTCTCGTGCTTGTCCAGGTCGGGGACGGCGGCGGGCGCGGCGCGCGCCCTAGAGATGCTTGTAGACCTGGTCGAGCCCGATGCCCTTGGCGATCATGAGCACCTGCACGTGGTAGAGGAGCTGGGAGATCTCCTCGGCCGCCCTGTCGTCTGACTCGTGCTCGGCCGCCATCCAGCTCTCGGCGGCCTCCTCGACGACCTTCTTGCCGATGGCATGGACGCCGGCGTCGAGGGCGGCCACGGTGCCCGAGCCGGCGGGCCGGGTCCGGGCCTTCTCTGACAGCTCGGCGAACAGCTCTTCGAAGGTCTTCATGGTCTCTCTCGTCGGTCGGATGACGTGCCTGACAAGCCTAGTCTGCGGGAGCGGATGACGCCGCCCCGATTCCGCCACGCGAGACGCCGCCCGCCGGCCGCCCGGCCGGCCGCCCCTGGCCGTGCGGTCAGCCGAACGCCTTCCTGGCCCGCGCGACGCGCTCCAGGGCGTGCGCCGACTCGCCGCCCTCGTGCCCGTTGTACGGGTACACCCGGATGTCCTTCTCCCCCGCGTAGTGGTTGTAGGCGGCGAACACCGTGGACGGCGGCGTGATCCCGTCCTGCAGCGCGACCGAGAACAGCGCGGGCGTGGCGGCGCGGGCCGCGAAGTTGACCCCGTCGAAGTAGGCCAGCGTCGCGAACACGTCCTCCACCCGCTCCCGGAACGCCCGGCAGTAGGCGGCGATCTCGGCGTACGGGTACTCGCCGGTGATCTCGGTGGCGTGCCTGATGTGGCACATGAACGGCACGTCGACGAGCGCGCAGGCCAGCTCGCCGGTGACCTCGTCGGCCAGCGCCGAGACGGCCAGGGCGATGGCCCCGCCCTGGCTGGCGCCGCCCACCGCGACCGGGCCCACCCCGGGATGCGCCCGCGCGGCCTCCACCGCCCGCACGGCGTCGGTGTAGAGCCGCCGGTAGTAGTAGTCGGCCGGGTCGTGCACGCCGCTGGTCATGACGCCCGGCGTCTGCGGCCCGGTGCCGGGGTACGGGTCGGGCGTGTCGCCGCGCCGCCAGCCGCCCGCGCCCTGGCCCCGGCTGTCCATGGCGAGCACCGCGTAGCCGACGCTGGGCCACAACAGCCAGTCGATCGGCAGGCCGCGCCCGCCGCCGTAGCCCTGGTACTCCACCACGCACGGCACCGGCCCCGCGGCCTGGCGGGGCAGCAGCAGCCAGCCCTTGACCGGGTGGCCGCCGAAGCCGGCGAAGGTGACGTCGTACACGTCGGCGACGGTCAGCTCCGAGGGGACGGGGACGAACGCGGCGGCGAGGTCGTGGGCGCGGGCCTCGGCGAGCGTGCGCCGCCAGAAGGCGTCGAAGTCGGCCGGTTCGGCACGCTCGGGAAGGTACTCGCGGAGCCGGGCGAGGGGCATGTCGACGAACATCTGCGCTCCTGCGTACGCATCGGACAGGGTGTGCTCACCGTACGCGCACCCGCCGCGCGGCCGCCCGCAGATCCGATGACTGCGCCGGCCGCCCGGAACTCCCGGGGGCTTGTCCGCGAACCCGTTTCCGGTTTATGAACCGGAAAAGCATTGTGCCCCTACCGAGGCGGGCATTGTCAATGTCGCTGATACGGTTCAGCGATGTGTCGCGCGCGGCGGGGACGCGGAGAGGAGCACGCGTGAAGAGGCCGACGATCGCCGACGTCGCCCGGCGGGCCGGCGTGTCCAAGGGCGCCGTCTCCTACGCGCTGAACGGCCGCCCGGGGGTCTCGGCGGAGACCAGGGCGCGCGTCAGGGCCATCGCCCAGGAGCTGGGCTGGCGGCCCAACCTGGCCGCGCGCTCGCTCAGCGGCGCCCGGGCCGACGCCATCGGCCTGGTGCTGTGCCGGCCCGCGCGCTTCCTCGGCGTGGAGCCGTTCTTCATGGAGCTGATCAGCGGCGTCGAGGACGAGCTCGCGGCCGGCTCGTGCGCGCTGATGCTGCAGGTGGTGCCCGACCACCAGGCCGAGATCGCCCTCTACCGGCGCTGGTGGGGCGAGGGCCGGGTGGACGGCGCGATCCTGGTGGACCTGCGCGCCGCCGACCCCCGGGTGCCGGTGGTGGAACGGCTGGGCATGCCGGCGGTGGTGGCCGGGCACCCGTCGGGCGCGGGCTCGCTGCCCGCGGTCTGGTCGGACGAGGCCGCCGTGCTGCGCGAGGTGGTCGGCTACCTGGCGGCGCTCGGCCACCGGCGGGTGGCCCGGGTGGCCGGCCTGCCGGCGCTGCTGCACACCAGGATCAGGGACGAGGCGTTCGCGCGCTGCTGCGCGGCGGCCGGCCTGGCGGGGCATCCGGTGGCGCACACGGACTACACCGGCGAGGAGGGGGCGCGGGCGACCCGCCTGCTGCTCAGCGCGCGGCCGCGGCCCACGGCGATCGTCTACGACAACGACATCATGGCGGTGGCGGGCCTGTCGGTGGCCCAGGAGATGGGCCTGGACGTGCCGACCGCGCTGTCCATCGTGGCCTGGGACGACTCGCCGCTCTCCCAGGTGGTCCGGCCGCCGCTGACGGCCGTCACGCGGGACGTCCCCGCCTACGGCGCGCACGCCGCCAGGGTCCTGCTGCGCGTGGTGCGGGGCGAACAGGTGCGGGGCGAACAGGTGCGGGGCGGGCGGGACGGAGGAGGGCCTGGCGGCGCCCAGGAGCCGCCCGCGCGCCTGCTCCCCCGGGGGAGCACCGCTCCGTTTTCATCGTGACCGGATTTTCCGGCGGCCGCGTAACCGGAGGTCATCACCGTTGTGAACGGCCGGGAACGCGCTCTCTTAAAAAACTCCCTATTGTGGCTTACCCGCTTAAGTGATGAGATCCGCTCCGCACGGACAATTGGGCGCCGGTCATGGGACCCGCAGGCACATCCGCACGTCCGCCGGCGCAAGTCCGGCGCCCATCCGACGGAGAGATCGGATGGCCTCATGCGACGAACCCTGGCAGCGTGCAGCACGGTCCTGGTGGCGGCCCTGAGCGCGGCCTGCGCCACCAGCGGCCAGACCCAGACCCGGCAGGCCGACCAGAACGCCCCCATGACCCTGTCCTTCTGGTCCACGGGCGGCGACGACGAGACGGCGACCTTCCAGAAGGCGGCCGACCTCTACCACCAGAAACATCCCAACGTGACGGTCAAGGTGCAGACCCTGTCGTGGGACGACGCCTACGCCAAGCTCCTGGCCGCGGCCACCAGCCGCACCGGCCCCGACATCCTGTCCGGCGGCATGACCTGGACCATCCAGTTCGGCGCCCGCGGCGCCATGGTGGACCTGCGCGAGCACGGCATCGAGGCGCTCAAGGGCCAGGCCCAGCCCGCCCAGTGGGAGTCGGCGGTCTCCCCCGACGGCTCGGTGTACGGCGTGCCGCTCGACATGTCCACCTTGGCCCTCTACTACCGCACGGACCTGCTGAAGGAGGCCGGGATCGCCGCCCCGCCCAGGACGTGGCAGGAACTGGTGGACGACATCGGCAGGCTCAAGGCGGCCGGGGTCAAGAAACCTTACAGCCAGGACTGGGGCAACCTGGACTGGATCGGCTACTTCAACTACCTCTACCAGGCCGGCGGCACCTTCTACACCCCCGACTGCAAGCCCTCACTGAACACGCCGCAGGCCGAGCGGGCGCTGACGTACTGGGTGGACCTCTATCGCGAGCACGGCGTGCCCACCGCCACCGTCGAGGGCTCCGACGCGCTGGACACCGGCACCGCGATGGTCGTCGCCGGCAACTGGATCGCCCTCGGCATCGACGCCAACAAGCCGAAGCTGAAGGGCAAGTGGGCGCTGGCGCCGCTGCCGGCCGGGCCCGCCGGTCCCACCACGTTCATCGGCGGCCGGGCGATCGGCGTGACCTCCTTCAGCAAGTACGCCAGGACCGGCGCGGACTTCGTCAAGTTCATGTACAGCGACGAGGCCATCGCCGCCGTCTCCGGCGAGGCCAGGAAGCGCAACATCTCCTACATCCCGCCGCGCCCGGACAAGATCGTGGGCGGCTCGACGTTCACGCCGGACCAGGCGCGGGTGTTCGCCGAGGCGATCGGCACCGGCAAGGCGGCCCCGGGCTGCCCCGGCTGGGACGAGAGCGCCTCGGACGTCGCCAAGCAGCTCCAGTCGGCCATCCTCGGCAAGTCGGACGTCAGGACGGCGCTGGCCGAGGCGGCCAAGGTCATGGAGCGCAACGCCGGATAGCAGCCCGACGGCCGATAGGAGTTCGACAATGGCGGGTCCCGCCCCCCTCGGCAGCAGGCTGCGCCGCTACGGCACCTCGTACGCGATGCTGCTGCCCTTCCTCGCGCTGTTCGCGGCGTTCCTGCTCTGGCCGCTGGCCAACTCGCTCTACCTCAGCTTCACCCGGTTCGACGGCGTCAACCCCGCCGTCCTCACCGGCCTGGACAACTTCACCCGGCTCGCGGGCGACGCCCGCTTCCGGCACGCGCTCGGCAACACCGCCCTGTACGTGGCCGGGTCGGTCGTGCTCGGCACCCTGCTGTCGCTGGGGCTGGCGCTGGCCTTCAACGGCACGAGCTGGCCGCACCGGGTCATGCGCACGCTGTTCTTCCTGCCCTCGGTGACCTCCTCGATCGCGCTCATGCTCATGTGGAAGTGGGTGCTGTTCCCGAGCGAGGTGGGCCTGGCCAACACGGTCGTGAGCTGGTTCGGCGGCGCGGCCGTGCCCTGGCTGGCCACGCCGGCGCTGACCATCCCGATCCTGGTGCTGATGTCGGTGTGGGGCGGCATGGGGTACGGCATGGTGCTGTACGTCGCCGGGCTCGGCTCGATCCCCGAGGAGTTCTACGAGGCGGCCAGGATCGACGGCGCCTCGGCCTGGCAGCGATTCCGCCACATCACGCTGCCGCTGCTGCGGCCGGTGACCACGTACGTGGTGGTGACCGGGCTGATCGGGGCGTTCCAGGTGTTCGAGGCGGTCTACATCATCTTCCGCGGCACCAACAACATCGGCGGCGTGCTCGACTCGGCGCTGATGATCGTGCCCTACCTCTACGACCAGGGGTTCACCCACTTCAAGCTGGGCTACGCCTCGGCCATCGCCTGGGTGCTGTTCCTGATCATCTTCGTGCTCAGCCTCGTCAACCTGCGCGTCGGGCGCGCGATGAAGGAGCTGTGATGGCCGTCCCGCTGGACACGACCGCCCCGGCGGGCCCGGCCGGCCCGGCGCGGCGGGCGCGCCACGAGCAGCCCCGCGCCGGCGGCGGGCGGGCCCGGGTCAACCGGCACCTGCTGCGCCTGCCGTTCTACCTGCTGTCGCTGACCATGGTGGTGCCGTTCTACTGGCTGATCATCACGGTGCTGAAGCCGCCGGCCGAGCTGGGGAGGGTGCCGCCGTCGTTCGTGCCGCGCTCGCCGTCGTTCGTCAACTTCTACGATCCCGAGTACACCGCGGAACGGGTCAACCCGGGCCATCTGCAGGGCGTGTTCCAGCGTTTCCACGTGGACTTCGGGTTCTGGCGGTTCCTGTTCAACAGCGTCCTCGTCACCACGTCGATCACCGTGGGGTCGCTGCTGATCTGCTCGCTGGCGGCGTACGTGATCGCCAAGCACCGGATCAGGGGGCGGCGGATCATCTTCCTGATGATCATCGCGTCGATGATGGTGCCCTGGCAGACCACGCTGATCCCGAACTACGTGATCATGCGTAACCTGGGCTGGCTGGACACCTACACCGCCTACATCGTGCCGGCGCTGGCCAAGGCGTTCGTGCTGTTCTTCCTGGTGCAGTTCCTGCAGTCGGTGCCGGACGAGCTGATCCAGGCGGCGCGGGTGGACGGCGCCGGCGAGTGGCGGATCTGGTGGAAGATCGTGCTGCCGCTGCTGCGGCCGGCGCTCGCCGCGATGTCGATCTTCATCGTGCTGGCGGAGTGGAACAACTTCCTGTGGCCGCTGGTGATCGTGCAGAGCGACGAGATGGCGAACCTGCCGGTCGCGCTGGCGCGGCTCAACTCCTACTTCGGGGCGCCGGACCAGCAAGGGGCGATCATGGCGGGCGGGTTCATCGCGTCGGTGCCGACGATCGTGTTCTTCCTGGTCTTCCAGAAGTACTTCACCCGGGGGATCGCGCTGAGCGGCCTCAAGGGCTGACCCCCGGCACGCGAACGCCCGCCGCACCTCGCGCAGGAGGTACGGCGGGCGGTCCGTCGTGGTGTGCCGTCAGCCGTCAGCGGGCGTATCGGCGGTCGGACGAGAACGGGCGGGGACGCTTGCCGCGGTCGTCGGAACCGCCGCGCCAGTCGCCACGCGCCCCGCGCTCCTGTCCGCGCCCGCCGCGGTCGTCGCCGCGGTAGCCGCCCCGGTAACCACCTCGCCGGTCATCGCCGGAGAAGCCACGGTCACCGGAGAAGCCACGGTCGCTGGAGAAGCCACGGTCGCCCGAGTAGCCACGGTCACCGGAGTGGCCGCGCTCGCTGGAGAAGCCCCGGTCGCCCGAACCCGAGAAACCACGGTCACCGGAGAAGCCACGGTCGCCGGAGAAGCCACGGTCGTCGCGCGGGCTGCCGCCGCGGCGGTCCTGGTCGTCGCGGAAGCCGTCACGGGCGCCGTCGCGGAAGCCGTCACGGGCACCCTCGCGGAAGCCGCGCCTCGGGCGGTAGCCGCGGTCGCGGTCGCCGCCGATGGTGCGCGGCTCGTCGGAGTGCCGGCGGGGACGCCGGTCCTCGCCGGCGCCGTTGCCGCCGCCGAAGGGACGCTCGCCGTCCTCGTGGCGGCGCGGGCGGCGCTCGCCGTCGAAGTCGCGGCGCGGGCGCCGGCCGCCCCGGTCACCGCGGCGCTCGGCGCCGCCGTGGCCGCCGTCGCGGCGCGGCCGCAGCGGCTTGCGGACGTCCGGCTCCCACACGGGGATGGCCTCGCCGCTCGGCACACGGGCGCCGGTCACCTCGGCCAGCCGCGGGTGACCCGGGGTGGCCTTGAGGCGGAACGGGTGGATGCCGGCCCGCCGGGTCAGGGCGTCGGTGGAGCGCCGCTCGTTGGGCAGCACCAGCGTGACGACCGTGCCCTTCTCGCCGGCCCGCGCGGTACGCCCGCCGCGGTGCAGGTAGCTCTTGTGGTCCTGGGGCGGGTCCACGTGCAGCACCAGCGAGATGTTGTCCACGTGGATGCCGCGCGCCGCGACGTCGGTGCAGACCAGCACGTTGATCGCGCCCTCGCGGAACTCGGCGAGGATGCGGGTGCGCTGGTTCTGGCGCTTGCCGCCGTGCAGGCCGCCGGCCTTGACGCCGACGCGGGCGAGCTGCTTGCACAGCCGGTCGACGCCGTGCTGGGTGCGCACGAAGATGATGGTGCGTCCCTCGCGGTTGGCGATCTCGGCCGTCACGTCGAACTTGTCGTCGCGGGTGACCTGCACCACGTGGTGCTCCATGGTGTCGACCGGCGAGGTCGCCGGGGCCACCGAGTGCGTGATGGGGTTCTTGAGGAAGCGCTGCACGAGCTTGTCGACGTCGCCGTCGAGCGTGGCGGAGAACAGCAGCCGCTGCCCGTCGGTCGGGGTCTGCGCGAGCAGGTCGGTGACGACGGGGAAGAAGCCGAGGTCGCACATGTGGTCGGCCTCGTCCAGGACGCTGACCTCGACGTCGGAGAGCGAGCACTCGCCCTGCCTGATAAGGTCGCCGAGCCGCCCGGGGGTGGCGATGACGAGGTCCACGCCGCGGCGCAGCGCCTCGATCTGCTTGCCCATGGACATGCCGCCGACGATGACCTTCATGCGCAGCCCGAGGCCGCGGCCGAGGGGTTCGAGGGCGTCGTGGACCTGGAGCGCGAGCTCGCGGGTCGGCACGAGGATCATGGCGCGGGGGCGGCCAGGGGCCGGCCTCGCGCCGGCGATGCGGGCCATGGTGGGCAGGCCGAAGGCGAGCGTCTTGCCGGAGCCGGTCTGGCCGCGGCCGAGCACGTCGTTGCCGGCGAGCACGTCGGGGATCGTCGCGCTCTGGATGGGGAAGGGACTGTCGATGCCCATCCTGGCCAGCCCGGAGATGAGCGGCCTGGGCAGCCCCAGCAGCTCGAACTCGGACGGGCCCGGCTCGGCGGCGCGTTCCGGGGCCGCCGTGGCGGGCGCGCCGGAGACGTTCTCGTCGTCGAGCGTGGGCATGACAGCGTCAAGCATGGTCACGAAAGTCGTGCCTTTCCGTCGAAGTGGCACGTCACTTCTGCGAAAGGACGAGCCAAGATGTACGGCACACGCCGTACAAGATCAAAGAAAAATGGGGGGATGCACCGGGGCACCGGCCGCAGGCAGTGCTCAACGCGCGATGAGGCGTCAGGTACATCTGTTACCAACGCCGGGATGTTATCGGATAATTCCCGGCCGAGTTCGGACCTTCCGAAAACCTTGGTGACACGCTGAAACGGCTGACGTTCGGACGCCAGCCGCGACAGCGTAAGAGATCACACGTTGAAGCCTAGCATACGCAGCTGCTCGCGCCCCTCGTCGGTGATCTTGTCCGGCCCCCACGGCGGCAGCCAGACCCAGTTGATCTTCACGTCCGACACCATGCCGTCCAGGGCCGAGTGGGCCTGGTCCTCGATGACGTCGGTCAGCGGGCAGGCCGCGCTGGTCAGCGTCATGTCGATGGTGGCCACGGGCTTGGCGTCACCGGCCGGGTCGAGGTTGAGCCCGTAGACCAGGCCCAGGTCGACCACGTTGATGCCGAGCTCGGGATCCACCACGTCCTTGAGCGCCTCCATGACCTCCTCGACGGTGGTCTCACCGTCGAAGTCGGTCGTGGGCGTCTCCGTGGGCTTGCTCACTGGGCAGCACTCCTCACCACTGCGTCCTTGTAGGCCATCCAGGACAACAACGCGCACTTCACGCGCGCCGGGAACTTGGCCACGCCCGCGAACGCCACCGCGTCGCCGAGCACGTCCTCGTCGGCCTCCACCTGCCCCCTGCCCTGCATGAGCCGGGTGAACTCGTCGACGACCGACAGCGACTCCTCGACCGACGAGCCGGTGGTCAGCTCGTGCAGCACCGAGGCGGCGGCCTGGCTGATCGAGCAGCCCTGCCCGTCGTAGGAGACGTCGAGGACCTGGCCGCCGTCCACCTTGACCCTGAGCGTGATCTCGTCGCCGCACGTCGGGTTCACGTGGTGGACCTCGGCGTCGTACGGCTCGCGCAGCCCCCGCCCCTGCGGGTGCTTGTAGTGCTCCAGGATCAACTCCTGGTACATCGACTCGCCGATCATGGCTATGCGAACACCTTCTGAACGTGATGGATGCCGCGCACCAGAGCGTCGATCTCGCCCGTGGTGTTGTACAGGTAGAACGACGCCCGCGTGGTCGCGGGTATTCCGAAGCGCAGGTGCAGCGGCCGGGCGCAGTGGTGCCCGACGCGCACCGCGACGCCGAACTGGTCGTCGAGGATCTGCCCGACGTCGTGCGGGTGGATGCCCTCCAGCGTGAACGACACCGTGCCGCCCCGCTGCTCCAGCGTCTCCGGGCCGATGATCCGCAGGCCGGGCACCTCGCGCAGCGCCTCCAGCGCGTAGCCGGTCAGCAGGCGCTCGTGCTCCTCGACGGCGTCCATGCCGACCGCGGTCAGGTAGTCGGCGGCCGCGCCGAGCCCGATGGCCTCGACGATGGGCGGCGTGCCGGCCTCGAACTTGTGCGGGGCCGGGGCGTAGGTCGAGTGGTCCATCCAGACCGCCTCGATCATCTCGCCGCCACCGAGGAACGGGGGCATGGCGTCGAGCAGCTCGGCCCGCGCCCACAACACCCCGATGCCGGACGGGCCGACCATCTTGTGGCCGGTGAAGGCCACGAAGTCGGCGCCCAGCGTGGCGAGGTCCACCGGGTGGTGCGGCACGGACTGGGAGGCGTCCAGCATGATCAGCGCCCCGGCCTCGTGCGCCCGCCGGGCCAGCTCGGCGACCGGGTTGATGGTGCCGAGCACGTTGGACTGGTGGGCCACCGAGACGATCTTCGTCCGCTCGGTGACGACACCGTCGGCCAGGTCGAGCCGGCCCTCGTCGGTGACGCCGAACCACTTGAGCGTCGCGCCGGTGCGCTGCGCGAGCAGCTGCCACGGCACGATGTTGGAGTGGTGCTCCATCTCGGAGACGACGATCTCGTCGCCGGGGCCGAGGGTGAAGCGGGGGTCGGTGTTGGCGGGGTTGCCGAAGGAGTAGGCGACGAGGTTGAGCGCCTCGGAGGCGTTCTTGGTGAAGACCACCTCGTCCCGCGAGGGCGCGCCGACGAACGACGCGATCTTGTCGCGAGCGCCCTCGTACGCCTCCGTGGACTCCGCCCCGAGCACGTGCATGGCCCGGCCCACGTTGCTGTAGTGCAGGGCCAGGTGCTCGCGCATGGTCTCGATGACCTGGGTGGGCTTCTGCGAGGAGTTGCCCGAGTCGAGGTAGACGAGCGGTCGCCCGTCGGGCAGCTCGCGGGAGAAGACCGGGAAGTCCTTCCTGATCCTCTCCACGTCCAAGCTGGTGGAAGTCATGCAGTCGCCTTCGTGTACTGCTCGTAGCCCTCGGCCTCGAGCTTGTCGGCCAGCTCCGGCCCGCCCTCCTCGACGATGCGCCCGCCCGCGAAGACGTGCACGAAGTCGGGCTTCACGTACCGCAGGATGCGGGTGTAGTGCGTGATGAGCAGCACGCCGGTGTCGCCGGCGGCGCGGAAGCGGTTGATGCCCTCCGACACCACGCGCAGCGCGTCCACGTCGAGGCCGGAGTCGGTCTCGTCGAGGACGGCGAACTTCGGCTTGAGCAGCTCCATCTGGAGGATCTCGTGGCGCTTCTTCTCGCCGCCGGAGAAGCCCTCGTTGAGGTTGCGCTGGGCGAAGGCCGGGTCGATGGACAGGGCGTCCATGCCGCCCTTGAGGTCCTTGGCGAACTCGCGCAGCTTGGGCGCCTCGCCGCGGACCGCGGTGACGGCCGAGCGCAGGAAGTTCGACACCGACACGCCGGGGACCTCGACCGGGTACTGCATGGCCAGGAACAGGCCGGCGCGGGCGCGCTCGTCGACCGACAGCTCCAGCAGGTCGACGCCGTCGAGCAGGACCTGCCCGCCGGTGACGGTGTACTTGGGGTGACCGGCGATCGCGTAGGCGAGCGTCGACTTGCCCGAGCCGTTGGGGCCCATGATGGCGTGGGTCTGGCCCGCGTTGACGGTCAGGTTGACGCCGCGCAGGATTTCCTTGTCCTCGACGGCGACGTGCAGGTCGCGGATCTCAAGGGTGGACATGATTGCTTATGACTCCTTCGAGAGCGAGACGAGGACGTCATCGCCGTCGATCTTGACTGTGTAGACGTTCACGGGCTGGGTCGCGGGCGGGCCGGTCGGCTTGCCGGTGCGCACGTCGAAGCACGAGCCGTGCAGCCAGCACTCCAGCGTGCCGTCGTAGACCTCGCCCTCGCTGAGCTTGACCTCGGCGTGCGAGCAGACATCGTGCAGGGCGTAGACGTCGCCGCCCTTGCGCACCAGCGCCACCGGGGTCTCCCCCACTTCCACGCCGATGACCCCTCCGTCGGGGATGTCGGCGAGCGTACACACCTTCTCGAAGCTCATCGGGCGAGCTCCGCCTCCACGGCGCTCATGACGCGCTCGCGGATCTCCTCGATCTGGATCTTCTCGATGAGCTGGCCGAGGAAGCCCCGCACGACCAGGCGGCGGGCCTCGTCGTGGGGGATGCCGCGCGCCTGGAGGTAGAAGATGTGCTCGTCGTCGAGGCGGCCGGAGGCGGAGGCGTGCCCCGCGCCGGCGACCTCGCCGGTGAGGATCTCCAGGTTGGGCACCGAGTCGGCGCGGGCGCCGTCGGTGAGGATCAGGTTGCGGTTGAGCTCGTAGGTGTCGGTGCCCTCGGCCTCGACCCTGATGATCACGTCGCCGATCCAGACGGCGTGCGCCCGCTCGCCCTGCAGCGCGCCGCGGTAGTCGACGTTGCTCTTGCAGTGGGGCTGCGAGTGGTCGACCAGCAGGCGGTGCTCCAGGTGCTGCCCGGCGTCCACGAAGTAGACGCCCGACAGGTCGGCGTCGCCGCCGGGGGCGGTGTAGGCCACGCTGGGCGACAGCCGGACCAGGTCGCCGCCGAGCGTCACCACGAAGCTGCGGAAGGTGGCGTCCTTGGCGAGCTGGGCGTGGTGGTGCGAGACATGCACGGCGTCGTCGTCCCAGTCCTGGAGGCTGACGACCTTGAGGTTGGCGCCCTCGCCGACGACGAACTCGATGTTGTCGGCGTAGACCGCGCTGCCCCGGTGGTCGAGCACGAGCACGGCCTCGGCCAGCGGCTCCACCGCGACCACGAGGTGGCCGTAGGCGGCGCCGTCGCCCTCGCCGGTCAGGGTCAGCACGGTCGGCCTGGAGGCGACGGCCTCGCGCGGCACCGTGATGACGGTGGCCTTCTCGAAGCTGTTCCACGCCTGGGCGCTGATCCGGTCGGTGGGCGTGAACGCCTTGCCGACGCGGGCGTCGTCGCGGCCGACCGTCTCGACGGTGACCTCGGGGGCCGCGTCCACGTCGAGGCGGACGTGGCCCACGGCCTCGGCCTTGCCGTTGTGCAGGCCCTTCAGCCGGGACAGCGGCGTGAAGCGCCAGGCCTCCTCGCGGCCGGCCGGGACCTCGAAGTCGCCCAGGTCGTAGGACGCCTTCTCGTGCAGGGTCGACAGGGGCTTCTCGTTCAGGCCCATCAGCCGACGGCTCCTTCCATCTGCAGCTCGATCAGCCGGTTGAGCTCGAGCGCGTACTCCATGGGCAGCTCGCGCGCGATCGGCTCCACGAAGCCGCGCACGATCATCGCCATCGCCTCGTCCTCGTCGAGCCCGCGGCTCATGAGGTAGAACAGCTGGTCCTCGCTGACCTTGGAGACCGTGGCCTCGTGGCCCATCGAGACGTCGTCCTCGCGGACGTCGACGTAGGGGTAGGTGTCGGAGCGGCTGATCTGGTCGACCAGCAGCGCGTCGCACTTGACGGTGCTGGCGCTGCCGTGCGCGCCCTCCTCGATCTGGACCAGACCGCGGTAGGAGGTGCGGCCGCCGCCGCGCGCCACCGACTTGGAGATGACGCTGGAGCTGGTGTTGGGCGCCAGGTGCACCATCTTGGAGCCGGCGTCCTGGTGCTGGCCCTCGCCGGCGAAGGCGACGCTCAGGGTCTCGCCCTTGGCGTGCTCGCCCATGAGGTAGACGGCCGGGTACTTCATCGTGACCTTGGAGCCGATGTTGCCGTCGATCCACTCCATGGTCGCGCCCTCGTACGCCACGGCGCGCTTGGTGACCAGGTTGTAGACGTTGTTGGACCAGTTCTGGATGGTCGTGTAACGGCAGCGGGCGTTCTTCTTCACGATGATCTCGACGACCGCGCTGTGCAGCGAGTCGCTGGAGTAGATCGGCGCGGTGCAGCCCTCGACGTAGTGGACGTAGCTGTTCTCGTCCACGATGATCAGGGTGCGCTCGAACTGGCCCATGTTCTCGGTGTTGATCCGGAAGTAGGCCTGCAGCGGGATCTCGACCTCGACGTTCGGCGGCACGTAGATGAACGAGCCGCCCGACCACACGGCGGTGTTGAGCGCGGCGAACTTGTTGTCGCCGACCGGGATCACCGAGCCGAAGTACTCCTTGAAGAGCTCCTCGTGCTCCTTGAGGCCCGTGTCGGTGTCGACGAAGATGACGCCCTTCTCCTCAAGGTCCTCGCGGATCTTGTGGTAGACGACCTCCGACTCGTACTGGGCGGCGACGCCGGCGATGAGGCGCTGCTTCTCCGCCTCGGGGATGCCGAGCTTGTCGTAGGTGTTCTTGATGTCGGCGGGCAGCTCGTCCCAGGAGGCGGCCTGCTTCTCCGTCGAGCGCACGAAGTACTTGATGTTGTCGAAGTCGATGTCCGACAGGTCCGCGCCCCAGGCGGGCAGGGGCTTCTTGTCGAAGAGCCGGAGACCCTTGAGGCGAAGGTCGAGCATCCACTCCGGCTCGTTCTTCAGGGCGGAGATCTCGCGGACGACCTTTTCGGACAGGCCGCGCCTGGCCGTCGCCCCCGCGATGTCCGGGTCGGCCCAGCCGAACTTGTAATTCCCGAGGCCTTCCAGCTCCGGGCGGTCGGTGACAGTCACCTTCCGGTCTCCTTGCTCTTATCGTGAGGACTCTTGTCCTTATGTGCGGATTCGCCCAGCGTCTGCGGGCTCACGTGCGTCGTGCAGACCCCGTCGCCGTGCGCGATCGTGGCCAGGCGCTGCACCGGCGTGCCGAGGAGCTGCGCGAACGCCTCCGTCTCGGCCTCGCAGAGCTGAGGGAACTCCGCGGCCGCGTGGGCCACCGGGCAGTGGTGCTGGCAGAGCTGGTCGCCGCCGGACTTGGCCTTGCTGGCCGAGGCGGCGTACCCCTCCGCCGACAGCGCCTGCACGAGCACCTGGACGCGCTGCTCGGCCGGCACCGCGCGCATGACCGGCTCCAGCCGCTTGACCAGACCGGCGACCTGCGTGCGGGCGAAGTCGGCCACCGCGCCCGGCCCCATGCGCTCGGCCAGGTAGCGCAGCGCGCTGCCGGCCAGGTCGTCATAGGCGTGCTCGAAGGCACTGCGCCCCGCGTCGGTGATGGCGAACAGCTTGGCCGGCCGCCCCCGCCCGCGCTGCCCGCGCGGCCGGGTCGTACGAGGCTCGATCATCCCGTCGGCCAGCAGCGCGTCGAGGTGACGCCGGACGGCGGCGGGCGTGAGCCCGAGCCGCTCCCCCAGGGCCGCGGCCGCGACGGGACCATGCTCAAGGATCAGCCTGGCGACGCGGGCACGGGTGCCGCGCTCGCTACCGGGCTCGATCGTGGGCATGTTTTTCACAACATCAGTGTGCCGTAAATCCTTCCCGGCTCACAAACGAATCCGAGCAGCTCGGCAATGGAATTTGTCACGCAGGGTAGCCTTACCTTACTCCGCTCGTCCCTCGCGCCCGCTCAGGCCGCCGCCCGGCGCCACGGCCGGCCCAGGACGGCGAACGCCGCCGCGGCGGCGGCCACGAGCCCGAGCATGACCGTGGCCATGGGCACGGCGGTGCCCGCCCCCGCCAGGCCGACCAGCGGCGCGGCCAGCGCGCCCAGCGCGAACTGCAGCACGCCCATCAGCGCCGAGGCGCTGCCGGCCACCTGGGCCGGCTGCGAGCTCAGGGCCAGCGCGCCGGTGCCGGGCAGCGTCAGTCCCTGGCCGAGCATGATGACGAACAGTCCCGCCACGATCCCCCACAGGCCGAGCCCGGTGAGCGCGGCGGTCATGAGCAGGCCCCCGCCGGCCAGGCTGACGGCCAGCCCCGCGACCACCAGGGCGACCGGGGGCACCCGGCCCGACAGCCGGCCGCCGACCTGCGCCATGGCGGTCAGGGCGAGGGCGTTGAGCCCGAAGATGAGCGAGTACTGCTGCGGGGTGGCGCCGTAGACCTCCTGCAGCACGAACGGCGAGCCGGAGATGTAGCCGAACATGCCGGCGAAGGCCAGGCCGCCGGTCAGCGCGTAGCCCATGAACGAGCGGTCGCGCAGCAGGTGCCAGAACGTGCGGACGGTGTGCCCGAGCCCGCCGCTCTCGCGCTGCCCGGCCGGCAGCGTCTCGCGCACCCCGGCCAGCACGGCGACCAGCAGCACGACGCCGGCCAGGCTGAGCGCCACAAACACGCCGCGCCAGGAGGTGAACGCCAGCAGCTGCGCCCCGGCGATCGGGGCCAGGATCGGCGCCAGGCCGCTGACCAGCATGAGCGTGGCGAAGATGCGGGCGATGGCGGCGCCGTCGTACAGGTCGCGCACGACCGCGCGCACGATGACCAGGGCCGCGCCGCCCAGCATGCCCTGCAGCAGGCGGAAGGCGATGAGCATGGGCACCGAGGGCGCGAACGCGCACAACAGCGAGGCCGCCATGAACCCGGCCACGCCCACGATCAGCGGCACCCGCCGCCCGCGCACGTCGCTGACCGGCCCGGCGATGACCTGCCCGACCGACACGCCGATGAGGCAGGCGGTGAGCGTGAGCTGGACCTGGGCGGGGGCGCTGAGCATCTCGGAGGTGATGGCGGGCAGCGCCGGGAGGTACATGTCGATGGAGAGGGGTCCGATGGCCGAGAGCGCGCCGAGGATGACCAGCAGGAGCACCCTGCGGCTCCCGCGCTCGGACCGGACGGCGGCGGACGTGGACGTGGCTTCAGCCACGGACATGCGTGAACCCCTCTCCTCGCGAACCAGGCGGCCCACGAGGGCCGAGGTACGGAAACCGTTATCCGGTCCTCCTAATTCCCAGTTATCAGATATTTCCGGAACTTTCCATAGAGCGTCCGCTCCGTGGGCTCACCTGAGGACCGGACCGCCCCGCGCAGTCCTTAGACTCGTGGCCATGGATTCCCCAGCCGTCGAGATCCTCGACCTGGTCAAACGTTACGGCGGCACCACGGCGCTCGACGGCCTCGCCCTGCGCGCGGAGCGCGGCGCGGTCACGGCCGTCCTGGGCCCCAACGGGGCGGGCAAGACGTCCACGGTCGAGATCTGCGAGGGGTTCCGCACCGCCGACGCGGGCACCGTCCGGGTGCTGGGGCTCTCCCCCGAGCGGCCCGAGCTGCGCGCCCGGGTCGGGATCATGCTCCAGGCCGGCGGGGTGCCGCCGGCGATGCGCTGCGGCGAGTGGCTGCGCCTGGTCGCGCGCTTCTACGCCCGCCCGCTGGACCCGGGGGCGCTGCTGGCCCGGCTGGGGCTGGCCGGGCACGCCCGCACTCCCTACCGGCGCATGTCGGGTGGCCAGCAGCAGCGGCTGTCGCTGGCCGCGGCCGTCGTCGGCCGCCCCGAGCTGGTCTTCCTCGACGAGCCCACCGCCGGCCTCGACCCGCAGGCCCGCCACGCCTGCTGGGAGCTGGTGGCCGAGCTGCGCGCGGCCGGGGTGTCGGTGGTGCTGACCACGCACCACATGGACGAGGCCGAGCGGCTGGCCGACCACGTGGTGATCATCGACAGGGGGCGGGTGGTGGCCGAGGGCACCCCCGCCGAGCTGACCGGCGCCGAGCGGCAGCTCAGGTTCAGGGCCCGGCCGGGGCTGGCGCTGGAGGAGCTGCTCAACGCGCTGCCGGCGGGCAGCGCGGCCAAGGAGTCGCCCGCCGGCCACTACATCATCGAGGGCCAGGTCGGGCCCGAGCTGCTGGCCACGGTGACCGCCTGGTGCGCGGCCGAGGGCGTCACGGCCGACGACCTGCGCATCGAGCGGCGCACCCTCGAAGACGTGTTCCTGGAGCTGACCGGCAGGGAGCTGCGATGAGCGCCCACGACGCGGGCGCGGCGCCCGTCCTCGACCTCACGCCCGCGCCGGGAGCCGCGCCGCTCCCGCGCATGGTGCTGGCGCAGGCCGGCGCGGAGCTGCGGGCCATCCTGCGCAACGGCGAGCAGCTCCTGCTGACCCTGGTCATCCCGGTGCTGCTGCTGGTGGGCTTCTCGCTGGCGCCCATCGTCGACATGGGCGGCGGGCGGCGCGTCGACTTCCTGGCGCCCGGCGTGCTGGCCCTCGCGGTGATGTCCACGGCCTTCACCGGGCAGGCCATCGCCACCGGTTTCGAGCGCCGCTACGGCGTGCTCAAGCGGCTCGGCGCCACGCCGCTGTCGCGGGCCGGGCTGATGCTGGCCAAGACGGCGGCCGTGGTGGCGGTGGAGTGCGTCCAGGCCGTGGTGATCGTGGCCGTGGGGCTGGCGCTGGGGTGGCGTCCGCAGGGGTCGTTCCTGGGCGCGGCGCTGCTCGTCGTGGTGGGCACGGCGGCCTTCAGCGGGCTCGGCCTGCTCATGGCCGGCACGCTGCGCGCGGAGGCCACGCTGGCCGCGGCCAACCTCGTCTACCTCGTGCTGCTGGGGGCCGGCGGGGTGGTCTTCCCGCTGTCGAAGTTCCCCGGGAGCGTGCGGCCGGCGCTGGAGGTGCTGCCGATCTCGGCGCTGACCGGCGGGCTGCGCGCGGTGCTCGCCCAGGGGGCGGCGCTGCCGCTGGCCCCGCTGGGCGTGCTGGCCGCCTGGGCGGTGCTGTCGCTGGCGCTGGTGTCGCGGACGTTCCGCTGGGAGTGAGCGGGCCCGAGGCCGGGAGCGGGCGGGCCGGGAGTAGGCGGGCCGGCGCGTGAGCGCGTTCAGGCGGTCCGGGCGAGCAGGTAGCGGCGGCGGGTGAGGACGGCCACGGCGGTCAGGGGGAGCGCCGCGGCGGCGGCCAGCCCGAACAACAGCGGGTAGCGGCCCTCCTCGGCCAGCGGCCCGGCCGCCCACGAGGAGACGGCGCTGCCGACGAAGAGCGCGGCGGCGAAGAACGCGACCGTGGTGCCCCGCGCCTGCGGCACCACGGAGGTCGCCCAGGTCTGCAGCGAGGAGTGCAGGAACGACCAGCCGCCGCCGAGCAGCAGCGCGGTGACCGCCACGGTGACCATGCTGACGTGCGCGGCCGCCAGCGCGAAGCCCGCCACGAGCTGCGCCCCGCCCGCGGCCATCAGCAGCGGCGCCGGCCAGCGCCCCGACAGCCGCTTGACCAGCTTGGCCTGGGCCCACAGCCCGAGCCCGTAGGCGGTGATGCCGAGCCCCGCGAGCGCGGCGGCGACGCCGGCGTGCTCCAGCGCGGGCGCCAGGAACGGCATGACGCCGAGCATGATCGCGCCCTCGGTGAAGGCCAGCGCGAAGACCAGCAGGGCCCAGCGGTGCCCGAGCACCAGGCGCAGGAAGCGCGCCACGCCCGCGGGCCCGCCCTCGCGGCGCGGCTCGGGCAGCGCGCGCAGGGCCAGCGCGCAGGCCAGGGCGCAGGCGGCGGGCACGGTGAAGGCCACCCGCCAGCTCACCAGCCCCGCCAGCGCGCCGGCCAGCCCGGTGGCCAGGGCCGTGCCGAGCGCGGCGGCGCCCATGAGGTCGGTCAGCGCGCGCTGGCGCGCCTCGGCCCGGACGGTGTCGCCCACGTACGTCAGCCCCGTCGGGATCACCGCGCCGAAGCAGGCGCCGGTCACCACCCTGGCCGCCACCAGCGCCCAGAGCGCCGGCATGAGCGCCGAGACCAGCCCCGCCAGCGCCGCGCCGAACAGCGCGCCGCGCATCACCCGCACCCGCCCGAACCGGTCCGACAGCACTCCCCACAGCGGCTGCGTGAGCCCGTAGGCCAGGTAGTAGCCGCTGGCCGCGGCGACCGACGCCGACAGCGGCGCGCCCAGGTCGGTGGCGATCACGACGAGCATGGGGCTGACGGCGAAGCGGTCGAAGCTGCTGACGAACGAGGCCGCGGAGACGCCCAGCGGCGGCCGGACGAGGCTGGCGGGAGGAGCGGGGGCGTCCATGAGACATCACTCTAAATGCGGAAATATACCTGGCCGCCAGTAGGCTCTACCGGTCACGCTCATCCGTCTGATGTCTCTTCCGAGGAGTTCCGTGACCGCCTTCGCCCTGGACGAACCGTTCGAGCGCGGCTCCGGCCTGCCGCGGCCGGGCAACGTGTTGCGCGCGGCCGCCGACTCGATCCCGCCGTCCTCGCTGGTGCTGCTGGGCATCCTGTCGGTGCAGATCGGCGCCGGGTTCGCCAAGGAGCTGTTCGCGGTGCTGCCGCCGAGCGCGGTGGTGTTCCTGCGCATCGCGGCCGGGGCGCTCATCATGGGGACGTTCGTGCGGCCGCGGCTGAAGGGGCTGGCCTGGCGCGACTGGGCGGTGGGGCTCGGCTTCGGCGCGACGCTGGCCCTGATGAACCTGACCTTCTACGAGGCCCTGGCGCGGCTGCCGATGGGCATCGCGGTGGCCATCGAGTTCCTGGGGCCGCTGGGGGTGGCGGTGGCGGCCTCGCGGCGGCGGATCGACCTGCTGTGGGTGACCCTGGCGGGCGCCGGCGTCGTGCTGCTGGCCCCCTGGGGCGAGTCGGCGTCGGTGAGCTGGCTCGGCATCGGCTTCGCGATGGTGGCCGGGGCCTGCTGGGCGGGGTACATCCTGCTGTCGGCGGCGGCCGGGCGGCGTTTCCCCGGTACGAGCGGGCTGGCGTTCGCGATGGTCGTGTCGGCCGTGCTGGTCGCGCCGGTCGGGGTCACCACCGGCGGGGCCGGCCTGCTGCAGCCGCACCTGCTGCTCATCGGGCTGGGCGTGGGGCTGCTGTCGTCGGTGATCCCGTACTCGCTGGAGCTGCAGGCGCTGCGGCGCATGCCGCCGCGCGTGTTCGGCATCCTCATGAGCCTGGAGCCGGCCGTGGCGGCGCTGGTCGGCGTGCTGCTGCTGGGCGAGGTGCTGCACGCGCAGCAGTGGGCGGCCGTCGTGTGCGTGGTGGCCGCGAGCCTCGGCTCGACCAGGCGCGTCAAGAAGTAGGAAGAAGGGGGTCCGCCGCGCGCCCCGGGCGGGACGGGAGTGCGCGGGCGCGCGCGGCGGAGGGCTCGGCTTGGTGGGCGGGGTGTGCCGAGCCCGGGGAAGGCCAGCGGAGTGCGGGGTTCCGCGTGACCGTGCTTGTCCTGTGTCGGCGCTTGTCCTGTGTCGGCCGGAATCCGGCGGGGATCGCCGCCCTGCCACCCCGCTGGACGGGGGGTGCGGGCGGGCCCGCGACGTGTCCGTCCGGCCGGTCCGCATTGAGGGTACCTCCCCCGGGGAGTGCTCGATCCCCGAACGCGCGAAGTCGCGCCCGCCGGCCGGCCGCGGGCGGCTCAGGCGCCGGTGTGCCCGGCTCAGGTGCCGGTGTGCCCGGCCCAGATGCCGCGGACGTGGCCGATGTGCTCGTCCATGATCCGGGCCACGGCCTCGCCGTCGCCGCTCTTGAGCGCGTCCAGCAGCGCCAGGTGCTCGCGGGCCGAGCCGCCGAGCGCGTCGTGCGCGGCGAGCTGGGACAGGCCGTACAGGCGGGCCCGGTTGCGCAGGTCGCGGACCACCGACACCAGGTGCGCGTTGCCGGACAGGGCCAGCAGCTCGACGTGGAAGCGCAGGTCGGCGTCCACGTACGCGAGCAGGTCGCCGGCCTCGCCGGCGGCGACGATCTCCTCGGCGGCCGGGCGCAGCCGCTCGAACTCCTCGGCCCGCGCGCTGTCGGCCAGCCTGGCCACGGTCGGCACCTCGATGAGGCGGCGCAGCTCGGTCAGCTCGTCGAGGTCGCGGTCGGACAGCTCGGTCACCCGGAAGCCCTTGTTGCGCACCGCCTCGACCAGGCCCTCCTTGGCGAGGTCGAGCATGGCCTCGCGGACGGGGGTGGCCGAGACGCCGAACTGGGCGGCCAGCACCGGGGCGGAGTAGACCACGCCCGGCCGCATCTCGCCGGCGATCAGCGCGGCGCGCAACGCCTGCGCGACCTGCTCGCGCAGGCTCTGGCGCTCGCCCACCGCCGGCAGGTCGAGCCGGTCCCCTGCGGCCATCCGCCCTCCCTCCTACGTCCTGCCGGACATCCACGCCTCGTAGGCCGCGGCGGCGACCACGAGGTCCTCCCAGGCCATGCCCGTGCTCTTGAACACGCGCGGCCCCGGCCCGACCGGCACCTTCCCCGCGACCAGCTCGGCGAGGCCGCCCGCGAGATGACCGGAGGTGATCGTACCGTGGCGGATCGGGATGATCACGTCGCCGGCCTCCTCCAGCGCCGCCGTCCTGGCCTCGACGACCACGGTGGAGCGGGCGACGAGATCGCCGTCCAGCTCGCGGGCCGCGGGCTCGTGGGAGCCGACGGCGACGACGGTGACGCCGTCGCGGGCGAGCTTACCGGGGAACAGCGGCCGCCTCGCCGTCGTGCAGCAGACGATCAGGTCCGCCGCGGACACGGCCGCCGCCAGATCGGCCGGCACGGCGTCCTCCTCGCGGGCGAGGGCGCGGGCGGGCAGGCCGGCGGCGCGGCAGCGGGCGGCCAGCGCCTCGGCGCGGGCCCGGTCGCGCCCGGCGATCGTGACCTCGGTGACCGGGCGGACCTCGCGCAGGGCCAGGACGTGCCCCCACGCCTGCGGACCGCTGCCGAAGACGACGAGCCGGCCGCCCTCCGGCGCGGCCAGGTGCCGCACGGCCAGCGCCGAGACCGCTGGGGTGCGCAGCGAGGTGAGCGCGGTGCCGTCGATGGCGGCCAGCGGGGCCAGGGTGCCGCCGTCCAGCAGCAGGTACGTGCCCTGGACGCGGGGCAGCCCGCGCTCCGGGTTGCCCGGCGCGACGGAGACGGCCTTGACGCCGGCGTAGCGGGCGGTGGCGGCGGGCATGAGCAGGAGCTGCCCGGCGGGCAGGCTCACGGCGGAGCGCCGCGGGGTGGCCTCGGGGTCGAGCCCGGCGCGCAGGGCGTCCTCCAGGACCTGTACGGCCCGCGCCATCGGCACCAGCCGCTCCACGGTGGCGCCGTCGAGATACGGCAGATCGCTCATCGCAGGACGAACCCCGTTCCGATCGGGTCCTCGGGATCCAGCTCGAAGACGTGCCGCCCGGTCCGGTACGCCATGCCCTCGATCTCCGGGACGATCCCCCCGGGCACGACCTCGCCCACCCGGGCCGTGAAGGCGCTGCCCACGATGCCGCTGTGCACCAGCGTGCCCCGGAACCCGGCCTCGTGCAGCAGCGCCAGCCGGGCGGCGGTGCCGGAGCCGCAGGGCGAGCGGTCCACCTCGCCGTCGGCGAAGACCGTGACGTTGCGCTGGCGGGCCACGCCGCCTGCGTCCGGCGGCCCGCCGGGGAGGGTCTCGTGGAAGATGACGCCGTAGACGCCGGACAGCCGCTCGTCGGACGGGTGCCGAGTGGCCGGGTGCCCGGCCAGGTCCGCCTTGATCCGCCGGGCGTGCCCGATCAGCGCGTCCAGGTGGCGGGGCTCCACCGGCAGGCCGACGGCCGCGGCCGGCAGCGAGGCGTAGATCGCGCCGCCGTAGGCCAGGTCCACCCGCGTGCCGCCGGCCGGGACGCCGCGCGCGAGCACGTACGACGGCACGCTGACGAACGTGACGCCCCGCACCCGCCCGCCGCCGGTGCGCACCCGGGCCGTGACCCGCCCGGACGGCACGTCGATCACCACGTCCGTGACGCCGTCCGGCGCGGCGGCCACCAGGCCCTCGTGCACCGCGTACGCGCCCAGCGCGATCGTGCCGTGCCCGCAGGCGGTGGAGAAGCCGTCCTTGTGCCAGAACAGCGCCCCGAGGTGCGCGCCGGCGTCGTCCGGCGGGACCAGGAAGCAGCCGTACATGTCGGCGTGGCCGCGCGGCTCGTGGCACAGCAGCCGCCGCACGCCGTCCGCCACGCCCGCGGCCGCCACCCGCCGCGCCGCCACGTCCGCGCCGGGGATCTCGGGCACGCCCCTGGTGACGATCCGGAACGGCTCGCCGCCGGTGTGGTAGTCGACGGTCGTGATCACAGCTCGAAGCCCTCGGGGAACGGGTCGCGCGGGTCGAGGAAGTACTGGGCGGTGCCGGTGATCCAGGCGCGGCCGGTGATCGACGGCAGCACGGCGGGCGCGCCGCCCACGGCGGTCTCCTCCAGCAGCCGCCCCACGAACCGGGTGCCGATGAACGACTCGTTGACGAAGTCCCGTCCGAGGGGCAGCTCGCCGCGGGCGTGCAGCTGGGCCATGCGGGCGCTGGTGCCGGTGCCGCACGGCGAGCGGTCGAACCAGCCGGGGTGGATGGCCATGGCGTGCCGGGAGTGGCGGGCGTCGGAGCCGGGGGCGGCGAAGTAGACGTGGTGGCAGCCCTGGATGCGCTCGTCCTCGCGGTGCACCGGGCGGTCGGCGGCGTTGATCGCCTCCATGGTGGCCAGGCCGGCGGCGATGATCTCGTTCTTGGCCTTGCGGTCGAAGGGCAGGCCGTAGGCGTCCAGGTCGACGATGGCGTAGAAGTTGCCGCCGTAGGCCAGGTCGTAGGGGATCTCCCCGAAGCCGGGCACGGTGACGACGGCGCCGAGCCGGTCGCAGTAGGACGGGACGTTGCGCAGGGTCACCGACGTGGCCACGCCGTCCTCGACCGCCACGTCCACCACGACCAGCCCGGCCGGGACCTCCAGGCGGACGGTGGTGACCGGCTCGCTCACCTCGACCATGCCGGTCTCGACGAGCACGGTGGCCACGCCGATGGTGCCGTGCCCGCACATCGGCAGCAGCCCGGACACCTCGATGAACAGCACGCCGAAGTCGGCGTCCGGCCGGGTGGGCGGCTGCAGGACGGCGCCGCTCATCGCGGAGTGGCCGCGGGGCTCGTTCATGAGCAGCTTGCGGATGTGGTCGAGGTGGTCGCGGAAGTACACGCGCCGCTCGGCCATGCCGGCACCGGGGACGACGCCGACGCCGCCGGTGATCACGCGGGTGGGCATGCCCTCGGTGTGCGAGTCGACGGCGTGGAAGACCCGTTTGGTCCTCACCTCAGCCCCTCCGCCAGCGCCTTCTCGGTGGCGGCCAGGACCGCGGCGGCCTGCTCGCCGGTGAGCGGCTGCCTGGGCTGGCGGCAGGGGCCGCCGTAGCGGCCGGCCAGGTCCATCGACAACTTGATGGCCTGCACGAACTCGGTCTTGGAGTCCCAGCGCAGCAGCGGGTGCAGCGTGCGGTACAGGGGCAGCGCGGTGGCCAGGTCGCCCGCGACGGCGGCCCGGTAGAGGGCCACGGTGGAGGCGGGCAGCGCGTTGGGGTAGCCGGCCACCCAGCCGGTCACGCCGGCCACGGCCAGTTCCAGCAACACGTCGTCGGAGCCGACCAGCAGCTCCAGGCCGGGGGCCAGCTCGGCCAGCTCGTACGCCCGCCGCACGTCCCCGCTGAACTCCTTGACCGCCACGATCAGGCCCTCCTGGTGCAGCCTGGCCAGCAGCGCGGGGGTGAGGTCCACCTTGGTGTCGTAGGGGTTGTTGTAGGCCACGACCGGCAGCCCGGCCCTGGCCACCTCGCGGTAGTGGGCGAGCACGGCCCGCTCGTCGGCGCGGTAGGCGTTGGGCGGCAGCAGGAGCACCGAGCCGCAGCCCGCCTCGCGCGCCTGCTCGGCCCAGCGGCGGGACTCGGCGGCGCCGTACGCGCCCACCCCCGCCATCACCCGGGCGCCGCCGACCGCCTCGACCGCGGTCTCGATCACCCTGGCGCGCTCCCGCGGGGTGAGCGTCTGGTACTCGCCGAGCGAGCCGTTGGCCACGACGCCGTCGCAGCCGTTGTCCACCAGCCAGCGGCAGTGGGCGGCGTAGCCGTCGAAGTCGACGGCCAGATCGTCGGGCCGGTCGTCGGGCCCGTCGTCGGACGGGTCGCCGGCGCGCAGCGGCAGCGCGGTGGCGACCATGACGCCGTGCCAGGGCTTGCGTTCCATCGAGGGCTCCTCCAGGTCAGTGCGCTCCGCCGGTAATATGTCACATACCCCTAGGCTTGAGAAGCCCCGTTCCCGGTGGCGGGACCGCGGGGTCCGGCCCGTACCATTTTTGACGTGAAGCCTTCCGCCGGTCAGCCCGGCCGCCCCAACCTCCTCGTACGCGGACTGCGCTCCTTCTGGGCGCCGACCACGCGGTCACTGCGGGGCTGGGCGCTGGCCTCGGTGCTGGCCAACGCGGGCATCACGGTGACCGGCGCGGGCGTGCGCGTCACCGCCTCGGGGCTCGGCTGCCCCACCTGGCCCCGGTGCACCCCCGGCAGCTTCGTGCCGGTCGCGCACCCCGAGGTGTCGATGCTCAACATGCTCGTCGAGTTCGGCAACCGGCTGCTGACGTTCCTGGTGCTGGCCGTGGGCGCGGCCTGCGTGCTGGCGGCCTGGCGCCTGGCGCCGCGCCGCCCGGCGCTGATGCGCCTGGCCCTGCTGCAACCGCTCGGCGTGCTGGCCCAGGCGCTCTGGGGCGGCCTGGTGGTGCGCAGCGCGCTCAACCCGTTCACCGTGGGCACCCACTACCTGCTGTCCACCGGCCTCATCGCCGCCTGCTGGCTGCTGTACGCCCGCGCCGGCGAGGGCGACGGCGCCCTGCGGGCCGTCGTCCACCGCGACGTGCGCAGGCTCGGCCACGTGCTGGTGGCCGCGGTGCTCGCGCTGCTCGTGGCCGGCGTGGTGGTGAGCGGCACCGGCCCGCACTCGGGCGACGAGATCGCCTCCCGCTTCGACCTGGACATCGAGTCCGTGGCCCGGCTGCACGCCGACGTGGCCTACCTCGTGGTGGGGCTGACGTTCGCGCTGCTGTTCGCGCTGCACGTCTCCGGCGCGCCCCGGGCGGCCCGGCGGGCGGCGCTGGGGTTGTTCGCGGTGGAGCTGGCGCAGGGCGTGATCGGCTACACCCAGTGGTTCCTGGCCGTGCCCGCCGCGCTGGTGCTGCTGCACGTGCTCGGCTCGACCGCGGTCTGGATCGCCGCGCTGCGGGCGGTCACCGCGCTGCGCGTCCGCGACCCGCTGCCCGCCGCCGCCGGGCGCCCCTCCCCCACCGAGGCGACCGCCGCCGTCTGAGCGGCCGCCCGGCGTTCCTCCGACCGGCAAGGAGTGTGACGTGCCAGGGAAGATCCGCCTCTCCCGCCGGGGCCTGCGGCGCGCGTACCAGGGGCTGGTGCTGCTGAGCGTGCTCGCGCTCGCGCCCATGACCTGGGCCTGGCTGGACAGCTCGGGGCACCGGGTGACGGCCGAGGGCCCGCGCTGGACCGCCCGGGTGCCCGCCACGCAGGCGGCGCTGGTGCTCGGCGCGGGCCTCTACGGCGGCGACCGGCCCTCCGCGATGCTGGCCCGCCGCCTCGACCTCGCCGCCGAGCTCTACCACGCCGGCAAGGTCAGGGCGCTGCTGCTGTCGGGCGACAACAGCCGCAAGGACTACGACGAGCCCACGGTGATGCGCGACCACCTGCGCGCCAGGGGCGTGCCGGACGCGGCGATGGTGCTGGACTACGCCGGGTTCGACACCTGGGACTCGTGCGTGCGGGCGCGGCGGGTCTTCGGCGCGCGCAGCGTCACCGTGGTCACCCAGGAGTTCCACCTGCCGCGCGCGGTGGCGCTGTGCCGCACGGCGGGGCTGGAGACGTTCGGGGCGGGCGACGACTCCTCCCGGCGCTGGCCCGGCACCACCTACGTCTACGCCGCCCGCGAGCTGCCGGCCGCCGCCAAGGCGTTCGTGGACGCGTGGGTGCTGCACTCCGACCCGGTCTTCCCCGGCCCGCCCGAGACCTCGCTCATCCGCGCCCTGGAGACCGCGAACGACCGCCCGCGCTGACCGGCGGGCCGACCGCGCTGACCGACCGCGCTGACCGGCCGCGCCGGTCAGCCGGGGCCGCCGGTCAGCCGGGTGCGCCCGGCGCGTAGCCGGGCGGCGGCATGCCCTCGGCCAGCGCCTGGGCGTGCACCGGCGGCACCGGGAACTGGTGGCGCGCGGTGCTCATGCACTCCAGCAGGGCCCGCTGCTCCTCGTGGAAGGTCTGCTCGTCCACCATGTGCCGGGCGGCCCGCTCGTGCAGCAGCCCCAGCTCGGTCGCGGCGAGCTGGTAGTCGGCCATCGCGCGCAGCCCGCGCCTGCCGCCGTACGCCTTGGCCCACTGGCGCGCCTGGCGGCGGCGGGAGAACGTGGACAACATGTAGATGTCGGCCTCGCCGACGAGCTTGGTCGGCTCGTACGCCGGCAGGTAGCGCTGGATGAGCGCGACGATGCGCCGCCGGTCGCGGAAGACCACGCCGATGATCACGATGAGCACGACCAGCAGCGTCAGGTAGGCCACCACGAGCCCGGGGAAACCGCCGTAGGAGGCCAGGCCGTTCCACAGGCCGTGCAGCGCCATCGCCCCCGTCCAGCCGGCCAGGACGAGGAACACCCGCTCCGAGCCGCGCTGGGCGGCGTAGGCCACGGCGATGCCGATCATCGAGCTGAACAGCGGGTGGGCCAGCGGCGACAGGATGCCGCGCAGCACCACGGTGACCGCCAGGCCCTTGACGCCCGAGGTGGACAGGGCGCCCAGGTAGTAGCTGACGTTCTCGCTCATGGCGAAGCCGAGGCCGACCATGCCGGCGTAGATGACGCCGTCGGTGGGGCCGTCCAGCTCGGCCCGGCGGAACCTGAGCAGGCCCAGCAGCACCAGGCCCTTCATCGTCTCCTCGACCACCGGGGCGCCGAAGGTGGCCGCGACGTTGCGGGCGCTGTCCTGCGACAGCTTCACGGTGTCCATGAAGTAGTGCAGGTTGAGCGAGTTGATCACGCCGGCGACCAGCACCGCGATGCCCGCGCCCCAGGCGAAGGCGAAGATGAGGTTGCTGCGCGGCTCGGGCTCCATACGGTCGAGCGCGAGCACCGCGGCCAGCAGCAGCGGCACCGGGGCCAGGGCGAGGGTGAGGGCGATGAAGAACTGCACCGGCTCGCCGTTGAAGACGTCGAAGGAGAACGAGATCAGGGCGCAGATGCCGGTCAGGACCAGCCCGATGATCAACGCGGTGGACGGGCGGTCCTTCAACACCCAGCGTGGATCACGGGTCGCCATAGGGTGACTTTAACGGATCAGGACCCCGGTGACCGTGCGGGCCGGTGGCGCCGGACAGCCACTCGTCACCGTCCGGCCACCTCTGGGCCCGCCCGGCGAGGGCCGGGACGGACGGGAGGTCAGGCCAGCAGGGGGTCGATGGCGACGGCGAGGAACAGCAGCGCCAGGTAGGCGTTGGACCAGTGGAAGAAGCGCATGGGCCGCAGGTCCACGCCGGTCTTGCCGGCGTTGAGCCGGCCCAGCAGGCGGTGCACCTCCCACAGGCACATCACGCCCAGCGCGGCGGCCACCACCGGGTAGAACAGCGTGGTGCCCGCCACCGGCCACAGCGCCAGCGAGCACAGCACGGTCGCCCAGGTGTAGGCGATCGACTCCAGGATCACCCGCCGCTCGGTGGCCACCACCGGCAGCATCGGCACCTTGGCCGCGGCGTAGTCCTCCTTGTAGCGCATGGCGAGGGTCCAGGTGTGCGGCGGCGTCCAGAAGAACACCACGCCGAACAGCACCAGCGGCGCCCAGTCGACCCGGTCGGTGATGCCCGCCCAGCCGATCATCACCGGCATGCAGCCGGCGATGCCGCCCCAGACGATGTTCTGGGCCGTGCGGCGCTTGAGGATCATCGAGTAGACCAGGACGTAGAACAGGATCGCGCCGAGCGAGAGCAGCGCCGCCAGCCCGTTGGTGGTCGCCCACAGGCCAATGGTGGACAAAATCCCGAGCACGATTCCGAAGATCAGCGCGCCGCGCGGCGAGACCTGGTGCCGCGCCAGCGGGCGGCGTCGGGTGCGGCGCATCTTCTGGTCGATGTCGCGGTCGACGTAGCAGTTGAGCGCGTTGGCGCTGCCCGCCGACAGGGTGCCGAACACCATGACCGCGACGGACGTCCACAGCGGCGGCAGGCCGCCGGCCGCGAGGAACATCACCGGCAGCGTGGTGATCAGCAGCAGCTCGATGATCCGCGGTTTGGTGAGCGCGATGTAGGCCTTGACGATTATGCCGATCGAGCGCGGCGCCTCCACCTGCGGAGTTCGGGCCGTCGCCTGCCTGTTGGTCAGCACCGTCAAGGCGCTTCCAGCCTGTGCGGGGTCAACGCGTAACCTCTGATTAGAGCGGATCCATGGTGGGCGCCGGTGACGCCTCTGCGAACAAACAAACTGTAGTCGCAGGGGCGGCCGGTCCGGCCAATGGGGGGCTTTGCGCCATGCATGGACACGCACACGTGGAATGGAATTGATCGCCAGCTCCACTCGGTTAGGGTCCCTGTGGGCGGGATAGCCAACCGGCACAACCGATGACATCTAGAATCCGGAGATCGAGCACTTGAGCACCGAACTCGTGCCAGCCCTTGAATGGACCGACCTGGACAAGCAGGCGGTCGACGTCGTTCGAGCCCTGGCGATGGACGCAGTGGAGAAGGCGGGCTCGGGCCACCCCGGCACCGCCATGAGCCTGGCCCCCGCCGCATACCTGCTGTTCCAGCGCGCGATGCGCCACGACCCCACCGACCCCACCTGGATCGGCCGGGACCGTTTCGTGCTGTCGTGCGGCCACAGCAGCCTGACGCTCTACATCCAGCTCTACCTGTCCGGCTACGGCCTGACGCTGGACGACCTGAAGCGGCTGCGCCAGTGGGACAGCCTCACGCCCGGCCACCCCGAGCACGGCCACACCGCCGGCGTGGAGACCACGACCGGCCCGCTGGGCCAGGGCATCGGCAACGCGGTCGGCATGGCGATGGCGGCCCGCCGCGAGCGCGGCCTGTTCGACCCCGACGCCGAGCCCGGCGCCTCGCCGTTCGACCACCGCATCTGGTGCATCGTCAGCGACGGCGACATCGAGGAGGGCATCAGCCACGAGGCCAGCTCCATCGCCGGCCACCAGAAGCTGGGCAACCTCATCGTGGTGTGGGACGACAACAACATCTCGATCGAGGACGACACGCTGATCGCCAAGTCCGAGGACGTCGTCAAGCGCTACGAGGCCTACGGCTGGCACACGCTGGAGGTCGACTGGACCTCCGGCGACGACTACCACGAGGACGTGCAGGCCCTCCACCAGGCGCTGGAGGCGGCCAAGGCCGAGACCGACCGGCCGACGTTCATCCGGCTGCGCACGATCATCGGCTGGCCCGCGCCCAACAAGCGCAACACCGGCAAGATCCACGGCTCGGCGCTGGGCGAGTCCGAGGTGGCCGCCACCAAGGAGCTGCTGGGCATGGACCCCGCCAAGAGCTTCGAGGTGCCGGACGCCGTGCTCGCCCACGCCCGCGAGGTGGTGCAGCGCGGCCGCGCCGCCCGCGCCGAGTGGGACGAGCACTACGCCGCCTGGCGCCAGGCCAACCCGGAGCGCGCCGCCGAGCTCGACCGCATCTCGCAGCGCGAGCTGCCGGCCGGCTGGGCCGAGGCGCTGCCGTCGTTCGAGAAGGGCGGCTCGATGGCCACCCGCAAGGCCTCGGGCGAGGTGCTGAACGCGTTGGCCCCGGTGCTGCCGGAGCTGTGGGGCGGCTCGGCCGACCTGGCCGAGTCCAACAACACCACGATGAAGGGCGAGCCGTCCTTCATCCCCGAGGAATACCAGACCAAGGAGTTCCCCGGTAACCGCTACGGCCGCACGCTGCACTTCGGCATCCGCGAGCACGCGATGGGCGCGATACTCAACGGCATCGCGCTGCACGGCGGCACCCGCCCCTACGGCGGCACGTTCCTGGTCTTCTCCGACTACATGCGCCCGTCGGTGCGCCTGGCCGCGCTGATGAAGCTGCCGGTGACCTACGTGTGGACGCACGACTCCATCGGCCTCGGCGAGGACGGCCCGACCCACCAGCCGGTCGAGCACCTGTGGGCGCTGCGCGCGATCCCCGGCCTCGACGTGGTACGCCCGGCCGACGCCAACGAGACGGCGTACGCGTGGAAGGCCGTCCTGGAGCACAAGGACCGGCCGGCCGCGCTGGCCCTGACCCGGCAGAACCTGCCGGTCTTCGAGGGCACCAGCGCCGAGGGCGTGGCCAACGGCGGCTACGTGCTGCGCGAGGCGTCCGACGGCCAGCCGCGGGTGATCCTCATCGCCACCGGCAGCGAGGTCGAGATCGCGGTGCAGGGCCAGGAGCTGCTGGAGGCGCAGGGAATTCCCACGCGAGTGGTGTCCATGCCGTGTGTCGAGTGGTTCAACGGGCAGGATTCCGCCTACAGGCAGACCGTCCTGCCGCCGTCGATCAAGGCTCGGGTCGCGGTCGAGGCGGGTATCGCCCTCGGCTGGCGCGAGTTCGTCGGCGAGAAGGGCGAGGTGGTCAGCCTCGAGCACTTCGGCGCGTCGGCTCCGTACAGGACGTTGTACGAGCAGTTCGGGCTGACGGCCGAGCGCGTGGCGGCGGCGGCCAAGGCGAGCCTGGCCAAGCTGGGCCAGGACAAGGGCGAGACGACGGGAAACTGAGAAGAAGATGAGCGAGATCCTCAACAAGCTGTCCGGCCAGGGCGTGGCCATCTGGCTCGACGACATCAGCCGCGAGCGCCTGCGCACCGGCAACCTGGAGCAGCTGATCCGCGACAAGAACGTCGTCGGGGTGACCTCCAACCCGACGATCTTCGCCAGCGCGCTCAGCAAGGGCGACGCCTACGACGTGCAGCTGCACGACCTGGCCGTGCGCGGCGTCACCGTCGAGGAGGCGGTACGCGCGATCACGACCTACGACATCCGCTGGGCCGCCGACGTGCTGCGCCCGGTCTACGACGCCACCGGCGGCGTGGACGGCCGCGTGTCGCTGGAGGTCGACCCGCGGCTGGCGCACGAGAGCGACAAGACCGTGGCCGAGGCCCGCGCCCTGTGGTGGATGGTCGACCGGCCCAACCTGATGATCAAGATCCCGGCGACCGTGGAGGGCCTGCCGGCGATCACGCAGGCCATCTCCGAGGGCATCAGCGTCAACGTCACGCTGATCTTCTCGCTGGAGCGCTACCGCGCGGTCATGGACGCCTGGCTGGCCGGCCTGGAGGCCGCGCAGGCCAAGGGCCTCGACCTGGCCTCGATCGAGTCGGTGGCCTCGTTCTTCGTCAGCCGCGTCGACACCGAGATCGACAAGCGGCTCGACCAGCTCGGCAAGCCGGAGCTGAAGGGCAAGGCGGGCGTGGCCAACGCGCGCCTGGCCTACGCGGCGTTCGAGGAGGTCATGAACTCCGAGCGCTGGCAGCGCCTGCGCTCGGCCGGCGCCCGCCCGCAGCGGCCGCTGTGGGCCTCCACCGGCGTGAAGAACCCCGAGTACTCCGACACGATGTACGTCGACCAGCTCGTCGCCCCCGGCACGGTCAACACGATGCCGGAGAAGACCCTGGACGCGACCGCCGACCACGCCGACATCAGCGGCGACACCGTCCGCCCGTTCTACGAGCAGGCCTGGAACACCATGGCCGCGCTCAAGGAGGCCGGCGTCGACTACGACGACGTGGTGCGGGTGCTGGAGGAGGAGGGCGTGCAGAAGTTCGAGGCGTCCTGGGGCGAGCTGCTGGAGAGCGTCACCAAGAACCTGGTTCCGTGATGGAGGTGCACTACCGCGACGAGGGGGTGGCCGCGGCCGCCTCCTCCGTCGCGGGGCGCCTCGTCGCCGACGGCGTGCCGGCCCGGCTCGCCGCCGGCGACCCCACGCTGTGGGACGAGGACGCCGAGGGGGACACCGGGGCCGAGCAGCCCTTCCGCGTCCCCCGCGAGCTGCTCGCCGAGCTGGACGCGCTGGTGGCGCCCCGGCGCGCCGCGGGCCTGACCGAGGTCGTGCTGATCGCGGCCGGCGCCCCCGCGCTGGCCGCGGAGGCCATCTGCGACACCGCCGACGTGCCGCTCACCGTGCTCGACACCGCCGACCCCGGCCAGGTGCGGCGGGCGCCGGCCGGCCCGCCGGCGGCCACGGTGGTGGTGGCCGCGGCCGGCACCGCGGAGGCCGACGCCTGCCTGCGCGTCTACGAGGAGCTGTTCGAGCGGTCCGGCCTGGCGCCCGCCGAGCACGTCGTGGCCGTGGCCGCGCCGGGCACGCCGCTGGAGCGGCACGCCCGCGAGCGCGGCTACCCCGTCCTGCCGGCCGGCGACGGCGGCGCGCTGTCGGCGGCGGCGCTGCTGCCCGCCGCCCTGGCGGGCGCCGACGTGGCCCGGCTGCTGGACGACGCCGCCGAGGTGCTGCCCCTGCTGGCGGCCGGGACCGGCAACCCGGGCCTCGACCTGGGGGCGGCGCTCGGCGGCGCGGCGCTGGCCGGGCGCGACAAGCTGCTGCTGGAGGACCGCCTCTCGCCCGTCGCCGGGCTGCCCGACTGGATCGAGGCGCTGGTCGCCGGGTCCACCGGCAAGCAGGGGCGGGGGATCCTGCCGGTCGTCGGCGCCGACCCGCAGCGCGTCTCGGACGAGCTGGTCGTCGGCCTCGCCGACGACGTGGGGGACGTGCGCGTGGACGGCCGGCTGGGCGCGCAGTTCCTGGTCTGGGAGTACGCCACCGACGTGGCCGCGCTGCTGCTGGGCGTGGACCCCGACGACCGGCCCGACGCGGCCGAGGCCGACCGCGCCGCCGCCGCCCTGCTGGAGCTGCCCGAGCTGCCCACCGGCGCGCCCACGCTGGTGGACGGCCCGGTCGAGGTCCACGGCCCGGCCGGCGCCAAGGACCTGCCGGGCGTCCTCGCCGAGCTGCTGCGCGCGATCCCCGGCGACGGCTACCTGGCGGTGACGGCCCACCTCGACCGGCTGGCGGCCTTCGACGCGCCGGTGCCCGAGGGGGCCGACTTCGAGCAGATGACCGACGCCTGGATGATGGCCGACGCGGCGACGCTGCGGGCGCTGCTGGCGCTGCGCACCGACCGGCCGGTGACGTTCGGCTGGGGGCCGCGTTCCCTGCGCACCGCCGGCCAGTACCACAAGGGCGGGCCCCAGAACGGGGTCTTCCTGCAGATCACGGGGGAAGTGGCGGAGGACGTCGCGGTCCCCGGCAGGCCGTACACCCTGGGCCGGCTCCAGCTCGCCCAGGCGCTCGGCGACCTGGAGGCGCTCGCGACGCGCGGGCGGCCCGCCGTACGCCTGCACCTGACCGACCGCGCGGCGGGAGTCGCGCACCTGCTCGCAGCCGCACAGGAGGTTTGAGATGACAGACCCTGGATCACCCATGGAGGACGCCACCACCGTGGCGGCGGCCGTCGCGGGCACCGCCACCACGATCGAGGCGGCCGCCGCGAACCCGTTGCGCGACCCCGGCGACAAGCGGTTGCCACGGGTGGCGGGGCCTTGTGTGATGGTGTTGTTCGGCGTGACCGGTGACCTGGCCAAGCGCAAGCTGTTGCCGGCGATCTACGACCTGGGCAACCGGGGGCTGCTGCCGCCCGGTTTCTCGCTGGTCGGCTTCGCCCGGCGCGATTGGAAGGACCAGGACTTCGCCCAGCTGACGCACGACGCCGTCAAGGCGCACGCCCGGACGCCGTTCCGGGAGGAGGTCTGGAAGCAACTGCTGGAGGGCATCCACTTCGTGCCCGGCGAGTTCTCCGACGACGGCGCCTTCGACGCGCTCGCCATGGCCTTGAACGAGATCGACCAGACCCGCGGCACCGGCGGCAACTACGCGTTCTACCTGTCGGTGCCGCCGAAGTTCTTCCCCGTGGTGGTCGAGCAGCTCAAGCGCACCGGCCTCGCCGACGCGCCCGAGGGCTCGTGGCGGCGGGTGGTGATCGAGAAGCCGTTCGGGCACGACCTGCAGTCGGCGCACGAGCTGAACGAGATCACCACCTCGGCCTTCCCGGAGAGCTCGATCTTCCGGATCGACCACTACCTGGGCAAGGAGACCGTCCAGAACATCCTGGCGCTGCGGTTCGCCAACAACCTCTACGAGCCGATCTGGAACCGCAGCTACGTCGACCACGTGCAGATCACGATGGCCGAGGACATCGGCATCGGCGGGCGCGCCGGCTACTACGACGGCATCGGCGCGGCCCGCGACGTGATCCAGAACCACCTGCTCCAGCTCCTCGCGCTGGTGGCGATGGAGGACCCGACCTCGTTCGACGCCTCCGCGCTGCGGCGGGAGAAGGAGAAGGTGCTGCGGGCGGTGCGGCTGCCGGCCGACCTCAAGGCGTACACCGCGCGCGGCCAGTACTCCGCCGGCTGGCAGGGCGGCGAGAAGGTCGTCGGCTACCTCCAGGAGGAGGGCATCTCCGCCGACTCGATCACCGAGACCTACGCCGCGGTCAAGCTGGAGATCGCCAACCGGCGCTGGGCCGGGGTGCCGTTCTACCTGCGCACCGGCAAGCGGCTGGGCCGCCGGGTGACCGAGGTCGCCGTGGTGTTCCAGCGGGCGCCGCACCTGCCGTTCAGCAAGACCGACACCGAGATCCTCGGTCAGAACGCGCTGGTCGTGCGGGTCCAGCCGGACGAGGGCATCACCGTGCGCTTCGGCTCCAAGGTGCCGGGGACGGCCATGGAGGTGCGCGACGTGTCCATGGACTTCGCCTACGGCGAGTCGTTCCTGGAGTCGTCGCCGGAGGCGTACGAGCGGCTGCTGCTCGATGTGATGATCGGCGATCCACCGCTCTTCCCGCACCAGCGCGAGGTGGAGCTGTCGTGGACGATCCTCGACCCGATCGAGGAGTTCTGGGCCACGCAGGGCCAGCCCGAGCCCTACGAGTCGGGTTCCTGGGGGCCGCAGTCGGCCGACGCGATGATGGCCCGCGACGGCCGGGTGTGGAGGAGACTCTAGATGACCACGTTCATGTTGTCCGACACCACGGCGGGCAAGATCTCGGCGCAGTTCACCCACCTGCGCCACCAGATGGGCGCGCCCGCCATCGGCATGGTGCTGACGCTGGTGGTGGTCTGCGAGGAGCGCCACCAGTACGACGCGCTGCGCGCGGCCACCGAGGCGGCCCGCGAGCACCCCTCGCGCATCATCGTGCTGGTCAACCGCGAGCCGGAGGAGCCGATCAGGCTCGACGCCGAGCTGCGCATCGGCGAGAACACCCCGGGCGAGGTGGTGGTGCTGCGCCTGTACGGCGAGCTCACCCAGCACGCCGACTCGGTGGTCAGCCCGCTGCTGCTGCCCGACACGCCGGTCGTGGCGTGGTGGCCGGGCGCGGCGCCCGAGGTGCCCTCCAAGGACCCGATCGGCGCGCTGGCGCAGCGCCGCATCACCGACGCCAAGGGCTTCGACGACGGCGGCGTGCAGTCGCTGGTCATCCGCGCCAAGGGGTACGCCCGCGGCGACACCGACCTGTCGTGGGCGCGGCTGACGCCGTGGCGCAGCCTGCTGGCCGCCGCCTTCGACCAGCCGGTGGGCCGGGTGCGCAAGGGCGTGGTGGAGGCCTCGCCCGGGCACCCGAGCGCGCCGCTGCTGGCCGCGTGGCTGTCGGAGCGGCTGGGGGCGACGATCAAGGTGACCGACTCCAGCGGCCCCGGGCTGACCGCGGTGCGGCTGCAGACCGGCGACGGCGAGCTGGCGGTCGTGCGCAACGACGCCCGGCTGGCCACGCTGTCGCGGCCCGGCCAGCCCGACCGCAACGTGGCCCTGGCCCGGCGCAGCCTGTCGGAGCTGATGGCCGAGGAGCTGCGCAGGCTGGACAGCGACGAGATCTACGAGGCCGCGGTGAAGCGGTTCGCCCGGACGTACAAGGGATGACGCGAGAGACCGTGACTGCGAAACTGGCGTCTGTGAGCGTCCCCACGATCGTCGTCCACCGCAACGCCGACGTCCTGGCCAAGGCCGTGGCGGCGCGGATCATCACCCGCCTGGTCGACGCCCAGTCGGCCAAGGGCTCGGCCTCGCTGGTGCTGACCGGCGGCACGGTCGGCATCGCCACGCTGGCCGCCATCGCCGCCACGCCCGCGCGGGACGCGGTCGACTGGCGGCGCCTGGACATCTGGTGGGGCGACGAGCGTTTCCTGCCCTCGGGCGACAAGGAGCGCAACGAGACCGGTGCCCGCGAGGCCCTGCTCGACCACGTGGACGTGGACCCCGAGCGGGTGCACGTCATGCGCGGCCCCGACTCGGGCATGTCGGCCGAGGAGTCGGCCGACTCCTACGCCGCCGAGCTGCGGGCCGCCGCCCGGCCGGAGGACCACGGCCCGGTGCCGGCCTTCGACGTGATGCTGCTCGGCATGGGCCCCGACTCCCACGTGGCCTCGCTGTTCCCCGGCATGCCCGCCCTGTACGACACCCGCCCCGTGGTGTCCGTGCACGGCTCCCCCAAGCCGCCGCCCACCCGCATCTCCCTGACGCTGCCGGCCATCCAGGCCGCGCGCGAGGTCTGGGTGGTGGCGGCCGGCGAGGAGAAGGCGGGCGCGGTCCGGCTGGCCCTGTCGGAGTCCGGGCCGGTCCAGGTGCCGGCGGCCGGGGCGCGGGGGCGCAACCGCACGTTGTTCCTGCTGGACCGGGCGGCGGCCGGGAAGATCCCGCCGGAGCTGGGGCGGCTCGCCTCGCCCTGATCGCCGCTCGCCCGATCCTCCCGGAGCCCCGTCAGCTTCCAGCCGTCAGCTTCCGGCCGTCAGCTCGTCGATCTCGGCGAGCAGGGCCTGCTTGCGGGGCTCCGGCAGGTACGACGCCCGCACCCCGTTGGCCGCCAGCGCGGCCAGCCCCGCGCGGTCGAGGCCGAGGACCTCGGCCGCGACGCGGTACTCGTCGGCCAGGGTAGTGGCGAACATCGGCGGGTCGTCGCTGTTCAGCGTGACGTACAGGCCCTCCTCCAGCATCCGCGGCAGCGGGTGGTCCGCCAGGCGGGCGATCTGGCCGGTGCGGAGGTTGGAGGTGGGGCAGACGTCCAGGGGGAGCTGGGTCTCGCGCAGGTGGGCGACCAGGCGGGAGTCGGCCAGGCAGCTGATGCCGTGGCCGATGCGCTCGGCGCCATAGCCCTCGATGACCTCCCAGATCGTCTCCGGGCCGCTCATCTCGCCCCCGTGCGGCACGCTGTGCAGGCCCGCCGCGCGGGCGGCGGCGAACGCGGCGCGGTAGGCGTCGCGGTACTTCGGGCGCTCCTGCTCGATGCCGCCGATGCCGAAACCTACCAGCGCGGCGGGAGGTTCCTGGAGGGCGTGCTCGAGGGTGATCCTGGCGGCCTCCTCGCCGTGCTCGCCGGGGATGTCGAAGATGTAGGCCATCTCCACGCCGTGCTCGGCGGCCGAGCGGCGGGCGGCCAGGTCGAGGGCCTCGGTGACCTCGCGCATCGGCATGCCGACGACGTGGTGGGCGTACGGGGTGACCTGCAGCTCGACGTACCTGGCGCCTTGGGGGGCGAGGTCGCGGGCCAGGCCGAGGACGAGCGTGGCCACGTCCTCGGGCTCGCGGACCAGGGCGTTGACGGCCGTGTAGACGCGGGCGAAGTGGGGGAAGTCGCGGAAGGTGTAGAAGCGGCGCAGCTCCTCCTCCGTACGGGGGACCTCGGTCCCGTCCGGGTGGCGGCGGGCCAGTTCCAGGACGGTGGGCACCGAGGCGGAGCCGACCAGGTGCACGTGCAGCTCGACCTTGGGGAGCGCGGCGATGAACGTCTCCAGGTCGGGGGTCGTCATGGTCGTCATGGCGACGACCTTAAGGGCGCTTCCCGGCGGATCGATAGGTTTGGCGGGGCAATCTGACGGAATAATGTAAGGTTTCCCGGCGTCAGGCCGCTGCCCAGGCGCGGGCCAGCGGCAGCAGCACCCCGTCCACGGACTCCTCGACGAACTCCTCGCCGAACCGCGGCCCGGTGAAGATCATGCGGTGCCACACCAGGGCCTCGGCCACCCCGAACAGCCGCGCCGGATCCACCGCCGCCGCCAGCTCGCCCCGCCGCACCGCCCGCTCGACCAGCGCCCCGACCTGGCTCAGGTCCTTGGCCGGCATGTGGGCGCGCAGCGTCCGCGCCAGCTCCTGGTGGGACACCAGCGTCGAGGACAGCCCGATGACGAGGGTGTGCTTGCGCTCCACCGTCCCGCACAGCCCCCGGAAGATCGAGGCCAGGTCGCCGCGGAGCGAGCCGGTGTCCTCGCCGGGCGGGGCGTCCATGTCGAAGCGGCGGCAGATGACGTCGACCACCAGCTCCGGCTTGCCCGCCCAGCGCCGGTAGATGGTGGCCTTGCTGGCCCTGGCCCGCCGCGCGATCTGGTCGACCGACATGCGGTCGTAGCCGACCTCGGAGAGCAGCTCCATCGTGGCGTCGAGGATGGCCTTGTCGCGCTCGGGGTCGAGGGGAGCCACGTACACGTCCTTCTGCTAGTCGAACTCCTTGAATCGTACGCCGGTCAGCTCGGTGGACACCTGCCACAGCCGCCGCGCGACCTGCTCCGACCTGGCCGTCCTCGACGGGGTGAGCAGCTTGAGCCGCGGGCCGACGAACTCGCCGCCGCGGATCCCCGGCGCGGTGGCGGCGTACAGGGAGGGCCGCGCGCCGGCCGCCGCGCCCTTCAGGAACACGCCCAGGAGGAACTGCAGCGGGCCGAGCTTGATGATGTTGGTGGCGGTGGTGCCGGGGTGGGTGGCGACGGAGAGCAGGCCCGTACCGGCCCGCTCGGCGCGCCGCTGCAGCTCCAGGGCGAAGAGCAGGTTGGCCAGCTTGGAACGCCCGTACGCGCTGAAGCGGCCGTACCCGCGCTCCAGCCCCAGGTCGGTGAAGTCGAGGCGGCCGACGGAGTGGGCGTCGCTGGAGACGGTGACCACGCGCGGCGCGGGGGCGGCCAGCAGCTTCGGCAGCAGCAGGCCGGTGAGCGCGAAGTGCCCGAGGTGGTTGACGCCGAACTGCATCTCGAACCCGTCCCTGGTCTCCTGGCGGGCGATCATGCCGATGCCGGCGTTGTTGACCAGCAGGTCCACGGCGTCGGTGGCGGCGGCGAACTCCCGGACCGACGACAGGTCGGCCAGGTCGAGCCGGCGGTACTCGACCCGGGCCCCGGGGACCTGCCGCAGGATGCCCGCGACCGCCTCGCCGCCCCGTTCGGGCGAGCGGGCGGCGAGCACGACGCGGGCGCCGTGCCTGGCCAGTTCGAGCGCCGTAGGCAGGCCGATGCCGCTGTTGGCGCCGGTCACGACGGCGGTCGTGCCGGTGAGGTCGGGCATGGAGTCGGGGGTCCACGAGGTCATCGTCGCTCCAGGTGTACGAAACCGTTTCGTACACCATAACCCACCACCTCACCCACCGCCCAGAACCCTCCCCACCGCATCACCCCCACTCCGGACCCACCGCCGATCCACCCACCGCCGGAACGCCGGGCGGCGAATCAGAGCCGTCCCGCCATTGCCCAGCCCACCACCGACCTACCCGCCGCCGAAACACCGGACGGCGAATCAGAGCCGTCCCGCCATCGCCCAACCCACCACCGACCCACCCACCGCCGAAACACCGGACGGCGAATCAGAGCCGTCCCGCCATTGCCCAGCCCACCACCGACCTACCCGCCGCCGAAAGGCCGGGCGGTGGGTCACAGGCGTTCCAGTCGTCGCCGGGCGCGCCGTTCCTCCCGTCGGGTCACCTCCAGGCGGCTCCTGCTGTCGCCGAGCCGGTCGCGTGCCTCGGCCAGTGCCCGCTCCAGCCGCTCGGCCTCGGCGGCGCGCTCGTCGAAGTCCCGCTGGGCCGCCTCCAGCGCCTCGCGCCACTCCCGGTGCGCGGCCTCCGCCTCGGCCCGCTCCCTGGCCTTCCTGGCCGCGGCCTCCTCGCGGGCGCGCGCCGCGGCGGCCTCGTCCTCACCCGCGCCCCGCTTCCCGGCCGCCCCGCCCCGCTTCCCCGCCGCCGGCCCGCCCTGCTTCCCGGCCGCCGCCCCGCCCTGCTTCCCGGCCGCCGGCCCGACGCGCGGGACCGGGGCGGGCGCGAAGCCGCTGTAGGCCAGCGGCCTGGCCAGCCGGCCCCGGCGCACCTGCCCGGCCGCGCCGGCGTCCACGACGGCCGCGTCCAGGGTCTGCTCCACCTCGGCGGCGGCCGCGGCCGACAACGCGCTCTCCTGCCGGATGAGCCGGAGCAGCCGCCCGGCGGCCTCGCCGCGGCGGCGGGCCAGCTCGGCCAGGGTGCCGGGGTCCCGCTCCGGCCAGGCGGCACGCAGCCGCTCCCCCACCTCCAGCAGCTCGGCCACCTCGGCCGGGTGCTCGCGGGCGGCCCGGTTCACGGCCCAGGCCGACACGGTGGGCCTGCGCAGCTTCGCGATCTCCCGCGAGAGGCGTACGTCACCCGCGTCCCTGGCCGCGCGGGCCTCGGCCGCCCGCGCGGCGGTGAACTCCGGCGGCGTGAGTCCGTAGAGGCGGTCGGCCACCCTGTCAAGATCCACAGGGGACAAATACCCCACATTGCGGCGTTTCTAGCGCATAGTGGAGGCAGCCCCAGCCGAACGGAGGCTTCCGGTGTTCGAACGATTCACCGACCGAGCACGCAGGGTCGTCGTCCTCGCGCAGGAGGAGGCGCGGATGATGAGCCACGGCTACATCGGCACCGAACACATCCTGCTCGGCCTCCTCGCGGAGGGCGAGGGCCTGGCCGCCCTGGTCCTGGGCGGCTGCGGGGTGGAGCTGGACCACGTACGGGCCTTCGTCGAGCGCGAGACGGGGCACGACGGCAAGCCGCCGAGCGGGCACATCCCGTTCACGCCCCGCGCGAAGAAGGTCCTGGAGCTGTCGCTGCGCGAGGCGCTGCAACTGCGCCACAACTACATCGGCACCGAGCACATCCTGCTCGGGGTGATCAGGGAGGGCGAGGGGCTGGCCGCCCAGGCGCTCGTGTACGCCGGCGCGAACCTGCCCGACCTACGCCAGCACCTGCTCGAACGCGTCGGCCGGGGCCCCAGGGAGCGCCCCCCGGAGATGATCTTCGCCGGAGCCGGCACCCTCAACGAGCGGCTCGTCCAGATCCAGGAGAGCCTGGAGCGCATCGAGCGCCACCTGGGCATCCACCCGCCCGGCGCCGAGGAGCCGCCCACCGGGGAGCCGCCCACCGGGGAGCCGATCGCCGAGGACTCCAGGGACGACGAGAAGGGCGTCGGCTAGCCCCCTCCCCGGGCCGTCACACCCGCCCTCACACCCGCCGTCACACCGTGCTCAGGGCGCCGACCGGCAGCCGGGCCTCCATCACGCCGGGGTCCTCGGTGTAGCCGGGCGCGGCGCCCAGTGAGACCAGCAGGCCGCACATCCGTACGTTGTCGGACAACATGGTGGCCCTGACCTCGGCGTACCCGAGATCGCGGGCCGCGCGCACCAGCATCCTGGCCAGGACCTTGCCCAGACCGCGCCCCTGCCAGCGGTCCTCGACGAGGAAGGCCATCTCGGCGGTGCCGGGGTCGGGGGTGAACATGAGGTTGGCCATCGCCACCACCTGCCCGTCGTGCCCGGCCACCAGCGAGTACCCTTTGCTCCTGTCGCACAGCCGGTCGAACACGCGGGCCGGCAGCGCGGGCATCGAGGTGAAGTAGCGGAACCTGCGCGACTCCGGCGAGCACCTGTCGTGCAGGTCGCGGACGGCCTCGCGGTAGATGGAGGTGAGCGGGCGGACCGTGACCTCGGTGCCGTCGCCGAGCTTGACCGCGCGCTCGGTGCCCCCCGGGTCCGTGGCCGGCTGGGCGAGCCGGGCGAAGGCGGCGGCCCTGGCCGCCTCGGTCAGCGTGAACGGCAGCTCGGCGCGGCGCAGCCGGACCGCCCGCCTGGCGGCGACGGGCACGACGAGCAGGGTCGGGTCGGGAAGATCACTCACGACTTCACCATAGATCCACCGGGCGTCGTCGGCGCGCAGCAGCTCGGCCAGCAGCTCGGGCAGCCGCCACGGCGTCGCCCGCAGCCGGGAGGCCAGCAGGAGCGCGCGGGTGGGCTCGTCGGTCAGCTCGTGGGCGGTGGCGGGCACCACCCTGACCTGGCGGCCCCCGGCCGACTCCAGGGCCGCTCGCACGGTCTCCGGGCCGGCCGGGATGTCGGCGACGAACTCGTCTACGGTGCCGTCGGTGTCGGACTGGACGCTCAGGCCGAGGATGTTGCCGCCCCTGTCGGCCAGGGCCGAGGCGAGGGAGGCCAGCCGCCCGGGCCGCTCGTCCACCGTGGTGCGGATGCGCAGGAATCCCATGCCTTCAGCATGCCTGCCGGCTGTTACACCCCCGCTAACGACGTGTTTCATCGCGGAATGATCCTATATATCCGGATATTGCCAGGTGTTGACGTCCGCGCAGCCGAGCGGCGACGCCCCGTAGAGGATCGATCACGAATTTCGTCGTGAGATGCGGCGCAGTGTCCGGATATAGCAGGATACGGGGGCATGAGCGTGCGTGTTCCTTTGTCGTCCGAGTTCGTGAACGGCGACGTGTCCTTCTGGTACCGGTCTCTGGGCCTGCCCACCCCCGGCCCCCGGCTCGACGGCGACCTGGACGCCGACGTGGCCATCGTCGGCGCCGGCTACACGGGCCTGTGGACCGCGTACTACCTCAAGCGCGCCCGCCCGTCCCTCCGCGTCGTCGTCCTGGAGCAGGAGTTCGCCGGCTTCGGCGCCTCCGGCCGCAACGGCGGCTGGCTGACCGGCGACCTGGCCGGCTCGCACGAGCGCTACGGCGAGGGCGCGCGCCGCCTGCAACGCGAGATGTACCACTCCATCGACGAGGTCATCGCCGTCTGCGACAAGGAGGGCATCGACTGCGACCTGGTCAAGGGCGGCGTGCTGAACGTGGCCCGCACCCCCGCCCAGGCCGCCCGCCTGCGCGAGACGGTCGAGTCCGCCCGCCCCTGGGGCATCGGCGAGGAGGACCTGCGCCTGGTGAACCCGGACGACCACCTGCGGGTCGCCGGCGCGCTGGCGGGATCCTGGAGCCCGCACTGCGCCCGCATCCAGCCCGCCAAACTGGCCCAGGGCCTGGCCAGGGTCGTCCGCGACCTCGGCGTGAGCGTCTTCGAGCGCACGCCGGTCACCGAGATCGTCCCGCACCGCGCGGTCACCCCGTACGGCACCGTGACCGCCGGCCACGTCATCCGCGCCACGGAGGGCTTCACCGCGCGCCTGCGCGGCCTGCGCCGCCAGTGGCTGCCGATGAACAGCTCCATGATCGTCACCGAACCCCTGCCCCCGTCGTTCTGGGACGAGGTCGGCTGGAGCGGCGCCGAGCTGCTCGGCGACATGGCCCACTACTACATGTACGCCCAGCGCACCGCCGACGACCGCATCGCCTTCGGCGGCCGGGGCCGCCCCTACCTGTACGGCTCCCGCATCGACGCCCGCGGCCACACCCACGAGTGGACGGTCGAGGCGCTGTGGAGCCTGCTGACCGAGTTCTTCCCTGCCGCCCGCTCCTCGTCGGTCGCCCACGCCTGGTCCGGCGTGCTGGGGGTGCCGCGCGACTGGTGCTCCACCGTCCACGTGGACCCGTCCACCGGCCTGGGCTGGGCGGGCGGCTACACCGGCCACGGCGTCACCACGACGAACCTGGCCGGCCGCACGCTGCGCGACCTCGTCCTCGGCGAGGAGACGGAGCTGACGTCGCTGCCGTGGGTGGGCCGCGAGGTGCGCGCGTGGGAGCCGGAGCCGCTGCGCTGGCTGGGCGTGCACGCCATGTACCGCCTGTACCGGGTGGCCGACCACCGCGAGCGCACGATGCGCCGCACCTCGGCCCTGGCCCGCTTCGCCGACCTCATCACCGGGCACTGAGCGTCCGGGACGGAACCGGGCACCCGGCAGGAACCCGGGCACCCGGGGAGACCGGGCATCCGCAGCACACGACAAGGAGATCAGATGACCATCCTCTTCCGCGGCGGCCGCGTCTTCACGCCGGACGGCGTCCGGGAGGCGGCCGTGCTGGTGGACGGCGGGGTGATCGCCGCCGTGGGCCCGGAGGGGGAGCTGGCCCGCCGGGCGCCGTCCCACGAGACGGTCGACCTGGACGGCGGCCTGCTGACGCCGGGGTTCACCGACGCCCACATGCATCCGGTCCAGGCGGGCCTGGAGCGCGCGAAGTGCGACCTGTCCGAGGTCTACGGCCAGGACGCCTACCTCGCCGAGATCAACGCCTACGCCGCCGGGAACCCGGACAAGGAGTGGATCGACGGCGGCGGCTGGGACATGTCCGCCTTCCCCGGCGGCCTCCCCCACCGCTCCCTGCTCGACCACCTCGACCGCCCGGTCTACCTGATCCAGCGCGACCACCACGCCGCCTGGGTCAGCACCCGCGCCCTGGAGCGCGCCGGCATCACCCGCGACACCCCCGACCCGGCCGACGGCCGCATCGAGCGCGACCCCGACGGCACCCCGTCCGGCGTCCTGCACGAGGGCGCGATGGACCTCGTCGGCCTGCTCACCCCCCGCCCCACCCCGCAGGACCTGGCGGCGGCGCTGGAGGACGCGCAGCGCCACCTGTTCTCGCTGGGCATCACGGGCTGGCAGGACGCCATCGTGGGCTCGTACGCCGGCTCCGACGACCAACTGCCCACCTACCTGTCCGCGGCCCGCCAGGGACGCCTCAGGGCCCGCGTGACGGGCGCCCTGTGGTGGGACAGGACCCGCGGCGCGGAGCAGATCGAGGACCTGGTCGCGCGGCGCGCCTCGGCGGAGGGCCTGGACCGGTTCCGGGCCGGCACGGTCAAGATCATGCAGGACGGCATCACGGAGAACTTCACCGCCGCGACGCTGGAGCCGTACTGCCTGTGCGGCGGCACGGGCCTGTCGTACGTGGAGCCCGCGAAGCTCAAGGAGTACGTCGCCGAGCTGGACCGCCTCGGCTTCCAGGTGCACTTCCACGCCATCGGCGAGCGCGCCGTGCGCGAGGCCCTGGACAGCTTCGAGGGCACCGACCCGGCCAACCGCCACCACATCGCCCACCTGCAGATCATCGAGCCGTCCGACGTGCCGCGCTTCGCCGCGCTCGGCGTCACGGCCAACATCCAGCCGCTGTGGGCCACCCACCACGCCCAGATGGACGAGCTGACCCTGCCCTACCTGGGCGAGCCCCGCTCGTCGTGGCAGTACCCCTTTAAGGACCTGCTCGACCACGGCACCCGCTTCTGCGCGGGCAGCGACTGGCCGGTCTCCAGCGCCGACCCCCTCCAGGGCATGCACGTGGCGGTGAACCGCACCGAGCCCGGCGGCTCGGTGCACGCCGGCTACCCCACGGCGCGGACCCCGTTCCTGCCCGGGCAGCGGATCGACCTGGCGACGGCGATGGCCGCCTACACCTCCGGGTCGGCCTGGATCAACCGCTCCCCCGCGGGCGCGATCGAGCCGGGCCGCCCGGCCGACCTGGTGGTGCTGGACCGCGACCCGTTCGCGCTGCCGCCCGAGGAGATCTGGACGACCCGGGCGCGGATGACGTTCGTGGACGGGCAGGCCGTCCACGAGTAGCGCCGCACGCCCTGAGATGCGAAGGACCCCCGCCGGAGCGGGGGTCCTGACGCCGTGCCTACCAGGGGGACTTGTTGGCGCGCAGGCGCTCCAGTGCTTCCTCCAGGATCGCCTTGCCGTCCTTGTCGCTCCTGCGCTCCTTCACGTACGCGAGGTGCGTCTTGTACGGCTCGTTCCTCGGCGGGGCAGGGGGGTTCGACTCGTCCTGTCCGGCAGGGAGGCCGCAACGAGGGCAGTCCCACAGCTCAGGAACCGCCGCGTCACTGGCGAAACTGGGGCGCGTCTCGTGCATGTTGGCGCACCAGAACGAGACCCGCACTCTCGGAGCTGCCTCGCCGCGCTCGGCCTCCCCCATAGGGCCGGCGCCGACTCGGCTGCCACGGATCGCGTTGCCACTACCCACGGATGAACTCCTCGCTCGATCGCCCCGCGCGCGAACACGGGGGGAGAATCACTGTCACGCGTTTACTTGTTGCTCAGGGCCGCATGAGCAGGCCGAGAGCGATGATGCAGATGAACCAGATCGCGCCCGTGATGACGGTCAGCCGATCGAGGTTGCGCTCCACCACAGAGGAACCACCGAAGTTCGACGAGAAACCGCCGCCGAACATGTCAGACAGGCCACCACCCTTGCCCTTGTGGAGCAGGACGAGCAGGATCATGAGAAGGCTCGCCAGGATGAGGGCGATGGAGATTCCGAGTATCACGGTATGCCTGTTCCTTCAGTGCTCTGTTACGCGTGACGATTCAAACTTGCCTTCTGAGGGTACGACCTGCTGTCAAGTCGCACCCCCCGAACGACTCAGTTAGCCAGGCAATTCGGAGAATCGGCAGATCTTGGCGAACTCTCCGGCGTCGATGCTGGCGCCTCCCACGAGGGCGCCGTCCACGTCCGGTTGCGCCATGATCCCCGCGATGTTGCCTGACTTGACCGAGCCACCGTAAAGGATACGGACCGACGAGGCCACATCGGCGTCGTAGAGCTCCGCGAGTCTGACCCGCAGCGCCCCGCAGACCTCCTGGGCGTCCTCGGGGGTGGCCACCTCGCCGGTGCCGATCGCCCACACCGGCTCGTAGGCCACCACTATCGATTTTGCCTGCTCGGCCGAGATCTTGCGCAGGGCCCCGTCGAGCTGGCCGAGACTGTGCGCGATGTGGCCGCCCTCTTGACGCACCGGCAGCCCCTCGCCCACGCACAGGATCGGCGTCAGCGAGTGCCGGTAGGCCGCCTGGACCTTGGCGTTGACCAGGTCGTCGTCCTCGCCGTGGTACTGCCGCCGCTCGGAGTGGCCGACGACCACGTACGTGCAGCTCAGCTTGGCCAGCATCGGGCCCGACACCTCGCCGGTGTAGGCGCCGCCGTCGTACGGGGACAGGTCCTGGGCGCCGTAGACGATCCTGAGCTTGTCGCCGTCCACGAGCGTCTGGACGCTGCGCAGGTCGGTGAAGGGCGGCAGGACGGCGACCTCGACCTTGTCGAAGTCCTTGTCGTTGAGAGCGAAGGCCAGCTTCTGGACCAGTGCGATGGCCTCCAGGTGGTTGAGGTTCATCTTCCAGTTGCCGGCGATGAGCGGCTTGCGCTGCGACACCTACGCCTCCAGAGCGGCGAGTCCGGGAAGGGTCTTGCCCTCAAGGTATTCGAGGCTGGCCCCGCCACCGGTGGAGATGTGCGAGAAACCGTCCTCGGGCAGGCCGAGCTTGCGCACGGCGGCCGCGGAGTCGCCGCCGCCGACCACGGTGAAGGCGTCGGAGGCGATGAGCGCCTCGGCCACGGCCCTGGTGCCGCCGGAGAACGCGTCGAACTCGAACACGCCCATCGGGCCGTTCCAGAAGACCGTCCTGGCGTCGGCCAGCTTGGCGGCGAACAGCTCGCGGGTCCTCGGCCCGATGTCGAGCCCCTCGCGGTCGGCCGGGATCGCGGTGGCCTCCACGGCCTCGTGCTCGGCGTCGGCGGCGAACTCGGTGGCGGCCAGCACGTCGACCGGCAGCACGAGCTCCACGCCGCGCTCGGCGGCCTGGTCGAGGAAGCCGCGCACCTGGTCGAGCTGGTCCTCCTGCAGCAGCGACCCGCCCACCTCGTGGCCCTGCGCCTTGAGGAAGGTGTAGGCCATGCCGCCGCCGATCAGCAGCCGGTCGACCTTGGTCAGCAGGTTGGCGATGACGCCCAGCTTGTCGGAGACCTTGGCGCCGCCCAGCACCACCACGTAGGGGCGCTCGGGCTCCTCGGTCAGCTTCTTCAGCACCTCGACCTCGGCGACGACCAGCCCGCCCGCCGCGTGCGGCAGGATCCTGGGCACGTCGTAGACGCTGGCGTGCTTGCGGTGCACCGCGCCGAACCCGTCGCCGACGTAGAGCTCGGCCAGGCCGGCCAGCTTCTCGGCGAACGCGCCACGCGCGGCGTCGTCCTTGGACTCCTCGCCCGGCTCGTAGCGCAAGTTCTCCAGCAGGGCGACCTGGCCGTCCTGGAGCGCCTCGACGGTCGCGCGGGCGCTGTCGCCCACCACGTCGGTGGCGAAGGCGACGTCCTGGCCCAGCAGCTCGCCCAGGCGGGCCGCCACCGGCCGCAGCGAGTACTTCGGGTTGACCTGGCCCTTGGGCCTGCCCAGATGGGCGCAGACGACGACCCTGGCGCCCTGCTCCACCAGTGCCTTGATCGTCGGCACCGACGCGCGGATGCGGCCGTCGTCGGTGATCGTCTCCCCGTCGAGGGGGACGTTGAGGTCGGCGCGCACCAGCACGCGCCGCCCCTTCACGTCGAGATCGTCGAGCGTGCGCATGCTCCTGCTCCTGTTCTCCCGGGGCGCGCCCGGCGCGCGCCCCGGCACGTGGTCATGGCCTCGTCACGGCCTCGTCGTGGCCTCGGCCCCCCGGCCCCGCGGGGTGCCTCCGGAACGTCAGAGGCCGCGGCCGACCAGCTCGATCAGGTCGGCGAGGCGGTTGGAGTAGCCCCACTCGTTGTCGTACCAGCCGACGACCTTGACCTGGTTGCCGATGACCTTGGTGAGGCCGGCGTCGAAGATGCAGGAGGCCGGGTCGGTGACGATGTCGGAGGAGACGATCGGGTCCTCGGTGTAGCTGATGATGCCCTTGAGCGGGCCCTCGGCGGCGGCCTTGACCGCGGCGTTGACCTCCTCCACCGAGACCTCGCGGCTGACGTCGACGGTGAGGTCGGTGGCCGAGCCGGTGGGGATCGGCACGCGCATCGCGAAGCCGTCGAGCTTGCCCTTCAGCTCCGGCAGGACCAGGCCGATGGCCTTGGCGGCGCCGGTGGAGGTGGGCACCACGTTGAGGGCGGCGGCGCGGGCGCGGCGCAGGTCCTTGTGCGGGCCGTCCTGCAGGTTCTGGTCCTGCGTGTAGGCGTGGATGGTGGTCATCAGACCCTTCTCGATGGTGAAGGAGTCGTGGATGACCTTGGCCATGGGCGCCAGGCAGTTGGTGGTGCAGGACGCGTTGGAGATGATCGTGTGCTTGGCGGGGTCGTAGGAGGAGTCGTTGACGCCCATGACGACCGTGACGTCCTCGTTCTTCGCCGGGGCGGAGATGATGACCTTCTTCGCGCCGTTGTCGGCGTGCACCTTGGCCTTGGCGGCGTCGGTGAACAGGCCGGTGGACTCCAGCACGACGTCCACGCCGAGGTCGCCCCAGGGCAGCTTGGCCGGGTCGCGCTCCTCGAAGACCTTGATCGCCTTGCCGTCTACCGTGATCTCGTCGCTGCTGGCCTTCACCTCGTAGGGCAGGCGGCCCAGGATGCTGTCGTACTTCAGAAGGTGAGCGAGCGTCGCGTTGTCGGTCAGGTCGTTGACCGCGACGATCTCGATGTCCTTGCCGCTGGCGGCGACAGCGCGCCAGAAGTTGCGGCCGATGCGGCCGAAGCCGTTGACGCCTACGCGGATGCTCACGCGATCTCCTCGAACAGATGGCGGCTGAAACCTCAACCACGAACCTTATCGGACCCAAATTGGTTTAGACCACTGCGGCCCCCGCCCTGCGCATGCCCGTTCCGTAAGCGCAATTTGTGGTGTTCGAGTAAAGTGCCCGACTCATCGGAGTAAATTCGTGCATTCTCTGGGGGCTGAGATGTCACACAACCGGTCCAAACCGCTCATCGGGCTGGTCGCAGGTCTGGTGGCGGCGCTCGTCTGCGCGGCCGGGCTGGGGGCGGCCGTGCTGTTCCAGAACCACCTGCCCGCCGCCGTCAGGACGTTCGGCAACGGCCACCCGCTGTCGGCGGGCCTGTCCCTGGTGATCGCCGTGGTGATCGCCCTGGCCGTCGGCGCGGCGCGGCCGCGCGGCGCGGTGCTGCCCGTCGTGGCCGCGCTGTACGCCGGGGGCGCGGTGATGGCCGGGCAGATCGTCGGCTCCTCCGTGATGGAGGGCGCGCTGGCCCGCCGCCCGGGCGTGCCGCTCGGCGTGGCCGACGTCACCCTGGCCAACTTCCTCGGCGGCCTGTCCGGCGGGCTCGGCCGCTACGGCGCACGGCTGTCGGAGTCGTGGCCGGTCTGGACGTACATCGGCGTGGCCGCCCTGGCCGCGCTCCTGCTGGTCACCCTGCGCGTGCTGCGCCTGCGCCGCGCCGACCGCCGCCCCGCCGGCGACGGCGAGGAGCCCGACGGGCGGGAGCCGGAGTACCGCGCCCCCTTCGAGCCCGCCCAGCCCACACCGGACCAGCCCACCACCGACCTCTTCACCCCCCGCAAGCCGGCCCGCGGCTGACCCGCACCCCATCGCACCGAGGGGACCCGCGTCTCCCCTCGTCCGCGGCGGCCTCCCCGGTCCCGGCCGGCCGCGATCCCGGCCCTCCCCGGCTCAGGACCCTGTGGCCCAACGCCGAACAGCCGCATGCCGCGAAGCAACCGACCGAGCGATACCAACAGCCGGATGCGGCGAAGCAACCGACCGAGCGATGCCGAACAGCCGGATGTCGCGAAGCAACCGACCGAGCGACAGGGCACGCCGCCGGCCGTGGACGCCGGCACGCGCGCACGGGCCCACCAGGTCCGTCCCACCGTATGACGGGCACCGGCCCGCGCATCCCACCCGGCGATCCCCGCTGAAGGGACGAAACGCCCTAAGGGGCCAGCATGTCGACGGTGAGGTTGGCCTCGGTGTTGGGGATCCCCAGATCGGACGCCCGCTTGTCGGCCATGGCCAGCAGCCGCCGGATACGCCCCGCGATCGCGTCCTTGGTCAGCGGCGGATCGGCGATCTGCCCCAGCTCCTCCAGGGACGCCTGCTTGTGCTCCACCCGCAGCCGCCCGGCCACCACGAGGTGGTCCGGCGCCTCGTCCCCGAGGATCTCCAGCGCCCGCTGCACCCGCGCCCCCGCCGCCACCGCGGCCCGGGCGGAACGCCGCAGGTTGGCGTCGTCGAAGTTGGCCAGCCGGTTGGCGGTGGCCCGTACCTCGCGGCGCATCCGCCGCTCCTCCCAGGCCAGCACGCTGTCGTGCGCCCCGAGGCGGGTCAGCAGCGCGCTGATGGCGTCGCCGTCGCGCACCACGACCCGGTCCACGCCGCGCACCTCGCGCGCCTTGGCGTGGATCTTCAGCCGCCGGGCCGAGCCCACCAGCGCGAGCGCCGCCTCCGGCCCCGGGCAGGTGACCTCCAGCGACATCGACCGTCCGGGCTCGGTGAGCGAGCCGTGCGCCAGGAACGCGCCCCGCCAGGCCGCCTCGGCGTCGCACGCGGCCCCCGCCACCACCTGGCGCGGCAGGCCGCGCACCGGACGGCCGTGGTTGTCGATCAGGCCCGTCTGGCGGGCCAGCGCCTCCCCGTCGCGATAGACCCGCACCACGTAGCGCGAGCCCTTGCGCAGGCCGGCGGGGGCGAGCACGAGCACCTCCGCCTTGTGGCCGAACACCTCGCCGATGTCCTTGATCAGGCGCCGCGCGGTGGCGTTGGTGTCGAGCTCCGCCTCGATCACGATCCGTCCGCCCACCAGGTGCAGGCCGCTGGCGAACCGCAGCAGCGTGGAGACCTCGGCCTTGCGGCAGCACGGCTTCAGCACCGGCAGGCGGCTCAGTTCGTCTTTCACCACACCTGTCATCGCCATAAGCGTTAGTCCTCTCCCCCATTCAGACCGGCTACGCCAGTCTCTCGCACCTTCGCGCCACGCCGACCAGGATCAACGCTTCTGGAGGAAAATCTCGTCCAGGACGGAGGCAAGACGTCGTGGGTCGTGCCTGGGCGAGCCGTCACCGGCCGCCACGTCCGCCATGACCAGCCGCGCGCCGAGCGCGGCGGCGGCCTTCTCCAGGGCGTCGGGGTCATCGACCACGCCGGTGTCGGCGAGGACGACGTCGATCGACAGGTCCGGCGCGTGCTGCCGGAGCACCTCCAGATGCTGCTGGGGGGAGAAGTCGTCGGTCTCGCCGGCCTGCGGGGCCAGGTTGAGCGTGACCAGCCGCCTGGCCCGGGTGCTGTGCAGGGCCCTGGCCAGCTCGGGCACCTTGAGGTGCGGCAGCACGCTGGTGAACCACGACCCCGGCCCGAACACCACCCAGTCGGCCTCCAGCACCGCCGTCACGGCCTCGGGCCGGGCGGGCGGGTCCTCGGGCACCAGGGAGATGGCCTGGACGCGGCCGGGCGTCAGCGCGCACGCCACCTGGCCGCGCACGGTCGAGCGGACGCCGTCGAGCTCCACCTCGGCCACGATGTCGAGCGGTACCGAGGCCATCGGCAGCACCCGGCCGTGCGCGCCCAGCAGCCGCCCGACCCAGTCGAGCCCGGCCACCGGGTCGCCCAGCAGCTCCCACAGCGCCACGATCAGCAGGTTGCCGACGGCGTGCCCGTGCAGCTCGCCCTCGCTGCGGAAGCGGTGCTGCACCACCTCGCTCCAGGTGCTGCCCCACTCGTCGTCGCCGCAGAGCGCCGCCAGGGCCATGCGCAGGTCGCCGGGCGGCAGCACGCCCAGCTCACGACGCAGCCGCCCGCTGGAGCCGCCGTCGTCGGCGACGGTCACCACCGCGGTCAATCGGTCGGTGACCATCCGTAAGGCGGACAGGGACGCGAACAGCCCGTGCCCACCCCCGAGCGCCACCACCGGAGGCCCACCGCCGTCCCCGGGCGAACGGCCGAGGACATCACCCTCCGCCCGCTCTGTCCGCTCGCCCGTCAGGCCGCCAGGGGCGCCCGCCGATCCCGCCGGGTCCCTCCGGACGGCGGCAGTATCCGTTCGCGCGTCCGCCGGAGCCGGTGGGGCCGTCGCCGCGAAGCCGTCATCGGTCACTCCCGCCCCACATCCCGGTGGCTCACTTGTACCTCCACCCCGCGGTCGCGCAGGCGGGCGGCGACCTGTTCGGCCATGGCCACGCTGCGGTGCTTGCCGCCCGTGCAGCCCACGGCGAGCGTGGCGTAGCTCTTGCCCTCGCGCGCGTACCCGGCGGCGACCACCTGCAGGACCTCCTCGTACGCGTCGAGGAACTCCTTGGCTCCCGGCTGCCCCAGCACGTAGTCGCTGACGGGCGCGTCCAGCCCGTTCATGGGCCGCAGCTCGGGCACCCAGTGCGGGTTGGGCAGGAACCGGCAGTCCACGACGAGGTCGGCGTCCACCGGCAGCCCGTACTTGAAGCCGAAGGACACCACGTTGAGCCGCAGCCCCGGCCGGTCCTCCCCGCCGAAGTACGCGACGATCTTGTTACGCAGATCGTGGACGTTGTGCGCGGAGGTGTCGATCACCAGGTCGGCGTTGGCCCGCACCTCGCGCAGGATGCCCCGCTCGCGGGTGATGCCGTCGACCAGCCGCCCCTCGCCCTGCAACGGGTGGGGCCTGCGGACGTTCTCGAACCGGCGCACCAGCTCCTCGTCGCTGGCCTCCAGGAACACCACACGCACCCGGACCCCGCGGCCCTCCAGCTCCTCGATGGCGGCATTGAGGTCGGTGGTGAAGGCCAGGCTGCGTACGTCCACCACGGCCGCCACCTTGTCGGCGGCCAGCTTGACCTTGCCCGCCTCCTCGGCCATCGCGAACAGCAGCCCGGGCGGCAGGTTGTCGATGACGAACCAGCCCAGATCCTCCAGGGCCTTGGCCGCGGTGCTGCGGCCCGCCCCGGACATGCCGGTCACGATGACGAACGCCGGCCCGGTGTTCATCTCCTCTTTCCGCCCGTCAGCCCGGTCACCGGCACTGCCCTCACGGCTGTCCATGTCAACGCCCTTCCCGGCCGGCGCTGCCCGCCGGCCCAGCGATCCGGGCGCTCCCCGCACAGCGGCCGTCCGGCACGCCCGGCCCGGTCATCGCGACACGCCATCCACCATAGCGGACGGCAGCGTCCGCGCCGCGCGACACAACCCCGACCACCGCCGATACAACCCCAGCCAACACCACCCCGCCCGACACAACTCCACCCGACACAACTCCACCCGGCGCGACTCCATCCGGCACAACTCCACCCGGCGCGACTCGGCCCGACACAACTCCACCCGGCGCGACTCGGCCCGACACAACTGCGTCCGGCGCGACTCGGCCCGACACAACCCCGCCCGGCGCGGCGGTCCGCCGTCGCCCTTTCACGCTCCGGCCTCCTCCGTGGCTCCGGCGTCTGCCGCCGCCCCCTCGGCCGCAGGGCCGGCCGGCGCCCTCCCGGCCGGATTCATCCCGGCCGGGGCCGCCCCACCGGAGATCCCGCCTTCCGGCCCCTCATCGCCCGGTATCACATGCCCCGGCACCGCATCCCCCACAGCCGCATCCCCCGCAGCCGCGTCCCCCGGCGCGGAGTCCTGCGACCTCGGGCCCCGTGACAGCGACCTCGGACTCTCAGGCATCGGACCCTCAAGCGGCGAACCCTGGGACCCCGAATCCTGGAGCGGCGAATCCTGGAGCGCCGAATCCTGGGGCGCCGAGTCCAGGAGGGGCGTGCCCTGCAGGGTCGCCACGATGACCTCGGCGGTGCCCCGCCCGATGCCCGGCACCTGGCAGATCTCGGACACGCTCGCCTCGCGCAGCTTCTTCACCGACCCGAAGTGCTTGAGCAGCGCCTGCCTCCGCGCCGGCCCCAGCCCGGGAACGCTGTCGAGCGCGCTCTCCTTCACCGACTTCGACCGCTTCGTCCGGTGATAGGTGATGGCGAACCGGTGTGCCTCATCCCGGACGCGTTGCAGCAGGTAGAGCCCCTCGCTCGACCGGGGCATGATCACCGGCTGGTCGTCACCCGGCAGCCACACCTCCTCCAGCCGCTTGGCCAGCCCGCACACCGCCACGTCGTCGATGCCGAGCTCGTCGAGCGCCCGCTGGGCGGCGGCCGCCTGGGGCCCGGCGCCGTCGACCACGACCAGGTTGGGCGGGTAGGCGAACTTGCGCGGCCGGCCCGTCTCGGGGTCGATGGGGCCGTGGGCGCCGGAGTCGTCCTCGGCCTCGCGCTCCTCGGGGACCAGCTCGCCGGTGTCGGAGCGTTCCTGGAGGTAGCGGCGGAAGCGGCGGAGGATCACCTCGTGGATCGAGGCGACGTCGCCCTCCTTGGTCCTGACGGCGAAGCGCCGGTATTCGCTCTTGCGCGCCAGCCCGTCCTCGAAGACCACCATGGACGCCACCACGTTCTCGCCCTGCAGGTGGGAGACGTCGTAGCACTCGATGCGCAGCGGCGCCTGGTCGAGGTCGAGCGCGTCGGCGATCTCCTGAAGCGCCTTGCTGCGCGTGGTCAGGTCGCCGGCGCGGCGGATCTTGTGCTGGGCCAGCGCCTCCTTGGCGTTGCGCTCGACGGTCTCCATGAGCGTGCGCTTGTCGCCGCGCTGCGGCACGCGGACCTCGACCCGGGCCCGGCGCTGCTCGCTCAGCAGCTCGGCGACCGCCTCGTTGTCGGGCGGCAGGGCGGGGACGAGCACTTCGCGGGGCATCGACTCGGCGCTCGCCTCCGCGTACATCTGCAGCAGGAACTGCTCCACCAGCTCGCCCGGCGCGCTCTCCTCGACCTTGTCGATCACCCATCCGCGCTGGCCGCGGATGCGCCCGCCGCGCACGTAGAAGACCATGACCGCGGCCTCCAGGGGATCCTCGGCCAGGGCGATGACGTCGGCGTCGGTGCCCTCGCCGAGCACGACCGCCTGCTTCTCCAGCGCCCGCTGCAGGGCCTGGACGTCGTCCCTGAGCCGGGCGGCGCGCTCGTACTCCTGCTCGGCGGCGGCCTCGCGCATCTCCTTCTCCAGCCGCTTGATGAAGCGGCTGGTGTTGCCGGCCATGAAGTCGCAGAAGTCCTCCGCCAGCGCGTGGTGCTCCTGCGGGGTGACCCGGCCGACGCACGGCGCCGAGCACTTGTCGATGTAGCCGAGCAGGCAGGGGCGGCCGATCTGGCCGGCCCGCTTGAACACCCCGGCGCTGCACGTGCGTACAGGGAAGACGCGCAGCAGCAGGTCGACGGTCTCCCGGATGGCCCAGGCGTGCGAGTAGGGGCCGAAGTAGCGCGTGCCCTTGCGCTTGGCGCCGCGCATGACCTGCACGCGCGGGAAGTCCTCGCCCATGGTGACCGCGAGGTAGGGGTAGGACTTGTCGTCGCGGTACTTGACGTTGAAGCGGGGGTCGTACTCCTTGATCCAGGAGTATTCGAGCTGCAGCGCCTCGACCTCGGTGCCGACGACGGTCCAGTCGACGTCGGCGGCGGTGGTCAGCATCGACTGGGTGCGCGGGTGCAGCGCGGAGAAGTCGGCGAAGTACGAGTTGAGCCGCTGCCGCAGGTTCTTGGCCTTGCCGACGTAGATCACCCGGCCGTGCGCGTCCCTGAACCGGTAGACCCCCGGGGACTCGGGGATCGAACCCGGCTTCGGCCGGAAACTCAGAGGACTTCCCGCAGATCTCGCCACGGGTGAAGCCTAACGGCCCGCACCGACAGACTCGGCCCGCGCCGACCGGCGGGGGACGCGCGGACGCGGGCCCGCCTCCGCGCCGGAGCGGGCCCGTGTCCGTCGTTCCGCCCGGCGGTCAGGCCAGCGTGATCTGGTCGCCGTCCACCTTGATCGCCTGCTCCGGCAGCGGCTTCTGGGCGGGGCCGCCCGCCACCGCCCCGTCGGTGATGTTGAACTTGCTGTTGTGGCACGGACACACGATGGTGCCGCCGTCGACGCTGCCGACCAGGCATCCCTTGTGCGTGCAGACCGCGCTGAACGCCTTGAACTCCCCCTGCGTGGGCTGCACGACCACGATCTTCTGATCCTTGAAGACCGTGCCGCCCCCCACGGGGATGTCGGCCGTCTTGGCCAGGGCGCCGCCGGCCTGCGGCGCGCTGGACTCGCCGGCGCTGGACTGAGGTGCCGCCGGCTCGGCCGTGGTGCCGCCGGTCGACGTGTCGGTGCCACCGCCACAGGCCGCGAGGGCCAGCGTGAGGCCACCTGCGCCGACGCCCGCTATCACTGCCCGTCGGCTACGAAGGTCATCTCCCATGCGATCACCCAACCGCAGTCAGGTGAGAAATTCATGAAACGAGCATGAGAGACGGCCCCCTGACCACTCACCAAGGCGACCGCTAGGCGAGGCGGATCTTGCCGCCGTCCACCGTGATCTTCTTCTCCTTGAGCGGCTCGGGCGCGGGCCCGTCGGCCACCGAGCCGTCCTCGATGCTGAACTTGCTGCCGTGGCACGGGCAGTTGATCGTCTTGTTCTGGACGGTGGCCACCGTGCACCCCGCATGGGTGCAGACCGCCGTGAACGCCTTGAAGTCGCCCTCGGTCGGCTGCGTGACCACGACCTTCTGCGCCGCGAAGACCTTGCCGCCGCCCACCTCGATGTCGGAAGCGTCGGCCAGCGCCTTGCCCTTGGCCGAGGACTTCTTCTTGGGCGCCGCCGACGTCTCCTCATCGGCCGGCTCGTCCGCGGGCGCCGCGTTCGCGTCGGTCGTCGGCGTGCCATAGCTCGCGCACGCCGTCAGGAACGCCGTGAGCCCGGCGCCTCCGGCACCGAGCATCATCATCCGGCGCGTCGTATCCGTCATGGTGCGTCCTCCCAGGTTGGTTCTCCTACAGGTACGGCTCGCGCCCTCGCGCCGGTTCAGAGTGCCTGGGCCCGATCCCGGTGACCACGTAGAATTACCCGCCCGGGTACGCGTTTCAGGCGACCACGATGCCGTCGCCCTCGACCTTGACCTGGATGGCGGTGAGCGGCGCGGTGGCCGGCCCCTTGGTGGCGGCGCCGTTGTCGGCGGCGAACTCGCTGCCGTGGCAGGCGCACCTGATGACGTTGTCCTTGGGCGTGCCGACGGTGCAGCCCTTGTGGGTGCAGGCCGCGCTGAAGGCCTTGAAGACGCCCTGGGAGGGCTGGGTCACCACGACCTTGAGGTCGTTGATGAGCTTGCCGCCGCCGACCGGCACGTCGGCGGTGTTGGCGATGACCTTCCCCTTGAGGTTGGGCCGCGCCTGGGCGCCGCCCGTGCCGCAGCCTGCCAGCGCCAGTCCGCACACCGCGACCCCGGCCACCCCGGCCACCCTCAGCGCCTCGCGCCGCCCGACCCCGTGCCCGGCCCCGTGCCCGATCCCGTGCCCGGCTCCTTGACCGGGCCCGCCGCCAGGCATGGCTCCGCCCCGCTCCGTACTCGTCATGATCGACTCGACCCTTCGCGTCGCCGCTGACCCCCTGCAGGTCAGGCCGTTACCCGTGCCACAACTGTAGGGCCGTACCCCGCCGGTCCCGCGATCGGGTACGCGCTCGCGCGCGGGACCGGACGGCCCTTGATGAACGGGTGCTCAGACGGACAGGATCTTGCGCAGGAACCGCCCGGTGTGGCTCTCCTCGACCAGCGCGACCTCTTCGGGGGTGCCGGTGGCGACCAGCGTGCCGCCGCGCGAGCCGCCTTCGGGGCCCATGTCGATGATCCAGTCGGCCGTCTTGATGACGTCGAGGTTGTGCTCGATGACGATGACGGTGTTGCCGCCGTCGACCAGCCGTCCGAGCACGCCCAGCAGCCTGCGGATGTCCTCGAAGTGCAGGCCGGTGGTGGGCTCGTCCAGGACGTAGATCGTCCGGCCGGTCTGCCGTCGCTGCAGCTCGGAGGCGAGCTTGACGCGCTGCGCCTCGCCGCCGGACAGCGTGGTGGCCGGCTGGCCGAGCCGGACGTAACCGAGGCCCACGTCGTTGAGGGTCTGCAGGTGGCGCCTGATCGCGGGGATCGCGTCGAAGAACTCCAGCGCCTCCTCGATCGGCATGTCGAGGACCTCGGCGATCGTCCTGCCCTTGTAGTGGACCTCCAGCGTCTCCCGGTTGTAGCGGGCGCCGTGGCAGACCTCGCAGGGGACGTAGACGTCCGGCAGGAAGTTCATCTCGATCTTGATGGTGCCGTCGCCCGCGCACGCCTCGCAGCGCCCGCCCTTGACGTTGAAGCTGAAGCGCCCGGGCTGGTAGCCGCGCACCTTGGCCTCGGTCGTGGCCGCGAACAGCTTGCGGACGTGGTCGAAGACGCCGGTGTAGGTGGCCGGGTTGGAGCGCGGGGTGCGGCCGATCGGCGACTGGTCGACGTGGACGACCTTGTCCACGAGGTCCATGCCGTTGATGCGGGAGTGCCGGCCGGGCACCGTGCGCGCGCCGTTGAGCTCCTTGGCCAGCGCGTTGTAGAGGATGTCGTTGACCAGCGTCGACTTGCCGGAGCCCGACACGCCGGTGACGGCGGTGAACACGCCGAGCGGGAAGTCGATGTCGACGCCCTTGAGGTTGTGCTCGCGGGCGCCCTTGACGGTGATCTGCCGCTTCTTGTCGCGCTTGCGGCGGGTGGCCGGGACGGAGATGCTCCGCCGGCCCGACAGGTATTGGCCGGTCAGCGACTCCTCGCTGCTCAGCAGGTCTTGGACGGTGCCGGACACGACGACCTGGCCACCGTGCTCGCCCGCGCCGGGGCCGATGTCGACCACCCAGTCGGCGGCCGCGATGGTGTCCTCGTCGTGCTCGACCACGATCAGCGTGTTGCCCATGTCGCGCAGCCTGACCAGGGTGTCGAGCAGGCGCAGGTTGTCGCGCTGGTGCAGGCCGATGGAGGGCTCGTCCAGCACGTACAGGACGCCGACCAGGCCGGAGCCGATCTGCGTGGCGAGCCGGATGCGCTGCGCCTCGCCGCCGGCCAGGGTGGCCGCGGCGCGGTCCATCGTGAGGTAGTCGAGGCCCACGTCGAGCAGGAACCCGAGGCGGGCGTTGATCTCCTTGACCACCCGCTCGGCGATGTGCATGTCGCGGTCGGACAGCTTGAGCTCGCCCAGGAAGGCGGCGCACTCGCCGATCGACATGGCGGCGACGTCGGCGATCGACTTGCCGGCCACGGTCACGGCCAGGGTCACCGGCTTGAGCCTGGCGCCCTTGCAGGCCGGGCACGGGATCTCGCGCATGTAGCCCTCGAACCGCTCGCGGCTCGAGTCGCTCTCCGCCTCGGCGTGCCGCTTCTGCACCCAGGTGATGACGCCGGTGTAGTCGGTGTAGTAGGAGCGCTGGCGGCCGTAGCGGTTGCTGTAGCGGACGTTGATCTGCTCGTCGTAGCCGTACAGCAGGGCCTTCTGCGCCTTCTTCGGCAGCTGGTCCCACGGGGTGTCGAGGCCGAAGCCCATGGCGTTGCCCAGCGCCTCGATCATCCGCACGAAGTACTCGCTGGTGTGGCCGCCGGACCACGGGTGCAGCGCGCCGTCGCGCAGCGTGCGCTCGGGGTCGGGCACGATCAGGTCGGGGTCGACCTCCATCCTCGTGCCGAGGCCGGTGCACTCGGGGCAGGCGCCGAACGGGGAGTTGAAGGAGAACGAGCGCGGCTCCAGCTCGTCGAACGACAGGTCGTCGTAGGGGCAGTAGAGGTGCTCGGAGTAGAACCGCTCGCGGCCCGGGTCGCCCTCGGGCAGGTCGACGAAGTCCAGAGTGATCGTGCCGCCGGACAGCTGCAGCGCGGTCTCGACCGAGTCGTTGAGCCGGCGGCGCGCCGACTCCTTGACCGACAGGCGGTCGACGATGACCTCGATGTCGTGCTTCTCGTACTTCTTCAGCGTCGGCGGCTCCTCCAGCCGCACGACCGTGCCGTCGACCCTGGCCCGGGCGAAGCCCTTGGTCTGCAGCTCGCGGAACAGCTCGGCGTACTCGCCCTTGCGGCCGCGTACGACGGGGGCGAGCACCTGGAAGCGGGTGCCCTCGTCGAGGTCCATCACGCGGTCGACGATCTGCTGCGGCGTCTGGCGGGCGATCGGGCGGCGGCACACGGGGCAGTGCGGCTTGCCGATGCGGGCCCACAGCAGGCGCAGGTAGTCGTAGACCTCGGTGATGGTGCCGACGGTCGAGCGGGGGTTCTTGCTGGTGGACTTCTGGTCGATCGACACCGCGGGCGACAGGCCCTCGATGAAGTCGACGTCGGGCTTGTCCATCTGCCCGAGGAACTGGCGGGCGTACGCCGACAGCGACTCGACGTAGCGCCGCTGGCCCTCAGCGAAGATCGTGTCGAAAGCCAGGCTCGACTTGCCCGAGCCGGACAGGCCGGTGAAGACGATCAGCGAGTCTCGCGGCAGGTCCAGCGAGACGTCCTTGAGGTTGTGTTCTCGTGCACCACGCACGATCAGGCGGTCTGCCACGGCGATCCCGGTACTTGAAAGGCGGATAGGTCCACGGGGGATGGTAGACGGGGGCTCCGACAATTTCGGCGGCCCGCTGCGCGGTCCCCGAAAATCCGTCCCTCACAGGTTACGGCCATCCGCCGGGTCGGCAGGAGGCCTTCCGCACTCAACGCTCCGACCTGCGAATTTATGCCCTTCACCCGCCCCTCACACCCTAGGTGATGAAATATCAAGATATGACCGTTTTACCCGCGTTGCGGGCGGAACTGGCCGCCGCCACCGACCGGCTGCTGGCCACGGCCGCAGCCCTCACCGACGCCGACGTGGCCGCCCCGTCCCTGCTGCCCGGCTGGACCAGGGGCCACGTGCTGGCCCACCTCGCGCAGAACGCCGACTCCCACGTCAACCTCCTGGCCTGGGCCAGGACCGGCGTCCGCACCCCGCAGTACCCCTCCGCGCAGGCCAGGTCGGCGGCGATCGAGGCGGCCGCGTCCCGTCCCGCCGCCCACCTCCTGGCCGAGCTGCGCGACAGCGCCGAGCGCTTCGCCGCCGCCGTCCGCGACCTGCCCGAACAGGCGTGGTCCGCCCAGGTGGAGGGCATGCGCCCGCCGCCCCACCCGGCCTGGTACGTCCTGGTCCGCCGGTTGCGCGAGGTCGGCCTGCACCACGTGGACCTCGACGCCGGATACGGCCCCGCCGACTGGCCGGAGACGTTCGTCGACCGGGAGCTGCACGACTGCCTGCGCTGCTGGCCGCACGGCCGCAGCCCGATCGGCGAGATCGGGCTGCGGCGCCGCGCGCGCGGGAGGGAGATCCTGGAGCTGCGCCCCGGCCTGGGACGGGGCCCGGCCGTGGTGGGCGCCCCCGCCGACATGCTGGCCTGGCTGACCGGGAGATCCAGAGGCGAGGGCGTTAGTCTGGTGCCCGTGGGGCAGCCGTTCATGCCAGGCCCCGCGGGGGCAGGCCTTCCCGCGCCGCCGCCGTGGCTGACGATGCCGGCCCCTGCTGATCTGCCCACGACACCCCCGAAGGACTACCCATGACCTACACAGGTGACGTCCAGGTCGGCGGCCCCGCCGACGTACGCGAGCTGCCGGCGCTGTCCATCTGCAAACTCGCCGTCGGCCCGTTCGACAACAACGCCTACCTGCTGCGCTGCACGGAGACCGGCGAGGGCCTGCTCATCGACGCCGCCGCCGAGCCCGACCGCCTGCTCGCCCTGATCTCCGACCGGCCGGTCGGCGCGATCGTCACGACCCACCAGCACGGCGACCACTGGCAGGCGCTGGAGCAGGTGGCCAAGGTCACCGGCGCCCAGGTGGTCGCCCACCCGCTCGACGCGCCCGCCCTTCCGCTGCCGGCCGACCGCACGGTCGAGCACGGCGACACGATCACGCTCGGCCGCTGCTCGCTGGAGGTCATCCACCTGCGCGGCCACACGCCCGGCTCCATCGCCCTGCTCTACGACGGCGGCGAGGCGGGCACCCATCTGTTCACCGGCGACTCCCTGTTCCCCGGCGGCGTGGGCAACACCTGGAAGGACCCCGAGCGCTTCACCCAGCTCTACAACGACGTGGTGGAACGCGTCTTCGACCGCCTTCCCGACGGCACCTGGGTCTATCCCGGCCACGGCAAGGACACCACCCTCGGCGCCGAGCGCCCCTCCCTGCAGGAGTGGAAGGCCAGGGGCTGGTAGCGGCGCTTCCCGCGGGGCGCGGCCGGAGGGTCACGGAGCCCGGGCCGGCCGCCCGCCCCGCGAGGGACGCCCCCGGAGCCGCCGGCGTGCGACCGACGGATCGGGTCAGCCGCAGGCCAGGACGCGCATGATCCGGTCGGCGGCGGACGCCGGGTCGTCCGTGACGCCGACGAGCTCTCCCCAGGACCACCGGTAGAACCAGCCCTCCGGCAGGGGCACGCAGTCCACCGTCTCCGCCAGCATGGCGGTGTCGGGGTCGCTGATGCGCAGCGCGGGCGGGTACGGCCGGAGTATCACCGTCAGCCCGCGCCGCTCCAGCTCCGTGGCCAGCTTGCCGAGGTAGTACGTGCGCGTGTGCTCGCGCGGCGTAGCCGACATGGCTCCATCAAAGCCGAAGTATGCCGAAAAATCCCGTCAGTTGTGGATTCGCTCGGCTTCGCGGCGCTGTTCCCTCTTGTAGAACAGCATCCGCAGCGGGATCGCCGCCACCAGGGCGATCTGCATGGTCGCGCCGATCTTGATCGGCAGGTCACCGCCCTCGGGCCAGGCCACCCAGAAGGTGAGGAAGGCCACGTTGACCATGATCCAGCCGAGCACGACCGCCGCGAGCTGACCCTTCGGCTTCGGGTACTCGATCCGGCTGACCATCAGCCACGCCACGCCGAGGATGCCGACCAGGGTCCAGATGCTCGGCTGGAACAGCAGCACGATCGCTATCACGGTCATGGCGCCCATCGGGATGGGCAGCCCCATGAAGTCGCCGCTCTTGGTCTTGACGCAGGCGAACCTGGCCAGCCGCACGACCCCGGCGACCAGCACGGACGCCGCCGCCACGAGCACCGCGGTGAAGGGCACCTGCGAGGTGAACCCGCCCCAGATCACCACCATGAACGCGGGCGCGAAGCCGAAGCTGATGACGTCGGCCAGGTTGTCGAGCTCGGCGCCCATGGCCGAGGCGCGGAAGCGCCGCGCCACCAGGCCATCGAACAGGTCGCACGTCGCGCCGATGAGCAGCAGCACGATCGCGGTGGCGAAGTAGCTCGGATCGGGCGTGAAGCGCCCGCCCGCGACCTGGAGCTGCTGGATGGCGGAGTACGCGAGCACGCACACCGCGAGGAAGCCGCAGATCGCGTTACCGAGCGAGAGGGAGTCGGCCGCGGAGAGGCGGAAGGCTTTGCCGACCGGGCCCCGTGGTTCTTCCTCTTCCGCCTGCCAACTGCCGGCGTCAGCCGCGGTCAATTCTGGTCACCCCCGCAACCGTCTTCTCCCCCACGGACACCGCGGGCGAAATCCCTTCCGGAAGGTAGATGTCGACCCGGGAGCCGAACCGGATGAGCCCGATCCGCTCGCCCTGGGCGACCTTGGCGCCGACGCTCAGGTACGGCACGATCCTGCGCGCGACCGCGCCCGCGATCTGCACCATCTCGATGTCGCCCAGCGTGGTCTCGAAATGCCACACCACGCGTTCGTTCTGGTCGCTGTCCTTGTTGAACGCCGGCAGGAACCCACCTGCCACATGCTGCACGGAGGCGACATTTCCCGCAAGAGGGGCCCGGTTGACGTGAACGTTCAGCGGGCTCATGAAGATCGCTACCCGGGTACGGCCGTCGGGCCACGGATCGATGCTCTGCACCACGCCGTCGGCGGGCGACAGGACGCGGCCGTCGCCGGGAACCCGGTCGGGGTCGCGGAAGAACCAGAGCATCCCCCCGGTGAGCGCGCTCAGCGGCACCGCCGCGAACGCCCATCGCCGGCTCTTGCGCGTCAGCAGCGCGGTGGCGGCCGCCGCGGCCGCCGTAGGAAGAAGCCACGGGGAGACCCCGCGTGCGAGCCGGACACGGCTCGGCTTAGCAGAATCGTCTGACACGTACAACCTTTGGTGGTGACTGAACTGGGCGCTTTGCCATGATGTTACAGAACTCGCAACTATTACACGGCGCGACTACACAAAGCAAAGCGCCTCGAAGCCCATTCCGCTAGACCTGCTCAGGATGCGGTTCCTCGCCCTTGCGCGCGTCGATGCGGGCTTTGATCAGGCTCGCCGCGGTGGTGATGACCATGGTCACGCCGATGACCGTGAGCGAGACCCAGATGGGAATTTCGGGCGCCCAGGAGACATGGCTGGCGTGCAACGCCTCCAATACCAGCTTAACCCCGATGAACCCGAGAATGAACGCCAAACCGTAGCTGATGTAGACCAGCCGCTGCAGCAGACCACCCAGGAGGAAGTAGAGCTGACGCAGTCCCATCAGGGCGAACGCGTTGGCCGAGAAGACGATGAAGGGGTCCTGGGTGAGCCCGAAGATGGCGGGAATCGAGTCGAGCGCGAACAGCAGATCGGTGGTGCCGATGGCGATCATCACGATGAGCATGGGGGTGACCATGCGCCGGCCGTCGATCTTGACCGTGATCTTCGAGCCGGCGTAGCCCTCGGTGGTGGGGAAGGCCTTGCGCACCCACCGCAGCAGGATGTTCTCGTTGAACTCCTCTTCCTCGCCCTTGACGTGCTGGCGGACGATGTTGACCGCCGTGTAGACGAGGAAGGCGCCGAACACGTAGAACAACCAGCTGAACCGCTCCAGCGCCGCCGCGCCGAGCGCGATGAAGATGCCGCGCATGACGAGCGCGAGCAGGATGCCGACGAGCAGCACCTTGTGCTGGTAAGCCCGTGGCACCGCGAACCTGCTCATGATGATGAAGAAGACGAACAGGTTGTCGACGCTCAAACTGTATTCAGTGATATATCCGGCGAAGAACTCTCCCGCCTTGTCCCCGCCGAACATGGTCCACAGCAGCACCCCGAACGCGATGGCGAGGATGACATAGAACGTCACCCAGTACCCCGCCTGCCGCATGGAGAACTCTCGCGCTTCTCCCCGGTCCACGATCCACAGGTCGATGGCGAGTACGAGGAGCAGCCCGCCGATCACGGCGATCCAGGCCCATGCGGGTACCATCACGTCTCTTTACCCTCCGGCATGCAGGACTCATTGCCGGAGGTCTCTCCCGCCCGCCGAAACCGCGGACCGGCAGCCCCGGGGGCCCCATGGATCGGGGCTGCACCGTGATGACGAGGCTGTCGCGAAGGGATACTCCCCTCCCTAACCCAGGCAGTATACGAGAACGCCTTAACCCCACCTAATCATCCCGTGGATCTTGCTGTTCCGTAAACGCCCAGGACGCTCTCCACGGCGTCGTCGCCGTCCGGCATCTCGCGTCCCCGTCTCACGGCCGCGGCCGCGAGCCTTTCCGCAGTCCCGGGCTCGTCCAGCAACGTCCGTACGGCTTCGCGCAGCGCGTGGACGTCCCCGTAGGGCACGAGAATCCCGGCGTCTCCCACAATCTCTGGGATTCCCCCTACAGCGGTGGCAATCACCGGCTTTCCGGCCATGAGTGCCTCCCTGATGCTGAGCGGTTGCCCTTCCCATCGGGCCGCCGTCACCACGGCGGTGGCCGCGCCGAGCAGGTCGGGCACGTCGTCCCGGTTTCCCAGCAGCTTGACCGGCAGCCCCTCCGCCGCGATCCGCCGCTCCAGCTCCCCCCGCAGCGGCCCCTCACCGGCGATCACGAACAACGGCCGCCTCCGCGACCCGGCGGCTCCCCGCGCCCCGGCGACTTCCTGTGGCCCGGCTGCTTCCCGTAGCCCGGCGGCTCCCCATGGGCCCCCGTCCTGGCCGTGTCCCTCCCCCGGGCCCTCGTGCCAGGGGCCGGCGGCGACGTCGAGGAGGGTTTCCAGGCCCTTCTGCTGGGCCAGCCGCGCGATCGTCAGCAGGATCGGCCGCTCTCCCGCGCCCAGTTCGTCCGCGACCTCCCGGGCGGGCCGCCCGGCCGGCCGCAGCGACGGCGCGGGCACCACGGCCGCCCGCACGTCCCGCGCCCCCAGCCGGGTCATGCGCTCGCCGAGATCGGACGACACCACCAGCACCCGGTCGGCCCGCCGCGCCACGATCCGCTCCAGCACCCCGTACACGAACCCGACGAACCCCCCGGCGGTCAGCGCGTTGTGCAGCGTCACCACCAGCAGCCGCCCCCGCGTCCCGAGCCCCGCCAGCGCCCCGGCGCGCAGACCGTGGGCGTGCACGACGTCGGCCTCCCGCGTCACCCGCCGGACGGCCAGCACCGCGCGCAGGTCACGGGCGGGGTGGGGCCGGTCCGACACGGCGACCTCCACGAACCGCGCCCCCGCCGCGCCGAACGCGAACTGCTCCTCGACGCTGGGCGGCCCGGCCACGACGACCTGGTGCCCCCGCCGCACCAGCCCTTCCACCAGCATCCGCACATGCCGCCCCGTGCCACCGGACGTGGTGCCCAGTACATACGCCACCCGCACGCCCACTCCTCCCTCAACCCCGGCCCCGCCGCAGCAGCCCGGCCACCGCTCTCGCGTCCGCCCGGTCCACCACGCCCACGACCACACCGCCTGCCCCCAGCGCCACGGCCCCGGCCAGCACCGCCGCGCCCGCGTTCGCCCACACACCGTGCGCCCCGAGCCATCCCGCCACGGCGTCCCCGGCGAGGTATCCGAGCACCCCGCCCCCGGCCGCCGCGCCCAGGGCCCGCCCCAGCCCGGCCGCGGCCCTGCTCCCCCGCGCCCGCACCACGGCCGCCAGCAGCAGCGCCCCGCCCGCGCTCATGCCGACGCTCATGCCCAGCGCCATCCCGCCGATCCTCCACCCCTCGGGCAGCACCACCACGAACACGACCTGCGCGACCATCGTCACGGCCCACCCCGCGACGGTCCCCCCGGCCGCCGCCCGCCCGCGCCCCGCCGCGTACAGCACCCGGCTGAGCTGCGCGATGAGCCCGTAACCCACCAGCCCGGGCGCGAACAGGGCCACCGCCCGCGCCAGCTCGGCCGCCGGCACGTCGCTCTTCATCCCGAGGAACACCACCGCCCCCGGCCCCGAGGCCGCCGCCAGCACCCCGGCCGCCAGCCCGGACACCAGCACCACGGCCCGCGTGGTGCGCGCCGCCAGCCCCGCGAACGCCTCCGGCTCCCCCGCCTGCGCGGACAGCCGGGGAAAGGCGCTGGTGGCGATGGGCACGGCGAGCACCGCGTACGGCACCAGGTAGATCGCCCACGCGTAGTTGTAGACGGCGATGGCCCCGGTGCCGACCTCGTTGTTGGCCAGCAGCAGCGCCACGATCATGGCCGCCTGCTGGGCCAGCAGCGCCGCGACGCCCGCCAGCGCGAGCCTGCGCACCTGGCCCGCCACTCCGTCGGGGAAGCGCAGCACGGGCCGCCACCGCAGCCCCAGCCGCGCGACCGGCCCGAGCACGGCGAGCACCAGCGACAGCACCCCCAGGCTGGTGCCCACCGACAACGCCAGCTCGGCCGGCCCAGGAACCGTCGCCGGGTCGCTGTCTCCGCCGCTGAGCGGGACGAACAGCAGGTAGGCCACGATGACCACGATGCTCGACACCAGCGGCGCCACCGCCGGCCCCGCGAAGCGGGAGTGCGCCTGCAGCACTCCGTAGAGCACGACCGCGACGCCGTACAGCGGGATCTGCGGTGCGAACACGACGAGCATGCGCGCCGCCACGGCCGTGACCGCCCCGGCGTCGGGGCAGCCCTCGATGGCCGGCCCGAAGAACAGCCCGACGACCGGCCCGGCGAACACCGCGGTGAGCACCGCCAGCGGCACCAGCACCACGACCACCCACGTCAGCAGCGCCGAGCCGATCCGCCCGGCCCGCTCCCGATCGCCCTCGCCGCCCCCGCCGGCCAGCACGGGCACGACCATCCCGGCCAGCGCCCCGCCGACGACCACCTCGAAGACGATGTTGGGGATCTGGTTGGCCGTCATGTAGGCCGAGGCCAGGCAGTTGGTGCCCACCGTCTGCGCGAAGGCGTACTGCTTGGCGAAGCCCGCCACGCGCGCGAGCACGGTGATGGCCCCGATGAGCACGGCCCCGCCGGCCACGCCCCGCGCCGTCACGACACCCACCCGACCTCCCCGCTCGCCGGCGCGGGCTTCCCGCGCGGACATCATCCTGGCAGGTCGCACCGACAGTTGCGGCCGCCGGGGTCAGGCCGTCCCGACGGGCCGGCGGCCGAGCATGTCGAGGCGGTTGAGCACCGGGTTGCCGGCGATGACCTTGGTGAAGCTGACCTTCTCGGAGGCCGCGGTGAGCGCCGCGACGGTGCCGAGCAGGACGTAGCGGCCGGGCCGGCCGAGCCGGGTGACCGCGGCCAGGCCGAGCAGCGCGCCCAGCGCGTTGGCGCCGGCGTCGCCGAGCATGGCGCGCTCGCCGAGGTCGTCGGGCAGCAGCGCGGCGGCGGCCCCGAGCGGGACGGCGGCCAGCCCCGCGGCGGCGGGCGAGGCGCCCAGGAGCGCGGCGACCAGCAGCGGCCCGCCGGTCAGCAGGCCGACCTTGATGGCGCGGCCGGGCCGCAGGTCGAAGAGGTTGGCGAGGTTGGCGGCGCCGGCGATGGCCGCGCCGTTGACCGCGACGTCGAGCGGGCCGCCACCGGCCAGCGCGGCGGCGGCGAGCCCGGTGGCGCCGATGCCGAGGATCTTCACCGCGCCGCTGGTGACCTCGCCGCGGGCCAGCGCGGTCAGGTGGCCCTTGAAGCCCTTGGAGGCGGTGGTGCCGTACAGGTCGTCGTAGGCGCCGAGCGCGCCGCTGCCGCCGCCCGCGACGAGGGCGGCCAGGCGCAGCCGGCCGGGCAGCCCGGGCGTGAGCGCCGCCGCGGCGCCCGCCCCCGCCACGAACGCCGGGCCCTCCAGGAGGGTGATGGGCTCGCCGCGGTGGTTCTTGCGGGTCCAGCGGCCGGTCAGGTCGTCGGGCCGGCGGTTGCGGGTGAACGCGGTGTAGGCGGCGCGGGCCGCCGCGGCGCCGATGGCGGCGCCGGCGAAGGCGTAGAGCAGGCCTCGGGCCATGTCAGCTCCCGGACTGGGCGGACGGGGTCGGGGTGGCGGTGGTCATCGCGGGCAGGGCTCCGCCGGAGGCGTCCTTGCCGATACCGTACTGGCCGGCGTGCCCGGCCAGTTGCTCCGTCAGAGAGTAGACGATCACGACGCGGCCCATCGGCATATCGGCGGTATCGACGGTGGACACGCGCCTGGAGATCTCGCTCTCGTCGCGTACCGCGGTGATGGCGTCGCCGGGCACGGCGGTGTCGGCGGCGGCTCCGGCGATCACGGTGCCCTTGCCCGCCGCGTCGAACCCGTCGGCGACCGAGACCAGCGCCCCGGCCTGGGACTCGGCGGTCTCCCCTTCGTACGGCTTCTCCGGCGCGAACATGACGGCGAGCGTGGCCCGCTTCTCCGGGTCGTCCTCGACGCTGAGCAGCCCGCCGGTCTCGAACGCGTCGAGCACGCCGGCGGTGGCGGTGTTGGGCGTGGCGGCCTGGGCGGGATCGTTGGTGACGAGGGCGGCGGCGAGCAGCGTGGCGGCCCGGTCGTAGCTGGTGGCGGTGGGGGGGAAGATCATGGTGGCCGGTTTGAGCTGGTCGACCAGCCCGTCGAGGACGCCCTTGCCCGCGGGGTCGAAGAACTTCTCGGTCAGCAGGAGCCGCCCGCTGACCTTCGCGCCCGCCTGTTCGAGCACCTGCTGGGCGGCCTCGCGCACGCTGGTGCTGGAGCCGGGCGCCTCGATGAGCAGCACGCGCTGCCCGGTCAGCTCGCCGGCCACCAGCTGCGGGGTGCGGGCGGTGATGAACGCGTCGTTGCCGGCCTCGCGGCCGCGCAGGGCGTCGAGGTCGGCGCGCAGGCCGTTGTTGGCGCTGGTCAGCTCGTCGCTGGTCCTCTTGGCCAGGTCGAGGGCCGGGTCCTGGAGCAGCGTGGTGCCCAGCACGATGCCCACCGCCAGCGCCAGGAAGATCGCGACGATGGAGACGAGGTGATAGCGGAAATCGATCACGAGAAGAGTCCGACCAGCCAGAAGATGAACGCGTTCCAGACGTCTTGCAGGCCGTTCAGCCAGGTCTTGCCGAGCGGCGAGAAGCTCAGCGCGACTCCCATCGTGATCAGCGCCGTGAGCACGAGGAGCAGCAGCTGGGAGGTGGAGATGCGGCTTCGGTAGAGCCTGCTGACGCCCTTGGCGTCGATGAGCTTGCTGCCGATGATCAGCCGGGTGAGGAAGGTGCTGGCCATGCCGGAGCGCCCCTTGTCGAGGAACTCCTCCAGCGTGCCGTGGGTGCCGACGGCGACGATCAGCTCGGCGCCCTTGTCGTCGGCCAGGAGCATCGCGATGTCCTCGCTGGTGCCGGTGGCGGGGAAGATCACCGCTTCGCGGCCGAGCTGGTGGACGCGCTCCAGGCCGGGGGCGCGGCCGTCGCGGTAGGCGTGCACGACGAGCTCGGCGCCGCAGGTCAGCGCCTTGGTGGAGACGGAGTCGAAGTCGCCGACGATCACGTCGGGCAGGTAGCCCGCCTCCAGCAGCGCGTCGGCGCCGCCGTCCACGCCGACGAGGACGGGCCGGTACTCGCGGATGTAGGGCCGGAGGGTGGCGATGTCCTCCTTGTAGTGGTAGCCGCGCACCACGATGAGGACGTGCCTGCCCTCCATGTTCGTGCGGATCTCGGGCACGCCGACGCCGTCGATGAGCAGCTTGCCCTCGCCCCGGACGTACTCCATCGTGTTGACCGCGAACGCCTCGATCTGCACGGCCAGCCCGGCCCGCGCCTCGGCCATGGCGGCCTCGACCGCCTCCAGGGTCTGCGGCTCGCCCTTGCCGACGACGTCCTCGTCCAGATAGACGACGCCGTCGCAGAGCCGGATGACGTCGCCGTCCTTGACGCGCTCGAACAGCTCGGGGCTGGCGCTGTCGACGAACGGCACGCCGGCCTCGATCAGGATCTGCGGGCCCAGGTTGGGATAGCGGCCGCTGATGCCGGCGGCGACGTTGACCACGGCCGCGGCACCGCATGCGACCAGTGCCTCCGCGCTGACCCGGTCCACGTCGACATGGTCGATAATCGCAATTTCTCCCGGCCCGAGGCGTTTGGTGAGCCTCTTGGTGCGCCGGTCGATCCTCGCCACTGCCGTGATGCCGGGAAGGTCACCGACCTTCCTGCCGCGGAGGCCCGGCAATCTGCTCCCCGGAACCTTCATCAAGACCATCCTGCCAGAGCCGGACGGCACTCCGACCACGCATGACGCGGCGTGTCCGCTATGTCACCCGTAATCACCTGTCGGCAGCGGCGAGCCCCAGCAGCTCCTCGGCGTGCGCCCGGCCGAGCTCGGAGTCCTCCAGACCGGCCAGCATGCGCGACAGCTCGCGCACCCGGCCCTCGTGGTCGAGCGTGGTGACGCCGCTGCGCACCACACTGCCGTCGCTGGACTTCTCCACCACCAGGTGCTGGTCGGCGAAGGCGGCCACCTGCGGCAGGTGTGTGACGACGATCACCTGGGCGGTACGGGCCAGCCGGGCCAGCCGGCGCCCGATCTCGACCGCCGCCTTGCCGCCGACGCCTGCGTCCACCTCGTCGAAGACGAACGTCGGCACCGGGTCGGCGCCTGCGAAGACCACCTCGATGGCGAGCATCACCCGGCTCAGCTCGCCGCCGGAGGCGCCCTTGGTGAGCGGCAGCGGCGGCGCGGCCGGATGGGCGGCCATGCGCAGCTCGACCTCGTCCACGCCCTCGGGGCCGAACTCGGCGCTGCGCGTGAGCTGCACCACGACCTGGGCGTGCGGCATGGCGAGCGCGGTCAGCTCCGCGGTGACGGCCTCGCCGAACCGCCCGGCGGCGGCCTCGCGCACCCTGGTGAGCTCGGCCGCGAGGTCGGTGAGCTTGTCGGTCAGCTCGTCGTACTCGCGGGTCAGCTCGTCGATGCGCTCGTCGTCGCCCTCCAGCTCGGTCAGGCGGGCGGCGGCGCGCCGTGCCCAGGCCAGGACGCCCGCGCTGTCGGCGGACTCCTCGCCGTACTTGCGGATCAGCCCGGACAGCACCGAGCGCCGTTCCTGCACGACCCCCAGCCGGGCCGGGTCGGCCTCGATCGACTCGGCGTAGGAGGCGAGGTCGGTGGCCACGTCGGAGATCAGATATCCGGCCTCGGCGAGCCGGTCGGCGACGCCGGCGAGCTGGGCGTCGAAGTCGCGCACCGACTCCATGGCCGCGCGGGCCTCGCCGAGCAGGGAGATCACGTCGTGCGGGCCGCCGGCGGCCTCCATGGGGTCGCCGAGCAGCGCGGTGTGCGCGGTGGTGGCGGCGCTGCGCAGGGCGTCGGCGTGCGAGAGCCGCTCCTCCTCCTCGCGCAGCTCGGCGTCCTCGCCAGGCTTGGGATCGACCTTCTCGATCTCCTGCAGGCCGAAGCGGAGCATGTCGGCCTCCTGGGTCCGCTCCCTGGCCCTGGTGGTCAGCTCCCCCAGCTGCGCGGCGATCTGCTTGTGCCTCTTGTAAGCCTGCGTGTACGCCCGCAGCGGCTTGACCAGCTCGTCACCGGCGTACCTGTCGAGGGCGGCGCGCTGCCTGGCGGGCTGGAGCAGCCGCTGCTGGTCCATCTGCCCGTGCACGGCCACCAGGTCGTCGGCCAGGTAGGTCAGGGTGCCGACGGGCACGGTGCGCCCGCCCAGCCAGGCCCTGGAGCGGCCCTCCGCCGAGACGGTGCGCGAGATGATCAGCTGGCCGTCCTCGACCTCGCCGCCGATGTCCTCGACCTGCTGGGCCACGCGCCCGCCCGGCTCGATGACGAGCGTGCCCTCCACGCTCGCCCGGTCGGCCCCCGGCCGGATCCGCGAGGGGTCGGCCCGGCCGCCGAACAGCAGCCCGAGCCCGGTCACGACCATCGTCTTGCCCGCGCCCGTCTCGCCGGTCACCACGTTGAAGCCCGGGCTGAGTTCTAGGACGGCCTCGTCGATGACGCCGAGCCCCTGGATGCGGACCTCCTCGACCCTTGGTCGCACTGCCCACTCCCGTCACTGCTGTGCCTGCCGATCACACGGCCCGTTCCCCGAACGCGTGTGCCCACGCGATCCTACGCGCTCCTGCTTCCATTCACTCAGGGTCGCACCCTTCCGCGCCAGCCCTGAACGGGTAGCTCGAACTTGGCGACCAGCCTGTCGGTGAACGGCGCGCCGGTGTCCTCCACGCCGTGCAGCCGCGCCAGGCGTACGGGCTCGGCGCCCCTGCGCACCTCCACCCGCGTGCCGGACGGCAGCTCGAAGCGGCGCCGCCCGTCGCACCACAACACCCCGCCGGGCGTCTCCGGCAGGATCTCCACGGCCAGCGTGGAGCGCGGCGAGACCACCAGCGGCCTGGCGAACAGGGCGTGGGCGCTGATGGGCACCATGAGCAGCGCCTCGACCTCGGGCCACACGACCGGCCCGCCCGCGGAGAAAGCATAGGCGGTCGAGCCGGTCGGCGTGGCGCAGATCACGCCGTCGCAGCCCCACCGCGACAGCGGCCGCCCGTCGATCTCGGCGATCACCTCCAGCATGCGCTCCTGCTTCTCGACGGTGGCCTCGTTGAGCGCCCACGTGTCGGCCAGGATCCGGCCGTTCTGCCGAGCGAGAACATCGATCGTCATGCGCTCCTCGACGTCGTAACGCCCGGCCACGACGCTGTCGACCGCCACGGCCAGGTCGTCGACCTCGGCCTCGGCGAGGAAGCCGACGTGCCCGAGGTTGACCCCCAGCAGCGGCGTGCCGGCCGGCCTGGCCAGCTCGGCGGCGCGCAGCAGCGACCCGTCGCCGCCGAGCACCATCATGACCTCGGCGTCCTTGGCGGCGCCCGGATCGTCGCCCGGCACGGCCTCGACCCCGCGGCAGCCGAGGTCGGCGTGCTCGGACTCCAGCACCCGCACGGCGATACCCGCGTCCACCAGCCGGTTGATGACCAGGCGCGCGCTCTCGACGGCGGCGTAGCGTCCGGTGTGTACGGCGACCAGCACGGTCCGTTTCATTGCGGCCCTTCCGCGACGGCACGCTGGATCTCGGCTTCGAGGTCGGCGACCGGCGGCTCGCCCTCCCCCTTGCCCATCCAGAGCAGATATTCCACATTGCCCGACGGCCCGGGCAGGGGGCTGGCGGTCACGCCGCGCACGGTCAGCCCCAGCTCCAGGGCCTTGGCGGCGGCGTCGCGCACGGCCCGCGCGCGCAGCTCGGGATCGCGGACGACGCCGCCCGCCCCCACGAGGTCCTTACCCACCTCGAACTGCGGTTTGACCAGCATCACGAAATCGGCCCGCGGCGCGGCGACGGCGGCCAGCGCGGGCAGCACCAGCCGCAGCGAGATGAACGACAGGTCGCCCACGACCAGCGTGGGCGGCTCCCCCACCATCTCGGGGGTCAGGTCGCGGACGTTGACCCGCTCCATGACCGTCACCCGCTCGTCGGTGCGCAGCGACCAGGCGAGCTGGCCGTAGCCGACGTCCACGGCCAGCACGTGGGCCGCGCCGCGGCGCAGCAGCACGTCGGTGAACCCGCCCGTGGAGGCGCCCGCGTCGAGACACCTGCGCCCCTCCACCACCAGCTCCGGGAACGCCCGCAACGCGCCCAGCAGCTTGTGCGCCCCGCGCGAGACGTAGTCGGGGCCCTCCGGAGAGGCCGCCACGACGATGGCGGAGGCGGTGTCGACCTGGGTGGCGGGCTTGCTGGCGGTCTGGCCGCCGACGGTGACCCGGCCGGCGCCGATGAGCTGGGCCGCCTGCTCGCGCGACCTGGCCAGGCCGCGGCGTACCAGCTCGCTGTCGAGACGGATCCGCCGGCTCACCGCTCTCCCCGCGCCGGCGATCCCGGCCCCCGCTCCCCACCGCCCGCGAGCCCGGCGTGGGCGGGCCCGGCGTGGGCCGGTTCGTCCACCGCGTCCAGGGTGGCCTCCAGCGTGGAAAACGCCTCTTCGAAGACCTGCGGGTGCGCGCCCACGGGCAGCTCGCCCAGCCGGCCCAGGCCGGCCACCACGGCGTCGACCCGGGCGTCGCCGGTCTCCTGCGGCAGCTCACTCATGACTCGACCGTAACGCCTCCCGCGAGCACCCGGGACCTTGGCAGGCGTGTCACGCGTTGAAGGTCATACGGGGGTGCTAGTCATGTGGAACGCTACGGTCCGCATAGGGCCGCCCAAGAGAGGAAAGGATGCCCATCATGGCAAGCGTCGAGGAGTGCCGGACGGCACTGGCCAAGCTCGTCGCCCAGTTCGACGAGATCGACGAGCAGGACCGTGCCAAGCACGTGGTCGAACGCACGGTCAGCTGCCGGATCTCCGACCTCGACGCCACCTTCTACGGGCGGCTGCACCACGGGGGGCTCGACCCGTTCACGGAGCAGCCGCCGGCGGACGGCAAGCCCGCCGACGTCAAGCTCACGGTCGTCAGCGACGATCTGGTCGCGCTGGTGGACGGGGAGCTGGACCTGGCTCGGGCGCTGCTCGGGGGCCGCGTGAAGATCGACGCCAGCTTCGGCGACCTGCTGCGCCTGCGGCGGCTGCTCTGAGCCCGGGGCTGCTGCTCTGAGCTCGGGGCGGATCGCCGCCCTCCGAGGCCCTGTGACGGCCGTCAGGCGACGAGCGGACGAAACACAGCCGCCTCACCACCCGCAGGGCCCTCACCACCCGAAGTCCTCACCGCCGCAGAGCCCTCATTACCCGAGAATGCCCCACCTGCCGAAGAGTCGATCCTCAGCAGTCGAAGGCGGAGCCGCTCCCCAGCGGCTCACAGCCACCCTCCCGTGCCACCCTCCCGTGCTTCTCTCGGGCCGCCCTTCTCCCAACCACGGCCGCTCACCCGAATCCGGCCCCTCCCAGGCCCCGCTCAACCGGCGCCCTCCGGCTGCCCGGACCCGCGCGCCCGGCACCGTCACCAGCCGCCTGGACCGGCTCAGCCGGCGATCCGATCACAACGGGCGATCCGACCTCAACCGGCGATCCGATCGCAGCCGGCGATCCGATCTCAGCCGGCGATCCGATCTCAGCCGGCGATCCGCTCCAGGGCCGGTTTGACCGCGTCCTCCTCGACCTGTCCCTCCCCGGCCCTCGCCCACGCCGCGTCGCAGGCCGCCCGCAGCCCGTCGATCCTGCTGCCCTCCCCTTCCAGGTGCAGCGTCCCGTCCCGCCATCGGGCCCGCCACCCGCCGCACGCGCCGTCCCGCACCTCGGGGTAGGCCAGCAGCAGCGCCCCCAGGTCTTCGGCCACGTACGTCGGCCGGTGCCGCGGCTCCGCCGTCAGCACGTCGGCGGCCGTGGCCACCCCGGTCAGGACCAGCAGGGATTCCACCCCGGCGTTGGACGCCCCTTCGATGTCGGTGTCCAGCCGATCCCCGACCACGAGCGGCCGCCGCGCCCCCGTCCTGATCATCGACTCCCGGTGCAGCGGAGGGTCCGGCTTGCCCGCGTACACCGGCTCGACCCCCGTCGCGGCCGCGATGACCCGTGCCATGGCCCCGTTGCCCGGCAGCTCCCCGCGCCCGGTGGGCATGGTGCCGTCCCTGTTCGACGCCACGAACCACGCCCCCTGCCGCACCGCCAGCGCTCCTTCCGACAGCAGCCCGTACGACAGCCCCGGCGCGATCCCCTGCACCACCGCGACCGGCGCCTCGAAAGCGGTCGAGACCGGCCGCAACCCCTGATCCCGTACCGCCATCCGCAGCCCGGACCCGCCCACCACGAGCACCGCCGACCCCGGCGGCACCCGCTCCGCGATGAGCCGCGCCGCCGCCTGCGCGGACGTCACGACGTCCTCGGCCGTGGCCGGCGCGCCCAGCTCGCGCAGGTGGGCGGCGATGGCGGCGGGCGTCCGCGAGGCGTTGTTGGTGACGTACGCCAGCCGGACGCCCCGCCCTCGCGCCTGCTCCAGCGCGGCGGGCGCGCCCGGTACCGCCTGGGGGCCCAGGTAGACCACGCCATCCAGGTCGAGCAGCAGGGTGTCGTACCCGTCGATCAGCACAGCGCCTCTTCCCGTTTGACTCTCACGCCGCGTGAGACTTTAGCGTCGCCTCCGTACCGATGACCCGGAAGGAGCGATCATGTCCCTGAAGCCCGGTTTCGAGGCGGCCCTCCCCGAGACAGAACACGCCGAGCTGTTCGGCGATTTCGATCCCGAGGAGCACACCGCCGAGGCGGAACGCCGTTGGGGCGCCTCCCCCGCCTGGGAGGAGTCGCGGCGCCGCATGTCCTCGCTGTCGAAACAGGACTGGCGGCGTTTCCTGGCGGAGGCGGCCGACATCTCCGCCCGCCTGGCGGCCGTGATGCGCGCGGGCGCCCCCGCGGACGGCGAGCAGGCCATGGACCTGGCCGAGGAGCACCGGGCGCACCTCACCCGCTGGTGCTACACGTGCACGTTCGAGATCCACCGCGGTCTCGGCGACCTGTACGTCACCGACCCGCGGTTCACGGCCTCGATCGACCGCGTCGCCCCTGGCCTGGCCGGCTACCTCCAGGCCGCCATCCACGCCAACGCCGTCCGCCACGACGCGTGAAGCCCTCCTACATCTCCCGGCGGGCCCGCAGAGTGGCGCGCACGCTCTTCAACGCTGACACGTAATGCCTCTCGTCGGGGCGCATGGCGACCGCTATGGCCAGCGGTTCCTGCGCCCCTTCGATGTCGCCGGTGCGCCACAACGCCAGACCGAGCCCGAAATACGCGTAATCTTCGGCGGGATTGGCCTCGACGATCTGCCGGAAACTGGCTGCCGCCTCCGCGTACTGCCGCGAATTGAACTGCGCCCGCGCCAGCGCCTCGCGGATGCTCCGCGACTCGGGCTCCACCTCGGCGGCCCGTTCCAGCAACGCGGCCGCGGCCGCCGGACTGCCGTCCTTCAACAACTTCACCCCACGCTGGTACCAGTCGTAAACACTGCCCCGGGGAGCGCCCGAGGTCTCATCATGGCCGTTTCCTTCTCCAACCACCGGTGAGACTCCCTTCATCGCCGGCCGACGAACTCACCCTGCCCTGCCGTGGAAGGGGCGCGGTTTTGCGAACCGAGGGGCGATTTCCGGAAGGCGTAACCATCTATGGGAGCATGCCCGGTATGGGGACTCCTGAACTGCCAGTGCCCGATGGACTGGTGCTACGGCCCTTCCGAGGCGTACGGTTCGCCGTCGAAGATCCCGCCAAGGTGACCTCCCCGCCCTACGATCTGATCTCCGACGCGGACGTCGACGCCCTCCTCCGACTTCATCCGAACAACGTCGTCCGTCTCATCCTTCCCCGCACCTCCCGCCCCGGCACTGCCCCTGGCCTCTCCGCCGGCGAGACTCCGCCGGAGACCCGCTACGCGGAGGCCCGCGACACCCTGCGCGCCTGGCTCCAGGCGGGCATCCTGGTGCCGGACGACCTCCCGGCCCTGTACGTGTACGAGCAGCGCGGCCCACACATCTTGCAACGCGGCCTGATCGGCGACGTCGCCCTGGCCGACCCGGGGCAGCGCGTCATCCTGCCGCACGAGGACGTCATGCCGGGCCCCATCGCCGACCGCCTGGCCCTCATGAGCACCACCCAGGCGAACCTGGAGCCGATCTTCCTCCTCTACGACGGCGCCGGCAGCGCGGCGACACGCCTGGTGGACGAGGTGGCCGCCGAACGCCCCCCTCTGGTGTCGGCCCGTACCGAGGACGGCCTCACGCACCGCCTCTGGGCGATCACCGACGCCTCCGAGATCGCCGCCGTCAACGCCGACCTCCGGGACCGGCAGGCCCTGATCGCCGACGGCCACCACCGATACGCGACCTACCGCGTCCTCCAGCGCCAGGAACGCCTCACCCGTCCCTCGACCGAGCCCTCCCCCGCATCCATCCCCGCTCCCACCTCCCCTCCCGCTCCCGCTCCCACCTCCCCTCCCGCTCCCGCTCCCACCTCCCCTCCCGCTCCCGCCTCCACCCCTGCTCCCCCTCCGGAACCCGCCCGAGCCCCCGACAGCCTCATCACCGCCCAAGACCCGGGCCCGATCCCGCGATCCCCTGTGCCGTACCACCGCTCCTCCACGACTCTGGTGGCCCCGTGGGACTTCGGCCTGGCCCTGCTGGTGGACTCCACCGCGTACCCGCCCGACCTCAAGGCCATCCACCGTGTCATCCCCGGCCTGCCGCTGACGGAGGCGGCCGCCAAGGCCCGTGGCTCCTGGCGGGCCCAGGAATTCGGCACTCTGGCAGAGGGCTTGGCGGCCTTCGAGCGTGCCCAGGATCCGGCCTTCCTCCTGGCCGACGAGACCAGCGCACACCTGCTCACCGAGCCCGACCCCGTCCAGCTGGCCCGCGCCATGCCCGCCGATCACTCCGACCGCTGGAACTCCCTCAACACCTCCATCCTCAGCGAGTTCCTCCTGCCCAGGGTGTGGGGCATGCGCGACGACGAGCAGGCCGTCCGCATCGTGCATCACGACGTCCATGCCGCCGCCGAGCTCGCGACCCGCACCGGCGGCACCGCCGTGATCCTCAAGCCGCTGGCGACCGAAGACGTCCTGGCCGTCGCCGCTGGAGGCGAACGCGTCCCCCGCAAATCCACCTCCTTCGGCCCCAAGCCCCGCACGGGCCTGATCCTTCGCACGTTCGCCATCAACTGAGCCGGCCCTCCCTCCTCGTTCCCCGGACAGGCCGGGGCCGGGGCACGTACAGACGGCACGGGCGCCGCGGCAAAGCCGAGCAGACGTTCCACGGGGATGCACCGGCGGGTCAGCCCCAGGTGGACCCCTCACCGCCGACGCCCCAAGCCGAAAGCGGCGCACCCGCGAGCCCGCCTCCCGCGAGCCTGCCTCCTGCCTCCTGCCTCCTGCCTCCTGCCAGATGAGCTCAGGTGTGCTGACGCTTCGCCCCGCAAGCGTCACGCCACAAGAGCCGGCCCCTGCCACCGCCCAGCGGGGCGGACGGCACCGGGATAGGCGAGACCACCCGCCGACACCCCGGCACCGCCGCCCGTCACCCCCTCCTCCGAACGGTCCGCCCGCCGGGAGATCGTCACATCCGTCCATCCAGACCTCTCATCCACCGGCTCAGCGGTGACGTCCGGACGAAGACGACGCCCAGCGAGGAACCCTCAGCGAAGGGAGCGATCAGCTTGCCCGAGCCAGTTGCAACACCCGTCTCGGCGCCGACGGCGGAGCCGTCGCGGACTGCTTCCCGTCGAGGTCGCCCTCATCCGAAGGACCCTCCACGGCCGCGACCGCCTCGACAGGCTTGGCCGTCACCACTTCCACCTCGTACTTCCAGAGCTTGCCCCCCGCCGGCCCGAAGACGCGGCACCGGAAGGAGCCCGTCACCTCCAGGTAGTCGCGCGGCTTGAGAGCGCGGACCACGGCCGCCGTGTCGGGGTTGAAGGTGACGCACGGGACGCTGTCCGTCAGCGTGCCGCCGCCGCGCCGCTGCCGCCGGCGGCGCCGTACGATGATGCGCCACTTCGTCGCGGTGTCACCGCTCGGCATGGTGTGATCCTCGGGCGCCGCCGAGAGCCGCCCCACCAGCAAGACCTCGTTCCGGTCCATTCCTCGTCCTCCTGTCGGTGCTTTGCCGAGATCACTCTTTACGATGAGGAGAAGCTCCGAGCGGCCGAGCGCCGTTCTGGGGATAACGGAGGACGTTCGGGAGTGCCTGTGGACAACATCACCGCGCTGGGCGGCGACGTCTATGAGATCGACACGAGAATGGCGGGGTACTCGGGCATCACGGCCGGCTATCTGATCCTGAGCGACCGGCCGTGCCTGGTGGAGACCGGTACCTCGACCTCCGCCCCGGTGGTCCGCGACGCGCTCGCGTCCCTGGGTGTCGGGCCGGAGGACCTGGCCACCGTCGTCGTGACCCACATCCACCTCGACCACGCCGGCGGAGTGGGTGACATCGCCAGGTTCTTCCCGTCCGCGCAGGTCGTCGTGCACGAGAAGGGCGCGCGACACCTGGCCGACCCCGCGCGGCTGATGGCGAGCGCCAGGATGGTGTGGGGCGACCGGCTCGACACGCTCTTCGGCGAGCTGTCCCCCACCGAGGCCGACCGCATCGTCGCCCTGGGCGACACCGGCGCCATCGACCTGGGCAACGGACGCACGCTGAGCAGCCACTACTCGCCAGGACACGCGAAACACCACGTGGGCCTCGTCGACTCCGCCACCGGCGACCTGTACGTCGGCGACGCCGCGGGCGTGTACCTTCCCCAGACCGGCGACCTGCGTCCCGCCACCCCTCCGCCGGATTTCGACCTGCGCACCGCCCTCGACTCGATCGCCCTGTTCAAGGCCCTCGGTCCGCAACGCCTGCTTTTCAGCCACTACGGCCCGGTGGGAGCGGTTGAGGAGACCCTCGACCGCTCCGCCGAGGAGCTTCGCGTCTGGGTCGACCTGACGCGCCAGGCCCACTCCGAGGGCATGGACCTGGACCACGCGGTCGCCATGGTCAGGGACCGCACCAAGGAGCGCTACACGGCGCTGAAGGCGGACGAGGCGACCGCCGAGCAGTTCGAGCTGCTGAGCGGCGCCCCCTCCAACGTGGCCGGCATCCTCCACTGGCTCGACCGCGTCTCGCCATGAGGATTCCCGACGGGTCGCGGGCGCGGATCGGCCCCTTGCCGGTGGCCGCGCCCGGCGAGCCGCCGTCCCGGCCGTATGCACCTGGATGACCGGAAGGTCCCGCCCGGAGCCGGGCTCCGATTCCCGGGCGGCCTGCCGGCGGGTACGGCCACGGCGAGTACGGATCGGTTCTGCCGCAACCCCGGTCAGGCCACGGTGGCCGGCGGATAGGGACTCCTCATCACGCCGGAGTATGCCTCGGGCGCTCCTTCGAGGTGCTCGAACACCGCCTCCATGAAGGCGCGCAGCAGCGGGGTCGCGTTGTGCCGGTCGAGGTCCTCCTGCGAACGCCAGACCTCATAGAGAAAGAACCGGCCGTCCTCCTGCTCGTGGAGGTGGTACTGAAGGCTGCCCTCGTGCCCCCGGGACGGCTCGACGAGGTCCATCAGGAGTTTCCTGAGTTCGTCGGCGTGTCCAGGCTTGGGGGTCAGGAATCCGTAGAGCGAAACGGGAGCTGGTGCGTCAGAAGTCGTCGTCATGCGATCAACGTTAGAATGTGACATCGGTGGGAGATTCAAGCCGTTGCACTATGAGGTGGGTCACATGAAGATCGGAGAGCTGTCCCGCCGGACGGGCGTGCCCGTACGCCTCCTCCGCTACTACGAGGCCCAGGGGTTGCTCACCTCCCACCGCAGCGAAGGCGGCCACCGCCATTACGATCCCGAGGCCCCCGTCACCGTCGGCCGCATCCGCACGCTGCTCGCCGCCGGGCTCCCCACCAAGGTCATCCGCGAGCTCATGCCCTGCTTCGCCGACGACGGCACCCGGCTCCAGGCCTGCGTTCTCGACCACCTCCGCGCCCAGTACGCCGAGCTGGACTCCCGCATAGCCAGCCTCACCCAGGCCCGCACGGCTCTGGGCGACATCCTCGAAGCCTCGACCCGAGCACTCACCCACGCCTGAACCGCGCGCCACGCGCCAGGAAGCGAACCGGGCGCCACGCGCCATGAAGCCGTCGCCGGCACGATCCGGCCGTCCGGCAAGCCCCGCCTGCGCCGGCCTGCCCATCATCGCGGCCCCGCGCACCGAGCCCGTCCGGACCTGTCATCACCGCGAGTCCGACCAGCCCTACCACCTCCGGCCACCGCGCGGAGCGCACCACGGCGTCACCGTCGCCCTCCTCCTCTTGCTAAGCTGACTTTAGACCTAAAGTCATGGGAGGATGGATATGTCTCGCACGATCGTGGTCACCGGCGGCGGCACTGGCATCGGCAAGGCGGTGGCCGCCCGCTTCGCGTCCGACGGGGATCAGGTGGTGATCATCGGCCGCCGCGCCGACGTGCTGGAGCGAACGGCCAAGGAGATCGGCGGCGTCACCGCGCTGCCTGCCGACCTGAGCGATCCGGAGCAGGTCGAGCGCGTACGCACCGAGCTGGCCGAGCGCTTCGGCACGATCGACGTGCTGGTCAACAACGCGGGCGGCAACGCCGAGGGGCAGAGCGGCCCCGGTGGCCACGGCGGGCCCGGTGGCGACGTCGCGGCGCGCTGGACGGCCAATTTCCGGGCCAACGTCCTGACATCGGTGCTGCCGACCGAGGCATTCCGCGACCTGCTGGGCCCGTCCGGGCGGGTCGTGTTCATCACCTCGATCGCGGCTCTGCGCGGCTCGGGCGGCACCTCCTACGGTCCGATGAAGGCGGCTTTGCACCCTTATGCGTTCGATCTGGCCGCCGCCCTCGGCCCGCGCGGCATCACGGTCAACGTGATCGCCCCGGGCTTCATCGAGGACACCGAGTTCTTCGGCGGCACCCTGGACGACGAACGCCACGCCGCACTCGTCGCGCAGACCCACACCGGCCGCGCCGGGACGCCCCACGACATCGCCGAGACCGCGCACTGGCTCGCCTCCCCCGGCGGCGGCCACGTCACCGCGCAGATCATCCAGGTGAACGGCGGCGCCGAACGTGGCCGCTGACCAGCCACGCGACAGAGCCGACGCCATCCAGGACGCCTGGCGGCGGGAGCTGCCCGGCGTCCCGGTGGAGTCGATCGGGATCATCACCCGGATCTGGTGGGCCGCCAAGGTCTTCGGTGACGAGCGCCGCCGGCTCCTCACCCGCCTCGGCGTGGACGTCGCGACGCTGGATCTGCTGTCCACGCTGCGGCGTTCCGGCCCGCCGTACCGGATGAGCCCGGGCGAGCTGGCCGAGGCGTGCATGGTGACGCGCGGCGCGATCACCCAGCGGGTGGAGCGGGCGGTCAGAGCCGGCCTGGTCGAACGGAGCACCGCCGGATCGGGCTACCACGCGCGCGCGGTCACCCTCACCGGGGCCGGCAACGCCCTGCTCGACCGCGTCGTCGCCGATCTGCTCACGACCGAGGACCGTCTCGTCGGCCATCTCACGCCCGAACGCCGCGCGCAGCTCGCCGATCTGCTGCGCGAGCTGCTCTCCGGGCTCGGCGGCCCGGAGCCGGCCGGACAGGTCGGCGACTGAGCCCTCAAAACGCACGGCTCCGCCGTACCCGCAGTGTCGCGGTACGGCGGAGCCGTGGTTCAGCCCTCAGCTGAGGCCGTCAGTCATCCGACTTCGGCTGCTTACGAGTGGGTTCGTGGTCTTCGTCCAGAACGTCCCCGAAGTTGGGCTCGATGAACGCCGGGGTGATGCCCGGAGTCTCCGTTCGAGCGGAGGCGGCGCCAGGAGCGTCCTGATCCGCGGGGGAAGAGCCCGCCTCGGCGTCGTTGTCCTCGTCATCCGGCTCCGGGCCGTCCGGAAGCTCGTGCTCCTGGCCTTCGTCCGGACGCTCGGACGCCCGCGCGGGCTCCTCATCGTCCGGAAGCTCGTCATCGTCCAGAAGCTCGTCATCGTCCGGAAGCTCCTCGCCGTTCAGAAGCTCGTCGTCCGGAAGCTCGCCGTCGTCAGGAAGCTCATCGTCCTCCTGGTTCCGGACGTCGGCCTCGTCGTCCGGCGCGCCCGCGGGCTCGGACTCCTCCTCCTCAAGCAGGTCCTTCGCCTCGGCGAGGGCGGCGGCTTCGTCCGGCTCCTCGTCCACGGCGGCCGTCTCCCCGCTCTCCGCCACGCCGGCGTCGTCGAAGTCGTCCTCGTAGTCGGCGTCCTCCTCGACGTCCTCGATGACGGCACCGGTCAGCTCGGCGTACCGCTCGGCCGCGTCCGTCTCGCCGTTCTCGTCGAACGCCATGGCCCGTCCGAACCACTCGGTCGCCGCCTCCGTCTGCCCGGCGTCGGCCAGAGCGTCGGCGTACGCGAACGCCAGCCGCGCCGACCACGGCCTGGGCTGCGGGTCACGCAGCTCGGGCAGACGCTGCAGGGTGATCACGGCCGCGTCGTGCTGGCCCAGGTCCCGGCGGGCACCCGACTCGACGATAGTCAGCTCGATGCGCCCGGCCCGGTCGAGACGCTCGGCCTCGGGGGAGCGCACCAGGTCGATGGCCCGCTCGGGACGGCCCAGCCCGCGCTCGCAGTCAGCCATGACCGGCAGGTACGCCTCCGACCCCGTCAACCTCCGCGCGGCCCGCAGATCACTCAGCGCCTCGGAGAAATGCCCCGCGCGGTACGCGACGATCCCGGCCGCCTCCCGCACCACCCCGATGCGGGCCGCGAACCGGCGCGCCACTTTCGTGTGCTCGTGCGCCCGCTCGGGATCGTCGTCCTCCAGCGCCCGCTCGGCGGCGACCAGATGCCGGCCGACGAGGTCGGCGAGGTCGTTGGGCAGGGAACGCAGCTCGTCAAGGACCTCCTTGTCCAGCTCGTCCGCGGTGATGTCCGGTGCGATCTCGGGCAGCTGCTCGCGCTGCGCGGATCCGGACTCGCGGTCGGGCCGGCCGTACCTGGAGCGGGTGCCGGCGCCTTGATCCTCGCCGCCGGCGCGGTCGTCCCGCGAGAACGGCCTGGGGCCCCGGCCACCTTCACGGCGCGGCCCACGATCGTCGCGGAAGCCACCACCCTCACGGCGCGGACCCCGGTCATCACGGAACCCGCCGCCCTCGCGACGCGGACCACGATCACCGTAACCACCTTCGCGACGCGGACCCCGATCGTCACGGAACCCGCCGCCCTCACGGCGCGGACCCCGATCGCCATATCCGCCCTCGCGCCGCGGACCCCGGTCATCCTGATAACCGCCCTCGCGGCGGGTCCCGTAGCCGGGCCCCTCACGGCGCGGCCCGCGATCGTCACGGAACCCGCCGCCCTCACGGCGCGGACCACGATCACCGTAGCCGCCTTCGCGACGCGGACCCCGATCGTCACGGAATCCACCGCCCTCGCGACGCGGACCACGATCACCGTAGCCGCCTTCGCGACGCGGCCCGCGATCGCCGTAACCGCCTTCGCGGCGCGGCCCGCGGTCGTCACGGAACCCGCCGCCCTCGCTCCGAGGACCGCGATCGCCATATCCGCCCTCACGGCGCGGCGCGTACCCGCCGCCGCCCTCGCGGCCCTCGCGGCGCGGGCCCCGGTCGTCACGGAACCCACCGCCCTCACGGCGCGGACCACGATCACCGTAGCCGCCTTCGCGTCGGTCGCCGTAATCCCCGCGACCGCCACTGCTCTGGCCGTAGCCTCCGGTGCGGCGCGGCCCACGGTCATCCCGATCCCGGTACGTCCGCCGATCGTCGCCCTCACGGCGCGGCCCGCGGTCGTCGCCCTCACGGCGCGGCCCGCGGTCGTCGCCCTCGCGGCGCGGTCCGCGATCGTCACGGAACCCACCGCCCTCACGGCGCGGACCCCGATCGCCGTAGCCACCTTCCCGCCTGGGGCCGTAGCCCGAGCCCTCACGGCGCGGCCCGCGATCGTCCCGATCGCGGTACGTCCGCCGCTCCTCGCCGCCCTCACGACGCCAGCCACGGTCGTCCCGATCCCGGTACGTCCGGCGATCGTCACCACGTGGCCCGCGATCGTCACTGCGTGGCCCGCGATCGTCACTGCGTGGCCCGCGGTCATCACTGCGTGGCCCGCGGTCACCGCCCTCGCGGCGCGGCCCGCGATCGTCACGGAACCCACCGCCCTCACGGCGCGGACCCCGATCGCCGTAGCCACCTTCCCGCCTGGAGCCGTAACCCGAGCCCTCACGACGGGGGCCTCGCTCTTCGCGGTAGCCGTCGTCCCGTCGCGGCTCGCGGTCTTCTCGGCTGTAGGAGCGCCCTCTGTCGGAGGAGCGTCCCCTGTCATCGGAACGGAACGGACGGTCGCCGCCGGAGTCTCGCCCGCGAGAGGCGTATCCGCCGCTCCCGCCGCTCCCGCCGGGCCTGTCCGTATAGTCGCCGCGCCCGCGCTGTCCGCCGTCCGATCCGTTATCTCTGTTCACTTCTGGTCCATTTCGTTGGGCTCACCCAGCGGACTCACAACAACGGTCCACCGTGGCTGGTCGCCGCCCGCCCTCGGGCCTTACGCGACGAAGGCCACCCGTGGGGGTGGCCCCCTCCCTCCAGCCTAGCAAGCCGGAGTACGTCCACGAGCCCGGCTCAAGCACGTAAACAGCTCGGCCACGAACACACGGGACGTAAGACCCTCCGCATGTCCCTGCTTTTCCACGAAACAGCCCAGGCCCGACACCGCATTCTGAGCCTGCTGACCGGCGACAAGCCCGCCATCCGCATCTCGCCTGCGGCAAGGGCGAGCCGCTTTCCCGCTAACGGTACACACAGCTGGGCGTGCCTCCTGTCCCTCATTGAGGGGCGGTTTCGAGCCGCTGGAGACAGCGTCACGACCGACTTGGACAGTTGGGACAGGCACATGGCCAATCAGTGGTAGACGATCAGCGACTGGCTCCACGACAACCCGTATGGCCTGGACTTCCGCACCCATGTCCTGGGCCGACACACAACCCGGAAATGCAGAAGGGCCCCGACGCTAAACGTCGAGGCCCTCCCCAAAGATTGTCCGGCGGTGACCTACTCTCCCACACCCTCCCGAGTGCAGTACCATCGGCGCAGAGAAGCTTAACTTCCGGGTTCGGAATGTAACC
>NZ_JBFAHK010000010.1:0-329213 GCF_040802095.1 Nonomuraea sp. NPDC050783
TCGGGCACCTGGAAGCGGCTGACCGAGAACGTCAACGAGCTGGCCGGCAACCTGACCCGGCAGGTGCGCGCGATCGCGGAGGTGACCAGCGCGGTCACCTCCGGCGACCTGACCCGCAGCATCACCGTGGACGCCGAGGGCGAGCTGGCCGACCTCAAGGACAACATCAACTCGATGGTCAAGTCGCTGCGCGAGACCACCACGGCCAACGAGCAGCAGGACTGGCTGAAGTCCAACCTGGCCCGCATGTCCGGCCTCATGCAGGGGCACCGGGATCTGGCGACGGTGGCCGAGCTGGTGATGAACGAGCTGGCGCCGCTGGTGTCGGCCCAGTACGGCGCGTTCTTCCTGGCCGAGGAGAGCGAGCTGAAGCTGATCAGCGCCTACGGCTACCCGGTGGAGGCCGAGCGCGCCCCCCGCTTCCGCCTCGGCGACGGCCTCATCGGGCAGGCCGCCCGCAGCCGCCGCACGATCGCGCTGACCGAGAACATCCCCTCAGGCGTCATCACCATCGACTCCGGCCTGGGCCGGATCGAGCCCGCCTCGCTCGTCGTGCTGCCGATCGTGGTCGAGGAGCAGGTGCTCGGCGTGATCGAGCTGGCCTCGGTGCAGGAGTTCACGCCCGTGCACCGGGCGTTCCTGGAGCAGCTCATGGAGACGATCGGGGTCAACCTCAACACGATCGTGGCCAACGCGCGTACCGATGAGCTGCTGAAGGAGTCCCAGCGGCTGGCCGCCGAGCTGCAGGCCCGCTCGGAGGAGCTGCAGAGCCAGCAGGAGGAGCTGCAGCGCTCCAACGCCGAGCTGGAGGAGAAGGCCGACCTCCTGGTCAGCCAGAACCAGGACATCGAGGCCAAGAACCTGGAGATCGAGCAGGCCAGGCAGGAGCTGGAGGACCGCGCCCAGCAGCTCGCGCTCGCCTCGAAGTACAAGAGCGAGTTCCTGGCCAACATGAGCCACGAGCTGCGCACGCCGCTCAACTCGCTGCTCATCCTGGCCCAGCTCCTGGCCCAGAACCACACGCGCAACCTGACCCCGAAGCAGGTCGAGTACGCGGAGATCATCCACTCGGCCGGCTCGGACCTGCTGCAGCTCATCAACGACATCCTCGACCTGTCGAAGGTCGAGGCGGGCAAGATGGACGTCAACCCCGAGTGGGTCCAGCTACGCCGCCTGCTCGACTACGTCGAGGCCACCTTCCAGCCCATGACCAGCGAGAAGAGCCTCGACTTCAACATCGTCACCGCCCCCGGCATCCCCAACGAGCTGCTGACCGACGACTCCCGACTGCGCCAGGTGCTGCGCAACCTGCTGTCCAACGCGGTCAAGTTCACCGAGACCGGCAAGGTCGAGCTGCGCATCGAGCCCGCCGCCCCGGCCGAGCTGCCCGCCACCGTGCGGGCCAACGGCCCGGCCCTCGCACTGCGCGTGGTGGACACCGGCATCGGCATCCCCGAGCAGCAGCTCGAAGTGATCTTCGGGGCGTTCCAGCAGGCCGACGGCACCACCAGCCGCAAGTACGGCGGCACCGGGCTCGGCCTGTCGATCTCCCGCGAGATCGCCTACCTGCTCGGCGGCGCGATCGCCGTGCAGAGCACGCCGGGCCAGGGCAGCGTGTTCACGTTGTACCTGCCGATCGCCCACCCCGCCTTCGCCGACGGCTCCGCGCGCGCCGCGGCCACGACGGCCGTCCAGGAGGGCGCGGAGGAGGCCGGGCAGGACACCGCGTCCGGCCCCGGCACGCCGGAGGACGGCTCCTCGCAGCACCGGCGGCTGCTGGTGATCGAGCAGCGCGCGGGCGGCCTGCTGTCGCTGGTCGCCGAGAGCGTGGTCCGCGAGCTGACCGACGGCAGGGACGACACCGTCGAGATCATCAGGGCCGCGGGCGCCGAGGAGGCCGCCGCGACGCTGGCCGCCCAGCCCTGCCACTGCATGGTGCTCGACCTGGACATGCCCGACCTGGCGGCGTTCCAGCTCCTGGAGGCCATGGACGGCGACCCGGCCCTGGCGGTCGTGCCCGTGCTGGCCTACAGCAACTGGCGGACCACCTCCCAGCAGAAGGCCCGGCTGCGCGAGCGCGCCGAGAACCAGGCCCTGGAGCTGCTGTCCAGCCTGGACGAGCTGCGCGAGCGCATCGCCCTGCACCTCACCGCCGAGCAGCCCGGCGACGTGCTGCCGCTGATCCGGACCGACGCGGTGGGCACGCTGTCCCGCCAGGAGGTGGACGGCATGCTCGCCGGCCGCACCGTGCTGGTGGTGGACGACGACACGCGCAACCTGTACGCGATCACCAGCATCCTGGAGATCCACGGCATGACCGTCCTGCACGCCGAGAACGGCCGCCAGGGCATCGAGACGCTGACCAACCACCCCGACATCGACATCGTGCTGATGGACGTGATGATGCCGGAGATGGACGGCTACGTCGCCACCGCCAAGATCCGCGAGATGCCGCAGTACGCCGACCTGCCGATCATCGCGGTGACCGCCAAGGCCATGCCGGGCGACCAGGAGAAGGCGCTGGGCGCGGGGGCCAGCGACTACGTCACCAAGCCGGTGGACTCCGACCACCTGCTGAGGCGGATCAGGCACTGGCTCGACGTCTAGGAGAGCGGCGTCCAGCGGAGCGACGTGTAGGAAAGCCCGGCACCTTCCCCCACCCGGCCTGAACGGCGAGGAGTAACCGACAGTGCACAGCCCTCAGGAGCCGGACCTCCCGGTGCCCGCCCGCGCCGAGGTCGCGGCGGTGAGCAACCTCGGGCGGCTGGCCGCCACCATCGAGCGGCTGCGCCGGCAGATCCAGGAGGCCCAGCGCGCGGCCGAGGGCCGGGCGCTGATCGAGGTGGCCAAGGGCATCCTCATCGAGCGGCTGCAGTGCGGCCTGGCGGGGGCCGCGCAGCAGCTCGAACTCCTCGCCGAGCAGGCCGGGGTGACGCAGCTCGAACTCGCCGCCGAGATCATCAACCAGGCTTCCCAGGACCGCATCAGCGAGGCCACCCGCGAGTTCCTGGACGCCACCCGCGCCGCCAACGCCCACCGCCGGGCGGCCGACGTGGCGGTGCGGCTGCGCTCGGCCGAGAACGGCATGCTGGAGGCCCAGGACGCGCAGGCGGTCGCCACCTCGCTGCTGGAGCACGCGCTGAAGCCGCTCGGCGCGACGAACGTCGCCGTCTGGACGGTCGGCTCCGACGGCTCGCTCAGCCTGGCCGCCTACGCGGGTTTCAGCACCGCCGAGGCCGACCGGTGGCGCTACGTCCCGCCCGGCGTGAAGACCCCCGCGCGCAGCGCGCTCGTCGAGCGGCAGTCCGTGTGGATCCGCTCGCTGGGCGAGGTCGGGCTGCCGTCGATCGGGATGAGCCTCACCCCCGACGGCGGCCGGGTGGCGGTGCCCGCCGGCACCGGCGGCCGCATCATGGGCGTGCTGGAGATCGGCTGGCCGGGCCCCGTCGGGCCGCAGCCGCCGCAGGTGCGCAAGCAGGTCGAGGCCCTGGCCGAGCTGTGCTCCCACACCCTCGAACGGCCGGTCGAGCCCGGCGGCGGCGCCGGGCAGTCGGAGCTGATCGGACTGGCCGACGCGCTGCCGGACGCCGCCCTGGTGCTCCAGCCGCACCTCGACCCGGCCGGCCGGCTCACCGACTTCCGCATCACCCACGCCAACCAGCACTTCGTGGACCCGGCGGGCCGGCCCAAGGGCGCGGTGGCCGGGGCGCTGCTGCTGGAGGCGTACCCGCTGGCGGCCGACGAGGGCGGCCTGTTCTCCGTGGTCGAGCACGTGCACGCCACCGGCGAGCCGTTCCGGGCGGAGAGCATGCCGCTCACCGCGCTGGTGGACGACGTGCCGCTGCAGAGCATCGCCGGCGTCAGCATCACCCGGCACGGCGACGGCGTGCTGCTCATCTGGCGCCTGGAGGACGAGGCCACCCGCCTGGCGAGCCTGCTCCAGCACGCCCAGCGCCTGGGCCGCATCGGCGGGTTCGAGGAGAACACGCTGACCGGCGAGATCACCTGGAACCGCCAGCTCTACGACCTGTACGGCATGAAGCCCGGCGAGCCGCCCATCCCGCTCGAACAGCTGGCCGACCACGCCCATCCCGACGAGGCCGTGCTCATCGGCCGCTTCCTGCGCACGCTGACGCACCACCGCCGGGCGGCCTCGACCGCGTTCCGGTTGCAGCGCTCCGACGGCATCTCCCGGCACATCCGGGTGGTGGCCGAGCCCGTCCTGTCGCCGGACGGGCGGCTGCTCGCGGTGCGCGGCGCGTACCAGGACATCTCCTCCCAGCACTGGACGGAAGTGGCGCTGGCCGCCACCCGCGACCAGCTCGCCCACACCGAGCAGCAGGCCGCCGAGCGCAACCGGCTGGCGCTCCAGCTCCAGCAGGCCATCATGCCGCCCACCCGGGGCCCGATGGAGGCCTTCGACCTCAACATCGCGGTCCGCTACCGCCCCGCCGAGAAGGAGCACCTGGTCGGCGGCGACTGGTACGACGCCGTGGTGCTGCCGTCCAAGCAGATCCTGCTGTCGGTCGGGGACGTCGCCGGGCACGGCATCGAGGCGGCCACCGGCATGGTCGTGCTGCGCAACGCGCTGCGCGGCCTGGCCGCCACGGGCGCCGGCCCCGCCCAGCTCCTGACCTGGCTCAACATGGTGGCCCACCACCTGACCGAGAACGTCACGGCCACCGCGATCTGCGGCCTGTACGACCCGGAGACCGGCGTGCTGCGCTGGGCGCGCGGCGGCCACCTGCCGCCCATCCTCATCCGCAAGGGCGAGGCGTCGGAGCTGGACCTCATCAACGGCGTCCTGCTGGGCGCCCTGTCGGAGGTCACCTACGAGGAGAGCCGGATCCAGCTCCTGCCCGGCGACACGCTCCTCATGTACACCGACGGCCTGATCGAACGGCGCGACCGCACCCTGCACCACTCCCAGCAGCAGCTCCTGCGGACGGCCGGCCATCCGGCGGCCTCCCTGGAGCACCGCCTGGACCACCTGCTCACCCACAGCAACTCCGACACGGACGACGACACCTGCCTGGTCGGCATCCAGCTCACCGCGCCGGCCGATGACTGAGCGCCCGGCCGCGGGTCGCGGATTCGACGCCGGGCCGTTACGTCAGTTCGTGCATGACTGGATGTTGATCGGGTAGGCCGGGCGCTATGTCCGTTTCGCGTGACGATGGTCTGGTACTGGCGGGCCGCTACCGGTTGCAGGCAGAGCTGGGCCGGGGTGGCATGGGCCGCGTCTGGCGCGGCCATGACGAGCTGCTGGACCGGCCCGTCGCGGTCAAGGAGGTCACCCTCGACCAGCGGCCGCCGTCCGAGCGCGAGGCGCTGCTGAGCCGGACCATGAGCGAGGCCCGCCTGGCCGCCCGGCTCAGCCACCCGCACATCGCCACCGTCTACGACGTGGTGGTGTTCGACGAGCGGCCGTGGATCGTGCTCCAGCTCGTCCCCGCGCCCACCCTGGCCGACGTGCTCACCGAGCGCGGCCCGCTGCCGCCCGCCGCCGTGGCCGCCCTCGGCCTCCAGGTGCTGGACGCCCTGGAGGCCGCGCACCAGGCCGGCATCGTGCACCGCGACGTCAAGCCCGCCAACATCCTCCTGGACGCCGGTGGGACGCACGCCGTGCTCACCGACTTCGGGCTGGCCACCAGCCTGGAGCAACCGGTGGGCCTCACCCAGGCGGGCATCGTCGTCGGCACGCCCGCCTACATCGCGCCGGAACGCGCGCGCGGCGGGCCGCCGACGCCGGAGGCCGACCTGTGGTCGCTGGGCGTGACCCTGTACACGGCGGTGGAGGGGCGTTCGCCGTTCGAGCAGGGCAGCGCGCTGGCCACGATCAGCGCCGTGCTCGTCGCCGACCCGGCGCCGTTCGAGCGGGCCGGGCCGCTCGCGCCGCTCCTCATGGGCCTGCTGGACAAGGATCCGCAGCGCCGCTGGAGCCTCGCCGCCGCCCGCCGCCACCTGCGCCGCATCCTCGCCCTGGAGGCCGCGGCGCCAGGCGGGCCCGCGGAGCCCGGAGAGCCCGCGGAGCCCGGGGAGCCCGCGGAGCCCGGCCGGCGTGCCGCGTCCCCCCGATCCGCCGGGCCTGCCCGGTCCGGCGGGTCCGGCGGGTCCGGCGGATCGGGCGCGTCCCGGCGGGCGGTGGCACGGGCCTGGCCGGGGATACGCGCCTGGGCGCGGGGCCGGGCGCCGGCGGGCGTACGGTCCGGGACGCGCGCGTTGCTCGCCGCCTCCTTCGGCCCCCGCATGGGCGGCATGCCGCGTACGGGAAGCGTCTCCTGGACGGGCGGCATGCCGCGCACGGGAAGCGTCTCCCGCGCGGGCGGCATGCCGCGCACGGGGGCCGTCGCGCCCCTGCCGTCCGGAGCGCTGGAAGCACCCGCGGCGGACGCGGGAGCGGCCCCTGGAGCGGGCGCGGTGGCCGGGCCGCGGAACGTGCCAGGCCGGCAGGTCGCCGCGATGGCCGCGCTGATCGTCAGCATCCTGGCCGTCACGTCCTGGCCGGGGAACGAGCCGGCGGGCGGCGCGACCGCCCAGGAGCCCCGCCCCGAGGCGGGCACGGCCACCGTCCCCCAGCGGCGGGCCCTCCCCGAGCAGCAGCCCGCCGTTCCCGAGGAGCCGGCCGCCCTTCAGGTACGCCCCGTCTCCGTCGAGCGCACGTCGGTCACCGTCAAGCGCACCGCCGGCAGGCAGGCCAGGGACCTCGGCGGCGAGCACGCCGCCGGGGTCACGCCCAGGCAGGCCCCGCCCCGGCAGGGCCGGTCGTTCGTGCCGCCGGGCCAGGCCAAGAAGACCGCCGCGCGGGGCGGCCACACCCCGCGGCAGGTCAAGCCGCTGCACCCCGGCAACGGCCGCGCCAGGGGGCACAACAAGTAGGGAGCCCGGGTTCGGTTCACCTGCCCTCGGCGGCGGGAATGTGTGCTCTCCAGGTGAGGTCGAGGAGCGGCCGGCCAAGGAACATACGAGACATGGACTCGAACAAGGCGAACTGCTCCTGCGGCCACGGCTCGTCCTGCTCATGCGCCTCCGGTTGCGGCTGCGGCTGCAACGGCTGACCGGCCCCGGCCGATCCCCACCGATCCCCACTGATCCCCGACCGACCCACGACACCACGAACGCCGAGCCGCGGCGCGTACCATTCCATGGCAACCGTCGTCCCCGCGATCAAGCCCGAGGTGCGCGCCGCGGCTTCGGTCCGTCCGGACGGCCCCGGCAGCGGGGGCGGGGGCCGGGGGCCGGGGGAGGGGGCCGGGGGAGGGGCCTCACAGCGGCAGCGTGGCCTCCACCTGCGTGCCGCCCGCCGCGGGCGAGGTGATCAGGCAGGTGCCGCCCAGCTCGGCGGCCCGCTCGCGCATCGAGGCGAAGCCCACGCCGGACCGCCGCCGTCGCGGCAGCCCCCTGCCGTCGTCGCGGACCCGCACCACGAGCGCGCGTGCCGAGCGGGCCAGCGTCACGGTGACCCGGCCGGCGGCGGCGTGCTTGCGCGCGTTCGTCAGCGCCTCCTGCGCGATGCGGTACGCGGCCACCTCGATGGCCGCGGGCAGGTCACCCGTCCCGCCCGTCACCTCGACCTCCACCGGCGGCCCCGGCTCGGCGGCCAGGGCGCGGACCGCGCCGGCCAGGCCCAGGTCGTCGAGGGTGGGCGGGCGCAGGCCGTACACCAGCTCGCGTACCTCCTGGCTGACCGAGTCCATGCCGCTGCGCAGGTCCAGCAGCAGCGCCTCGGCCGCGCCGGGCGCCTCGCGCAGGCTGAGGCGGGCCAGGTTCAGTGACATCGCCATGCCGGCCAGCGCCGTGCCGAGCCCGTCGTGCAGGTCGCGGCGGAGCCGGCGCCGCTCCTCCTCGCGGGCGGTCAGGATGCGCTCGCGGGAGCGTTGCAGGTCGGCGGCCATCAGCACGGCGTGCGCGACGTCCGCGACGAACGGGACCGCCACCCCGACGAGCCGCTCGGTGTAGGCGGCCGAGAAGCGGCGCGGCCCCGGCGGCCCGACCAGCATGCGGCCGACCGGCTCGCCGTGCCACACCAGCGGCACCACCCGGGGCCACGTCCCGGCCGCGCCCAGCTCCACCCGCAGCTCCGGCCGCGTCCCCGGCGGGCCGGCCTCGACCACGACACCGGTCACGCCGAGCCCGTCGCGCACCACGGAGGTGACCGCGGCCAGCGCGTTCGCCGGCTCCCGCGCGCCCACCTCGGTCGTGAGCCGGCGGGCCAGCTCCTCGGGGCGGCCGTGCCGGCCGTACAGCAGGGTGTCGGTCATGCGGCCCAGCCGGGCGCGCAGCGGCTGGAACAGCGCGCCGGCCGCCAGCGTGGCCGCCAGCCCGGCGAGCCGGTCGTAGCCCGACAGCAGCAGCCCGGCCAGGGCGCTGACGCCGAAGTACACCGCGCCGACGGTGACGACCAGGCCGGTCGCGATCACCGTGCGGCTGATGACGGTGTCGATGCCGTACAGGCGGTGCCGCAGCACCGCGAACGCGATGGCCACCGGGATCAGCGCGGCCCAGACGGTGGCCAGCGGCCAGGAGTCCTGCCCCAGCAGCAGGAACGCGGTGTAGACGACGAACGCCGACAGCGGCCAGGCGATCTGCCGCCGCCCGGCCGGCGCCGCCCGCCGCAGGCGTGCCAGCAGCGACAGCACGCCGAGCACCACGCAGGCGTTGATCACCGTCGTCAGGACGGCCTGCGCGCCCGCGTTGTAGGGGGCCAGCGCCTCGACGGCCAGCGGGTTGGGGATGACCTCGGGATAGCGGTAGGCGGCCGCGGGCGGCGCGGGCCGCAGCACGCCGCGCAGCCCCTCGGCGACCGTCGCCGCCACACCCACGACCGCCACCGGCAGCCAGCGCCGCGACGGCAGCCGGTCGTCGGGGGACAGCAGCGGCAGCAGCGCCGACAACGCGCACGCGGCCACCACCCAGCCCGCCAGGGCCGCGATCCGCAGCCGGCCCGCGCCCTCCAGGTCGCCGCCCGCGGCCAGGGCGAGCTGCAACCCGGTGGCCATGACGTTGACCGCCGAGCCGAGCCCGCCGGCGCACATCAGCCAGGCCAGCCGCAGCCGCGGGCGGTGCCGGATCAGGAACGCTCCCGTCAGCGGGAACGCCACCCCGGCCGCGTGGTCGGGCACGAACGGCGGCCACGGCGCCCACTCCGGCGGCACCGACCACTGGATCGCGGTGCCGGCGAGGGTCAGCGTCACCGACAGCGCGGCCAGCAGCCCGGAGACCCACCGCGCCCGCCCGTCGGCCGTGCCCGCCGGGGCGCCCGCCGGGGTGTCCGCCGGGGCGCCCGCTGGGGCGCCCGCCGGGATGCCCGCCGGGGTGCCCGTCTCAACGTTCACGCGGTGCCCGTCCCGTTCCTGCTGGGGAAGCCGCACGTCATCCCCGGTCCTGCGATGCCTCATCGTACGACGTCCGCAAACGGACGCGATCAGCCCCGTGCCTGGGACGTCCCCACTGGTTACACTCCAGTCCGGAGCCCGGCCGCCCCGCCAGGACGGCGGCTCCAGCTCGTCACCCGCCGGGGAGGGGTCTGCTCTCTCTCCGGCGTGCCCCGACGCCGGGTGACCCGACGCCTCCGCGAGCGGCCGACGAGGCCCACGCAGCCCCTCGGCGAGGAGGTCCCGTGTCATCCAGCTCCCTGTCGCCCCGCTCCCGGCCGTCCCGTTCCTGGTTATCCCGCTCCTCTTCGTTCCGCGCCCGTGCTTCCCGCGCCCGGCCGTCGCGCCTGCGCAGGCTCGCCGCGGCCGCCGCGGGCCTGGGCGTCGTCCTGGCCCTGAGCCCGGCGGCGGCGTTCGCGAGCCCCGTCCCGTCCCCGCCGGCGACCGGCAAGTGGAAGGCCGTCCCGCTGAGCGGCGGCGAGCTGGTGGACGGCGCCAAGTCCGCGTCGGGCAAGCTCGCCAGGAGCGACGCCGCCCTGCTCCGCGGCACCTCGCCGAAGCCGGTCAACGTCGTGGTCAAGCTCGACTACGACTCCCTGGCCGCCTACCGCGGCGGCCTGCCCGGCCTGCCGGGCACCAGCCCCGCCGTCACCGGCAAGGCGCTCGACCCGAGGAGCGCCGACGCCAGGAAGTACGCCGGGCACATCGAGGACGTCGAGAACGCCTTCCTCGCCGAGCTGTCCAGGAAGGTCCCCGGCGCCGACGTCGGCCAGCGCATCAGGACCGTCTACGGCGGCATCGCGCTGCGCATCCCCGGCGACAAGGCGGCCGAGGTGCTCAAGCTGCCCGGCGTGGCCGCCGTCCAGGAGGACAAGCCCGAGCGGCTGCTCACCGACTCCAGCCCGGCCTTCATCGGCGCCGACGCCGTCTACCCGAAGCTCGGCGGCAGCGCCACCGCCGGCAAGGGCGTGATCGTGGGCGTGCTGGACAGCGGCGCCTGGCCCGAGCACCCGTCCTTCGCCGACCGGCCGGGGCTGCCCGCCGCGCCGCCCACCAAGGACGGCACGCCGCGCGAGTGCGACTTCGGCGACAACCCGCTGACGCCCGCGAACGACCCGTTCACCTGCACCAACAAGCTCATCGGCGGGCGGCCGTTCCTCGACACCTACAATGAGGTCTTCGGCGGCGAGGTCTACCCCGACAGCGCCCGCGACTCCAACGGCCACGGCACCCACACCGCCACCACCTCGGCCGGCGGGCCGGTGGCCGACGCCGACCCGCTCGGCATCAGCCGCGGCCCGATCCACGGCATCGCGCCCGGCGCGGCCGTGTCGGTCTACAAGGTCTGCGGCGCGGAGGGCTGCTTCCCCTCCGACTCGGCGCAGGCGGTGGCGCGGGCCATCCTGGACGGCGTCCGGGTCATCAACTTCTCCATCTCCGGCGGCAGCGACCCCTACAGCGACCCGGTCGAGCTGGCGTTCCTGGACGCGTACGCGGCCGGCGTGCTCGTCTCGGCCTCGGCCGGCAACTCCGGGCCCGGCGCCGCCACCACCGACCACCGGGGGCCGTGGGTCACCACGGTCGCCGCGTCCACGCAGAACCGCACGTTCCAGTCGACGCTCACGCTGAGCGGCGGCGGCGCGACGGCGACGGTCAAGGGCGCCTCCATCACGGCGGGCATCTCCTCGCCGCTGCCCGTGGTGCTCGCCTCGGCGCCGCCGTACAACAACGCGGACTGCGACACCCCGGCCCCGGCCGGGATCTTCACCGGGAAGATCGTCGCCTGCGAGCGCACCCCCAACCGGGTGCTGAAGGGCTTCAACGTCCGGCAGGGCGGCGCGGCCGGGATGATCCTCTACAACACCTTCCCGTTCGACGTCTTCACCGACAACCACTGGATCCCGACGGTGCACCTCGACAAGCCGGAGGCCGACACGCTGCTGGCCTTCCTGGCCGCCCACCCGGGCACCACCGCGTCGTTCACCCAGGGCACGAAGACCACCTGGCAGGGCGACCGGATGACGTACTTCTCCTCGCGCGGCCCCGGCGGCGACTTCCTCAAGCCGGACGTGACCGCGCCCGGCCTGCACATCATGGCCGGCATGACGCCGACGCCGGAGTCGCCGCTCGAAGGGCCGCCCGGCAACCGCTTCCAGGTCATCTCGGGCACCTCGATGTCGGCCCCGCACGTGACCGGCGCGGCGGCGCTGGTGTTCGCCCTGCACCCCGGCTGGACGCCGGGACAGGTGAAGTCCGCGCTGGAGACCACCGGCAGGACCGCGGTCACCAAGCCGGACGGCACCACCCCGGCCGACCCGTTCGACATGGGCGGCGGGCGCATCGACCTGACCAAGGCCGGCGACCCCGGCCTGACCCTGGACGAGAGCGCCGCGAACTTCGCCGCCTCCGCGACCGACCCGCGCGACCGCATCGACCTCAACCTGCCGTCGGTGAACGCGCCCGTCATGCCGGGCGCCATCACCGCCGAGCGCAGGGTCACCAACGTCACCGACCGCACGCTCACCTTCACCGCCACGGGCCGGACGGTCAGCGGCGCCGCCATCGCCGTGGTGCCGCCGCTGCTGTCGGTGGCGCCCGGCAAGACCGCCCGGCTCAGCGTGGTGATCACCGCGCCCGAGCTGCCCGACGGCCAGTACTTCGGCCAGGTGGACCTCAAGCAGGTGGGCGGCTCGCGCGCGCTGCACCTGCCGGTCGCGTTCTACCGCCAGGAGGGCGTCGTCCCGGTGGACCAGACCTGCGTGCCGGACACCATCGCCAGGAACACCGGCGAGTCCACCTGCACGGTCACGGTCCAGAACACCAGCCTGGAGAGCGCCGAGGTCACCGCGCTGAGCACGCTCGACGCGCGGCTGCGCCTGAACAGCGTCACCGGGGCCACCAAGGTCGGCACCCAGATCGCCACGGCCAAGGCGACGCTGGCCGGGCGGCAGCCCGACCGGCCGACCGTCGCGCCCGGCGCCGGCCCGGCCGGGTACCTGCCGCTCGACGCGTTCGGCGTCACCCCGACGCCGATCGGCGACGAGCAGGCGCTGAACCTCACCGTGCCGGCGTTCACCTTCGCCGGCCGCACCTACACCAGGCTCGGCGTGGTCTCCAACGGCTACACCGTCGCGGGCGGCACCAACGGCGCGGAGGACATCGCGTTCGAGCCGCAGACGCTGCCCGACCCGGAGCGGCCGAACGGCGTGCTCGCCTCCTACTGGACCGACCTCGACGGCACCGGCGCCCCCGGCGTCTACGCCACCATCCTCACCGACGGGGTCAACGACTGGGTGGTCGTCGAGTGGCGGGTCAACGCCTACGGCACCAGCGCGCTCAAGGTGTTCCAGCAGTGGATCGGGCTGAACGGCACCGAGGACATCAGCTACGCCTACGACCCCGAGCGCCTGCCCGGGGAACCGCCGGCCGGCTTCGGCCTGACGGTGGGCGCCGAGAACGCCGAGGGCACGGCCGGTGACCAGATATCCGGCCCGCCCACCGGCGACCTCGTCGTGCGGAGCACCCCCGGCGCGCCCGGCGGGACGCTCACGTACTCGATGAAGATCAAGGGCGTCAGCGCGGGCGCCGGGAAGGTCACCACGGCCACCTCGACGCCGCAGGTGAAGGGCGTCACCGTGGAGGTGGACACGATCAACGTCCAGTGACCCGGATCTCCGGGCCGCGGGCAGGCCGCCCGCGGCCCGGAGCACCCTCGTCGTCAGGGCAGGTCGAGCCCGGCGAGCTGGGCCCGGCTGGTCACGCCCAGCTTGGGGAAGGCCCGGTACAGGTGGTAGCTGACGGTCTTGGGGCTGAGGAAGAGCCGCGCGCCGATCTCCTTGTTCGTGCGGCCGGCCGCGGCCAGGCGGACGATCTGCAGCTCCTGCGGTGACAGCGCGGACGTGGCGTCCGTGCCGGCGGCGGGCAGGTCGCCGTCGCCCGCGGCACGCAGCTCGTTCGCGGCCCGCTCGGCCCACGGGCGGGCCTCCAGCCGCCGGAACGTCTCCAGCGCGGCCCGCAGATGGGTGCGGGCCTCGCGCTTGCGCCGCTCCCTGCGCAGGCGCTCGCCGTGCAGCAGCGCGGTGCGCGCCGCCTCCCAGGGGTGGCCGCCGCGCGCGTGCAGCCGGGCGGCGGCGGCGAAGTGGCCGAGCGCCCGCTCTCCGTCGGGCTCCAGCAGCGCCCGGCAGCGCTCCAGGACGGCCCGCGCCCACGGCAGATCCGCGGCCTCGGCCCAGCGCGCGTAGCGGTCCAGCGCCTCCCCGGCGGGCCGGCCCAGCCGGGCGGCGGCCTCGATCTGGTCGGGCGCCAGGTGCACCGCCTGGAACTGGAGGCGCACGGGGCCGGCCAGCGCCGCCTCCAGCCGCTCCAGCGCCTCCGCGGCCCGGCCCCGGCCCAGGTCGAGCAGGGCCTGCGCCCACTGCGCCCAGGCCAGGCCGTTGACGATGCCGTTGGCGTCGTGGTGCTCGCGGGCGGCCGCGGCGTGCGCGGCGCACCGCTCCGCCTCGCCGCGCGCGGCGGCCAGCCAGGCCAGGATGCCCCGCATGCAGCCGGCCCGGCTCGGCCCGCCGCTCTCGGCGGACAGCAGCAGGCCCTCCTCGGCGGTGGCGGCGGCGTCCGCGAACCGGCCCAGGAAGATCTCGGCGGTGGCGAGCGTGATGTGCAGGATGACGAGCTTGCCGACCTCGCCGCCGGCCCGGCACTCGTCGGCGGCGGCGCGGGCGATCTCCCACGCCGCCGGGAAGTCGCCGGTCCGGAGGGCGAAGTAGGAGGCGTTGATCCGGCGCGTGTTCATCACCGAGGCGACGCGGCTGCCGCCGGCCACCACCTCGCGCATGACCGGCAGGGCGGCGGCGGGCCCGTCGGTGAGCAGCATCGCCATGCTGTGGGCGGACTGCCGGGCCAGGTCGAGGTCGTCCTCCGGGCGCAGGTCCAGCTCGCGCAGGCGGGCGGCGGCCTCGATCAGCCGGCCCGCGTCGCCGAGCCGGTTGGCGTTGCTCGCCGCCTCCACCAGCATCTGGCCGGCGGTGCCGCGGTCCTCGGCCGCGATCTGCGCGGCCCCTTCCAGCAGCAGGTCGTGGGCCAGGTGGGGAGAGCCCTGACCGAAGGCGATCCTGGCCCGCAGGCGGGGGAGCGTGCCACGGGCCCCCTGCTCGGGGGCGAGCGCGACGGCGGCCTCGATGAGCCGCTGGGCGCGGCGCAGCTGGCCGGTCTCGGTGGCCCGCTCGGCGGCCGACAGCAGGCGGCGGCCCTTGGCCGGGCCGTCCTCGCTCAGCTCGGCGGCCCGTTCGAGGGCGGCGCAGGCGCTGACGGCCGCGCCGCGCCGCTCGGCCCGGGCGGCCAGGTCCTCCAGCGCCCGCGCGGCGCTCTCGTCCGGGCCGGTCGCGGCGGCGGCCAGGTGCCAGGCCCGGCGGTCCGGCTGGTCGCGCAAGAGGCCGGCCAGGGCCGCGTGCGCCTTCAGCCGCAGGTCGTACGTGCTGAGCCGGACGGCCGCGGCCCGCATCAGCGGGTGGGCGAAGCGTACCTGCCGTCCGGTGACGGCGACCAGCCCGGACTGCTCGGCCGCGCCGAGCGCGGCGGGGCCGGCGCCGAGCGCGGCGCACGCGCCGGTGACGACGGCCAGGTCGCCGTCGTCGGCCAGTGCCGTGACCAGCAGCGCGGTACGGGCGTCGGCGGGCAGGCGGCCGATGCGGGCGGCGTAGGCCCGGCGCAGGCGCTCCGGCAGCGGCGGCGCGCCGCGGTCGAAGGGCGGGTCGTAGGCCGGGTCGTAGGGCTGGGCGGAGGGCTGGGCGGAGGACGGGCCGGGCAGGCGGGGCAGTTCGAGCAGGGCGAGCGGGTTGCCGGCGCTCTCCTCGATGATCCGGGCCCGGGCCGTGGCGGCCAGCCCGGGAGCGGCCTCGGCGAGCAGCCGCGCGGCGCTGTCGTCGTCAAGCCCGCCGAGCCGCAGCTCCGGCAGCCCGGCCGCGTCGAACCCGCCACCGAACCCGCCGCCGAACCCGCTCCCGGGGCCGAGCCCGTCGCCCAGGTCCGGTCCGCTCGTGCCGAAGCCGTCGCGGGCGGCGAACAACAGCACCACGCCCTCCGCGTGCAGCCGGCGCGCGGCGAAGCGCAGGGCGCGCGCCGACGCCTGGTCCAGCCAGTGCGCGTCGTCCACCAGACACAGCAGCGGCCGGTCCTCGGCCAGCTCGGCCAGCAGCGACAACACGGCCACGCCGACGTGGAAACGGTCGTCGGGCCGCGCCGCGGCCAGGCCCAGCGCGCCCGCCAGCGCCGCCGCCTGCGGCCCCGGCAGCGCGTCCAGGCGGTCCAGCCCGCCGCGCAGGAGCAGGTGGAGCGAGGCGTACGGAAGATCGGCCTCCGTCTCGACGCCCAGGCCGCGCAGCACCTGGAACCCGGCCGCGCGCTCCTCGGCGTAGGCCAGCAACGCCGTCTTGCCGATGCCCGGCTCGCCGCTGATCACCAGCACGCCGGAGCGGCCCTCCCGGGCCCGGTCGAGGAGCGCGCCGACGGCACGTTGTTCCGACTCCCGCCCCCGCAGCACGGAAGGAATCCTAGTCACTCGTCCGGTACCGCCCGTCCACGGCGTTCCCTAGCGTCGTCGTCCATGAAACCCCCGCACGTGGTCGACCTGATCTCGGTGACCAGACATTACGCACACGGCGTCACGGCGCTCGACGACGTGTCGATCGGCTTCGGCGCCGGCACGTTCACGGCCGTGATGGGCCCGTCGGGATCGGGCAAGTCCACGCTGCTGCAGTGCGCGGCCGGGCTCGACCGGCCCAGCGCCGGACGGGTCGTCGTGGACGGGCGGGACCTGGCGGAGCTCGGCGACCGGAGGCTGACGCTGCTGCGGCGCGACCGCATCGGGTTCGTCTTCCAGTCCTTCAACCTGCTGCCGTCGCTCACCGCCGCCCAGAACGTCGCGCTGCCGCTGCGGCTGGCGGGCCGGCGTCCCGACGCCCGGCAGGTGCGCCAGAGCCTGGCCGCGGTGGGTTTGGCCGAGCGGGCCGGCCACCGGCCCGCCGAGATGTCCGGCGGCCAGCAGCAGCGGGTGGCCATCGCCCGCGCGCTGATCACCCGGCCGGCCGTGTTGTTCGCCGACGAGCCCACCGGCGCGCTCGACGCCGGCACCAGCCGGGAGGTGCTGCGCCTGCTGCGCGACCTGGTGGACGGGCAGGCGCAGACCGTCGTCATGGTCACCCACGATCCCGTGGCGGCCTCGTACGCCGACCGCGTGGTGTTCCTGGCCGACGGCCGGATCTACGGCGAGTTGCGCGACCCCTCCGCCGAGGAGATCGCCACCCGGATGTTGCACCTGGAGGCGTCGTGCTGAGGATCGCCTGGTCCACGCTGCGCGTGCGGTGGCCGTCGTTCGCGGGCACGTTCGTCGCCCTCGCGCTCGGCGCGGCGTTGACGGCCGCGCTCGGGCAGGTGCTGGTCTCCAGCGTCTCCTCGCCGGGACGGGCGCCGCAGCGGTACGCCGCCGTTCCCGTCGTGGTCGCCCCCGACGAGCGGATGGCCGTGCGGAGCCGGCTCGGCGAGAGCACCGCGCCGCTGGCCGAGCCGCGGGGGCTGGCCGCCGGGCTGGTCGCGCGGCTGCCCGGCGCGGTGGTGGACCGGGTCTTCCCCGCGCGGCTCGCCGGCGGCCCGCCGGCCGTCGGGCGGCCCTGGTCGGCGGCGCGCACGGCGCCGCAGCCGCTGGTCGCGGGCCGGGCGCCCGCCGCGGACAGCGAGATCGTCGTGACCGGGGGCGCGCGGGTGGGAGCGCGGGCCCGGGTGGTGACCGCGGCCGGGGCGCGGGCGTACCGGGTGGTGGGGCTCGCCGCGCCGGGGCCGCAGCCGACGGTGTTCTTCACCGACGAGCGGGCCGCCCGCCTGTCGCCGCGCATCGACGCCCTGGCCCTCTGGCGGCCGGTCGCCGAGGTCCGCGCCGTCCTGGGCGAGGCGGCGGCCACCGGCGCCGCGACCGAGGGCACCGGCTGGTCCGGCACCCCACCGGACACCGCTCCGGCCGGCGGGGCGTCGCACGCCGCCGCGAACGGGCCGGTGCGGGACGGCGGAGCGGGCGGGCCGGTGGTCTCGGAGCGGGTACGGGTGCTGACCGGGGCGGAGCGGGCGCTGCTGGACCCGTTCCACGAGGCCGATGAGGAGGCACGCGACAACGCGAGCACGATCGCCGGCATCGCCGCCGGTTTCGCCGCTTTCGTTGCCGTCTTCGTGGTCTCGTCCACCTTCGCTTTCGCGGTCGGCCAGCGCCGCCGCGAGTTCGCCCTGCTCCGCACCCTCGGCGCGACCGCCCGCCAGATCAGGCGCATGGTGTACGGCGAGGCCCTGCTGGTGGCGGTCACCGCCGCCGCGCTCGGCGCGCTGACCGGCCCGCTCGCCACCGGCCCGATCCTGCGCCTGCTGGCCTCGCTCGGCATGGCGCCCGCCTGGCTGAGGCCCGCCACCGGCGCCGCGCCCGCCCTCGTCGCCTTCGGCGCCGGTGTGCTGGTGGCGGTGCTCGGCGTGGCCCTGGCCGCCCGCCGCGCCGGCCGGGTACGCCCCGCCGAGGCGCTGCGCGAGGCGGCCGTCGAGCCCCGGGTCATGACCCCGGGCCGCTGGCTCGCCGGCGGCGGCCTGCTCGCCGCGGCGGTCGGCAGCATGCTGGTCAACGCCGTCACCGATCCGGCGGGGGCGACCAACAACAAGACGTTCATGCCGGTCGTCATGCTGCTCATCGCCGGGGTCGGGCTGCTCGCGCCGGTCTTCGTCGGCCCGGCCGCGCGGCTGCTGGCCGTCCCGCTGGGCCGCGCGCGCGGCGCGGGCGGCCTGGTGGTCACCGCCGGGGCGATGGCCTCGACCCGGCGCACCGCCGCCACGGCCGCGCCGGTCCTGGTCACCGTCGCCCTGGCGGCCACGCTGCTGGGCGGCGCCGCGCTGACCGACGCCACGAAGGCCGCGATGCGCACCGCGCCCGTGCGCGCCGATCACCTGGTGCTGCCCACCGGCGCGGCCGGTCTGGACCGGCAGCTCGTCGAGCGCCTGCGCGCCGTTCCCGGGGCCGAGGTCACCACCACGACGCGGACGAGCCTCTACACCCTCGAAGGGGAGGGCACCCAGCTCATCCGGCGCCCGGCCGAGGCCGTGGACCCGGCCGGGCTCACCACGGTTCTGTCGATACCGGTGAGCGCCGGCTCGCTGGCGGGGTTGCGGGACGACACGATCGCCGTCTCGCCCACCTGGGAGCTGGGCCTGGGGGAGCGGGTGAGGTTGTGGCGGGCCGACGGCAGCCCGGTGGCGCTGACGGTCGTCGCGCTGCTCGGCGCGGACGCCCCCGCCGACTCCTACGTCACCCCGGCGCACGCGGGCGCCGCCCTGCCGTCGGCCGCCTACGTGACGCCGCGCCCCGGCGCCCCGGCGGCCGGCCTGGGCGAGGCCCTGGAACGGGCCGCCGAGGGGCACAACGCCCGCGCCGTGACCAGGGCCGCCTGGGCGACGGAGGTCGCGGACGGCGGCGCGTCCGCCGGCCGTCTCGGCGCGCTGGCCGTGCTCGCCATCATGCTGGGCTACACGGTGATCGCGATGGTCAACACGTTGCTGATGGCGGCGCCCGACCGGGCGGGGGAGCACGGCGCGCTGCGCCTGCTCGGCGCGACCAGGCCGCAGCTCCTGCGGTACGTCGTGGGCGAGGCGCTGCTGGTCGTGGCGGTGGGCGTACTGCTCTCCGCCGTGGCCACCGCGCTCGGGCTGCTCGGCCTGTACGCGGCGCTGCTCCAGCTGTCCGGGCCGGTCCCGTTCGACGTGCCCTGGGAGCCGGTCGCCGGGGTGATCGTCCTGTGCGGCGTGCTCGCGGTGGCGGCGGTCGTCGTGCCCGCGACCCGGGTCCGGGCGGCGGCGATTCCCCGCTGAGGCGGCCGGAGGCTCCCGTCCGGCCGGGTGATCGCACTATCATCCGCGCAACGACCGGCCCCGCCGTCCGCCTGAGGACCCACCCGCTCCGGAGCGCCCGTGACGAACGAACCATCGGTGATCGAGATCGACGATCGCGTGCGGCACCAGACGATCGACGGGTTCGGGATCTCCGCGGCGTTCCGGCGCGGCGAGCTGATCAGGGCCCTGCCGGAAGGCCCCCGGCGGGAGGTCCTCGACCTGCTGTTCAGCACGGAGAAGGGCGCCGGGCTCAGCATCCTGCGGCTCGGCGTCGGCTCGGCCCCGGCGGGCGGCCCGTACGACGAGATGGCCTCGATCCAGCCCGAGGACCCCGGCGGCCCGGACGCCCCGCCCGCGTACGTGTGGGACGGCGACGACCACGGCCAGGTCTGGCTGGCCAGGGCCGCCCAGGAGTACGGCGTGCGCCGCTTCTTCGCCGTCGCCTGGAGCGCCCCCGGCTACATGAAGGACACCGGCCAGGACCGGCACGGCGGCCGGCTCAAGCCCGAGTGGCGGCGGGCGTACGCGGACTACCTGGTGCAGTACACCAGGTTCTACGCCGCCGAGGGCGTCCGGATCACCGACCTGGCCTTCGCCAACGAGCCCGACTGGACGGCCCCGCACGCCTCCATGCGCTTCACCCCGGCGGAGGCCGCCGAGTTCGTCAAGGTGCTCGGCCCGGTGGCCGGGGACGAGGGCGTGGGGCTGGTGTGCTGCGAGTCGCTGGGCTGGACCGAGGCGGCGGCGTACACGGCCGCCGTCGAGGCCGACCCGCAGGCCCGCCGGTGGGTGCGGGCGCACAGCGGGCACGGCTACGCCACCCCGGTGGACTTCCCGCTGCCGACCAAGAGGCCGACGTGGATGTCGGAGTGGAACCCGAGCGGCACCGCCTGGACCGAGGGCTGGTACGACGACAGCGGCTCCGACGGCTACACCGTCGCCTCGGCCGTGCACGACGCGCTCACCCTGGGCGGCGTGTCGGCCTACCTGTACTGGCTGGGTGCCTCGACGGGCACCACCAGGGCGCTGCTGCTGATCGACGAGGCGGCCGGGACGTACCGGGTGTCCAAGCGGCTGTGGGCGCTGGCGGCCTGGAGCAGGTTCGTACGGCCCGGGGCGGTCCGCGTCGGGGCGGTGTCGGCCGAGCCGGCGCTGAGGGTGTCGGCCTTCCGCAACCCCGGCGGCTCGCGCGTCGTGGTGGTCCTCAACACCGGCATGGCGGCCGTCACCTGGGCGGGGCTGGAGGAGGGGGCGGTGGCGTACCTGACCGGCGAGCACGCCTCCCTCGACCCGGTGCCGGTCGTGGACGGCGCCGTGACGCTGCCGCCCCGTGCCCTGACGACGGTCGTCCTCCCCTGAAGGCCGGGCGCCCGGCCGGGCGGCTGAAGGCCCGGCCGGGCGCCCGGCGACAAAATGGTTTGAACGAGTGAGTACTCGCTCATTACACTCTCCTCCATGACCAAACGGCGCAGAGTGCCGGCCCTGGCGCCGGAAGCCCGTCGTGCCGCGCTCATCGCCGCCACGATCCCGCTGCTGCGCGAGCATGGCACCGCGGTCAGCACCCGCCAGATCGCCGAGGCGGCGGGCGTGGCCGAGGGCACGATCTTCGGCGTCTTCCCCGACAAGGCGTCGCTGCTGCGGGCGGCGGTCATGAGCGCGTTCGACCCGGTGGCCGCGATCGACGCGCTCGCGGCCATCGACCCCGGGCTGGAGCTGCGGGCCCGGCTGTGCGAGGCGGTCACGCTGCTGCGCACCGGCATGACCGCCAACGCCAAGCTCATGACCGTGCCCAAGGAGCTGCTGGCCGACGACGCCGAGTTCCAGCAGCACATGCTCGACGGCAGGAAGCGCGTCGCCGACGCGCTGGTCACCCTCATGGAGCCCGACCGCGACCGGCTGCGCCGCTCGCCCGAGGCCGCGGCGAACCTGCTGCTCATGCTGATCGCGGCACGCGTGCACCACGGCTTCGGCCTGGGCGGCGACTTCGGCGGCATGGACGACGCCGAGACCGTCTCCATCCTGCTCGACGGGCTGCTCGTGCGGCCCTTACCCACCCCTGCGAAAGAAAGCGCCCCTTGATGCTGCTCCGTCTTCTGCGGGGCCAGCTCAGGCCGTACGGGAAAGAGATCACGCTCGTCGTCCTCTTCCAGTTCGTGCAGACGCTGGCCACGCTCTACCTGCCCACGCTCAACGCCGACATCATCGACGACGGCGTCGTCAAGGGCGACACCGCTTACATCGTGCGCGTCGGGCTGGTGATGCTCGGCGTGACGCTCGTCCAGATCGTCTGTTCGGTGGTGGCCGTCTACTACGGCGCCCGCACCTCGATGGCGCTCGGCCGCGACCTGCGGGCCGCGATCTTCCACCGGGTGCAGGACTTCTCCGTCCAGGAGGTCAACAGGTTCGGGGCGCCGTCCCTGATCACCCGGACCACCAACGACGTGCAGCAGATCCAGCTGCTCGTCCTCATGACCTTCACCATGATGGTGGCGGCGCCGATCATGTGCGTCGGCGGCATCGTGCTGGCGCTGAACCAGGACGTGGCGCTGTCGTCGCTGCTGCTGGTCGTGCTGCCGCTGATGATCCTCATCGTCGCGCTGGTCGTGGCGCGGATGCGGCCGCTGTTCAAGATCATGCAGGACCGGATCGACCGCATCAACCAGGTGCTGCGCGAGCAGATCACCGGCATCCGGGTCATCCGGGCCTTCGTCCGCGACCAGCACGAGCGCGAGCGCTTCGGCGTGGCCAACGAGCAGCTCACCGACGTGTCGCTGCGGGTCGGGCAGCTCATGGCGCTGATGTTCCCCACCGTCATGCTGGTGGTCAACCTCTCCAGCGTGGCCGTCGTGTGGTTCGGCGGCCACCGCATCGCCGACGGCAGCATGGAGGTCGGCGCGCTGACCGCGGTGATCTCCTACCTCATGCAGATCCTCATGTCGGTGATGATGGCGATGTTCATGTTCATGATGATCCCGCGCGCCGAGGTCTGCGCCGAGCGCATCGAGGAGGTGCTCGGCACCGAGCCGACCGTCCACCCGCCGGCCGAGCCCGTCACCCCCGAGCGCCGCATCGGCGAGCTGGAGCTGCGCTCGGTCGACTTCCGCTACCCCGGCGCCGAGGAGCCGGTGCTGAGCGGCATCAGCTTCGCCGCCCGGCCCGGCCGCACCACCGCGATCATCGGCAGCACCGGCAGCGGCAAGACCACGCTGCTCAACCTCATCCCGCGGCTGTTCGACGCGAGCGCCGGCGAGGTGCTGGTGGACGGCGTGGACGTGCGCCGCCTCAACCCGGCCGCGCTGTCCCGCACGGTCGGCCTGGTGCCGCAGTCGCCCTACCTGTTCTCCGGCACCGTCGCCTCCAACCTGCGCTACGGCCGGCCGGACGCCACCGACGAGGAGCTGTGGCGCGCCCTGGAGATCGCCCAGGCCCGCGACTTCGTCGAGGCCATGCCCGGCGGCCTGGAGGAGCCCATCGCCCAGGGCGGCACCAACGTCTCCGGCGGCCAGCGCCAGCGCCTGGCCATCGCCAGGACCCTCGTGCACCGGCCCGAGATCTACCTGTTCGACGACTCTTTCTCCGCCCTCGACTACGCCACCGACGCCCGGCTGCGGGCCGCGCTGGCCGAGGAGATCGCCGACGCCACGATCGTCATCGTGGCCCAGCGGGTGAGCACCATCCGCGACGCCGACCGCATCCTCGTGCTCGACGACGGCCGCCTGGTCGGCAGCGGCACCCACGCCGAGCTGATGGACGGCTGCCCGACGTACCGGGAGATCGTGCTGTCCCAGCTCACCGAACAGGAGGCAGCAGCGTGACGACCCAGACGCCCGCGCGCCGCCCGCAACCCGCGTTCGGCCCCGGCCGGATGATGAGCGGGCCCGCGGAGAAGGCCCTCGACTTCGGCGGCACGCTGCGCCGCGTGCTGCGGCTGCTGCGGCCGGAGCGCCTGCTGCTGGCCGTCGTCCTGGCGCTCGGCACGGCCAGCGTCGCGCTGACCGTGGCAGGACCCAAGATCCTCGGCCAGGCCACCGACCTGATCTTCTCCGGCATCATCGGCGCCCAGCTCCCCGCCGGGGCCACCAAGGAGCAGGTCGTGGCGGGGCTGCGCGCCCGCGGCCAGGACACCTTCGCCGACATGGTCGCCGCCATGCACGTCGTGCCCGGCCACGGCATCGACTTCACCGCGCTCGCCCAGATCCTGGCCTGGGTGCTGGCGGTCTACGTGCTGGCGGCGCTGCTCGGCATCGTCCAGTTCCGGCTGACCACGGTGATCGTGCAGCGGGCCGCGTACCGGCTGCGCGAGCAGATCGAGGCGAAGCTGTCGCGGCTGCCGCTCAGCTACTTCGACGGTCAGCCGCGCGGCGAGATCCTCAGCCGCGCCACCAACGACACCGACAACATCGCCCAGACGCTCCAGCAGACGATGAGCCAGCTCATCTCGTCGGTGCTGACCGTGGTCGGGGTGCTGGCGATGATGTTCTGGATCTCGCCGGTGCTGGCCCTCATCGCGCTGGTCACCGTGCCGGTCTCGGTGTGGGTCACCGCGGCGATCGGCAAGCGGTCGCAGCCGCAGTTCATCAAGCAGTGGGCCTCGACCGGCCGGCTCAACGGCCACATCGAGGAGATGTACGGCGGGCACACGCTGGTCAGCGTGTTCGGCCGGCAGAAGGAGGCCGCCGAGACCTTCGACCGGCACAACGAGGCCCTGTTCGCCTCCAGCTTCCGCGCCCAGTTCATCTCCGGCGCCATCCAGCCGGCGATGATGTTCATCGGCAACCTCAACTACGTGCTGGTCGCCGTGGTCGGCGGGCTCAAGGTGGCCTCCGGCTCGATCTCGCTGGGCGACGTGCAGGCGTTCGTCCAGTACTCCCGGCAGTTCAGCCAGCCGCTGACCCAGGTGGCCGGCATGGCGAACCTGGTGCAGTCGGGCATCGCCTCGGCCGAGCGCGTCTTCGAGCTGCTGGACGCCGCCGAGCAGTCGCCGGAGCCCGCCGAGCCCGAGCGGCCCGCGCGGCTCAGGGGGCGGGTGGCGTTCGAGAACGTGTCCTTCCGCTACGCCGAGGACCGGCCGCTCATCGAGAACCTGTCGCTCACCGTCGAGCCCGGCCAGACGGTGGCCATCGTGGGCCCCACGGGAGCGGGCAAGACCACGCTGGTCAACCTCATCATGCGCTTCTACGAGGTGACCGGCGGGCGCATCACGCTCGACGGCGTGGACATCGCCCGGATGTCGCGGGAGGAGCTGCGCGCCGGCATCGGCATGGTGCTGCAGGACACCTGGCTGTTCGGCGGCACCATCGCGGAGAACATCGGCTACGGCGCCGGGGACGCCACCCGCGAGCGCATCGAGGCCGCCGCGCGGGCCGCCCACGTGGACCGCATCGCGCTCACCCTGCCCGACGGCTACGACACCGTGATCGACGAGGAGGGCGGGACGGTCAGCGCGGGCGAGAAGCAGCTCATCACCATCGCGCGGGCGTTCCTGTCCGACCCGGCGATCCTCATCCTGGACGAGGCCACCAGCTCGGTCGACACCCGCACCGAGGTCCTCATCCAGCGGGCGATGAGCACGCTGCGCGAGGGCCGCACCAGCTTCGTCATCGCCCACCGGCTGTCCACGATCCGCGACGCCAGCCTCATCCTGGTCATGGAGGACGGCCGGATCGTCGAGCAGGGCACGCACGAGTCGCTGCTGGCGGCCGGCGGCGCCTACGCCCGGCTGTACTCCGCCCAGTTCGCCCAGGCGGTCGTGGAGGTGGACTAGCGGGCCGCCGGGCCGCCGGGTCAGGTCGCGAACGTGATCGTGCCGGTGCCCTGGACGGAGGTCAGGCCCCTGGCGACGCAGCCGCTGACGTCGCTGGTCGGGGTCGCGGTGCCGCTGACCCGGGCGCCGGCCAGCGGGCCCTTGGTGATGCTGCCGCCGAGCAGCATGTCGCCCGGGTTGTAGCTCTGCACCCGGTTGGCGGCCGGCCGCAGGGTGGACACGCCCGCCGGCCGGCCGTCGGGGCCGTACCAGGTGATGCGGCCCTTGCCGTGGATGTCCTGGGCACCGGTGCAGAAGGCGCGCCCGGTGCCCCGGACGGTCATCCGGCCCGAGCGCAGGCCCGCCGCCGCGCCCGTGCCGGCGCAGCCGGTGAGGACGAGGGTGGCCTTGGCGGTGACCGCGCGCGGCAGGAACCCCACGGCCGGGGTGAAGGTCACCGGCTGCCCGGGGGCCGTGCCGACCTGGCAGGTCAGCGTGTCCTGCGGGGCGGCCCCCGGCAGGGCGGCGGCGGCGAGCGCCGCGGCGATCAGGAACGCGGGAACGGGCATCGTCGTGCTCTCCTCGAACCGTTGACGGGACCGGCCGGCGGGGCCGGCCGGCAGGGCGGGACCCTCACCAGCGCAGGAGCACGGTGCCCGCGCTCACCCCGCTGCCCACCCCGACCAGCGCGACCAGGTCGCCGCGCCGCACGCGGCCGGCCTCGACCGCCCGGTGGAGCTGGACGAGCAGGGTCGAGGAGACGAGGTTGCCGTGCTCCTCGACCGTCACCTCGACCTTGCCGACCGGGATCCCGGTCAGCTCGCAGAAATGGTGCAGGGACGGCAGCGACGCCTGGTGGACGCAGATCGCGGCCATGTCCTCCCAGCCCAGCCCGCGCTCGGCCAGCGGCTGCCGCAGCACGTCCAGGTCGAGCTTGCAGACGCCGATGGCCAGCTCCCTGAAGTCGACGGCGAAGGGACGCACCTCCACGCCGCCCTCGGGGCGGACCGCGAGCGGGACGATCGCGGCGGGCCAGGCGGGGGAGTGCGCGCAGAAGCGGTGCCCGAGGACGCCCGGCGTGCTCGCGCGCCGCAGCAGCAGCGCCGCGCCCGAGTCGGAGACGGTGTAGGAGGGCAGGGCGGCGGTGAAGTCGTCCTCCGAGCCCAGCCGCCACCCGGTCATCGCGGTCGCCCGCTCGCCGCAGGCGACCAGGACCGTGTGGTAGCGGCCGGCCGTGATCAGCGTCTCGGCCAGCTCGATCGCGTTCAGCGCGCTGGTGCAGGCGTTGCGGACGTCGAACACCGGGCAGCCGGCGCCCAGCCCCGCGGCGACCATGTGCGCCGTGGCGGGCTCCATGGCGTCGCTGCTCACCCCGGCGAAGATGATCAGATCGAGGGCCGGTGGCGCGATGCCGGTCTCCTCCAGCAGCTCGCGGGCGGCCAGCACGGCCAGGTCGGCGACCGTCTGCTCCGGCTCGGCCAGGTGCCGCCGCCGCACCCCGGTGGAGTGCTCGATCAGGCCGCGCGGGACGCGCACGCCGGGATTGCGAGTGGCCAGCTCCTCCTCCAGCTCGGCGCTCGTCAGGCTCCGCTCCGGCAGATGCACGGCCACTCCGGCCACCTGGGCATAGCGCATGCCCATCCCCCCTCAAGATCCCCTGTGCCGCCCACCCTAGAGAGCCGGCGGGCACCCGCCCCGGCGGCGAACCGGCGGACGGGCAAGTTTGGTCAATTCCTTAACGGCGGACGTCGCGTCACAAGTGATCATCTTTCCTGCCATCAGCGAGGCTAGGCGGCACGACCACCATGACGACCTGCGTGAGAGGACCCGGGCGTGAGCGACGAAGAGATCCTGGCGGTGGTGCGCGAGCACTGCGCGAGCATCCTGAAGGTCGACCCGAGCAGGGTGACCGAGGACGCGCGGCTGCGCGAGGACCTGGAGGCCGACAGCCTGGACCTGGCCGAACTGCACGTCACGCTGGAGGACGAGTGGGGGCCGCTGCCGCGCGAGGCCCTCGCCGACGTCCGCACCGTGGGCGACGTGCTGGCCAAGGCCCGCGAGCTGGCCGCGGAGCGGCTGGGATGAGCGCGCGGGCGTCCCGGGAGGCGCGGGCGCGGGTCGCCGTGACCGGGCTGGGCGTGCGCACGCCGGCCGGCGGGCACCCCAAGGAGCTGTGGAACGCGCTGCTGGCCGGCCGCTCCACCGCGCGCCGCATCACCTCCTTCGACACCGAAGGGCTGGGCGTCGGGTTCGCCTGCGAGGTGCCCGAGCTGGACGTCGAGGCGTACCTGACGCCCAAGCAGGCCGCCCGCCTGGACCGCGTGTCCCAGCTCGGGGTGTGCGCGGCCGCCGACGCGCTGGACGACGCCGGGCCGGTGCGGGCGCCGGCCGAGCGGCAGGCGGTGGTGACCGGCAGCGGCTTCGGCGGCGTCCTCACCTACGAGGGTGTGTTCCGCGACGCGCGCACGGGCCGCGGCAACCCCGGCCCGCTGCACGTACCGATGATCATGCACAACGCGCTCGCGGCCGCGATCAGCATCCGCCACCGGATCCTGGGCCCCAGCCTGTCGGTGGCCACCGCGTGCGCGTCGGGCGCGCACGCCATCGCCGAGGCCGCCCGGCTGGTCCGGGACGGCACCGCCGACCTGGTCGTCGCGGGCGGCGCCGAGGCGTCCATCACGCCGACCGTGCTGCTGGCCTTCCACCGCTGCGGCGCCCTGTCGCAGCGCAACGACGCGCCGGAGACCGCCAGCCGGCCCTTCGACCGCGACCGCGACGGGTTCGTGCTGGCCGAGGGGGCCGCGTTCGTCGTCCTGGAGAACCTGGAGCACGCGCTGGCCCGCGACGCCCGCGTCTACGGCGAGCTGTCCGGCCTCGGGTTCTCCTCCGACGCCCACCACATCACCGCGCCGCCGGAGGACGGCGAGGGAGCCGCCCGCTGCATGCGCGCCGCCCTCGCCGACGCCGCGCTCACGCCGGGCGAGATCGCGCACGTCAACGCGCACGGCAGCAGCACCCCGCTCAACGACCTGGCCGAGGCCAGGGCGATCAAGGAAGTGTTCGGGCCGGTACGGGTGCCGGTGACCTCCACCAAGGGGGTGACCGGTCACGCCATCGGGGCCGCCGGGGCCATCGAGGCCGTGGCCGCCGTGCTGGCGCTGAACGAGCTGGCCGTCCCGCCCACCGCCAACCTGGGCGAGCCGGACCCGCGCTGCGACATCGACGTCGTCGCCGAGGTGCGGCCCATGCCGCCGGGGCCGGTGATGTCCAACTCCTTCGGCTTCGGCGGCCACAACGCCACCCTGATCTTCTCGCCACTCTGACCCGACCAAGGAGCCACCGTGCGCACCCGCGTTCTCGCCGCCGCCTTCTGCACCGCCGTGCTCGCCGGCCCGCCCGCCGTCGCCGACGCCGGGCCGTCGCCGGCCGACACGATGGGCAAGTTCTGCATCCGCGTCCCCGTGCACACCATCGCCCAGGTCTTCGCCGCCTTCCTCGGCGCGGCCGCCGCGAGCGGCCGGGCGGCGATCGCCTCGGCCCAGGCCACGGCCGCCGCGCCGGGGACGGCGGGCACGGACGTGACCGCCACGGGCGCGGCGGAGGGCGATGTGGAGGGCGACGCGGAGGACGCGGTCGCGGATCCGGCCACGGAGCCGGGCCCGGAGTCGGCGACGGGGTCGGGCCCGGAGTCGGCCACGGAGTCGGCCACGGAGTCGGGCCGGGGCCCGGGCGCGGATGCTGCTACGGCGAGCGGCGGCGCGGGCGCGGGCGCCGCTACGGCGAGCGGCGGCGCGGGCGCGGGCGCCGCTACGGCGAGCGGCGGCGCGGCCGGGGCTCAGCAGGCCGGGAACGTCCCGTTCGGGCTGCCGTTCCTCGGCGCGAGCCTGCCGGACGACGTGCCCGTCTTCGAGGCCGCGCCCTGCTGAGCGGGGCCCCGCCGACGGGCCCGCCGGGCCCAGGGCGGTCAGCCGAGGCCGGCCACCGGCCTGCCGTGGTAGGTGCCGCCGAAGCAGGTCAGCAGCGTGGGGCTGCTGGGGCTGGGCAGCGGGACGCCGGTGCCCACCGCACAGGTCGCCGCGGACACGGTACCTCCGGGCATCGGGCCCGGAGGCAAGGGGCCGGCGGCGGGCACGGGCTCGGCCTGGGCCGGCCCGGCCACGGCGAGCGGTAGCACGGCCGTGGCCGCTCCCGCGGCGATGACGGCGATGACGGTGGTGATTCGGCTCATGTCTCGGCTCCAGTCACTTACAGTTAGTTATCACTACATATAGCTACCGTGCGGCGGATCACCCAAAACGCAGCACACCGAGAGGGAGTGAGGTCGATGCGCGCCCAGCTCTTCGACGTCGTGGCGATGACCGGCCGCTGGGCGCACGCCCGGCCCGACGCCGCCGCCTGCCGCATCGACGGCCGCCGCGGCGCCGAGACGCTCACGTACGCGGGCCTGGAGGACCTCATCGGCCGCACCGCGGCGGCCCTGGAGCGCGCGGGAGTGGGTGCCGGGACGACGGCCGCGGTCATGGTGCCGCCGGGGCGGGAGCTGGTCGCGCTGATCATGGCCCTGCTCCGGCTGCGGGCCGTGCCCGTGCTGGTCGATCCGGGGCTCGACGCGCGTGCCATCGGAGCGTGCCTCGCGGAGGCCGCCCCGCAGGCGTTCATCGGGGTGCCCCGCGCCCATCTCGCGCGGGTGCTGCTGGGCTGGGCCCGCGGCAGCGTGCGTACCACGATCACGGTCGGCACCCGCCCGCTGTGGCTGGCCCGCGCCACCAGCCGCCCGGCCCCCCTGTGGCACGCCCGCACGGCACCGGGCCGCCCCGCCCCCCGCCCCGCCCCCCGTTCCGCCGCCCGTTCCGCCGCTCACCCCGCCGCTCACCCCGCCGCTCACCCCGCCGCTCACCCCGCCGCTCACCCCGCCGCTCACCCCGCCGCTCACCCCGCTCCGGGCGGTGAGGACCTGGCGCTCGTCGCCTTCACCTCCGGCTCCACCGGCGCCCCCAAGGGGGTGCCCTTCCGGCACCGGCACCTGGCCGGGCAGACCGGGCTGCTGGCGCACCTGGGCGGCCTGGCGCCCGGCGCCACCGTCTACTCCACGTTCCTGCCGTTCGCGATCGCCGCGCCCTCGCTCGGCTGCGTCTCCGTCATCCCCCGCCTGGACCCGCGCCGCCCCGATCGGGCCGACCCCGCCGTCATGGCCGAGTCGATCCGCGCGCACCGCGTCACCGCCCTGTTCGCCGCGCCCGCCCTGCTGGACCGGCTCGCCCGCCACTGCGCGGCCCGCGGCCTGCGGCTGGACACCGTCGAGACGGTGCTCACGGCGGGCGCGCCGCTGCCCCACGAGGTGCTGCGGCGGGCCCTGCGGTGCCTGCCCGAGCACGCCCGGGTGCTGTCGGTGTACGGGGCCACCGAGTGCCTGCTGGTCAGCGCGGCGGACGCGGCCGAGCTCGCCGCGACCGCCGCCGCCACCGCCGGCGGCGCGGGCACCTGCCTGGGCTCGCCGCTGCCGGGCAACCGGGTCCGCCTCGTCACCGTCACCGACGAGCCCGTCCCGCGCTGGTCGGACGACCTGCTGGTGCCGCCGGGGACCGTCGGGGAGATCACCGTGGCCGGGCCGGCGGTCAGCGACCCGTACCTCGGCCGCCCGGACGACACGGGCCTGGCCCGCATCGACGACGCCGGCACGCCCGTGCACCGGATGGGCGACCTGGGCTGGCAGGACGACCAGGGCCGCCTGTGGTTCGCCGGGCGCAAGAGCGAGCGGGTCCGCACCGCCGGCGGCGACCTGTACACCGACCGGATCGAGCCGGTGCTCAACGGCCTGCCCGGGGTGCGCCGCACCGCCCTCGTGGGGGTGGGGCCGGCGGGCCGCCAGCGGGCGGTGCTCTGCGTGGAGTGCGAGCCCGGCGCCTCCCGGCGCGAGCGCCGCGAGACCGTCGAGCGGGTCCGCGCGCACGCCCCGGCCACCGTCGCCGAGGTCCTCCCGCACCCCGGCTTCCCGATGGACGTCCGCCACGCCAGCAAGATCCGCCGCTCCCTGCTGTCCCGCTGGGCCACGCGGAAGCTGGAGAGACCCCGGGCCGCCCGCGAGCCGGAGGAGGGCGGGCGGTGAGGGTGCTCGTGACCGGGGGCGGCGGGTTCCTGGGGGCGGCCGTGTGCCGGATGCTCGCCGAGCGCGGCGACCAGGTGACCGCGTTCCAGCGCCGCCCGCACCCCGTCCTGGACGCGTACGGCGTCCGCCAGCGCGCCGGGGACGTCCGCGACCCCGGCCGCGTGCGCGCCGCCGTGGCCGGGCACGACGCCGTCGTCCACTGCGCCGCCCTGGCCGGCCTGTGGGGCGCCGCCCGCGACTTCCGCGCCGTCAACGTCAACGGCACGGCGAACGTGATCGACGCCTGCCTGCGCGCCGGGGTCACCCGCCTGGTCCACGTCTCCTCGCCCAGCGTCGTCCACGACGGCGACGACCTGGAGGGCGTGGACGAGTCCGCCCCGTACGCCCGCCGCTTCCTCGCCCCCTACCCCGCGTCCAAGGCGGCGGCCGAGCGCCTGGTGCTGGCCGCCGACGGCGAGCGGCTGGCCACCGTCGCGGTGCGGCCGCACCTCATCTGGGGTCCCGGCGACCCGCACTTCCTGCCGAGGTTCGCCGGGCAGGCGCGGCGCGGCCGGCTGCTGCTGCCCCGCGCCCCCGGCAAGCTCGTGGACACCGTCTACATCGACAACGCGGCCGAGGCGTGCCTCCTGGCGCTGGACGCGCTGGCCCCCGGCGGCCCGGCCGCCGGCCGCGCCTACTTCGTCGCCCAGGACGAGCCGGTCCCGATCGTGCAGTGGATCAACGGCCTCCTGGCCGCCGCGGGCCTCGGCCCGGTCCGGCCGCGGGTGCCCGCCGGGCTGGCCCGGCTGGCGGCCGGAGCGGTCGAGCACGCCTGCCGGCTCGTCCGGGCGCGTCCGCCGCTCACCCGGCTCGCGGCGGTGCAGGCCACCACGTCCCATTGGTTCGACCTGTCGGCCGCCCGCCGCGACCTCGGCTACGTGCCGCGCGTCACCATGGCCGAGGGCCTGTCGAGGCTGGCCGCCCACCTGTCGGCCGCCCCGCTGGACGAGAGCTGAGGCCACCGTGCCCGACCCGCGCGCGACGACGCCCGCCCTGCCCGGCTACCCGTTCGCCTCCCGCTACTTCGGCCGCGCCGGCCTGCGCCAGCACTACGTGGACGAGGGCGAGGGCGCGCCGGTGCTCATGCTGCACGGCAACCCGTCGTGGAGCTACCTGTACCGGCGGCTGATCCTGGCGCTGCGCGGCGAGCACCGCTGCGTCGCGCCGGACCACCTCGGCATGGGCCTGTCGGACAAGCCCGGCGAGGACCGCTACGCCTACACCCTCGCCTCCCGCGTCGCCGACCTGGACGCGCTGACCGCCCACCTCGTCGCCGACCGGGGCGTCCAGGACCGCGGCTGGACGCTGGTGATGCACGACTGGGGCGGCCCGATCGGCATGGCCTGGGCCGCCCGCCATCCCGGGCGGGTGGCCCGCCTGGTCGTACTCAACACCGCCGCCTTCCCCAACCCGCACGGCGAGCGGGTCAGACCGGCGCTGCGGCTGCCGTTCTGGCTGCTGCGCGAGACCGGGGTGGGCGAGCGGCTGTTCCTGCGCCACCACGCCTTCGCGCGGCTGGCGACGCTGCCGCCGTTCGGGGTGCGCCGCCGGCTGCCCAGGGACGTGCGCGCCGCCTTCCTGGCCCCCGGCGGCGATCCGGGGCACCGGGTGGCCGTCCGGCGCTTCGTCCAGGACATCCCGCTCGGCCCGGCCGACCGCGCCTGGCCGCTGCTGCGGCAGGCCGGGGACGGCCTCGGCGCGTTCGCCGATCGGCCGGCGCTGATCGGCTGGGGGCTGCGCGACCCGGTCTTCGACCCCGCCGTGCTGCGCGAGTGGCGCCGCCGCCTGCCGCACGCCGAGGTGCACGCCTTCCGCGACGCCGGCCACTACGTGCTGGAGGACGTACACGACCGGCTCGTCCCGGCGATCGCCGCCTTCCTGCGCCGCTGATCGCCCGGCAGCCACCAGTTGCGGTGCCCGAGCAGCCGCATCAGGGCCGGGACGAGCACCATGCGGATCACGGTGGCGTCCAGGACGATCGCGACGGCCACGGCGAAGCCGCCCTGCTGGAAGTCCAGCCGCCGGGTGAACAGCAGCCCGGAGAACGTGACGGCCATGATCGCCGCCGCCAGCGTGATGGGACGCGCCGTGTGCCGCAGCCCGTGCAGCACCGCGGCCGTGTTGTCGCCGGTGCGGCGGTAGTGCTCGTGGATGCGGTGGACGAGGAAGACCTCGTAGTCCAGCGACAGGCCGAAGACGACGGTGAAGATGATCAGCGGCAGCAGGGCGTTGACGTCCGGCGAGCGGCCGGTGTCCTGGAAGGCGAGGGTGAGCAGGCCGAAGGCGGCGCAGACGCACAGCAGGTTCATCGCGACGGCCTTGAGCGGGATCAGCAGGCTGCGGAAGGTGACCAGCAGCAGCGCGAACGAGGCCAGCAGGACCACCAGGAGCACCTGCCACAGCCCGGCCAGCGAGGCCGCGGCCAGGTCGGCCAGCCGCGCCGCCGGGCCGGTGGCCAGGACCCGCTGCCCCTCCGGCAGCAGGCGGGCGGCCAGGGCGTGCACGTCCCGCTGGACGGCGACCGCCGCGTCACCGTCCGGGGCGCAGCGGTCGGCGACCAGCATGAGGGTGAGGTCACGGCCGTTGTCGAACGCGGTCACCAGCGACACCCTGGGGTCCGCCCGCAGCGCGGCGGCCAGCGCGGTGGTGTCCACCGGGGGCGCGCCGGGCGGGTGCGGCAGGGCCAGGTCGGTCACGCCCGCCACGCCGTCCTTCTCCAGCCGGGCCAGCCCGGCACCGATGTCGGTGCCGGTCAGCGTGTCGCGGTCGTAGTGCAGGCCCACCCGCAGGTGCAGCACCGGTACGGCGGCCAGGAGCAACAGTGCGGTGGCCGCGGCCGCGTACCGGGCGGGGTGGCGCATCAGGTGCCCGGCGCAGCGCAGCCAGGCGGGCGGCCGGTCGGCGTCCCGGCCGGGCCGCCGCCAGGGCAGCGTGCCCCACTCCAGCCACCGGTCCAGGCGGGGCAGCAGCGCCGGGGCCAGGGTCAGCGCGGCGAGCCCGGTGACGGACGCGGCCAGCATGCCCGCCACCGCCATGGAGTGCGCCCACGGCACGCCGACGATCAGCAGCGCGCAGGAGGTGACGAGGATGGCGAGCGCGCACCACGCCACCGTGCCGCCCGCCGTGGCGGCGGCGTGCGCGGCGGCGGCCCGGGGCGGCCGGCCGGCGCGGCGCGCCTGGCGGTAGCGCAGCAGGACCAGCAGCGTGTAGTCCAGCCCCAGCCCGAGCGCCATCGTGACGGTGTAGGTCAGGACGGTCGAGTCCACGTGCCAGAACCGGGAGGCCAGGGCGAGCACGCCAGTGGCGGTCAGGATCGCCGCGCCGCCCACCAGCAGCGGCACGACGGCCGCGCCGGCCGCGCCCAGCCCGAGCACGAGCAGCAGCACGGCCGGCGGGAGGGTCCTGGTCTCCATCGCCCGCAGGTCGGCCAGGTCGGTGTGGGCGAGCTGGGCGAAGGCGCGGCTGACGCCGAGGATCGTGACGCCGACCGACCCGCCGGACGCCTCCCTGGCGGCCTGCCGCGCCTGCGCGAGCTGGGCGGGCAGGTTGCGCTGCCGGGCGAGCTCGTCGCCGTGCACGCCGGCCAGCACGTACGCGTGCCCGGGCTGCTGGCCGGCGATCGGGGGCAGCGGCAGGAGCGCGCCGACGTCCGGCCGGGCGTCCAGCGCGCGCGTCACCGCGGCCACCGTCCGCTGGAAGGCCGGCTCCCGCGCGGCGAGCGTCGGCGAGTCGAAGGCCAGCATCACCTGCTCGGTGCCCTGCTCGGGGAACGCGCGCGCGATCATGGCCGCGGCCGTCGCGGACTCCGAGCCGGGCACCTCCAGCGAGGGCGGGGTCAGCCGCCCGGTCAGGCCGGGCAGCAGCAGCGCCGAGCCCGCGGCGAGAGCGAGCCACAGGGCGGTGACGAGCCGCCCGTGCCGGGCCGCCCATCGCCCCCACCGGCCGAGCAGCGCCGAGCCGCCCGCCGCGCGCGGGCCGGCGCCGGCCTCCTCGGTGACCGCGCTGCCCGTCGCGGCGACGTCTGTCGCTTTGGTGCCGCTCATGAGCACCAACCCCCGATTGTCACCGTAAGTGAATGATCCACTACTACGCGATAAGGCGGGGGAATTCAACGAGCGCGCGGGCGGCGGCGCGGCGGCTCGCGGCACGGAACGCGGCTCTTGATCATCCGGGCCGCCGCGCATACCCTGCCGTCCGGATCAGTCCACAGACGGGAGCCGCACGTTCATGATCACGAGAACGAGGGCAACGGTGGCGGCCGCGATGACGGCGGCGTTGACGGCGGCCGCGATGACGACCGCGCCGCCCGCCCACGCCGCGCCCGCCCGCGCCGCGTCCGGCGCCGCCGTCGTCTGCCCGCTGCTCTTCGGCCACGGCGGCTACCCGACCGGCGCGAACCCCTGGGAACGCGACCAGGTCCGCCAGCCCAACAACCCCAAGGCGCTCGACGACCAGAAGAGCTGGGGCGCCGACGGCGTGGAGGGCGACGTCCAGCTCACCAAGCAGGGCACCAAGGCCGTCATGTGGCACAACACCTCCACCAACGGCCTGACCGGCGTCAAGCGCAACATCACCGACATCTGGTGGGCCACCGGCAGCGACAGGCTCCAGGGCCGGACCGTCGCGCGCGGCCCGTACACGGGGGAGCGGGTCCACACCCTGCGGGAATGGCTCGACCAGGTGCGCTCCCGCGGCCTGGTCGCCCTGCTGGAGATCAAGCCCGAGGCCAGGCCCGTCCTGTCGAACGCCACGTACGCGGCGGCCGCCTGGAAGGAGATCTCCGACCCGATCAAGGAACGGCAGGCGTCGCAGCGCATCATGGTCTACTCCACGGACTCCTGGATCCAGGCCGAGCTGGCCAGGCGCCACCCCACGCTGCTGAAGGGCGCCCACGCCCGCTGGACCGACAGCGTGGCCTGGGAGGAGCCGCCGCCCGCGTGGAGCGGCAACGCGGCCCGCTGGCAGAGCGTCCTCGGCCAGGCCCCGCCGAGCGTGATGACCAACTACACCAGGGAGTACCGGGCCTGGCTCACGGGCAAGTGCGGCTGACCGGGCGCGGCCGGACCCGCGCCCGCCCCTGAGCCCGTCCCCTGAGCCCGTCCCCTGAGCCCGTCCCCTGAGCCCGTCCCCTGAGCCCGCCGCGCCGGGTCAGGTGGCCGCCCGGGTGTCCCAGGCCTCCTGGCGGACCTCCAGGTGCGGGGAGTCCCGCAGGTCGCGGAGGAGCGCCGGCCACGGGTCCGCCCAGCCGGTGCGCTTCCCGCCCGCCCTGGTCAGCTCGACCGCGAACCACGCCCCGGCCAGGTCGCCCCGGGCCACCAGGCGCCGGACGACCGGCGGCACGGCGTCCGGGGGCACCGGGCGGTCGGCGTACTCGCCGAGCAGCTCGTGCGCGGCCCGCCCGGCCGCATGAGCCGCCAGCACCGGCCGCCCCCGGACCAGCTCGACCACCTCCGACAACGCCTCCCCCCACTCCGCGCCCCCGCAGTCGGCCGGGCCCCCGCAGTCGGCCGCTGCGGCCGGGAGGAGGGCGAGGGCGAGGTGGACGGCCTGGGGGAGCAGGAGCGGGCGGTCGGCGAGCAGCCGCATGGCCTCGCGGGCGAGCCGCGGCCACGGCCCGCCCTCGTCCTGCCACCCGGCGAGCCGTTCGACGACGACCTCGAGGCGCGCCCGCGCCGGCGTCTCCAGGCCCTCGCCGGGCACCGCGTCGGCCAGCCGGGCGAGCACGCCGAGCACCTGGTCACCGATCATCCCGCCGCGCAGCAGGGCCAGGAACACGTCCGTGGCCTCCTCCGGCGCCCGCGGGTCCGCCGCCGCCTCGACGACCTCCCCGAGGTCGCCGCGGTACCAGCGCGCCCACTCCCCGAACGCCTTCGCCCCGCGGAAACGCACTCCCGGCAGGCCGGCGGCCATGAGCAGCCGCCGCACCAGCTCCGCGTACCGGGGCCGGAGGCCCGGGGGGAGGTCCAGCGGATGGGCCTGGAACAACGTCCTGGACATCAGCTCGCCCGCGTACCGGCCGGCGGCCTCCCCGAGCGCCTCCAGGGTCCTGGGGTCCTCGGGCAGGTCGCGCAGGACCGAGGCCACGGCCACCCGCACGTCCCGGTGCAGCCCGGGGTCCGCCCACGCCCGCAGCAGCACGTCCACCGCGCCGGGCGGGCGGTTGCGGCCGAGCTGCCGCGCGGCGAGCTTGCGCAGCGTGACCTTGCCGCCGGGGCCGGTCAGCGCCGCCTCCAGCAACGGCCCCAGCAGCGACGGGGCGACGGCCCGGCAGCAGCGCGCCAGGGCGGCCACCGCCACGTGCGAGGCCGGGCCGCCGGCGTGCCGGAGGAGCAGGGGGACGGCGCGGCCGGGCGCGCCGGCCTCCGCCATCGCGGTGACGGCCGTCTCGGCCAGGACCATGCTCTCCTCCCGGCCGGCGGCCCAGGCGGCGAGCAGGTCCAGCGTCCCTCCGGTCCGCCCGGCCGCCTGGACGGCCGCCGCCCGCACGGCGACGGGCAGCCGCTCGTCACGCACCACCGCGACGAGCCGCCCGCGGACCCGCTCCCGCTGGCCGGGCGTCCACCGCCCGGCGTCCCCGCGAGCGACCGGCGGCACCCACACCCCCTCGGCGAACCGCCCGCCCCGCCCCGGCGTGTCCTCGGCGAATCGCCCGGCCTGCTCCGGCGCGTCTTCGGCGAATCGCCCGGCCTGCTCCGGCGTGTCCTCGGCGAACCGCCTGGCCCGCCCCGGCGCGTCCTCGGCGGCCCGGCCGGGCCGCTCCCCGTCCAGGGCTGCCGGCAGGAGATCCGTGCGCCGGCGTGCCACCGTGCGCCAGACGGCGGGGAGCCGTACGGCGGACGGGTCCTCCTGGACCAGCTCGACGATCCGCGCCTCCCGCTCGCCCGCCGTGGCGGTGTGACCCCCGCCCGGGGCGGCCCGGCGGCGGGCGGGTACGGGAGCCAGCCACAGGGCGGCCGCCTCGCGGGCCAGCGGCACCGGCGCGGTACGCACGGCGGCGCGCAGGTCGCCCTGGAGCTCGACGGACCCGCCCGCGCGCCGGCCGAGCGCCCGGGCGAGCCGCACGGCCAGGGCGAAGTCCTCCCGCTCGCGCGCCGCCCGCAGGTACGGCCGCAACACCGCGAGCAGGTCGTGCTCCTGGCCCGCCCGCAGCACCCGGTCCAGCCGGTACGCCTCCCCGCCCCCGGGGGGGAACCCCCGGCGGCGGTGGCGGTTCTGGGCGGGCGCACCGGCGGGCACCGGACCGAGGCCGTCCGCGCCGTGGCGGGCCACCAGCTTCCCGTACACGCCCATCGCCCACGAGACCAGCCCGGGCGCGGCGGCCGGATCGGCGTGCCGCAGGACCCGCCGCGCCAGCCCCCGCAGCGCCTCCCTGGTCGCCGGCGAGGAGTCCGGCGCCCCGGCCGCCGCCCGGGCCAGGCGTTCCAGCGCTCCGGCGCAGGCGTCGTCGAGCAGCGCGGGCGGCACGTCGTCCCGCACCGCGGCCAGCAGCTCCCCGCGCAGCGGGTCCTGCTCGCCGGCGGTGCGCAGGGCCAGCTCGTCCAGGACCGCGCGCAGCGCCTCCCGGTCCCGGGTGCGGGCGGCGGCGCGCACCAGCAGCGTCCTGGCGAGCCCGCGCCGCCGCGGGTCCCCGCTCAGCGCGGCCTCGCGCAGCACGCCGGCCGCCTCCTCGTACGGCAGGTAGGAGGTGAGCTTCAGCGGCAAGGCGGGGTCGTCCAGCCGGCCGCGGGCCGAGTGCCACACCGAGGCGTGCCAGTCGAGCATGCGCCTGGCCTCCCGCGCCGCCCGCTCGGGAGGCAGCCATTCCAGGAACTCCATCGCCCACAGCCGGGCGGAGCCGCCCCGCCGCGCGGCCATCGCCTCGAAGACCGCGGTCCGGCGGGCGGGCGGCAGCCACCGCAGCACCCTGCCGGGCCGGTGCCGGGTCGCGGCCAGCGCGACGATCTCCTCGTTCGTGGCCGAGCGCAGATGGCGGAGCAGCGCTCCCGACAGCCCTCTCCATCCGGGCCGGGGGTCGCCGAACAACGCCCGCGCGGCCCGCGCGGTGTCCGTCCTGAACAGCGCGTTCAGGACGGAGGCGGGCAGCAGGGGGACGACGTGCCGCAGGTCGTGCCGCTCCAGCAGCTCCAGCATGCGGACCGGCTCGGCCGGCGCGGCGAGCAGCACGCCCGCGCCCCGGCGGCGCCACCAGCTCCACGGGTCCGCGCCAGCCGACAGCTCCTGCCCGGCCGCCGCCATGACCGCGCCCGGATGCCGCGCGGCCAGCGCCGTCCAGGACGTCACCGCGTGCGCGACCTCGGGCAGCCACCGGGCGACGGTCCCGGCGCCGCAGGCCGGCAGCAGCACGGCGGCCTCGCGCGGCCCCCACCGGGCGTGGACGTCCGGCAGCAGGGACTCGGCCAGCGCCTGCCTGCGGGTCTGTACCAGCGTGCGGTGGACGGCGAGCCGCAGCTCGGCGGGCGCGTCCCGGAGCGCGGCGGCCACCGCGGCGTCGGGCACCGGGAGGGTGCGCACGGCGCGCAGGGCGGCGCGCCGCAGCGCCAGGTCCGGCCCGGCGAGCACGTGCTCGACGAAGCCGAGATCGCGGCCCGCCATGGCCAGGTGCAGCGCCGCGCGGCGGGCGTCCCGGCCGCCCGCCGACAGCTCGTCCAGCAGGGCGCGCAGGCGCGGGGTGCCGGCCAGGCGGCGGGCGTGCAGCGCCAGGGCCCGCATGCGGCGCGGGTAGGGGAGGGGTGCGAGGCGCGCGAGCAGCGCCTCTCCGGAGATGCCGATCTCGTGGGCCGGCTCCTCGGCCGACTCCAGGGGCCTCAACGGCCTGGGCGGGGACCGCCCTTTCCACTCGTCATGCCGACGATGGTGACCGATCATGCCCCCGTCGCGCAACTCCGGGCGCGGGGGCTGTGGCGGGTGCTCAGTCGATGCGCTGGCAGATGGTCACGGGCAGGCGGGGCGACCAGGTCCGGGTGACGGCGTCGTACGCCCGCGCGTACCCGTTGGGGCCGCCGGCGCACGGGGCGGCGATCGTCGTGTCCACGTAGACGGCGCCGCCCGGCGTGATCGGGTGCGGGCGGGCGGTCGTCCACGTGGAGAACGCGGAGCGGCCGGTGGTGTACTTGACGGTCACGAAGACGCGGCCGCCGGTCGTGAAGTAGCCGCCGGCGACCTTGAGGTGGCCGGCGAAGGTGTAGGTGAACAGGAAGGGCTGGTTCTGCCGCGAGACGTCAGCGACGGAGGCGGCGGAGGCCGTGGAGGCCGCGGAGGCCGCGGAGGCGGCGGGTGCCGTGGCCGCGCCGGCCGTGGCGGTGCCGAGAGCCGCCGGAGCGCCCAGAGCGGCGATCGCGGCGGTGACGCCGAGCAGGGTGCGGAGGTGATGGTTCATCGCTTCTCCCGGGTGATGGTCCGTCCTGTACGGTGTGTCACCATTGAGCGACGGGCCGCCTGCACCGCGCTTGCACCCCCTTTCAACGCGCTGACGGCCCCGCGTGCAGGGGAGCCGGATCACGAGAACGTGCAGAAACGTGCACGCGGTCAGGGCGCGTGGATCACCGGCACGTCCAGCGCCCGGACCGTGGCGTTGTCGGCGTCGGCGTCGGTGACGAGGCCGGCGACCTCCGCCAGCGGCAGGACGGCGAACCGGGACGCCGCGCCGATCTTCTCCGAGCTGCCCAGCACGTAGGTGTCGGCGGCCTGCCGGGCCAGGGCGCGTTTCATCGCGGCCTCGTCGGCGTCGTCCGTGGTCAGCCCCGTCTCCGGGTGCACGCCTGTCACGCCCAGCAGGAACAGGTCGGCGTTGACGCCGCGGGCCGCCTCCACCGCCGCCGCGCCGCAGGCGACCATCGAGTGCTTGAACAGCCGCCCGCCGATCAGGTAGACCTCCACGTCCTGGTGCCCGGCCAGGGCGCCGGCCACCGTCGGGCTGTGGGTGACGACGGTGGCGCGCAGGTCGGGCGGGAGGGCGCGGGCGACCGCCAGGGCCGTGGTGCCGCCGTCGAGGATCGCGGTGCTGCCGGGCCCGATCAGCGCCGCCGCCGCGGCGGCCACCCGCTGCTTGCCGGTGACCTCGACGCCCTGGCGGGTGGCGTAGTCGGCGATCGCGGGGGAGACGGGCAGCGCGCCGCCGTACACCCGCTGGCACAGGCCGGCCGCCGCGAGGTCGCGCAGGTCGCGGCGGATGCTGTCCTCCGACAGGCCGAGCTCGGCGGCCAGGTCCTTGGCGATGACCCGGCCGTCCCGGCGCAGGCGTTCCAGGAGCAGGTCACGGCGTTGCGCAGCCAGCATGCACGTTTCTCCTTGTTTCTTCCGATTTCTTCGTATTATAGTTCCGTCCCGTGATGATTCTTATCGCGGGTCCCTACCGTTCCGGTACGGGCGACGACCCCGAACTGACGGCACGCGACCTGGCCCGCCTGGAGGAGGCCCCGTGACCGCCGGGATCGACGAGCCCGACCGCCGTGGCCGCACCGGCCTGGACCAGGTGGGGCGCGACCTCGCCGGCAACCCCCGGGTCCGGGTGCGCGACGTGCGGCTCCTGGCCTGCCACTGGTACGTGCTGCGCACCACCACCTTCGACTACCGGCACGCCGACGGCCGCTGGAGCACGCAGGAGCGGGAGACCTACGACCGCGGCAACGGCGCCACGGTCCTGCTGTACGACGCCGCCCGCCGTACCGTCCTGCTGACCCGGCAGTTCCGCTACCCCGCCTACGTCAACGGCCACCCGGACGGCATGCTGCTGGAGACCGCCGCCGGGCTGCTCGACGACGAGGCCCCGGAGGCGGCCGTCCGGCGCGAGGCCGCCGAGGAGACCGGCCACGCCATCGGCGAGGTCGAGCACGTCTTCACCGTCTACATGAGCCCCGGCTCGGTCACCGAGCGCCTGCACTTCTACGCCGCCCCCTACAGCCCCGCCACCCGCGCCACCGGCGGTGGCGGGGTCGCCGCGGAGGGCGAGGACATCGAGGTGGTCGAGCTGGGCTTCGACCACGCCCTCGACCTGGTGCGCGGCGGCGCCATCGCCGACGCCAAGACGATCATGCTGCTCCAGTGGGCCGCCCTGCACGGCCCGTTCGCCCGGAACGCCCCGTACGATCTCCTCCAGTGACGACCCGGACACCCCAGCCCTCGTCCCCCGCCGAGCTGCGCACTTCCCGGCCACGCTCAGCCGCGCGGAGAGCTACGCGTTCGCCGCCGCCGGCGACGACGCCATCACCCGCCAGGGCTGGGGGCGCTGGGCGCTGGAGGTGGTCGCGACCGGCGAGTTCATCGGCTTCACCGGGCTGCACCGGCCCACGTTCGAGGCCCCGTTCCTGCCGGCCGTCGAGATCGCCTGGCGGCTGGCCCGCCAGGCGTGGGGGCACGGCTACGCCACCGAGGCGGCCACCGCCGCGCTCGGCTTCGCCTTCGACCGCCTCGGCCTGGACGAGGTGGTCTCCTTCACCGCGACGGTCAACACCCGCTCCAGCGCGGTCATGAAACGCCTCGGCATGACCCACGACGCCGCCGGCGACTTCGACCACCCCGTCCTGCCGCCCGGCCACCGGCTCCGCCGCCACGTGCTGTACCGCATCACGGCCGAGGACTGGCGCCGCGAGCACCGGCCCTCGCCGGGCCCCCCGCGGGAGCGGCCGTGACCGGGCCCGGCCGCAGCCCACGCGCCAGCGCCAGCGTGACCGCGACGGACGCCGCCGCCATCGCCGTCATGGCGGTCGCCGCCGAGGTGAGCTGAGCGAGCGCTCCGGCGAGCGCGGCGCCCACGCCCTGCAGGGTGAGCATGCCGGCCGAGTGCAGCCCCAGGGCGTGCCCGCCCATCTCCTCCGGCGTCAGCGCCATCAGCCGCTCCTGGAGCAGCAGGCTCGCCGCGTACCCGGTGGACGCCGACGCCACGACCGCCACCGCCACCGGCAGCCCCGGTTCCAGCGCGAAGGCCAGGTACGGCACGGCCAGCAGGAGGCGGAGCGGCGAGCCCAGCCGCTCCCGCCAGGACGCCGGGACGAACCGGCCCACCACCACGTCCCCAGCCAGCATGCCCGCCGCCCCCGCCGCGAACAGCACCCCCGCGTGCTCCGGCGCGTAGGGGACGAACAGCGACTCGCAGCCGACGATCAGCCCGTTGGGCACCCACAGCGCGAGGTACACGTGACGGCGGGGGGCCGACGACCACAGCAGCACGTTCGCCCGCCAGGTCGCCGCGACCGACGGCCGCCCGGCGGCCCGCGGCGGCCGGTGGCCGAGCCCGTACCGGAGGACGGCCGCCTCGGCCAGGTGGAGCGCGGCGGCCGCGAGCAGAGCGCCGCGCGGGCTCAGCGCGGCCACCAGGGCGCCGCCGCCCGCGAACCCGGCGATCTGCACCACCCCCATGGCCATGTTCATCACCGAGCGGCCCAGCAGGTAGCCCTCGCGCGGCAGCAGCTCGTTGAGCAGCCCCCACCGCACCCCGCCGCCCAGCGAGGCGACCGGCCCGAGCCCCAGCAGCACGGCGAAGAGCGCCCAGACCGGCAGCCCGGGCACGGCCAGCACGGCGGTCCCCAGGCCGAGAACGGCGGCGATGCCCGCCAGCGCGGCCCGGGGCGGCAGCCGGTCGGCGGCCGACAGCAGCACCGTCGCCCCCGCCACCTGGGCCAGGGAGGGCCCGAACATGCTCAGCGCGGCGAGCAGCGGCGATCGGGTGGTCGCGTAGACGAGCACGCCCAGCGCCAGGCCGCTCGTCGTCGAGGCGGTCACCTGCACGGAGGTCGCCACGAAGAGCGGGGTGAAGCCGGCGGTCCGCAGGAGTTGTCCGTAGGTACGCATGCCGCGAGCCTGCGGGCCGCGCCCGCGCGGGCGTTAGAGTTTCGCGGGGAGGCGAAAGCATGGGCTGGTGGCTGATCGGCGCCGACACGCTGGCGGGCGGCAGGTTCGTCGTCTCACCGCTGGCCGAGACCACCGCGAGCCTGCTCGCCCTGGCCAAGGGGACGGCCGCGCACCCGGCCGGGCAGCGGTGGCTCGACGCCCACCTGCCCGCCTACCGCGCCCGGCTCGACCCCGTCACCGCGCTGCTCGTCCACGCCGCGCTGGGGCAGGAATGGCTCGCCGACTTCTGTACGCCCCCACCCGCCGAGGAGGAGCGCACCTTCGCCGAGGAGCTGGAGGTCGTCCGCCGCACGCCGGGGGAGCGGGCCCTCGCGGACGTGGCCGTGTCCATGCGCGGCACGCTGCCCGCCGGCCTCGACCGTCCCGACCTCCCCGAGCGCCTCGCCGGCCTGCTGGAGTGGGTGTGGACGCACACGGTGCTGCCCGAGTGGCCGCGCCGCCGCCGGGTGATCGAGGCCGACATCGTGGCCCGTACGGCCCGGCTCGGCCAGGGCGGCTGGGCCGCGGTGCTGGACGGGCTGCGCCCCGGCATGCGCTGGCTGGGCGGCGGCCGCCTGCGGATGAACGCCAACGACTACCCGCCCCGGGAGATCTCCGGCGCCCGCCTGCTGTTCGTCCCGGTCACTCCCGACCACGCCTGGGTCACCTGGGACGAGCCGCGCCGCTACGCCGTGGTCTACCCGTGCTCCGGCGTGCTGGCCGAGCCGGACCGCCGCGCTGCGGAGCCCGGCCCCCTGGACAGGCTGCTGGGCGCCGGCCGGGCGAGGGTGCTCGTCCTGCTCGACGCGCCGAAGAGCACCACCCAGCTCGTGGCGCTCACCGGGCAGGGCCTGGGCTCGGTCGGCCGCCATCTGAAGGTGCTCCTCGACGCCCGCCTGGTAGGGCGCCGCCGCGCGGGCCGGTCCGTGCTGTACTACCGGACGGAGGCGGGCGAGGCCCTGATCCAGGCGCAGCAGTAACCCGCACAAAACGGACAAATGTGTATAAGGCTGGCTCGATGGGTAGAGGAGTAGTGGGATCGAGTGCCCTGGCGGCGTCCCGGCCTTCATGGAGGTCGGGACGTTCGCTTGTCCGAAACCTATACAAACCGGACATAGAGCCGCTAGCCTGGCATCGCTCCAGGTGAACGGCCTGGAGCGCCAACGTCCCCGCCCCGGCGGCCGGCCTCCTGCGGCCTCCGGGGCGGCCTTTGGGGCGGCCTTCAGGGCGGCCTTCAGGGCGGGCCGATCGCCTTGGCGGCGGTGAGGACGAAGGCGGTGATGTCCTCGATGTAGCGGGCGCTGCGCGCGGTCATCTCCGGGCGCAGCTCCTCGGGGGTGGCCAGGACGTGGTTGAGCACCCCGCCGAGCAGGGTGTCCAGGATGAGGGTGGGCGAGGCGTGCTCGCCCAGCTCGCCCCGCGCGATGGCGCGGCGGACGATCGCCCTGGCCTCCAGGGCCCGGGTGCGGCGCAGGGTGGCCGCCAGCTCGCCGAACAGCTCAGGATAGGCGCGCGCCTCGACGTGCAGGCGCAGCCCGGCCAGCCCGTACGGGCCGAGGTAGTGGGCCATCAGCGCGCGGGCCAGCTCGCGCAGGTCGTCGTCCACGTTTCCGGTGTCGATGGCGATGGCGGGCAGCACCAGCGCCCACTCCAGGGCGTCGGCGACCAGCTTCTCGCGGGTGGGCCAGCGGCGGTAGACGGCGGCCTTGCCGATGCCGGCCCGGCGGACCACCGCGTCCACGGTGAACTTCGCCCAGCCCAGCTCGGCGTACAGCTCGACGGCCGCCCGCAGGGCCTTGCGGCCGACCTCCGCGTCGCGGGGGCGCCCCGGCCCGGCGGCCGCGGTCACGGGTTCGCGCACGGCGCACCTCCTGTCGGGCCCTCTGCCGAGACTGTAGTGGCGCCGCCCCGGCCGGGCCACGTACGCCGGCCGGGCGGTCCCGAGCGGGCGGTCCCGGGCAGGCGGGCTCAGGTGGGCGGGGCCGCCGTCGTGGTGAAGGTCGCCGTCAGGTGGGCGGTGTCGTTGAAGCGACGCAGGATCCACCGCTCGCCGGCCACCACCAGGTGCGACACCGACGCGTTGTCGGCCCCGAGGAACGCGAACGGCCGCGAGCCGGTGGCCGCCGCCAGCGCCTCGGCGATCACGCCGCCGTGGGTCACCACGGCGATCCGCTGGTCGGGATGGGCGGCGGCCAGCCTGCCCAGCACCTCGCGCACCCGTACGGAGAAGTCCGCCGCCGGCTCCGCGCCGGGGATCACGTCCCAGCGCTCCTCGGCCGACATCCGCCGCGCGATCGGGTGCCCCTCGGCCACCATGCGCCGGAACAGGCCGCCCTCCCACTCGCCGAGGTGCACCTCGCGCAGCGCGGGCTCCACCACGGGCGCCAGCCCGAGCCGGGCGGCGAGCGGCGCGGCCGTCTCGGACGTGCGCCGCAGCGTGCTCACGTAGATCGCGTCGATCCGCTCGGCGCCGAGCCGCAGCGCGACCCGCTCGGCCTGCTCCCGGCCCTCGGGCGCCAGGCCGGGGTCGCCCTGGCCGTCCACCAGGGGGAACGGCCGGTCGGCGCGGGCGGGCTCGGACTCGCCGTGCCGCACCAGCAGGATCTCGGTCGCGCCGGGCGGCGTGCGGAACCGGCCCTGCCGGTACTCCTCCGGCCGCCGGCTGTCGGATTCCGGCTCATCTTTCACAAGCACCGAACAGTACGCCATCCACCCGCCGGGACGGCCACAGGGCCGCGCCCGCACGTGCCGTCGCGACCCCGGTCCACCTCACCGGCGTGGACGACGACCCGGCCCGCGCCGTGACCCCGGAGTGCCGGACACGTCTCGTTCACCGGCCCCGACGCGTCGACCCCAAAAAAGATAGGTAACTTATATAAAATCATGATACTTTCCTCGGGTGCCGCCCACGCCGCAGCCTGACGAGCTCAACGTCGCCGACCTGACCGCCGTCCTGGAGGACTTCACCCGGATGTTCATCCGGCTGCCCGCCGTGCAGCGGCTGAGCTTCACGACGTTGTCGGTGCTCCACACGCTGGCCGGGCGGGGCCCCAAGAGGCTCACCGAGCTGGCCGCCGGCGAGCAGGTCACCCAGCCGGCCATCACCCAGATGGTCACCAAGCTGGAGCGCGACGGCCTGGTCGAGCGCCTGCCGGACCCGTCCGACCGCCGTGCCGTGCTCGTCCGCCTCACCGAGGCGGGAGCCGCGATCGTGCACGCGCGGCGCGCCGACCGCATGGCGCACCTCGCCGACCTGACCGGCGCGCTCACCCCCGCCGAGCGGGCGGCCATCGCGGCCGCCCTGCCGGCGCTGGCCCGGATGAGCGAGCTGCACGAGCACCCGAGGAGATGACATGTCCCCCGCCCGCCCGTTCCCGCTGGAGCCCGTGCCGCTCCACGTCCCCGACGACGTCCTGGACGACCTGCGCCGCCGCCTGGAGCTGACCCGCTGGCCCGCCGACGCCGGCAACGAGGACTGGTACTACGGCGTCAACGGCGCCTACCTGCGCGAGCTGGTCGACTACTGGCGCACCGGCTACGACTGGCGCAAGGCCGAGGCCGCCATGAACGCCTACGAGCACTACCGGGTCACCGTCGAGGGCGTGCCGGTGCACTTCATGCGACGGCCCGGCGCCGGCCAGGACCCGACGCCGCTGATCCTCACCCACGGCTGGCCGTGGACGTTCTGGCACTGGTCCAAGGTCGTGGACCCGCTCGCCGACCCGGCCGCGCACGGCGGCGACCCGGCCGACGCCTTCGACGTGATCGTGCCGTCCTTCCCCGGCTTCGGCTTCTCCGGCCCGCTGCCCGACCACCCGGACATGAACTACTGGAAGGTCGCCGACCTCTGGCACACGCTCATGACCGGCGTCCTCGGCCACGAGCGCTACGCCGCGGCGGGCTGCGACGTCGGCGCGATGGTGTGCGGGCAGCTCGGCCACAAGTACGCCGCCGAGCTGTACGGCATCCACATCGGCTCGGGCCAGAAGCTCACCCTGTTCAACGGCGACCGGGCCTGGGACTTCAGCGGCGGCCGGCCCATCCCCGAAGGGCTGCCGGCCGACGTCCACGCCCGCGTCCTCGAAATGGACCGCCGCTTCGCCGTGCACCTGGCCGCGCACCTGCTGGCGCCGAGCACGCTCGCCTACGGGCTGTCCGACTCGCCCGCCGGGCTGCTGGCCTGGATCCTGGAGCGCTGGGTCAAGTGGAGCGACCACGGCGGCGACATCGAGACCGTCTTCACCAAGGACGACCTGCTCACCCACGCCATGATCTACTGGGTGACCAACTCCATCGGCACCTCCATCCGCACCTACGCCAACAACAACCGCTACCCGTGGACCCCGTCCCACGACCGGTGGCCGGTCGTGGAGGCGCCGACCGGCATCACGTTCGTCGCGCACGAGAACCCGCCCGGCGTCACCACCGACGGGCGGGTGCGGCACTTCCTCGAAAGCGACCGGGCCGCCTGGTACAACCACGTCAACCTCACCGCCCACGACCGCGGCGGCCACTTCATCCCGTGGGAGATCCCGGAGGAGTGGGTGGACGACCTGCGCCGCACCTTCCACGGCCGCCGCTGACCCCCGCGCGCGTGCTGGGGGCGGCGGCCACGCTGTGGTCGTGGTGCTGGTACGACGACGTCACGCTGCAGGACATCGCCGATCGCCTGCCCGCGCCATGCGCGACCTGCTGACCGCCATCGACTCCCGGAAGGGCACCATGCCTAAGAGCTTCCTGCTCGCCACCTGGGCCGGAGGCGGAGCCGTGCCGCTCGGGCGCGACCAGGGTGAGGTGGCCCGGCACGTCGGGCTCGCCGGCGCCGGGGTCACCGTGAGCAGGAACGCCTCGCCCCGCACGATCGCCCGGGCGGTCGCCCGGGTCCTCGGCGAGCCCTCGTACCGGCGTCAGGCGGAGCGGCTGGCGGCCGCCATCGCCGCCGAGACGGCCACCGACCGGGCGGTCGCCGAGCTCGAAGCGCTCGCCGGGCGGCCGGCCGGCGACGAGCGGAACGTGCGGCGGTAGGTGTCCGGCGGCACGCCGACCGTGCGGTTGAAGTGCCGGCGCAGCGTCGTGGCGGTGCCCATGCCGGTGGCCGCCGCGATGGCGTCCACGCTGTCGTCGGTCGTCTCCAGCAACTCCTGGGCGCGGCGGATGCGCTGGACCAGCAGCCATTGCAGCGGGGTGGTGCCGGTCACCGTCCTGAAGTGGCGGCCCAGGTTGCGCGAGCTCATGTTCGCCTGCCGGGCCAGGTCCTCGACGGTCAGCGGGCGGTCCAGCCGCTCGATCACCCAGGGCATCAGCCCGGCGAGCGGGTGGTTGCCCGGGGCGGGCACCGGGGTGGTGACGAACTGGGACTGGCCGCCGTCCCGGTGCGGCGGCACGACCAGGCGGCGGGCCACGGTGTTGGCGACCGAGGAGCCGTGGTCGAGGCGCACCAGGTGCAGGCACAGGTCCATGGCCGCGGCCTTGCCCGCGGAGGTGAGCACGCTGCCGCTGTCCACGTACAGGACGTCCGGGTCCACCTCCACCCGGGGGTGGCGGGCGGCCAGGTCGCCGGTGTGCGCCCAGTGCGTGGTGGCACGCCTGCCGTCCAGCAGGCCGGCGGCGGCCAGCACGAACGCGCCCGTGCACAACGAGGCCACCCGGGCGCCGGCGTCGTGGGCCGCGCGGACCGCCTCGACCAGGCCGGCGGGCGGCTCGACCTCGACGTCGGCCCATCCGGGGACGATCACCGTGCCGGCGTCCCGGAGCCGGTCGAGGCCGTGGTCGGGCTCCAGCAGGAACCGGCCGGCCCGCACCGGGCCGGGGCCGCAGACGGCGAAGTCGTACCAGCGGCCGGCCATGCCGTCCGGCACGGTGCCGAAGACCTCGTACGCCAGCGACAGCTCGAAGTGCAACATCCCGTCGGTGACGGCGAGCGCGACGGCGCTCCGGTCTGACTCCATGTCCGGAATTGTACGGGTGATGGCGTTCCAGACACTCACGGTGGGCTGCCGTTCCTCGCCAGGATGGTTCCCGGCAAGCCGATGAAGCACAGGGAGAGATCATGGCATCGGAGCAGACCGTGGTGGTGTACGGCGCGTACGGGCACACCGGCCGTTTCGTGGTGGCGCGACTGCGGGAGCGCGGGTTCGTCCCGGTGCTGTCGGGTCGTGACGCCGGCAGGCTGAAGGAACTGGCGGCCGAGACGGGGCTGGAGGACCGCCCGGCGGCGGTGGACGACCCGGCCGCGCTCGACCGGGCGCTGGCCGGCGCGGCGGCCGTGATCAACTGTGCCGGGCCCTTCGCCACGACGGCCGCCCCCGTGATCGAGGCGGCGCTGCGGGCCGGCGTCCCGTACGTGGACGTGGCGGCCGAGATCGAGGCCAACGCCGACACCTTCGCGCACTTCGCCGAGCGTGCCCGCGCCGAGCAGGCGGTGATCGTCCCGGCGATGGCCTTCTACGGCGGCCTCGGCGACCTGCTGGTCACCGCCGCGATGGGCGACTGGAGCGCGGCCGACGAGGCGCACGTCGCGTACGGGCTGAGCGGCTGGCACCCCACGGCCGGGACGCGCGCCGCGGGCGTGGTCTCCCGGGAGCGGCGCGACGGCCGGCGGGTCCGCTACGCGAACGGGCGGCTGGAGTACCGCGACGACGCGCCGCCCACCCTGGAGTGGACCTTCCCCGAGCCGGTGGGCCCCAGGACCGTCATCGGGGAGTTCTCGATGGCCGACGTGGTCACCGTCCCCAGCCACCTGCCCATCCCCGAGGTGCGTACCTACATGACGGTCGAGGCGGCCCGCGACATCGCCGACCCCGGCACCCCCGCCCCGGCCGCGACCGACGAGCTGGGCCGCTCGGCGCAGACCTTCCTCGTCGAGGTCGTGGTGCGCTCCGGCGGCGAGGAGCGGCGCGCCGTGGCGAGCGGCCAGGACATCTACGCCGTGACCGCCCCGCTCGCGGTGGAGGCGGTGGACCGCATCCTCACCGGGCGGACCAGGACCGCCGGCGTCGCCTCGGCGGGCGAGATCTTCGACGCGCCGGACTTCCTGCGCGCGCTGTCCCCGCACGTCTCGGTGGACCTGCCCCGGTGACGGCGGGAGCCGGGCCACGGGGCCGCCGACGCCCCGGGTCCGGCTCGCGGTGCGGCACGTGAGGGGTCACTAGGATGGCTGGATGACCTCTCAGCCCGCCGCCCCCGAACGCCAGCGGGACGCCGAGCGCACCAAGGCGGAGATCCTCGAAGTCGCGCAGCAGGAGTTCGCCCGGCACGGCTACGCGGGGGCGCGGGTGGACGAGATCGCCGCCCGCATGCGCACCACCAAGCGCATGATCTACTACTACTTCGGCAGCAAGGAGCGGCTCTACGTCGCGGTGCTGGAGAAGGCCTACGCCGAGGTCCGCGAGATGGAGCAGGCGATCGAGGTGGAGCACCTGGCGCCGGTGGAGGCCATCCGCACGCTGGCCGAGCTGACCTTCGACCACCACGACGCCCACCGCGACTTCATCAAGCTGGTCGCCATCGAGAACATCCACCAGGCCGAGCACATCCGCAAGTCGGCGGTGCTGGCCGGGCTGGGCACGCCCGTGCTCGACCTCATCTCCCGCATCCTCGACGCCGGGCAGGAGTCGGGCGACTTCGTCACCGGGGCCGACGCCATCGACGTGCACATGCTGATCAGCTCGTTCTGCTTCTTCCGGGTGGCCAACCAGCACACCTTCGGCGCGCTGTTCGGACGCGACATGACCGCACCCGAGCACCGCGAGCGCCTGCGCCGGATGGTGGGGGACGCGGTCGTGGCCTACCTGCGCGGCCCCGCCACCTGACCCCCGCCCCGGCAGCCCCTCACACCCGCAGGACGGTCACCTGGCGGCCGGACGGTGTGATCGCCTGCCCGAAACCGCCGCGCTCCTTCCACGGCGGGGCCTCGGGGCGGCGGTCGAAGACGACCAGGACACCGGTGGGCAGGGTCAGCCGGTCGAGGTAGCGGTCGAGCTGGGCCAGCCCCTCGGGCTCCGGGTCGTCCGCGCCGGGCCGCCACACCTTCAGCTCCATGGCCTCGCGCTGCACAAGACGCTCGCCGTCGGGGCCGTCGTACGGCCAGCGGATCAGCACGTCCAGGCGTTTGGTGCCGGCGGCGTACTCGCGGTCGAGGTAGCCGCCGCCGTTGACCAGGCGGTGCAGGAAGGCCATGAGGACGATCTGGCACGCGGCCTCGTGGTAGCCCTCCTGCTGGATGAGGACCTCGCCGTGCTCGCGCCAGAACACGACGAACTCCTCCAGCAGGCGCGGCAGGTCGAAGCGCCCGTCGGGGAGCACGAAGCTGCGCGGGTCGGCGTGGATGTTCTGCTCCGTCAGGTCGCCCAGCACGCGCAGGATGACCTCCCGGTAGATCGGGTTGGCCACCTGCGGCGGGGGTTTCTGCGTGATCAGCCCCAGGTCGCGGGCGTAGGACAGGTCCTCGGTGTTGTGGCGGTCGACGTAGGGGCGGCCGGCCACGATCGGCTCGACCACCCGCTTGACCCGGGGCTCGTACAGACGGGCCGCCAGGGAGTCCAGGTGGGTGGCGCGGGCCCGGATCAGCCGCTCCTTCGCGTCCTCCACCTGCGCGACGCCGATCGTCCCTGTCACTCCCATCTTGAAGGTGATCTCATGGGCGAGGGCGTTGACCAGCCAGGGTTGTCCCTGGGTCAGCTCGAAGACGCGGTCCACGGCGTCCTTGGTGAACTCCTGGCCGGTCGCCCGGGTGTGCTGGTCGTACAGCTCGGCGATCTGGTCGGCGGTGAAGTCGCCCAGGCGCAGCGAGTCGGCGAGGATGTTGAACGGGCTGGCCGCGTTGAACCGCTCGGCGACACCCCCAGAGGCGACCTTGTAGTCACGCAGGTCACGCAACCCGCACAACACCACCGACGCGGGGAACGGATAGCCCTTCGATCGCCTGTTGTGGCCGTCGCGTAGCTGGCTGAGAATGCTGGCCAGACTCTCGCCCCGCAGAGCGTCGATCTCGTCCAGGAACAGCACCACCCGGCGCGGACAGCGCCGGCACCACGCCCGCAGCGCCGCACCGAACCGGCTGCCCGGCGTGATCCGCGGCCAGGACCGTGGCGGCAGCAGTTTCTTCGGCCAGCCCGACAGATCGGCGGCCTCGCGGAGGGAGTCCAGCAGAAGCGACTCCGCCCAATCGACGTCGTCACCGGCCGCTTTGGCGCGCTCACAGGAGAACGTCAGGGCGACCGTGTCGCCTTTGGCGGTCAGGTCGGAAGCCAGAGCGTCCAGGACGGTGGTTTTCCCGGTCTGCCGAGGGGCGTGCAGAACGAAGTAGCGGTCCACGTCGATGAGGGTCCGCGCTTCCGGAAGCCGTGGCGCGGGTGGAAGCATGTAGTGGAGCTGCGGATCACAGGGACCGGTGGTATTGAAATATCTTGCTCTAGGCGGTGGCACGATTACATTCTGTCATCATTCTGATGTGGCGTTCCGAAGATCCTCAGGTAGGCCTCGGTCAGCTCCTCGTCGGTGAAAGGTCCGTACTGTTCCCGGTTCAGCAGGTCGGCGTGCAGGAACCAGTGCCGCAGCAGGAACTCCCGGCAGAGCGGGTTGGTGATCTCCGGTACTCCGGTTTCCCGGATGAGACCCAGATCGCGAATGTCGGAGATGTCGCGGTCGAAGGAGGCGTCCGGGTCCGGCGGCGTTCCCGCCATGACCGACTGGATCATCCGTGGCCACGTGGTCGTCACCGGTTGTCCTGGCGGTTTCGCAGGAGAACATCAGGGTGGCGATGTCGCCCTCGGCGTCCAGCTCGGACGACAGCGCGTGCAGCGCCGTCGTCTTCCCGGTGTGAACGGCACCATGGAGTGGTGCCCGGGATCGCAGGGGCCGGTGGTGTTGAAGTACTTCGCTCCGGGTAGAAGTACTTCGCTCCGGGTGATCACATCACCGCACTGCGTCACTCGATTCCCCGGCTGCTGGAGAGTGGCCGTCCCGGGCACGGTGCGACGTGACGGTCCGGGCCGTCCTGGAGCGCCGGCTACGGGGGTTTGGGGTCGAGGCGGGCGAGGTTGGCGAGGGATCGGGCGAGGTCGGGCTTCACCGGGGGTCTGATGTTTCCTTTGACATCGCTTCGCCCGAGGATTTCGGCCACTCTTTCGCATGTGCTCCTTCTGTTACTTATGCCGCGAACGCCGGATATGGAGAGTTGAGTGGCGTCTGCCAGGGTTGACAGCTGGTAGGGGCGTGGTCGTACGAAATGGCGGCCGTAGGCCACTAATAGTGCTATTTGGTTCTCTATTTCGGCCTTGAGGGCGGATAGTTCACGTAGCTTGTCCTCAAGAGGGTCCGTTTCAGCGGCTTTTTGGTGCGCCGCCGCCATCGCGGTGGCACGTCGTGCCTTCAGCTCCTTCCTCACCTGCTGGAGCTCGATCCGGTCGGGGTACCTCGACCTTTCCGGCGCCGGATAGAGCAGTTGGACGATGTCCTTGATGATCTCATGCATGCGCTTCTCGCTGGTCTTTTGCGGTTCGTGCACATACTTGCACGAGAAGTGGGGTGAAAACCGGGATATCGGGATACCGAGGTGGAGGATGGTTCCCCAGAGAGGGAAATCAAAAGATGAGAATACTGGGGCATACGCGGTTATCTTGTGGGAGCCTTGGCGTGTGGGCGCCATACGCGAACGGCCCCCCGATAGCGCGGGAGGCCGTTCTGCGGTGCCCTTTTCAACCACGAGAAAAGAGAACTCATTGTGAGACTATCGTCCTTCCGGCGTCCTCCGAAGGGAGACGGCCAGAATCCCGGGGATGAGCACCGGCTTCCCCTCCGCTGGGCCGTCATCCTGCTGGCGGCTCTCGGCACCGGCGTGCTGGTGGGTGGCCTGACCGGACCGGCCGGCGGTGTGGTCGCCGCCGTCGCCGTCGCGACCCTCTTCCACGCCATCCTCTAGTAACGCCGACACGGCCGGGCGACGAGCCGGCCGGCCGCCCCGGCCTCGTGCGAGGCCGGGGCGGCCGGCGTTCCGGCCCGCGTCACGGGGCGGCCGCCCGCAGCGACGGCGTGGCGGGAGGAGGCGTGGCGGGAGGAACCGCCGACGACCAGTACGCGGCAACCGCGCGGAACCCGATCGGGACCACGGCCGGCCGATCACCCTGCGGACCCGGTGGAACGTCGTCCGTCTCGTTCGGCCGAATCGCGATTTCCGTCCTGTCATTCCGCCTTTCGGGTCGTCCGGTGATGCTCGCACCCTTCGTGGAGGCTCGCATATGGATCGTTCCAGCCCCCGTGGACCCGGAGAGGAGTTCCGGATCATGGCCATCGCCGCCGCCGACCTGGACGACCTGCGAGTTGCGGCTACGGCCGGGTGCCGGGGGCGGACGGCGGCGCCGCGCGAGCTGGACCTCGGCGTCAAGGCGCTCGGCATCAAGGCGCTCGCCTCCAACCCGCGCAAGAGGCCGCCCGCGACAGGGCTGGCCTTCGACGCCGGGGGCCGGTGGGGGTTAAGCTGCGCGCGGGCAGCCCGAGCACGTCCGCCGTGGCCCGGCCCCGTCCCGCTCGGACGCGTTCTCCCCGCCGCGCCACGGCACCGGCCGGACGGCCGTCATCGCGAGGTGAGGGAGGCGGCGTGAAAGTACGGGTGGATCCGGAGTTGTGCCAGGGGCACACGCTCTGCAACATGATCGCTCCCCAGGTGTTCGAGCTCGACGAGATCGATGGGCACTCCCGCGTCGTGGACGAGGACGTCCCCGCCGGCGAGCGGGCGCGGGTGGCCGAGGCCGTCAGGTCCTGCCCGGAACGGGCGATCTCCACCTTCTGACCAGATGATCCTCGGCGACCAAGGAGGGCGGCACCGTGCACGAGGACGGGCACGAGGACGGGCACGAGCACGAGGACGGGCGTCACCGGTACCGCTTCGACCGGCACGCTCCCGGGTACCGCGACCGGTTCGCGTCCATCACGCGGGAGATGCACGCCAGGTGCCCCGTCGCCTGGAGCGACACCTACGGCGGCCATTGGGTGGCGGCGGGGCACCAGGAGGTGTTCGAGCTGGCCCGCCGCGCCGACGTGTTGTCGAACGACCATGACGTCAAGGGCGAGCGGCGCGGCTACCAGGGCGTCACGATCCCGACGCCCGAGGGGGCGACCAGGGCCGGTTTCCTGGAGATGGACCCGCCGGAGCAGCGTCACTACCGGCAGGCGCTCAACCCGTACCTGTCGCCGGCGGCGGTCGCCCGCTGGCTGCCGTTCGTGGACGAGGTGGTACGCGCCTGCCTGGACGACAGGATCGAGGAGGGGCGCATCGACTTCGTGGACGACCTGGCCAACATCGTGCCCGCCGTCCTCACGCTGGCCATGACGGGCATCCCCCTGGAGAAGTGGACGCTCTACAACGAGCCCATGCACGCCGTGGTCTACACCCCGCCGGACTCGCCCGACGCGCCGCGCGTCACCCGGATGTTCCTGGAGATGGTGCTGGACCTGACCACCGAGCTGGAGCGGGTCCGCGCCGAGCCGCGTCCCGGGCTGATCGACGCGCTGCTGCGGGCCGACATCGGCGGCGCGGCCCCGGCCTTCGAGGACCTGGTGGGGTCGCTGGTCCTGATCATCGGCGGCGGCTTCGACACGACGACCGCGCTCACCGCGCACGCGCTGGAATGGCTGTCGGAGCACCCGGACGAGCGCGAGCGGCTCAGCCGCGACCGCGACACCCTGCTCGATCCGGCCACCGAGGAGTTCCTGCGGTTCTACACCCCGGCGCCGGGCGACGGGCGCACGTTCTCCGCCGACTGCGAGATCGCCGGCACCCGGTTCAGGGAGGGCGAGCGCATCTGGCTGTCGTGGGCGATGGCCAACCGCGACGCGTCGGTCTTCCCCGACCCCGACACCCTCGACCTGGCCCGTACGGGCAACCGGCACAGCAGCTTCGGGCTGGGCGTCCACCGCTGCATCGGCTCGAACGTGGCCCGCGCGGTGTTCAAGCGCATGCTGCTGCAGGTGCTCGACCGCATGCCCGGCTACCGGTGCGATCCCGGGGGCGCGGTGCACTACGACACCGTCGGCGTCATCAACGGCATGCGCCACCTGCCGGCCGCCTTCACCCCCGGGCGCCGCCTCGGCCCCGGGCTCGACGAGACCCTGGGCGAGTTGCAGCGGATCTGCGACGAGCAGCGGCTCGCCGAGCCGGTCACGGTCCGCGGGACGGCGGCGCGGATCGACCGGTGACAGCGGCCGGTGACAGCGGCCGGCGGCATCGGCCGGTGACATCGATCGGCGGCATCGATCGGCGGCATCGATCGGCGGCATCGATCGGTGGCATCGGCCGGTGGCAGGGCGCGGTCGCGCGTGAAAGTTACACGCCTTGCGGGGCGTTCGCCCAGCTCGCGACGGTCCGGGCTTGACCGGATCGGCGCGGCGCGGGATGAGGGAGGTGTCCGGCAGCACCCTCCAGGCTGGGGAGTCCGATGAGTCAAGGCCGTCGCCGGTTGCTCGCCCTCGTGCTTCCCGGCGTGCTGATCGCGCTGTGCGCCCTGCTGCCCCTGACGCAGCGATCGGCCGGCGCGGCCGGCGCGCCCGGCGACCCGCCCGGCCCGGTGACGGGCAACGCCACCTACTTCGACGCCCTCGGCTCCCCGTACGGCGGCTGCGGGCTGCCCCAGGAGAACCTCGACGCGCAGGACTTCGTCGCGCTCAACGTCTACGACACGCCCGGCGACTACTCCTTCTACCCCCGGCCGCTGACGGGGGCCGACCTCGACAAGGCCGGGCTGTGGGACAACGGCCTCAACTGCGGCCGCTACGTCCAGGTCGAGATCGGCGACTACTGCACGGGCGTCAACGACGGCGCCCAGAACCAGCCGTTCTGCCGCGGCGGCTCCTGGGTGTCCGACGCCTACAGCGGGGCGAAGCTGACCATGATCGTCGCCGACAGCTGCGGCGACTCCAACGCCTGGTGCCGCGACGACCCCTACCACCTGGACCTGGCCAAGGGCTCGCTCAACCGGTTCGTGAAGAACGGCGCCGCGGTCGGCGACCTGTATCCGGGTCACTGGAACAACCGGCACGTCACCTGGTCGTTCGTCCCCGCGCCCGGTTACAGCGGCGACCTCGCCATCGGGTTCCTCCAGGGCGCCCAGATCTGGTGGCCGGCCATCGCCGTCTCGCACCTGGCCGACGGCATCCACGGCGTCGAGTACTTCGCCGACGGGGCCTGGCGGGCGGCGCGGATGAACGGCGACATGGGCCAGTCGTACGTCATCGGCGCCACCACCTCGGGCGGCGACCAGTTCCAGATCCGGGTGCGGGACGCCACGGACACACTGATCAACGGCGGGCGCGTCTACAGCTTCGGCCTGCCGGCGGCCTGCGCCTCGCGGTGCGCGGCGCCGTACACCAAGGTCGCCTACACCACCTCTCAAGGGCCGACCGCCACCCCGACCCCGACCCCCACTCCCACGTCCACTCCCACGGGCGGCACCGGTGCCGCCTGCGCCGTGAGCTACCAGGTGACCAACGCCTGGCAGGGCGGCTTCACGGCCGGCGTCACCGTACGGAACACGGCCGTCACGAGCTGGAACGACTGGACGCTGACCTGGACCGCGCCGCCGGGCGTGACCCTGGTGAGCGCGTGGAGCTCCACCATCACCCCGTCGGGCGGCACGTGGACCGCCAGGGGCCCCTCCTGGGCGCCGGGCCTCGCGCCGGGCGCCTCGGCCACCTTCGGCTTCCAGGCCACCGGCCCCTCCACCCCCGCCCCGGCCACCTTCACCTGCTCCTGAAACCGATCACCCCGCCCGGCCGGGGGCCGGGTCGTCAGCCGCCGATCCTGGCCACCCGGTTGCGGACGCCCTCGAAGTGCGCGTGGACGGCGGAGACGGCGGCGGCCCTGTCGCCCCTCAGCACCGCCGTGTAGATGTCGCGGTGCCGCCTGGCCACGTCGCCCGGCGGCTCGTCGGGTGTGCCCAGCGCGTCGCGGAGCTGGTAGTAGACGTCCCAGAAGGCGCCGAGGAGCTGGCTGACCAGGGGGTTGCCGAGCGGGCGGTAGAGCAGGTCGTGGAAGAGGCGGTCGGTCTCGGGGCTGACGAGGCCGGCCTCCGCCTCGCGCTCCATCCTGGCCATGACGTCGCCGGCCGGGGTCAGGTCGATCTCGGGGCCCAGCTCGATCAGGCGCTGGACCAGGCCGCTCTCCAGGATCTCGCGGATCTCGACCAGGTGGGACAGGTGGTGGGCGCCGTTCTGCAGGGTGATGCGGCTGTGGAAGGTCAGCTCGTCCACCAGGCCGGACAGGGACATGCGGCCGACGAACATGCCGAAGCCGTGCCGGATGTCGACGATGCCCACCGCCTGGAGGGCCTTCAGCGCCTCGCGGATCGAGTTGCGGCTGACCTGGAGCTCCTCCATCAGCTCGGACTCGGTGGGCAGGGGATCCCCGGCCACCAGACCGCGCCGGACGATCAAATCTTTGACGCCCTCCTGGGCTTCGACGGCACGGCTCGGGCGTGCCCGGCGCGGGACGGTGGTCATGAAGAATCCTTTCGTCGTAGGTAACAATCCGGAAATCTTCCGTTGACCTCAAGCGGGGGCAGCATTTAGCGTCCAGGTTATCGCACAACATAGGACGTGGGATGTCCTACGTTCTACGTATCAGGAGGCATCCGTGAGCTCTGAGTTCAGCCGCCGTGACTTCCTGCGTTACAGCGGAGCGACGGGTGCGGCGGCGTTCATCGCGAGCACCCTCGCCGCCTGCTCCGGCGGCCCGGCCTCGACCGGCTCCGTGGGAGCCGGCTCCAACAAGGACCTGATCACCGCCGTCATCGGCTACGGCAACGACCAGAGCTGGGACCCGACGCAGACCGCCTCGGCCTTCGCCATGGCCGGCATCAACCACGTCTACGAGGGGTTGCTCGACACCGACCCGATCACCCGCGAGCCCTACCCGGCCCTCGCCACCGCGCTGCCCGCCGACCTGAACGCCACCTCGTGGCGGTTCACCCTCAGGGACGGCGCCAGATGGCACGACGGGCAGCCGGTCACCGCCGACGACGTGGTCTTCACCTTCGAGCGCATCCTCGGCCCGGACAACGTCCTGACCGGCAACTTCTTCAAGACCTGGCTGAAGGAGGTGAGGAAGACGGACGAGCGGAGCGTGGAGCTGGTGTTCAGGTTCCCGTTCCCCGACGCCGCGCCCCGGCTCACCATCGCCAAGATCATGCCGAAGCACGTGTTCGGTCAGGCGGGTGCCTGGGACCAGGCCAAGAGCGGCAAGGCCGTCGGGTCGGGGCCGTACAAGCTGGCCGCGCACAACCCCAAGTCCAACACCTCCTTCCAGGCGTTCGACGGCTACAACGGCCCGCGCCCCGCCACGGTCAAGGAGATGAACTGGCTGACGATCGTGGACGCCGCGGCGCGCGTCGCCAAGATCTCCGGCGGCTCGGCCGAGGCGCAGATCGCCGACAACATCCCGTACGCCAACGTCGAGCAGCTCAGGAAACAGGGCCTGACGGTCGAGGGCGGCAAGGGCATGAACCACCTGTTCCTGATGTTCAACACCGGCACCAAGCCCTTCGACGACGTACGCGTGCGCCAGGCGCTGCACTACGCCATCGACAAGCAGAAGATGATCGACGTGGCGCTCAAGGGCCACGGCACGGCCTCCAGCTCCTTCCTCAACGAGGGCCACCCCGACCACAAGCGCGCCTCGGTCGTCTACGACCACGACCCCGAGAAGGCCAAGGCGCTGCTGAAGGCGGCCGGCGTCCGCGACCTGGCGGTCAACCTCATGGCCGTCAACGTGAGCTGGATCGCCGACTGCCTGCCCACCATCGCCGCCTCCTGGGAGGCGATCGGGATCAGGACCACGCTGGAGCCGCAGGACACGGCCGCGCTGTTCACCAAGATGGACCAGTTCCAGGAGTACCAGGTCGTCGCGGCGGCCTCGAACCCCAACCAGTTCGGCATGGACGCCGACCTGATCCTGCACTACAACTACGTGCCCGGCGGCCTGTGGATGAAGTACGCCCACTGGGACGGCACCGAGGACGCCGAGAAGCTGTTCGCGATGATGGACAAGGCCGCCAAGGAGACGGACAAGGCCCGGCGGACCGAGCTGATCCACGCGTACCTGGACTTCGTCGCCGAGCAGGCCGTGCTCTACCCGGTCGTCCACAACGAGCTGATGACCGCCTACGACCCGAAGAAGCTCTCCGGCGTCCGCGCCCAGCCCTACCCGGGCATCAACCTGCTGCAGGCCAAGAGGACATGACGCTCGTCGCCAGGATGCTGCTGCGGCGGCTCCTCATCCTGATCCCGCTCGTGCTCGGCGTGGTCGCGTTCGTCTTCATCGTGATGCGCTTCTCCAGCGCCAAGCCGGAGTACGCCTACTTCCAGGGCGCGAACCCGACCCCCGAGCAGATCCGCCAGTTCCAGATCGAGAACGGCCTGCTGGACCCGCTGCCCCTCCGCTACGTCCGCTTCGTCGCGGACCTGGCGCGGGGCGACATGGGCACCAGCGTGCTGACGAAGAAGCCGGTCGTCGAGTCCGTGACGACCGCGCTGCCGCTGACGCTCCAGCTCACGTTCCTGGGCCTGGCGGTGGCGGTGGTGCTGTCGCTGGTGTTCGGCGTGACGGCGGCGCTGTTCCGCGACCGCTGGCCCGACCAGGTGATCCGCATGGTGTCGCTGATCGGGGTGGCGGCCCCGGCGTTCTGGCTGGCGCTGCTGATGATCCAGTGGCTGGCGGTCGGCGAGGGGCTGTTCCCGACCGGCGGCTACATCAACCCGGCCGACTCCCTCACCGGCTGGCTGCGGTCGATGACGCTGCCCGCCCTGTCGTTGTCGCTGCCGATCGCCGCCCAGCTCACCCGCATCATCCGCACCTCGATGGTGGAGGAGCTGGACCGCGACTACGTGCGCACGGCCGTCGGCAGCGGCCTGCCGATGGTCGTGGTCGTCGGCCGCAACGTGCTGCGCAACGCCCTGATCAACCCCCTGACCGTGCTGGGCCTGCGCATCGGCTACCTGATCGGCGGCACGGTCGTGATCGAGACCATCTACGGCCTGCCCGGCATGGGCCAGCTCATGATCAACGCCGTGCGTGACGGCGACCCGGCCGTCGTGCAGGGCGTGGTGCTGACCATCGCCGTCGGCTTCATGGTCGTCAACCTGGCCGTCGACATCCTGTACCTGCTGGTCAACCCCCGCCTCAGGAGCGCCGCATGAGACGTGACCTGACCGAGCGCCTGTCCCGCCCCGGCTCCCGCCCCGGCTCCCGCCCCGGCGTCGCCTTCCGCCGGCTGAGGCCGATGTCGTGGGTGTCGGTCGGCATCCTCGTGGTGGTCGTGCTGGCCGCGCTGCTGGCGCCGTGGATCGCGCCGCACTCGCCGTACTTCCAGGAGGCCGCCGGCGGCGGCCCGTCCGCCGGGCACTGGATGGGGCTCGACAGCGCCAACCGCGACATCCTGTCCAGGCTCCTGTACGGCGCCCGCTGGTCGCTCGTCATCGGCCTCGGCGCGACCGGCCTGGCCCTGCTGGCCGGGGCGATCGTCGGCGCGGTCGCGGCCACCTCGCGCAGGGCCGTGGACGAGACCGTCATGCGCGTCCTGGACGTGATCATGGCCTTCCCCGGCATCGCGCTGGCGGCCGTCCTCGTGGCGGTGTTCGGCGGCAGCATCCCGGTGCTGGTCATGGCGATGGCCTTCCTCTACATGCCGTCCGTGGCGCGGGTCGTGCGGGCCAACGTGATCGCCCAGTACGGCGAGGACTACGTGGCGGCCGAGCGCATCATCGGCGCGCGCACGCCGCACATCGTCGTCAAGCACGTCGCGATCAACTGCGCCGCGCCCGTGCTGGTCTTCTGCACGGTCATGGTGGCCGACGCGATCGTGTTCGAGGCGTCGCTGTCGTTCATCGGCGCCGGGGTGCGCCCGCCCGACCCGTCGTGGGGCAGCGTCATCGCCGACGGCAAGAACCTGGTGCTGCTCGGCGGCTGGTGGGCCACGGTCTTCCCCGGCCTGCTGATCCTCCTGACCGTGCTCGCCCTGAACGTCCTGTCCGAGGGCATCTCGGACGCCTGGGCGGCCCCCGCCGCCCGCAGGGCGCCGGTGAGGCGGGACGACGACGCCTTCGAGCGGGTCCGGCCGGGCTCCGGCGAGCCCGTCGAGCTGCCCGGGCTGGCCGAGGCCGCGCGCCGGCTGGCCGAGCGGGCCCGCCCGCTGCCGCAGGGGACGCCGATCCTGTCGGTGGAGCGGCTGCGGATCGGGTTCGCCGAGGGCGTGGACATCGTGGACGGCATCGGCTTCGAGGTACGCCCCGGCGAGGTGCTGGGCCTGGTGGGCGAGTCCGGCTGCGGCAAGTCGCTGACCGCGCTGACCGTCATGGGCCTGCAGCCCCGCGACGCCCGCGTCAGCGGCCACATCCGCTTCGACGGGCGGGAACTGCTGGCCGAGTCGCGGCACACCCGCCGCCGGCTGCTCGGCCACGAGATGGCCATGATCTACCAGGACGCCCTGTCCTCCCTGAACCCGGCCATGACCATCAAGGCCCAGCTCAAGCAGCTCACCCGCAGGGGCGGCCGGCGCAGCCCCGCCGAGCTGCTGGAGCTCGTCGGGCTCGACGCGCGGCGGACGCTGTCGTCGTACCCGCACGAGCTGTCGGGCGGGCAGCGGCAGCGGGTGCTGATCGCGATGGCGCTGTCGCGCGACCCCAAATTGATCGTCGCCGACGAGCCCACCACCGCGCTCGACGTGACCGTCCAGGCACAGGTCATCGAGCTGCTGCTGCGGCTGCGCGAGGAGCTGGGGTTCGCGCTGATCCTCGTCTCGCACGACCTCGCGCTGGTCGCCGACGTGACCGACCGCGTCGTCGTCATGTACGGCGGCCAGATCGTCGAGACCGGCGTCACCGCGGCCCTGGTCGGCTCGCCCGCCCACCACTACGCGCGCGGCCTGCTCGGCTCGGTGCTGTCGCTGGAGTCGGGGGCCGAGCGGCTGACGCAGATCCGCGGCGTGGTGCCCGCCCCGGCGGACTTCCCGCCCGGCTGCCGGTTCGCCGACCGGTGCCCGATGGCCACGGACGTGTGCCGTACCGAGACGCCGGCGCTGGAAGGCGACGCCACCCACGCGGTGGCCTGCCACCACCCGGCCCCCGCCGAGGCGGGCGGCCCGCGAGTGAGGAGTGAGCAGCGTGCTTGAGCTGCAGGACGTGCACGTCGTGCACCGGGCCCGCTCCGGCGGGCTGTTCTCGCGGGAGCGCGTGTACGCGCTGACGGCGGCGAGCCTCACGGTCGCCCCGGGCGAGACCGTCGGCGTCGTGGGGGAGTCGGGCTGCGGCAAGTCCACCCTGGCCAGGGTGCTGGTCGGGTTGCAGCGGCCGGCCTCCGGCACCGTGCGCTTCCGCGGCCAGGACCTGTGGGCGCTGAAGGAGGCGGAGCGGCGCGCGCTGGTCGGGTCGAACGTCGGGATGATCTTCCAGGACCCGTCCACCGCGCTCAACCGCCGCCTGCCCGTGAGCCAGGTGCTGCGCGACCCGCTGGACGTGCACCGGCGCGGCACCCCCGCCGAGCGCGACGCCCGCGTACGGGAGCTGCTCGACCTGGTCGGCCTGCCCTCCAGCGCGGCCGGCGCCCTGCCGGGCCAGCTCTCCGGCGGGCAGCGCCAGCGCGTGGCCGTGGCCAGGGCGCTCGCCCTCGAACCCGGCCTGGTCGTGGCCGACGAGCCGACCAGCGCCCTCGACGTGTCCGTCCGCGCCCAGATCCTCAACCTGCTGCTCGACCTGAAGGAGCGGCTCGGGCTGGCCCTGGTGTTCATCTCGCACGACATCCAGACCGTGCGCCGGATGAGCGACCGGGTGGTCACCATGTACCTGGGCAGGATCGTGGAGCAGACGCCGGCCCAGGCGGTGCCGCTGGGGGCGCGGCACCCGTACACGCGGGCGCTGTTCTCGGCCACTCCCGGGCTGATCTCGCCGATCAACCCGATCCCGCTGGTGGGGGCCGTGCCCTCGGCCACCAGGCCGCCGAGCGGGTGCCCGTTCCGCACCCGGTGCTGGCGGGCCGACGACGTGTGCGCCGCCGCGTGGCCGGCCGCGCGGGCCGACGACGACCACCTCTTCCACTGCCACCACCCGGTGGCGGCGGGGGCGACCGACCTCGAACTGATCCAGGAGCGCGCATGAGCCTGTCCGGTGTGATCCCGCCCGTCTGCACCCCGCTGACCCCGGAGGGCGAGGTGGACACGGCCTCGCTGGTCCGGCTGGCCGACCACCTGATCGGCGGCGGCGTGGACGCGCTGTTCGTGCTGGGGTCCTCGTCGGAGGTGGCCTACCTGACGGACGCGCAGCGGCGCACCGTGCTGGAGACCGTCATCGGGCACGTGGGCGGGCAGGTGCCGGTGCTGGCCGGGGCGATCGACATGACGACGCCGCGGGTGCTCGACCACGCGCGCGTCGCGGCCGCGGCGGGGGCGTCGGGGCTGGTGGTGACCGCGCCGTTCTACACCCGGACGCACCCGGGCGAGATCCGCACCCACTTCCGCACCGTGGCCGCGCGGACCGGGCTGCCCGTCTACGCCTACGACCTGCCGGTCTCCGTCCACACCAAGCTGGGCGCCGACCTGCTGCTCGACCTGGCCGCCGAGGGCACGCTGGCCGGGGTCAAGGACTCCAGCGGCGACGACGGCGGCCTGCGCGCCGTCATCCTGGGCCGCGAGGCGCCCTTCAGCGTGCTGACCGGCTCCGAGGTGACCGTGGACGCGGCGTTGTGGATGGGGGCCGACGGCGTCGTGCCGGGGCTGGGCAACGTGGACCCCCACGGGTACGTGAAGCTGTACCGCGACGCGGCGCGCGGCGACTGGCAGGCGGCGCGCGCGGAGCAGGAGCGCCTGGCCCGGCTGTTCGCGATGGTCCACGTCGGCGGCGCGCGCATGGGCGGCAGCTCGTCGGGCCTCGGGGCGTTCAAGGCCGCGCTGCACCTGCGCGGCATCATCGACTGCCCGCTCACCGCGCTCCCGCAGACCCCGCTGAACGAGGACGAGGTCGGCCGCGTCGGCAAGCTGCTGGCCGCCGCCGGGCTGCTCTGACGGTCGCCCCCGGGCCGCGCGCCCGGCGGGGCCAGGGGCTACTGTCGAGGTGAGCGCGCGCAGTCAGCCGGATCCGTCCGGGGCCGATCCCCCTCCTCGGGAGATGACATGAGCGATACCACGGTGGTTCCCCTGCACATGCGGCGCGACGGGTTCGACCCCGCCCCCGAGCTGTCGGCGCTGCGCGAGGGGGAGGGCGTGCGCCGGGTGCCCACCCCGTTCGGGGTCGAGGCGTGGGTGGTCAGCCGCTACGCCGACGTGCGCGAGGTGCTGGGCGACCCCACGCGTTTCAGCAACGCCCAGAGCATGGTGTTCCGCGGGGCCGGCCGGCCGCAGTACAGCGAGGAGCAGACCAGGAGGATGCTGGCGGGCAACCTGCTCGCCTTCGACCCGCCCGAGCACACCCGGCTGCGCCGCATCCTGACGCCGGAGTTCACCATGCGCCGGATACGCCGCCTGGAGCCGCGCGTCCACGAGATCGTCGCGGAGCACCTGGACGCGATGGAGCGCACCGGGCCGCCCGCCGACCTGGTCACCGCCTTCGCCCTGCCGATCCCGTCGCTGGTCATCTGCGAGCTGCTGGGCGTCCCGTACGGTGACCGCGACGGCTTCCAGCGGCGTACCGGGAAGGTGCTGGACATCTCGCTGCCGGTCGAGGAGCGCACGGCGGCCAGCGCCGAGCAGCGCGCCTACATGACCGGGCTCGTCGCCCGCGCCCAGGCCGAGCCGGGCGAGGACATGCTCGGCATGCTCGTACGCGAGCACGGCGACGACCTGTCCACCGACGAGCTGGTGGGCATCGCCGGGCTGCTGCTGCTGGCCGGGCACGAGACCACCTCCAACATGCTCGGCCTCGGCACGCTGGCCCTGCTGCGCCATCCCGACCAGCTCGACCTGCTCAGGAAGGAGCCCGAGCGGATCGGCGCCACCGTGGAGGAGCTGCTGCGCTGGCTCAGCATCGTGCACTCCGGCACGGGCAAGGTCACCACGACCGAGGTCGAGCTGTCCGGCGTCCGCGTCCCGGCCGGCGCGCTCGTGATGTGCGCGCTGCCCGCGGCCAACCGCGATCCGGCGTTCATCTCCGACCCCGACCGCCTCGACATCACCCGCGGCGACCTGGGCCACGTCGCGTTCGGCCACGGCGTGCACCACTGCCTGGGGGCGCCGCTGGCCAGGATGGAGATGCGCATCGCCTTCCCGGCGCTGTTCGAGCGGTTCCCTGGGCTGCGCGAGACCGGCACCGCGCCGGTGTTCCGCTCCTTCAACGTCGTGTACGGCCTGACCGCTTTCGAGGTCACCTGGTAGAGGGTTCCGCGCGCTGCCCGCCGGGGATAGCCTCGGTAATGTTTGAGACGAAATTCGGCTATAAATCGTCCCTGGCCGAGCCGGGGGGCGTGCCCGGCTTGGAGCGTGAGGATGAGCGTGCCTGACCTTGATCCCCGCACGCCGGTGCTCGTGGGCGTGGGACAGGCGTCGGAGCGGATCGGCGAGCCCGGCTACCGGCGGCTGTCGCCCGTCGAGCTGGCCGCGGAAGCGGCGCGCGAGGCCCTGGCCGACACCGGCGCGGACGCCGGGGCGGTGGCCGCCGCCGTCGACACCGTGGCCGGCGTGCGCCAGTTCGAGATCTCGGGCCCCGGCCTGCCGTCCCCGCTCGGCCGTTCCACGAACTACCCCAGGTCCGTGGCCGTCCGCGTCGGCGCCGCGCCCCGGCGGGCGATCCTGGAGGTCGTCGGCGGGCAGGGGCCGCAGCACCTGGTCAACGAGCTGGCCGCCACCATCGCGGCCGGCGGGGCGGACGTGGCGCTGGTCTTCGGCTCCGAGGCCATCTCGACCGTCCAGCACTTCGCCGCGGCCGAGGACAGGCCGGACTTCAGCGAGAGCGTCGAGGGCGACCTGGAGGACCGGGGGTACGGGCTCAAGGGCCTGGTGTCGCGCTACCAGGTGGCCCACGGGCTGACCGACGCGCCCAGCCAGTACGCCCTGTTCGACAACGCCCGCCGCGCCCGCCTCGGGCAGAGCCGGGAGGAGTACGCCGCCGGGATGGGCGCGCTGTTCGCGCCGTTCACGAAGGTCGCCGCGGCCAACCCGCACGCCGCCGCCCCCGTCGAGCGCACCGCCGAGGAGCTGGTCACGCCGAGCGAGCGCAACCGGCTGATCGCCGAGCCGTACACCCGCTACCTCGTGGCCCGCGAGAAGGTCAACCAGGGCGCGGCCGTGCTGCTCATGTCGGCCGGGCGGGCCCGGCGGCTGGGCGTCCCCGAGGACCGGTGGGTGTTCCTGCACGGCCACGCCGACCTGCGCGAGCGCGACCTGCTCGACCGCGCCGACCTCAGCCGCGGCCCGGCCTCGGTGATGGCCGTCCGGCACGCGCTGGAGCTGGCCGGGATCGGCGTCGCCGACCTGACGGCCATCGACCTCTACTCCTGCTTCCCGATCGCCGTGTCCCACGTCTGCGACGGCCTCGGCCTGCCCGCCGACGGCTCGCGCGAGCTGACGGTGACCGGCGGCCTGCCGTTCTTCGGCGGCGCGGGCAACAACTACTCGATGCACGCCATCGCCGAGGTCGTGGGGCGGCTGCGGGCCGCGCCCGGCACGTACGGGCTGGTCGGCGCGAACGGCGGCATGCTCAGCAAGTACTCCGCCGGCGTCTACTCGACGGCCCCGGCCCCGTGGCGGCCGGACCGCTGCGCGGCCCTGCAGGCGGAGATCGACTCCTGGCCCGCCGTCCCGCACACGGTCCGCGCCGACGGCCGGGCCACGATCGAGACCTGCACCGTCAAGCACGGCAGGGGCGGGCGGCGCACCGGGATCGTGATCGGCCGCCTGGAGGCCGACGGCCGCCGCTTCCTGGCCACGGCCGACGACGACCGCACCCTCGACCTGCTCAGCACCGGCGAGCCGTTCGGGCAGCGGGTCCACGCCCGCTCCGCCGACTCCGGCAACCGGGTCGCGGTGACCACGGCGGGGCCGCCGCGGGGCTGATCCGGCCTCTGGCCCCGGGGCGGCTTGTGCGAGACAGTGGAGCAAGATCGGCCCTGAGGAGGCGGCAGTGCGGCTCGGATTCAGCATCGGCACCCTCGGCCCGGTGGCGGCCGGCCACGAGGCCCAGCTCACGCTGGTACGCGAGGCGGAGCGGCTCGGCTACGACTCGGCGTGGGCGTCGGAGGGGTACGGCGTCGACCCGGCGACCACGCTGGCCTGGCTGGCGGCCGGCACCGAGCGGATCGGCCTGGGCAGCGGCGTCATCCAGGTGACCGGCCGCACCGCGATCGCGGCGGCGATGGCCGCCACCACGATCGACCGGCTGTCGGGCGGCCGGTTCCTGCTCGGGCTGGGCGCGTCCGGCCCGCAGGTGGCCGAGGGCTGGCACGGCCAGAGGTACGAGCGGCCGCTGGCCCACCTGCGCGACTACGTGGCCGTGGTCCGCACCGCGCTGGAGGGCCGGCCGGTCGAGCACGCCGGGCCGGAGCTCGTGCTGCCGCTGCCCGGCAGCCGCGGCAAGGCGCTGAGCATGACGGTCGCACCGGTGCGGCAGCCGCTGCCCGTCCACCTGGCGGCCATGGGGCCGAAGGCGGTGGCGCTGGCCGGGGAGATCGCCGACGGATGGCTGCCGATCCACTTCCCGCCCGAGCACCTCGCCGAGACGATGGAGCACCTGCGGGCGGGGGCGGCCCGCGCCGGGCGGGACGTGTCCCGGGTGGAGGTCTCGCCGATGGTCATGGCCATGGTGGACGACGACGCCGACTACGCCCGCGACCTGATCCGCCCGATGCTGGCGCTCTACCTGGGCGGCATGGGCACCCGGGGCGTCAACTTCTACAACCGGCTCGCGCACCGCCTCGGCTTCGGCCCGGCGGCGGCGCGCGTGCGGGACGCCTACTTCGACGGCGACCTGGGCGAGGCGATGGAGGAGGTCACCGACGACCTGGTGGACGCCCTGGCCCTGTGCGGCACCCCGGCGCGGGTGCGCGAGCGGCTGGCCGACTACCGCAAGGCGGGCGCGACCAGGGTGATCGTCGGCCTGAACGCGCCCACCGTCGAGGACCGCGCCGAACAGCTCGCCTGGCTGGCCGAGCTGAACGCGTGAGCGGGCCGGACGCGTGACGGGCCGGACGCGTGACGGGCTGAGCGCGTGACGGGCTGAGCGCGTGACGCGGGCTCAGGCCGTGGCGGGCGCCTGCGGCAGCTCGCGCATCCGGGGGATCGGCGACAGCGCCAGCACGATCATCGGCACGACCGCGCCGACCACCGCCGCGACCAGGACCACCGGCCGCATGCCCACGGCCTCGCCGAGCAGCCCGGCCAGCAGGGCGCCGAGCGGCGCGGGCACCAGCCCCATCGCCCAGATCGTGGCGATGACCCGGCCGACCAGCTCGCGCGGCGTCGCCGACTGCAGCACGGTGATGTTGTTGACCACGAACACCTGCGTGCACAGCCCGACCAGCAGCTGCGACAGGGCCAGCACGCCGACCGCCAGCCAGAGCGGCCCGCCCGCCAGCGGCACCAGGACGAGCGCGCTGTTGCCGATCACCGTGGACCAGAACATGGTGGGCCCAGGCCCCACCCCCTTCATCAGCCGCACCGACAGCCACGCCCCGGCCACGGCGCCGACCCCGCCGACCGCGAGCACGCCCCCGACCCAGCCGGCCGGCACGCCGGGGCCCTCGATCACGTACGGGATGAGCAGGGTCTGCAGGATGCCGATGTCGAAGAAGGAGTAGACGGCGCTGGCGATGGCCAGCGGGCGCACGACCGGATGCCCCATCACCCAGCCGAAACCCGCCCGGATGGCCGCGATCATGGTGCCGGCCTCGTCGGCCGGCGGCGGGTCCTCGCGCTTGCGGATCGAGACCAGGAAGAGCGCCGACAGGGCGTAGCTGACCGCGTCCACCAGGATGACCAGCGGCGCCGAGCGGGTGGCGATGAGGAACCCGGCCAGGCTGGGCCCGACCGCCTTGGACACCGAGTCGCTGAGCTGGAGCTTGCTGTTGCCGTCGCCCAGGTGCTCGGGGGCCACCAGCACCGGCAGGTACGACCGGTAGGCGATCTCGAACAGCACCCCGAAGACGCCCATCACGAACACGACCACGTACAGCCACCACAGCGTCAGCAGGTCCATGACGAACAGCAGCGGCACCGTGGCCAGCATGAGCGCGCGCACCACGTCGCTCCAGACGAGCACGGGCCGGCGCCGCATCCGGTCCACCCACACGCCCACGACGAAGAACAGCACCATGGGCAGCCTGGCCAGCGCGCCGAGCACACCCATCTCGGCGACGGAGGCGTGCAGCCACAGGTAGGCGACGACCGGCATGGCGAGCACGGTCACCTGGGAGCCGACCAGCGACAGGCTCTCGCCGCTCCACAGCTTGAGGAAGTCGCGGTTCCTCCAGAGCGAGGCCGGTTCAGTCGTGGGGGGTGAGGCCATGGTCGATGCTGCTCCTCAGCTCGGCGGCCGCCAGGGCGACCCGGGGCTCGTACATGACGGTGAAACGCTCGCCGTGGATGGGCGAGATGCGCAGGCGGCCGGTGACGACGCCGCGCCAGCCCATGTCGTCGGGCGGGACGCCCTCGGCGGCGGGCGAGAACAGCAGGACGTCCCCGTCGTAGGGGGCGTGCCGGTAGTGGCCGACGGCGTGCGCGTTGGCGCGGAAGACCTCGACGAAGCGGCGGGCCTGGCGCAGGTCGGCGGTGTCGGGTTGCAGGGTGTCGGCGCGGGCCGCGGCGTCGATGACGGCCAGCAGCCGCTCGTCCGGGCTCATCCGGTGCAGCGCGTCCAGGTCGACCTGGACCCTGCCGCCGGCCAGGGCGTGGGTGAGCAGGACGGCGTCGTCCTCCAGCGAGGCACGCAGCACCGGCTCGTCGGCGTCGGAGTAGAACAGCACGACGAGCGGCACCCGCTCGCCCAGCTCGCGCAGCCGGCGGGCGGTCTCCAGGGCGATGTTGCCGCCGATGCAGTAGCCGCCCAGCACGTACGGGCCGTGCGGGCGGACCTGGAGCAGGTGGGCGGTGTAGTCGTCCACCATCTCCGCCAGCGTGGCGTGCGGCCGCTCGCCGGGGGCCAGCCCGGCCGCCTGCACGGCGTAGACGGGCTGGTCGTCGCCGAGGTGGCGGGTCAGCGGCAGGTAGCGGAAGACCTGGCCGCCGAGCGCGTGGAACAGGAAGATCGGCACGCGCTCGCCGGTGGGCCGCAGCGGCACGATCCGCCGCGGGGCGCCGTCGTTGTCCTGGGGGCGGCGCAGCTCGGCGGCGAGCCGGGCGACGGTCGGCGCGGTGAGCACGGCCGACAGCGGCACGTCGCGGCCCAGCTCCTTGCGCAGCCGCATGGTGAGGCGCAGGGCCAGCAGGGAGTGGCCGCCGAGGGCGAAGAAGTCGTCGTGGACGCCGACGGCGCCGACGCCCAGCGTCTCCTCCCACAGCGCGCCCAGCCGGGCCTCGAACGGGTCCCGGGGCGGCAGGTACGGCGCGCGGCCGGCGCCGTCGCCGGGCTCGGGCAGGGCGGCGCGGTCGAGCTTGCCGTTGGCGGTGACGGGCAGCGCGTCCAGCCGTACCCAGGCGGAGGGGACCATGTGCTCGGGCAGCCGCCTGCGCAGCGCCGCCGCCAGGCCGGGCAGATCCCCGCCGTCCCCGGGCCCCCCTTCCTGGACGACGTAGCCGACGAGCCGGTCGCCGCGCAGCACGACGACGGCGGCGCGGATGCCGGGCTCGGCGGCCAGCAGCGCCTCGATCTCGCCCAGCTCCACCCGCTGCCCGCGGATCTTGACCTGGAAGTCGGTCCTGCCGAGGTACTGGACCTCGCCGCCGGGCAGCCAGCGGGCCACGTCGCCGGTGCGGTAGAGGCGGGCGCCCGGCGGGCCGTACGGGTCGGGCACGAACCGCTCGGCGGTGAGCCCGGGCCGGCTCACGTACCCGCGGGCGAGCTGCACGCCGCCCAGGCACAGCTCGCCCGGCGTGCCGACGGGGACCCGCCGGCCGTCGGCGCCGAGCACCTCCAGGCGGGTGTTGGCGACGGGCCGGCCGATGGGCACCAGCTCCTCGCCCGGCACGCAGGGGTGCCAGGTGACGTCCACGGCGGCCTCGGTCGGGCCGTACAGGTTGTGCAGCTCGGTACGCGGCAGCCGGTCGTGGCAGCGGGCGGCCAGCTCGGGGCTCAGCGCCTCGCCGGAGCAGATGATCCGGCGAGGCGCCGGCAGGGCGGGCTCGTCCAGGAACAGCTCCAGCATGGACGGCACGAAGTGCAGGGTGGTGACGTCGTGCGCGGCGACGAGGGCGGCCAGGCGGGCGCCGTCGCGGTGCGCGCCCGGCTCGGCGACCACCAGCCCGGCGCCGGTCATGAGCGGCCAGAACAGCTCCCACACCGACACGTCGAACGACAGCGGCGTCTTGTGCAGCACGCGCTCGTCCGGGGCCAGCCCGAACGCCTCCTGCATCCACGCCAGCCGGTTGACGATGGCCCGGTGCGAGACGCCGACGCCCTTGGGGCGGCCGGTGGAGCCCGAGGTGAAGATCACGTACGCGAGCGCGTCCGGGTGCACGCGTACCGGGGCGGCGGCCGGGCCGGGGGAGGTGTCGAGGGGCAGGGCGACGCCGTCCGGCAGCACCGCCGCCCCCTCGGGGCCGGTCAGCACCGTGCGCGCCCGCGCGTCCTCGATCATGTACGCCAGCCGCTCCGGCGGCAGCCCCGGCTCCAGCGGCAGGTACGCGGCCCCGGCGCCGAGCACGCCGAGCAGCGCCGGCAGCAGGCCGGGACCGCGGTCGAGGCAGACGCCCACGACGTCACCCGGCCGGACGCCGGCGTCCACCAGCCGGGCGGTGACGGCGGCGGCCCGCCCGGCCAGCTCGCGGTAGCTGATCCAGGAGCCGTCGTAGCAGACGGCGGGCGCCTCGGGCGTGCGGGCGGCCTGCGCGCCGATCAGCTCGTGCAGCGTGGCGTCCGGGAGGGGGCGGGCCGTGGCGTTCCAGCCGTCGATCGCGGCGGCGTCGCGGCCCAGGTACGGCTCGGCGGGGCGCGGATCGCCGTCCGGGTCGGCGGCCTGGCCCAGCGCGGTCAGGTACAGCTCGCCGATCCGCTCGACCTGCGCGGCGCCGAACTGGGCCCGGTCGTAGGTGAGGGTCAGGTCGAAACCGCCGTGCTCGCGCGAGCGGCCGAACGCGGCGGCGAACGGCACGTCGGTCTGCTCGAAGAAGTCCTGGCCGACGATCTCGACGCCGGGCAGGCCGCGGTAGACGTGGAAGTCGCGGAAGTCGAACAGCACGTCCAGCAGCGGCGACCGGCCGGCCGCCCGCTGGATCTCGAACAGCGGGTAGCGCCGGTGCGGCAGCAGCGCCACCTCCGCCTCGAACACCCGGCGCGCCAGCTCGGCCCAGGTCGGGGCGGTCACGTCCAGGCGCAGCGGCACGGTGTTCAGGAACAGGCCGAGCACCTCCTCGCCGGCCTCGCTCTCCGGGCGGCTGTGCGTGACCAGGCCGGTCATCACCTCGCTCTCGCCGGTGAGCAGGGCGAGCACGCGCAGGTGGGCGGCGAGCGGCAGGGTGCGCAGCGGCACCGCCAGCCGCCTGGCCGCCGCGCCGAGCCGGTCGGTCAGCTCCACCGGCAGCGGCAGCCGCAGCACCTCGGCCCCCGGCTCGCCGCGCCGATCCGGGGCGCCGGGCCGTTCGGGGGAGCTGGGCCGTTCGGGGGAGCTGGGCCGTTCCGGATCGCCGCGCCGGCCCGGGAGGCGGGGGAGGCGGGTGTCGGGGGCGTCGGCCACCTGGGCGTGCCAGAAGTCGCGCGTCCCTGGCGTGGCCACCGCGGCGCGCTCGGCGGCCACCAGCTCGCGGAAGGCCGCGCCGGGCGGCGTGACCGGCAGCGGATCGCCGGTCAGGTGCCCGTGGTAGCGCCCCAGCAGCTCGGTGACCAGGGTCGCCACGCTCCACCCGTCCAGGATGGCGTGGTGGAAGCTCAGGCTGAACGCGAACAGCTCCCCGGGCAGCACGTGCACGTGCGCGCGGGCCAGCGGCGGCGACGCCCAGTCGAACGGCCGCCGCTTCTCCGCCTCCGACCAGGCGGCCAGCCGCCCGGCCGCCCCGCCGGGATCGCCGGACAGGTCCGTCACCTCCAGCGGCAGCGTGGCCGCCCGGTGGACGAGCTGCAGCGGCTCGCTGAACCCGGTCAGGTCGAACGAGGTACGCAGGACCGGATGCCGGGCGGTCACCTCGGCCAGCGCCGCGCCGAACGCCCCGGCGTCGAACCGGCCGCGCAGGGTGATCGTGGTCAGGTCGTGGTAGGTGGCGGCGTCCGGCTCGTACGCGCTGTGGTAGAGCATGCCCGCCTGCAACGCGGCCAGAGGATAGGCGTCCTCCAGGCCGCGCGCGGCCGCCGTCGTCACGGTCATCGCGCCTCACCTTCCAGCAGTCGTGCCAGGTCCTCGGGGTTGAGCAGGCCGAATGGCGTCTCCGGGGCCTCCGCGGGCCCGGCCTCCTGCGCGGGCAGGAGCCGGTCGGCCAGCTCCCTGACGGTCTGGTGCCGGAAGAGCTGCTCCAGCCGGACCGCGTAACCGGCCTCGCGCAGGCGGGCGACCACCTTGAGGCTGCGGATGGAGTCGCCGCCGACGGCGAAGAAGTTGTCGTGGGCCGAGACCCGCTCCAGCCCGAGCACCCCGCGCCAGGCGGCGGCGACGGCCAGCTCGGCCGCGCCCTCGGGCTCGGCGTGCCCGGCGGACTCGGGGGCGCGCGGGTCGGGCAGGGCGTTCCTGTCGAGCTTGCCGCTGCGGTTGAGCGGCAGCGCGTCGAGGACGGCCCAGGTCCTGGGGATCAGGTGGTCGGGCAGCGTGTCGCGCAGCAGCCGCTCCCACTCGGCCGGCGCGGCGTCCCCGCCGTCGTCCCCCTCAGGCCCGTCGGGGACGACATAGCCGGCCAGCCGCAGGCCGGCGCCGTCCTCGATGGCGCGGACGGCCGCGGCGCGGACGCCCGGCAGCGCCGCCAGGGCCGCCTCGATCTCGCCCGGCTCGACCCGCATGCCGCGGATCTTGACCTGGTGGTCGGAGCGGCCCAGGTACTCGATCTCGCCGTCCGGCCGCCAGCGGGCCAGGTCGCCGGTGTCGTAGAGCCGGGCGCCCGGCGGGCCGTACGGGTCGGGCACGAACCGCTCGGCGGTGAGCGCCGGCCGGCTCACGTAGCCGCGGGCGAGCTGCACGCCGCCGATCCACAGGCCGCCCGGCACGCCGACGGGGACGCGGTTCATGCGGTCGTCCAGGATCTCCAGCCGGGTGCCGGCCACCGGCCGCCCGATCGGGACCGTGCCCTCGCCCGGCCGGCAGGCGTGCCAGGAGACGTCCACGGCGGCCTCGGTCGGCCCGTACAGGTTGTGCAGGGCCGCCCGGGGGAGCGTGGCGGCGAAGCGGTCGGCCAGGTCGGCGCCGAGCGCCTCGCCCGAGCAGACCACGGTGCGCAGCGCGCCGAGCCGCGCGGCCAGTCCGGGCTCGGCCAGGAAGGCGTCGAGCACGGACGGCACGAAGTGCACGGTGGTGATCGCCTCGCTCTCCATCAGCCCGGCCAGGTAGGCGGGGTCGGCGTGCCCGCCGGGCCGGGCGACGACCAGCGCGGCGCCGGTCATGAGCGGCCAGAACAGCTCCCACACCGACACGTCGAACGAGAACGGCGTCTTGTGCAGCACCCGGTCCTCGCCGGTCAGCCGGAAGGCGTCCTGCATCCAGCGCAGCCGGTTGACGATGGCCCGGTGCGAGACGCCGACGCCCTTGGGGCGGCCGGTGGAGCCCGAGGTGAAGATGACGTACGCGAGGGAGTCGGGGTGCGGACGGACCCCGAGCGGCCCGCCGTCCTCGGCGGCGACGGCCTCGGCGTCGCGATCCAGCAACACCGTCACCACCCCGGCCCCCGGCTCCGCGCCCCCGGAGGGTCCGGGTGAGGCGGGCGGGCCCGGGAGGCGGTGGGCGAGGGGGACGGTCGAGACGGCCAGGCGGGCGCCCGCGTCGGCCAGCATGCCGGCCAGGCGCTCGGCCGGGTGGTCGGGCTCCAGCGGCAGGTACGCCGCCCCGGCGGCGACGACCGCGTGCACCGCGACCACCAGGTCCGGCCCCCGTTCCAGGCACACCCCGACGACCTGTCCTGGCCCGGCCCCGAGCGCCCGCAGCCGCCTGGCCAGCCGGTTGACCCGGCCGGCCAGCTCCGCGTAGCTCAGCCGGCCCCCCTCGAACCCGAGGGCGGTCGCGTCGGGGGTGCGGGCGGCCTGCTCGGCCAGCAGCTCCGGCAGGGTGGCGTCCGCGACCGGCCCGCCGGTGTCGTTGGCCCGGCGGATGACGTCCAGCTCGGCCGGGGTGAGCAGCGGCAGGTCGGCGACCGGCCGCTCCGGCTCGGCCACCGCCGCCGTCAGCAGCGTCAGGAAGTGGCCGGCGAAGCGCTCCATCCGGTCGTGGTCGAACAGGTCCTTCGCGTAGTGCAGCACCCCGGCGAGCCGGCCGCCGGCCGCCTCCTCGATCATCAGGTGCAGGTCGGCCTGCGTGACCCCCGGGTCGAGGTCGAGGGTGCGCAGGGCGATCCCGGCCACGTCCGGCGGCGCGGGCGGCACGTTCTGGTAGGCGAGCAGCACCTGGAACAGCGGGTTGCGGGCCAGGTCGCGCTCCCCGGCCAGCTCCTGCACCAGCACCTCGAACGGCAGCTCGGCGTGCTCGTGCCCGTCCAGCACGCGCTCGCGGGTGCGCGACAGCAGCTCGGCGAAGGACGGGTCGCCGGACAGGTCGCCGCGCAGCACGAGCGTGTTGAGGAAGAGCCCGGCCATCTCCTCCACGTCCGGGTGGGACCGGCCGGAGACGGGCGTGCCGACGGGGATGTCGGTGCGCCCGGTGTACCGGGCCAGCACCGCCTGGAGCGCGGCCAGCAGCACCATGAACGGCGTCACCTGCCGCTCCCGCGCGAGGGCGTGCACCGCCGCCACCGTTCCGGCGTCGATCGGGAACGTCAGCCGCCGCCCCGCCATGCTCGCCGTCCCCTGCCGGCGCCGGTCCGCGGGCAGGTCCAGGGCGGGCGGCAGGCCGGCGAGGGCGTCCTTCCAGTACGCCAGGTCGGCCGCCCGCCCGGACACCCGCGCCCGGTGCCAGGCGGCGAAGTCCCGGTAGCCGGCGGTGAGCGCGGGCAGCTCCGCAGGGGTGCCGGTGACCCGGGCCCGGTAGAGCTCCATCAGGTCGCGCAGCAGGATCGACAGGCTCCACCGGTCGGCGACGACGTGGTGCAGGGTGAGGAACAGCTCGTGCTCCGCCGCGCCGCGCCGGACCAGGGCGGCCCGCGCCAGCGGCCCGGCCGCCAGGTCGAACCGGTGCCGCGCCTCCTCCAGGCCGACGTCCGGGCCCTCCCGGACCGCCAGCCGCGGCCTGGCGGCGCCCTCCCGCAGGACGGGCTCGCCGTCGCCGTCCTCCCCGACGACCAGGCGCAGCGCCTCGTGCCGGTCCACGAGGTCGTCGAACGCGGCGGCCAGCGCGGCCACGTCGAGCGGCCCCGCCAGCCGCTCCGCCCACGCGACGTTGTAGGCGGGGTTGCCGGGGTCGAGCCGGTCGAGGAACCAGAGCCGGACCTGCGCGTGGGTGGGCCGGACCGGCCCGGTGGGCACGGGCGGGATCGGCCCGGTGGACACAGTCGGGATCGGCCCGGTGGGCACGGGCGGGATCGGCCCGGTGGGCACAGTCGGGACCGGCCGTACGGTCTCCGCCCCGCCGGGGAGGAGCGGCGCCAGGCCCGCGATGGTCGGCGTCTCGAAGCAGCGGCGCAGCGTCACCTCGGCGCCGTGGGTCTCCCTGAGCCTGACCACCAGGCGCATGGCCAGCAGGGAGTGGCCGCCCAGGGCGAAGAAGTCGTCCTCGACGCCGAAGTCGTCGCGGTCGAGCAGTTCGGTCCATACGGCGTGCAGGGCCTGCTCGGCAGGGGTGCGTGGCGGCACGGATGCGGTGTCGGCCGGGTCGGTGGGGGGTGGGGGCAGGGCGGTGCGGTCGAGCTTGCCGCTGGGGAGGGTGGGCAGGTGGGTGAGGGGGACGAAGGCGGCGGGGATCATGGTGTCGGGCAGGCGGGTGCGCAGGTGGGTGCGGAGGTCGGGTTCGGTGGCGGTGCCGGTGGTGTAGGCGACGAGGCCGGGTCCGCCGGGGGCGTCGTGGCGGAGGGTGACGACGGCGCGGTGGACGTGGGGGTGTTGGGTGAGGATGGTGGCGATTTCGTCGGGTTCGATGCGGACGCCGCGGATTTTGACTTGGTGGTCGAGGCGGCCGAGGTATTCCAGGGTGCCGTCGGGGTGGAGGCGGGTCAGGTCGCCGGTGCGGTAGAGGCGGCTGCCGGGTGGGCCGTAGGGGTCGGGGACGAAGCGTTCGGCGGTCAGGGCGGGTTGCCGGTGGTAGCCGCGGGTGAGGCCGGTGCCGCCGATCAGCAGCTCGCCGGGTACGCCGACCGGGACCGGCCGCAGGTCGGGGTCCATCACGTAGCAGGTGGTGTTCGCCACCGGCCGGCCGATCGAGCCGCCCCGGCCGTCGGTGACGCGGCGGCGGGTGGACCACACCGTGGTCTCGGTCGGGCCGTACAGGTCCCACAGCTCGCCGGTGACGGCGAGCAGGCGGGCGGCGAGCGGGCCGGGCAGCGCCTCACCCGTGCTGATCACCCGGGGGACCCCGTGGGCCAGCGCGGGCAGCAGCCCCTCCAGCACGGACGGGGTGGCCTGCACGGTGTGCAGGTCGCCGCGCCGCAGCAGGTCGTGGACGCGCTCGACGCTCGCGGCCGAGGCGAGCACGACCGTGCCGCCGCTGACCAGCGGCCCGAAGATCTCGACCATCGCGATGTCGAACGACACCGACGTCAGGAACAGGAACCGCGCGCCGGCCGCCAGCCCCGGCCGCTCGCGTACTTCGCACAGCAGGCTGACCAGCCCCCGGTGCGGCACCACCACGCCTTTGGGCCGGCCGGTGGAGCCGGAGGTGTAGATCAGGTACGCGGTCTGGCCGGGGTGGAAGGCGGGCTCGGCCACGGGCTCGGTGGCCGTGGCGGCGGTCTCGTCCAGGAGGAGCAGGCGGGCGGTCGCCGGCAGGCGGTCCCGGAGGGAGCCGGTGGTGACGGCCAGGGCGGCGCCGGAGTCGGCGACGATCTGGCCGAGCCGGTCGGGCGGGTAGGCGGGATCCAGGGGGACGTAGCAGCCGCCGGCCTTGAGCACGGCCAGCAGCGCCGCCACCAGGTCCGGGCTCCGGGGCAGGCAGACGGCGACCCTGCTCTCCCTGCCGACGCCGAGGGCGCGCAGCTCGGCGGCCAGGCCGTTCGCGCGGGACTCCAGCTCGGCGTAGGTCAGGGACGTGCCGTCCGCGCCCTCCACGGCCGTCGCCCCGGGCGAGCGGGCGGCCTGCTCGGCCACCAGGTGGTGGACGCCGCGCTCCGGGTAAGGGAGCGCCGCGCCGTGCCCGGCGTCCAGGGTGTCGCGCAGCTCGGCCGGGTCCATGAGCGGCAGCTCCGACAGCCGCAGCTCCGGATCGGCGACGGCGGCGGCCAGCAGCGTCCGCAGGTGCCCGGCCAGCCGCCGTACGCGGTCGTCGTCGAACAGGTCGGTGGCGTGGTCGAGCACGCACAGCAGCGAGCCGTCCCGGCGCTCCTCCACGATGAGGTCCAGGTCGAACATGGCGGTGCCGGGGCGCACGTCCAGGCGCTCCAGGCGCAGGCCGCCCGGGCCGCCAGGGCCGCCGGGCAGCTCCGGGGTGCTCTGGTAGGCGACCATGACCTGGAAGAGCGGGTTGCGGGACAGGTCCCGGCCGCTGGTCAGCTCCTCCACCAGCGTCTCGAACGGCAGGTCCGCGTGGTCGAACGCGGCCAGCGCCCGCTCCCTGGTGCGCCGTACCAGCTCGGCGAAGGACGGGTCGCCGGACAGGTCGCCGCGCAGCACCACCGTGTTGAGGAACAGCCCGACGGTCCGGTCCAGGGAGGGGTGCGGCCGGGCGGAGATCGGCGTGCCGACCGGGATGTCGCTCTGGCCGGTGTAGCGGGCGAGCAGCGCCTGCACGGCGGCGACGAGGACCATGAAGGGCGTGGCGCGCCGGGCGGCGGCCAGCTCGCGCAGCCCGGCGGCGAGGCCGGCGTCCAGCTCGAACAGCAGGCGGTGGCCCCGGTTCGACGGCACGGGCGGGCGCGGCCGGTCGGCGGGCAGGTCGAGCACGTCGGGCAGGCCGTCCAGGGCCTCGCGCCAGTAGTCCAGGTCGCGTTTCCTGGACGGGCCGTCCTGCCGCCGGGCCACGTGGTCGGCGTACGCCACCGGCACCGGGGGCAGCGGCTCGCCGGCGTAGAGCCGGAAGAGGTCGCCGAACAGGATCGCCACCGACCAGCGGTCGGCCAGGATGTGGTGCAGGGTCAGGATCAGCCGGTGCTCGCCCGGCTCGCCCGGATCACCCTGCTCGCCCGGCCCGTCCGGCTCGGGCGTCACGCGTACCAGGAGGGCCCTGGTCAGCGGGCCGGTGCTCAGGTCGAAGGCGAAGCGGGCCTCATCGAGGGCGGCGGCGTCGGCCTCGGCGGCGGACATCGTCTCGACGCGCAGCACCGGGCGGACCGGGCCGGGGCCCTGGCGGGGCTCGCCGTCGCGGGTCTCGATCACGTAGCCGAGGATCGGGTGCCGGTCCACCAGCGCGTCGAAGGCCGCGGCCAGCGCGGCGGCGTCCAGGTCGCCCACGATCCGGTACGCCCACGACAACGTGTAGGCGGGGTTGCCGGGGTCGAGCTGGTCCACGATCCAGAGCCGCCGCTGCGCATCGGACAGCGGCCCACCGGCCGCCCCACCGGCCGCCCCGCCGGCCACCCCACCGGGGGCTTCGCTCGGCGAGGGCGAGCCCGCGTCCGTCGTGGTCTCCGGCGTGGTGTCGGGCCGGGCCGCGCGGGCGCGGGCGAGCCGGGCCTCCAGCGCGGCGCGCTGCTCCGGGCTGAGGCCGGCCAGCCGCGCGCGTACCCCGTTGCCGTCGCTCACCGCTCCTCCTCCAGCAGCTCCAGCAGGCCGGCGTCCGCCAGCCCTTCCTCCAGCACCGCCAGCGCCTGCTCCTCGACCGTCGTGGCGTCGAAGCAGCGGCGCAGCGGCAGCTCCACGCCGAACTCGTCGGCGATCCGCCCGACGAGGCGGACCACCAGCAACGAGTGGCCGCCCAGCGCGAAGAAGTCGTCGGTCACCCCGACGCGATCCCGGCCCAGCAGCTCGGCCCAGACGGCGGCGATCGTCTCCTCCATGGGCGTGCGTGGCGGCACGGATGCGGTGTCGGCCGGGTCGGTGCGGGGTGGGGGCAGGGCTGCGCGGTCGAGCTTGCCGCTGGGGAGGGTGGGCAGGTGGGTGAGGGGGACGAAGGCGGCGGGGATCATGGTGTCGGGCAGGCGGGTGCGGAGGTGGGTGCGGAGGTCGGGTTCGGTGGCGGTGCCGGTGGTGTAGGCGACGAGGCCGGGTCCGCCGGGGGCGTCGTGGCGGAGGGTGACGACGGCGCGGTGGACGTGGGGGTGTTGGGTGAGGACGGTGGCGATTTCGTCGGGTTCGATGCGGACGCCGCGGATTTTGACTTGGTGGTCGAGGCGGCCGAGGTATTCCAGGGTGCCGTCGGGGTGGAGGCGGGTCAGGTCGCCGGTGCGGTAGAGGCGGCTGCCGGGTGGGCCGTAGGGGTCGGGGACGAAGCGTTCGGCGGTGAGGGCGGGTTGGTGGTGGTAGCCGCGGGTGAGGCCGGTGCCGCCGATCAGCAGCTCGCCGGGTACGCCGACCGGGACCGGACGCAGATTCCGGTCCACCACGTAGCAGGTGGTGTTCGCCACCGGCCGGCCGATGCGCATCGCGTCGGGGGAAGGCGGCACCCGGTACGCGGTCGACCAGATCGTCGTCTCCGTGGGCCCGTAGAAGTTCCACAGCTCGTCGGTGACCCCGAGCAGCCGGCCGGCCAGGTCGAGCGGCAGCGGCTCGCCGCCGAGGATCACGCGCGGCAGCCCGGGCGGCAGGTGCTCGGCCGCCACGCTCGCCACCGACGGCGTGAGCTGCACCAGGTCCACGCCCTCCGCGGCCCGGCGCAGCTCCTTCGGCGCGCGCGGCGCGTCCTCGGGCGCGATCACCAGCGTGCGGCCGGACAGCAGCGGCGTGAAGATCTCCAGAGCCGCGATGTCGAACGACAACGAGGTCATGAACAGCGTGTCACCGCCGCCCAGCCGCCGGATCACATCCGTGACCAGGTTGACCACGCCCCGGTGCGGCACCTGCACCCCCTTGGGCTGGCCGGTGGAGCCGGAGGTGTAGATCAGGTACGCCAGCCGGTCCGGCCCCACGGCCGGCAGCGGCCCGCCGCCGCCGGGCTCCGGCTCGGGCAGCCGGTCCAGCAGCAGCTCGGCGGGCCGTTCCGGTGGCAGCAGGTCGCGGTGCGCGGAGTCCGTGAGCAGCAGCACGGCCCCGGAGTCGGCCAGCAGGTACGCCAGCCGCTCCGCCGGGTACGCCGCGTCCAGCGGCAGGTAGCACGCCCCCGCCCGCAGCACCGCGAGCAGCGCCACGACCTGCGGCACGCCGCGCGGCAGGCACACCGCCACGCACGACTCGGGCCGCACCCCCGCGGCCACCAGCCGCCCGGCCAGCGCCGCGCTGCGGGCGTCCAGCTCGGCGTAGGTCAGCTCGGTGCCGTCCGGGCCGCGCAGCGCCACCGCTTCCGGCGGCTGGGCGGCGACCAGCTCGTGCAGGGGCCGCTCCGGGTAGGGCGCGGCGGTGTCGTTCCAGTCCACCAGCAGCTCGCGCCGCCGCTCCGCCGTCATCAGCGGCAGCTCCGACAGCCGCGTCCCCGGGTCGGCGGCGGCGGCCTCCAGGACCAGCCGGTAGGCGTCCGCCAGCCGGGCCACGGTGCCGGCGTCGAACAGGTCGGTGCTGTACTCCAGGTAGACGCCGGCGCCGTCGGCCGTCCTGACGACGTCCACGTTCAGGTCGAGCTGGGCGGTGCCGTTCGGGAACTGCCCGCGTGAGGACATCGGCAGCAGGTTGAAGCCCACCTGGTAGAGCGGCGTGCGGCTGGTGTCGCGCACCGGCTGGAGCGCCTCGACCAGCCGGTCGAACGGCACCTCGGCGTGGTCCAGCGCGTCCAGCACGGTCTCCCGCACCCGGTCCAGCAGCTCGCGGAACGGCGGGTCGCCGCCCAGGTCGGTCCGCAGCACCAGGGTGTTGACGAACATGCCGACCAGCGGCTCGAACTCGGGCAGGTCGCGCCCGGCCACCGGCGTGCCCACCACGACGTCCTCCTGGCCCGCGTACCGGGACAGCAGCGCCTTCAGCCCGGCCAGCAGCACCATGAACAACGTCGCGCCGCGTCGCCTGCCCAGCGCCTCCAGCTCGCCGACCAGGCCGGCGGGCAGCGCCAGGTGGTGCTCGGCCCCGGCGTGCCCGCGCACCGCCGGCCTGGGCCGGTCGGTGGGCAGCCCGAGATCGGGCGGCAGCCCGGCCAGCCGCTCCCGCCAGTGGCCGAGCTGGGCGGCGAGCACGCCCCTGTTCAGGTGCTCGCGCTGCCAGGCGGCGTAGTCGGCGTACTGGACGGGCAGGTCGGGCAGCCGCGCCGGTCGGCCCTCGGCGTGGGCGGCGTCCAGCTCCCGCAGCTCCGCGGCGAGGTTCGTGGCGGAGCGGGCGTCGAACACGGCGTGGTGGACCACGAGCACCAGCCGCTGCTCCGCGCCCGGCATCCGCACCAGGTGCGCCCGCCACAGCGGCGCCCGGTCCAGCGCGAACGGCCGCCGCGCCAGCTCCACGGCCAGCGCGCGGAACTCGCGCTCGGCCCGCTCCGGCGGCAGGTCGCGCAGGTCGGTGCGCGGCAGGGTGACCGGCAGCTCGACCTGGACGAGCTGGACGAGCGCGCCGTCCTCGACCGCCAGGGCGGTGCGCAGCGCCTCGTGCCGCCGGACCAGCTCGCCCAGCATCCGCTCGCACCGGTCGGGATCGCCCCGCTCGGGCAGCTCGATCACGGCGTTGACGTGGTACGCGGGCGCGCCGGGGTCGAGCCGGGACAGGAACCACAGCCGCTCCTGGGCGAACGAGGCGGGAAAGACGTACGTGCCGGTCACCGGGCCGCCCCTCTACTGCCCTGTGGCCTCGCGCAGGCTGCGCGGGCGCATGTCGGTCCAGACCTGCTCGATGTGGTCGAGACAGCTCTGCTTCGGCCCTTCGAAGCCGGTCTCCCGCCAGCCCTGCGGCAGGGGGCGATCGGCGAACCAGATGGAGTACTGCTCCTCGTCGTTGACCACGACCTTGTACTGGCCGTCCCGCATGTCAGCGCCTTTCCTCCCGGGGGAGCCGGGTGATCGTCGTCGGCTTCTCCTGGACGTCCTGGCCGCGCAGCTCCTCCACCAGCGCGGCCATGCCGGCCACGGTGGGGACCTGGAAGAGGCTGCGCATGGGCAGCCGGACGCCGATCTTCTTCCTGATGAGGGCGATGAGCTGGACCGCCACCAGCGAGTTGCCGCCCAGCTCGAAGAAGTCCTGCTCGACGCTGACGCGGCGGGCGCCGAGCACCTCGCCCCACAGCCCGGCGAGCAGGCTCTCCAGGTCGTTGCGGGGCGCGACGTGGTCGTCGCCGGCCTCCCCCGCCTCGCCGGCGGCGGAGGCGGCGGCCAGCTCGTCGGCCACGGTGTCCTGGGTCAGCTCGCGTACCCCGGCCACGAACTCGGGCAGCGCGGTGGCGTTGACCACGACCTGGGGGCCCAGGTCCGCGGCGAGCAGGCGGCGGAAGGCCTCGGCGCCGCCGGCCGGCGGGATGCCGCGCCGGGCCCCGTCGAGGTCCAGGGCGACGCCGGCGGTCGCGGACTCCTCCTTCACCCGCGCCTCCCCGGCCGCGTCCCTGGCGCCCTCGTTGACGGTACGGGTCATCGCCTGCGGGTCCACGCGCCTGAGGACGAAGTCGGTGATGTCCACCACCCGCTCGCCGGCGTCGTCGTACAGGGTGAGGTCGGCGGCCAGCACCTCGCCGCCGCCGGTGTCGCGCAGCCGGGCGTGGCTCCACAGCGTGGCCGGCAGCGGGGCGTGCACGGTGAGGCGGCCGTAGCCGAGCGGCAGGTAGCTGTGCTCGCCGGAGACGGCGACGAACGCGGTGGCCTCGTCCAGCAGCGCCGGGTGCAGCGGCAGGGCGCCCAGCTCGGCGGCGACGTCCGGACCGGCCACCAGGTGGGCGAGCTGCTCGTTGCTGCCGAGCCGCACGGCGCGCAGGCTGCTCCACCGCGGCCCGAACGTGACCAGCCCCGACGCCGAGGCGAACAGGCCGGCCTCGCCGGCGCCGTGGACGCAGCGCGCCCGCGCCTCGGCCAGGCCCCCGGCGGGCGGCTCCCCGGCCGCCACCCAGGCCGCCGAGCCCCGCGCGTGCTGGACGTGGTCGCCGCCGGTGACGCTGACCACCTCGACGTCCATGCCGTCGCCGGAGGGGGTGAGCAGCACCCGCAGCTCGGCGCCGGAGTCCTCGGCGACCGGCAGCGGCGCGACGAAGGCGACGTCGCGCAGCTCGATCGCGTGGCCGGGCCCGGGGGAGGGCACGGCCGCCTCGAACGCGGCCCGGATGATCTCCAGGTAGCCGGTGCCGGGCAGCACCGGCACCCCGGCCACCCGGTGCTCGTCCAGCACCCAGTGCGTCCGGGCCGACAGGGTCGCGGCGTACCAGGGGCGGCGGCCCGCGCTCTCGTGCCGGTGTCCGAGCAGCGGGTGCTCCAGGCGGCTCACCCGGTCGCCGCGCTGCAACGCGCGGAAGGCCACCGGCGCGGCCACCTCGGCGGCCATGCCGACCTCCAGCCAGGCCCCCCAGTTCACCGACAGGACCCGGCCGGGCCAGACGTGCGCGTAGGCGTCCATGAAGGCGTTGGCCGCGCAGTAGTCGACCTGGCCGAACCCGCCCGCGACGGCCGTCACCGAGGAGCACAGCAGCACGAAGTCGAGCGGCCCGCCGAACACCTCGCGCAGCGCCGCCGTGCCGGCGAGCTTGGGCGCCATGACGTCGTCGGCGGCCCGGCGCTCCTTGACCTCGGCCATGCCGCCGCCGGGCACCCCGGCCGCGTGGACGAGACCTTCGATCCGGCCGAACCTGGCCAGCGCCTCGTCCCTGGCCCGGCGCAGCGACCCGGGGTCGGTCACGTCGGCCGGCAGCACCAGCACCTCGGCGCCCGCCTCCTCCATGCGGCGGACGGCGGCGACGGCCCGCCGCACCCGCTCCGGCGCCCCGCCGAGCGCGTCCCACTCCGCCCGGGGCGGCAACCCGGAGCGGCCCAGCAGCACCAGCCTGGCCTGGACGCGCCGGGCCAGGTCCTCGGCCAGGGTCAGGCCGATGCCGCCGAGCCCGCCGGTGATGACGTACACGCCGTGCCGGCGCAGCGGGTCGGCCTCCTGGGGCGGCAGCGGCACCGGCTCGAAGCCGCGCAGCCAGCGGCGGCCGGCGCGCAGCGCGACCGGGGACGGCGGCACGCCCTCCTCCGGCTCGGCCGGCTCGGCGGCCAGCTCGGCCAGCACCTTCGCCGGGTCGTACGGGCCCGCCTCCAGGTCGAGGTGGCGGGCGGTCAGCCAGCGCGCCTCCAGCGGGACGACGCCGACCACGCCGGCCACGGTGGCGTGCTCGGGCCGCCGGACGTCCCCGCCGGTGACGGCCTGCGTGCCGGCGGTCAGCACGTCGAGGTGGACGCCCGCCTCACGCTCGGCGCCGGCCAGCGCCTGCACCAGCGCCAGCAGGCTGTGGAAGCCGAGGTCCTGCGCGGCGGCGATCCGGGCGGGGCCGGCGGCCGGGACGTCGTCCAGCGCCCAGGCGTGGATGACGCGGCCCGGCGTCCCGGTGGCGGCCAGCAGCGCCTCGTAGTCGTCGCGCTCGGCCGGGCGGACGGTGACCGTGCCGTCGGGGGCGACGCCGTACGCCTCGCCAGGCACCACCCGCACCGGGTCCGCGCCGGCCGCCCGCAACCCCTCCAGCAGGGGCTCGGCGGCGGGCCCTGCGAACACCAGGCAGCGCAGCCCGGCCAGCGCCGCCGTCCCGGCCGGGCCGGCGGGCGCCTGCCGCCAGGCCGGCACCGAGAACCACTCCTCCAGCGGCAGCGCGCCCGCCCGCTGCGGCCGGGTGAAGATCAGCTCCGGGTCGAACGCGGTCCGCACCCAGTGCTCGGACCGCTCGTACGGGTAGGCCGGCAGCGGGACCCGGCGGGCGGGCTCGGCCAGGGCGTCGGTGTCCAGCGCCACGCCCGCCGTCCACAGGGCGCCGGCCGTCGCGTACAGGACCTCCAGGTCGGCCTTGCCGTCGGCGGGGCCGGGCAGGCTGGCCAGCGGGCGCGGCGCGGTGCGGGGGAGCTGGGTCCTGGCCAGGCCGGCGAGCTGGCGGCCCGGGCCGCACTCCACCAGCCGCCACTCGCCCTCGGCGGCCAGCGTCGCCACGCAGTCGCCGAAGCGGACCGTCTCGCGCAGGTGGCGCGTCCAGTAGGCGGGGTCGGTGGCCTGCTCGGCGGTGATCCAGGTGCCGGTGACGTTCGACAGGAAGGGCAGGGCCGGCGCGTGCCGGGCCGCGGCGGCGACGGCCTCGTGGAAGTCGCCGAGGATCGGGTCCATCATCGCCGAGTGGAAGGCGTGCGAGGTACGCAGCGCGGTGTGCTGGACGCCGCTCCCGTCCAGCCGCGCGGCGTAGGCGGCGACCAGCTCGACGGGGCCGGCGACGACGCACGTGCCGGGGCCGTTGACGGTGGCGACCGACAGGCCCTCCGGCAGGTCCCCGCGCACCTCCTCGTGGTCGCGGCGCACGGCGAGCATCGCGCCGGGCGGCATGCTCTGCATGAGCCGGCCCCGGGCGGCCACCAGGCGCAGCGCGTCGGGCAGGGCGAAGACGCCGGCGACGGTCGCGGCCACGTACTCGCCGATGCTGTGCCCGATCATCGCGGCCGGCTCCACGCCCCACGAGCGCCACAGCCGGGCCAGCGCCCACTCCACGGTGAACAGCGCGGGCTGGGTGAGCGCCGTCTGCCGCAGCCGCTCGTCGGCGGCCTCCCGCCCGTCCTCCGGAGGGAACAGCAGGGTACGCAGGTCCAGGCCCAGCTCCTCGCGCAGGAGCGCGGCGCACTCGTCCACCGCGGCGGCGAAGACCGGCTCGGTGCGGTACAGCCCGGCGCCCATCCCCGCGTACTGCGCGCCCTGGCCGGAGAACAGCCAGGCCACCCTGGGCGTGCCCGCCCTGCCCTTGACCACCCGGCGCGGGGTGGACAGCGCCGTCACCGCGTCGGCGGCGTCGGCCGCCACCACGGCGGCGCGGTGCGCGTAGCGGCGCCGGCCCGCGCGCAGCGTGTGGGCCACGTCGGCCAGGTCGCTCTCCCGGCCCTTGAGGTGGTCGGCCAGCCCGCTCACGGCGGCGTCCAGCGCGGACGGGGTGCGGGCCGACAGCAGCAGCAGGTGGGCGGGGCGCGGCGGGGCGGTGGGCAGCGGCGCGGGCGGCGCCTGCTCGACGATCACGTGCGCGTTGGTGCCGCCGATGCCGAAGGAGCTGACGCCCGCCCGGCGCGGGAAGCCGTTCGTCTCCCACTTGGTCAGCGCCGACACGACGTGGAAGGGGTTGGTGCCGAAGTCGATGCGCGGGTTCGGCTTCTCGAAGTTGAGGCTCGGCGGGATCAGCCCGTGCTCCAGCGCGAGCACGGTCTTGATGAACCCCGCGATGCCCGCGGCGGGGCCGAGATGGCCGATGTTGGTCTTGACCGAGCCGATGCCGCACCAGCCCGCCTCGTCCGTGCCGGCGCCGAGCACGCTGGACAGGGCCGCCACCTCGATCGGGTCGCCCAGCGCGGTGCCGGTGCCGTGCGCCTCGACGTAGGTGACGGTACGCGGGTCGATCCTGGCCACGCCCAGCGCCTGGGCGACCGCCGCCGCCTGGCCCTCGGCGCTCGGCGCGGAGAAGCCCATCTTGGTGGCGCCGTCGTTGTTGATCGCGTTGCCGATCACCACGGCGCGGATGTGGTCGCCGTCGGCGACGGCGTCGGACAGCCGCTTCAGCACGGCCATGCCGCCGCCCCCGCCCCAGATCGTGCCCGCCGCCGCGGCGTCGAACGCGCGGCAGTGCCCGTCGGGGGAGTAGATGCCGTCCTGGTGGAACTGGTACCCCCACTCGGCGGGCAGCTCCAGGGAGGCGCCGCCGGTGAGCGCCATGTCGCACTCGCCGCTGCGCAGCGCCTCGCACGCCACGTGCAGGGCGACCAGCGAGGAGGAGCAGGCGGTGTGCAGGGTCAGGCTGGGGCCGCGCAGGTCGAGCTTGTACGACACCATCGTGGCCAGGTAGTCGGGGTGGTTGCCGGTGTAGACCGCGAGGTTCCCGACGGAGGCGAACACCTTCTTGTTCGGCCGGATATACAGCCATTGGTACTCGTCCGAACCGATCGCCCCGTAAACCCCGATCTCGCCGGGATACCGGGCCGGATCGTAGCCCGCGTCGTCCAGGGCCGTGCTGGCCAGCTCCAGGAACATGCGCTGCTGCGGGTCGCGCAGCTCCGCCTCGCGCGGCGACATGCCGAAGAAGGCGGCGTCGAGAGCGCCGTAGCCGTCCGCGATCGAGCACGCCGGGACGAACGTCGGATCGTCCAGCAGGTAATCGGGCACGCCGAGCGCCTCCTGCTCGGCACGCGTGTAGAAGCGCACCGACTCCACGCCCCCGGTCAGGTTGCGCCAGTAGGCGGTCACGTCCGCCGCGCCGGGCAGGCGGCAGGCCAGGCCGACGACCGCGATCGGCTCGACCCCCGGCCCCTCGTCGTCGTGGTTCAGCTCAGCGGTCATCCGTCACTCTCCCGTCTGGCCCGGTGGGGCCGAGTTGAGGGCCGTGCCCGGCGCGCCGCGACCCGCCGGGCGGCGCGCTCCGTCCCCGCCGTGCGCCGCTCGCCGTCGAGGTGGGCCGCGAGCGCGCGTACGGTCGGGAAGCGGAACAGGTCCACGATCGGCACCTCGCGCCCGAGTGAGGCGGCGAGGCGGGCCTGGACCTGAGCGGTGGCGAGCGAGTGCCCGCCGATCTCGAAGAAGTTCGCGCCCGCGGAGACCCGCGGCAGGCCGAGGACCTCCCGCCAGACCCCGGCGACCAGGCGCTCGGTCGCCGTGGCGGGCTCCTGGCCGGGCCCGGCCGCGACCGGCGGGGGAGGGGCGGGCAGCGCGGCCCGGTCCACCTTGCCGTTCGGCGTCAGCGGCAGCGCCGGCAGGAGCACCAGCTCGGCCGGGACGGCGTGGCCCGGCAGGGTCGCCGCGAGATGACGGCGCAGCTCCCCGGCCTGGACGGCCGCGCTCGCCGGCACCGCGTAGGCGTGCAGCACCCGCCCGCCGGGCTGCTCGGCCACCTTCGCGGCGGCGGCCCGGACGCCGGGGTGCGCGGCCAGCGCCGCCTCGACCTCGCCGAGCTCCACCCGGTGCCCCCGGATCTTCACCTGCCCGTCGGCCCGCCCGGCCGGCACCACCCGGCCGTCCGGGTCGTGGCGGCCGAGGTCGCCGGTGCGGTAGCGGGCCGTCTCGCCGTCCGGCTCGCGGGTGAAGCGCCGCCGGGTCAGCTCCTCGTCCAGGTACGCCTCCGCCAGCCGCCGGCTCCTGACCACCACCTCGCCCAGCTCCCCGACGGCGGCCGGGGCGCCGGCGGCGTCCAGCACCAGCAGCTCGGCCCCGTCCACGCCGTGCCCGAGCGGCACCGGGTCGCCGGTGACCGGCACCGGGGCGGTGATCTCGTACACGGCCTGCGCCTGGGGCGTCTCGGTGGTGCCGTAGGAGTTGACCAGGCGGGCCCGCGGCGCCACCGCCGCGAACCCGGCCGCCTCCGCGTAGGTGAGCCGGTCCCCGCCGAACAGCACCAGCCGCAGGTCGGGCAGCTCCGTACCGGCCGCGGCGATCAGCGAGGCGAGCTGGGGCGTCAGGTGCGCGACCGTGACGGCCCGCTCGCGCAGCCACGCCGCCAGCCGGGCCGGGTCGCGGACGCGGTCCTGGCGCGGCACGTGCAGCGTCGCGCCCAGGGTCAGCGGGACGAAGGCATCGCGCAGCAGCGGGTCGTGCGCCAGCCCGGCCAGCAGCGCGAACCGGTCATCGGCGGTCAGCCTGAACTCGGCCGCGTACCAGGACAGGAAGCGGGCCAGCGGGCGCTCGGCGGCCCGCACCGGCTTCGGCTCCCCGGTGGTGCCGGACGTGAACGCCAGGTACCCGCGCTCCCCGGACGGCACCGGGAACCCCGCCGCCCCGGCCGCCGCCCCCTCGGACGGCCAGGGCACCGGGAACCCCGCCGCTCCGGCCGCCGCCCCCTCGGACGGCCAGTCCAGGCGGGGGAGCCAGGCCAGCTCGGCGGGGACGGGGACGCCGGGACAGGCGACCAGGACGCGGGCCCCCGCGGCGCGCGCCTGTGCCGCCAGGCGGGCGGGCGGCAACGCGGGATCCAGCACCGCCCACCGCGCCCCGGCCCCGAGGACCCCGAGCATCAACGCGGGCAACTCACCCACCCGCCCACCCAGAACCGCCACCACCCCGTGGAGAGCGGCGGCCCCCTCGGGAGTGGGCGTCCCCTCGGGGGTGGGGGTCCCGGTGGGTCCGGACGGGGTGGGGGGATCGTTCTGGCGCAGGGCCGCTGACACGGTGTGGCCGATCGCCCTCATGAGGCGGGCCAGCTCGGCGTAGGTCAGCCGGCTGTCCTCGGCGGCGATCGCCACCCGGTCGCCGCCGGCCCGCTCGGCCCGGGCGAGGACGCGTTCCACCACGCCGGGCCCGTCCCAGGCGGGCAGCGGCCCGGTCCCGTCGGGCAGCCGCGTACGGCGCGGCCCGTCCCCGTGCCCCGGCGGGCGGGCGGGGCGCAGGGACGCGCTCCGCACCGGCCGCCCGGGGGCCGCCACCAGGTCGCCGAGGATCCGCAGGTAACCGGCGAGCAGCTCCTCGATCCGCTCCGCCCGGAACAGCCGCGGGTTGTACGCGGCCTGCAACACGTACCGCCCGTCCCGTTCCCCGACGTACAGGGTCAGGTCGAACAGCGCCCCCGGCAGCCCGGGCGGCAGCGGGACGGCCGTGACGCCGGGCAGCTCCAGCCGCGGCTCGGTGAAGTCGTACATGTTGAACAGCACCTGGACCAGCGGGTTCCTGGACAGGTCGCGGCCGGGGCCGAGCCGGTCGACCAGCCGCTCCAGGTGCACGTCGAGATGTGCCAGCGCGCCGGACAGCGTCTCCTGGCAGCGCCGCACGTGCGCCTCGAAGCCGTCGCCGTCCTCGACCCGCAGCCGCACCGGCAGCACCTGCACCAGGCATCCGGCCAACGGGTGGAAGGCCGGATCGCGCCGGTCGGCGACCGGCGCCCCGACGATCAGGTCGCGCTGCCCGGTGAGCCGCCGCAGCACCTGCGCGAACGCCGCCAGCATCACCGCGTACGGCGTGCCGCCCAGGCGCGCGGCCAGCGCGCGCACCCCGGCGCTGACGTCGGCGTCGGCCTCGGCGGCGGCGCCGGCCCCCTCGAACGTCTGCACGGCCGGGCGCGGATGGTCGCGGGGCAGGTCGAGCACGGCGGGCGCGCCCTCCAGGTGCTCCCGCCACCACTCCAGGTCGGCTTCCTTGTCGCGCCCGTCGAGGTAGGCCACGTACCCGGCGAACGACGTGCGCAGCGGCGGCGGCGCGGCGCCGCGGTAGGCGCGCCCGAGGTCGTCGTAGAGCACCTGCTGCGACCAGCCGTCGAACACCAGGTGGTGCGCGGTGACGGCCAGCACGTGCTCCTCGCCGGACAGGCGCAGCAGCCGGGCCCGCCACAGCGGCCCCGCCGCCAGGTCGAACGGGAGCCGGGCCTCGGCCTCCAGCCGCTCGCCCACCCGCTCCTCGGTCACGTCCTCCACCGGCAGCGGGACCGGGCCCGGCGGTGACACGGCGACGGCCGGCACCCCGCCCGACTGCGGGACGCGCCACCGCAGCACCTCGTGCCGCTCGGCCACGGCCGCCAGGGCGGCGCGCAGCGCGGCCACGTCCAGCGGCCCGGACAGGCGCTGCGCCATCGCGATGTTGTGCGCGGGCGTGCCGGGAGCCAGCCGCTCCACGAACCACATGCGCCGCTGCACCGCCGACAGCGCGGCGGGCGCCGCGGCCGGCGGCTCGTCGCGCACCGGCGGGGCCGGCTCGGCCAGGCGGGCGATGCCGGACACGGTACGGCCCGCGAGCACGTCGCCGGCCCCGACCTCCCTGCCGAGGCCGGCGCGCAGCCGCGCGGCCAGGCGCATGGCCAGCAGGGAGTGGCCGCCGCAGGCCAGGAAGTCGTCGTCCGGCCCCGGCTCCCCGGCCCCGAACACCTCGGCCCAGGCCGCCGCGACCTCCCGCTCGATCCCGGCCCAGGCCGCGACCTCCCGCTCGATCCCGGCCCAGGCCGCGACCTCCCGCTCGATCCCGGTCCAGGCCGCCGCGACCTCCCGCTCGGCCCCGGCCCGGCCCGCCGCGTCACCCCGCCCGCTCCCGCTCGCCCCGTCCCGGCCCGCCGCCGCCGGGGGTGCGGGCCGGTGGGCGCGCAGGGCCGCCAGGTCGATCTTGCCGGCCACCGTCAGCGGCAGCGCGGCCAGCCGCACCACCCTGGTGGGCACCATGTACGCGGGCACGCTCTCCAGGCAGTGGGCCCGCACGCCGTCGAGGCCGGGCGCGTCCTCCGGGGTCAGGTAGGCGGTCAGCTCCTTGAGCCCCGCCGGGCCGGCGGTCACGTCCACCACCGCCTGCCGCACCCCGGGATGCGCGCGCAGCACCGCCTCGACCTCGCCGATCTCGACGCGCTGGCCCTGCACCTTCACCTGCCGGTCCAGCCGCCCGATGAAGCCGATGCGGCCGTCGTCCTCCAGCACGACCTGGTCCCCGGTGCGGTACATGCGCGCCCCCGGCCCGCCGTACGGGTCGGGCACGAACCGCTCGGCCGACAACCCCGGCCGCCCCAGGTAGCCGCGCGCCAGTTGCGGGCCGCCGATGCACAGCTCTCCCGGCGTGCCGGGCGGGCAGGGCCGCAGCAGGTCGTCGAGGATGTACGCCCGGCAGCCCGGCAGCGCGTGCCCGATCGGCAGCGGCCGGTCCCAGGAGCCCGCCAGCTCGGTGCCGACCACGCACACGGTGGTCTCGGTGGGCCCGTACCAGTTGTGGAAGCGCCGCCCGCCCGCCGTCCAGCGGGCCACCTGCTCGGGCCCGGCCGGCTCGCCCGCGGTGAGCAGGTCGCGCAGCCAGGGCAGCCGCCCCGGCTCCAGCAGCGGCAGCAGGGCGGGCGGGATGGTGCCCCAGGTCACCTGGTGCCGTTCCAGGAAACGCTGGAGGCGGGCGGCGTCGAGGCGGTCCTCATCGGGGACGAGCATCACGGACCCGCCGCGCGCCAGCGGGGCGAAGACGTCCAGCACCGACACGTCGAACCCGAGCGCGGCGAACCCGATGGACCGGCATCCGGCGTCGAGCCCGAACACCTCGCCGGCCATCCGCACGAAGGCCACCGCCGAGGCGTGGCTCACCACCACGCCCTTGGGCCGCCCGGTCGAGCCCGAGGTGTAGAGCACGTAGGCCGCCGCCTGCGGGGGCGTGCCGGGCGCGGGCGGCCCGCCGTGGGCGGGGCCGTGTGGTCCGCGTACCGGCACCGGCCGGACGGGGAGCCCGGACAGCAGGCCGGCGCCCGTCCCGTCCGTGACGGCGACGGTGATCCCGGCGTCCTCGATGATCGTGGCGAGCCGCCGGCGCGGGTGCGAGGGGTCCAGCGGCACGTACGCGCTCCCGGACATGAGCACGCCGAGCACGCAGACCAGCAGGTCGGGCGTACGGCGATGGCAGATGCCGATCCGGACCTCCGGCCCGGCGCCGAGCCCGCGCAGCCGGTGCGCCAGCGCCGCCGCGGCGGAGACCAGCTCGCGGTAGGTCAGGCCGTGCTCCCCCTGCCGCACGGCCGTCGCGTCCGGGACGCGCTCGGCCCGCGCCAGGACGAGGTCATGGAGAAGCGCCCTGTCGGTCACCCTGTGCCCCCGTCACCCGGCCTGTCCGGCCGGCATGTCGAACCTGAGCCGCACCCTGCCGTGCGGCACGGCGACTGCTGCCAACGCTTCCCCCCGCGAGGTGTGCAGGGGCAGGTGCAGGACCTGCCACCGGGCCGGCCGGTCCAGTCCCGGCCCCTCCTCGGCCCGCCACGGGCCAGAGTCGGCCAGGTCGGGGAAGCAGGCCGCCGCGGGGTCGGCGCCCCGGCCCTCGGCGGCCACCAGCGCCCGCTTCGCGGTGACGGCGCGCAGCGCCAGCCACCGCCGGTCCTCCTCGGCGGCGTCCTCGATCTGCTCGCGCTCGTCCTCGCTCAGCTCGGCCGGCCGGTGGTGCGGCCCGCCGAGGTCCGCCGGGCGCAGCACGCACACCCCGACCCCCGGCCCGTCCGGGTGGCCCGCGGCCACCAGGGACAGGCCGCCGGTGTGGCTCGCGGCGGTCGCGGCCCGGCCGGCGTAGCGGCGCAGGACCGCGGCGTGGCCGGCGGGCGGGCCGGCCCACAGGTGCAGCTCGTCCGGCTCGGGCGTGGCGGGCCCGGCCGCCGGGCCGGCGGCGATGAGCGCGGCCAGCTCGGCGGGGCGGTCCTTGACGAACAGGTGGCCGCCGCGCAGCGTGCGCAGGTGGAAGCCGCCGGTGGTGTGCCGGGCCCAGCCGAGCATGTCGGCCGCGCCGACCTCCTCGTCGTCCGTCCCGGTGAAGGCGACGACGGGGCAGCCGATCGGCGGCTCGGGGGCGAAGGCGTAGCTCTTGATCCAGGCGAAGTCCGACCGCAGCACCGGCATCATCAGCTCCCGCAGCTCCGGTACGTGCTTCAGCTCGGGCAGCGCGCCCGACCTGCGGACGAGCTGGTCGATGAAGGCGTCGTCGGGCAGGTCGGCGGCGGCCGCCAGCGGCACCCGGCGGTCCGGCGGGTGCGCGCCGCCGACGTAGAGCGCGGACGGCTGGGGCAGGCCGCGCCTGCGCAGCTCGCGTACCACCTCGAAGGCCAGCCGGGCGCCCATGCTGTGGCCGTACAGGGCGTACGGCTCGCGCGTGGCGGGCGCCACCTCGTCGGCGATCCCGGCGACCGTGAAGGCCGGCGGCTCGCCGATGCGGCTCTCCCGGCCGGGGAGCTGGAGGGGGACGACGGCGGGGCGGGTGAGTTCGCGGAGGAGCCCGGCGTAGGCGCTGGCGCCTCCTCCGGCGTAGGGCAGGCAGAACATCGTGCGGGCGGAGGACGGATCCGTGGGGTGGGGATCCCGTGCCGCCGCGGCTAGCTGGCCGCTGATCGCCCAGCACCTCCCCTGCGGGGAACCGGTGCCGGTCGGGGGATTCGTCGCTGGCTACAAAGGTCGTCAACCGCCATGTTACGGCGCTCCTCGACAATTGCCTCGAAACAACTCGAATAGGGAGCTGCGCGAACAGTCACGTCATAGCGTGTGATCTCACGCTGTTGCAGACATCAACTCTTATATCGATGTTGTCGGGCGGAGTCAACGGCGTTGACTTGCACGCTTGCTACCGATGAGTTCAAGGAAATTCGATCGGGAAAGCCTCTTGCGTCCCTGGAGAGGCGATGATAGCTGCGGACCGAATCCCGGGGGACCGTAAATCGGATTCGGGCAGCCGAAAACCGGTCGGCGAGTTCCGGACAGCATGTCGGCTTCTCCCTGCTATGCGGCGTTCGTCACGAGCGCGGCAGGGGCCGGCAGGGCCGGCCGAAGTGCGGCGGCGGCCGGCTCCGGCCCTGACAAACACCTGTGACAAGCACGGCGCGGCGAAGTAAGAAGGGCCTCTCGCTCCTCCGGTGTCGAGGGCGCCCCCGCGGGACCACTCGCCTCCCGACTCGTATGTCACCTCACCTGTCAAGCGACGGTGAAACTTTCAAGTATGGGCCGGGCCGATTCCCGGGCCGTCTCATTCCGGCTCGGACCGCCCCGAAACTCCGGCTGGACGTGCGAGGTCAGGACGGCGCCCGCGCACGGCCCGATCGCCGCGCGGAGATCGCCCGGGGATTCACCGGTAAATGAATTGCCGAATCTCTTTCCCGGTGATCAGGTAAGGCGATTTCGCGGACAATGTCGTTCGTTCGGAAAAGGGAAATCCCGGGGACGGGCGGCTCATTGGCCCGCCGTCGCCCGCGCGCGCGGAATCGGCGGAATCAACCGCCCGTGGAAAGGCGCACCTCGTGAACGCGGCTCCACCGCTGCCCCGTGACGATCTCGGCGGTCAGGCTCTCCAGGTCGTAGACCACCGACCACCGGGTGTGATGCTGGGCGACCCTTCTCAGCAGCTCCATCGCGTCCGTGCCGCCGCCCTCGGCGAGCAGCCGGTAGCGGCGGTCGGCCAGCTTGGCGGCCCGGTCGGCGCCGCTCATCGTGATGTTGGTCAGGTAACGGTCGTCGATGACGTTCATGCGGCCGTCGCCGTACTCGACGACCGCGGACCTGCCCGACCGGTCCGCGATCAGGTAGTGGAGCTGCGGGCCGCCGGTGAAGTCGAGGTCGTAGCGGCGCATCAGGGCGATCGCCTCGGGCACGGTCGCGGCCCGGTCGAGCATCAGCCGGATGATCCGCACGCCGCCCACGGTGCGGCGCCCGGGGGCGGGGGCGGGCAGCCGCGCGTCGGGCGCCTGGGCCAGGCCGACGGCGAGCCCCTTCTCGTTCATGCCGTCGAACGGGGTCAGCACCGCGTGCGCCAGCCGCCGCCGGTCCTGGGCGGCGCTCAGGTCAGGGCGGGCCCCCGGCGGGAACAGGTAGGAGACGTCGGCCAGCGACAGCGAGGCGTAGCCGTCCGGCGGGCGGGCGTGGACGACCATGGCCGGGTTGGGGTCCCAGTCGAAGTTCCTGCCGAACTCGCCGGCGCGGTGGAACAACGAGCACGCCCAGCCGTCCCCCTTCCTGGCCAGCTCCGCCTCGGTGAGCGGCGCCTCGGCGTCGTAGCCGCCGTGGTAGGTCATCTCGTACAGCGGCAGGTCGTCCAGCAGGCGCAGGCCGGCCGCCGTACGGGCGATCTGGTCCTCCGTCTGCCGCAGGACCCCCTGCGAGCCCGCGGGGGAGGGCGCCGGTGACGGTGCCGAGGGCGCGCACGCCACGGACGCCACCAGGGTCAGAGCCGACAACACCGCCACGGCAGGGGTCCGCATGCCTGTAGTGTGCCGCCCGCCGCCCGGCGTGTCACCCGCGAACCCGGCTCGGGCCGGGGCGGAGGAGGCGGCGGGCCGAGGCGGAGGAGGCGGCGGGCCGGGGCGGCGGGCCGGGCCGGCCGACGGCTCGGGCCGGGCCTGGGTGGCGGTTCAGCCGTCGCCGGAGCCCGGCTCGGCCATCCGGCGGTGCATCTGCGCCTTGGCCGCCTCCGGCATGACCTTCGCGGCGCCGGCCATCGCCTTGTTCTTGAACGACCCGGCCACCACGTGGTCCTTCCCGCTCATGAGCGCCTCGTACGCCTGCGCGGCCACCTGCGCCGGATCGTCCTTCTTGCCGCTGCCGATCCTGGTGTCCTCCATCCCCGCCCGCTCGAAGAACTCGGTGTCGGTCGGCCCCGGCATGAGCGCGGTCACCGTCACGCCGGTGTCCTTGAGCTCGTTGCGCAGCGCCTCGGAGAACGACAGCAGGAACGCCTTCGACGCGGCGTACGTGGCCTCGAACGGCCCCGGCTGGGTGGCGGCGATCGACGAGGTGAACAGCACCCGCCCCTGCCGGCGCGCCACCATGTCGCGGACGCACAGCTTGGCCAGGTGCACCGACGAGCGTACGTTCAGGTCCACGACCCGCAGGTCGTCGGCCAGGTCCGTCTCGGCGAACGGGCCGCCGGCGCCGACGCCGGCGTTGATCGCCACCGCCTGGAGGGGGCGGCCGGTGGCCACGACCCGCGCGTGGAGGCGTTCGACGCCGTCGGGAGTGGCCAGGTCGGCCTGCACCGCCTCGACCGACGCGCCGGACCTCCCCAGCTCGCGGGCCGTCTCGGCGATGCCCGGGTCCTCGGCGTTGACGATCAGGTCGAAGCCGTGCTCGGCGAACTGCTTCGCCAGCTCGTGGCCGATCCCGCTGGACGCCCCTGTGACCAGCGCGAGCGGCCGGCCTGCGTCGTTGCTCATGATGACTCCTCTCATCAGGGTTCGACGACCGGCTGCCCGGGAGGGGGGCGCTCAAGCGTCCCCCGGGCCGCGGCCGCCACCCTGGGGAGCGCGGTCACCTCCGCGGGTCGATGTGGATCTTCGGCCCCGGCCCGGCGGCGGGCGGCCGGTGACCGGCCAGGACGGCGGCGGCGTCGGCCAGGCCCACGGTGGCGGCCACCAGCGGCCGGGCGTCCACCGACCCGTCGGCGAAGGCGGCGATGGCCTCCGCCATGCCGGCCGAGCCGCCGAGGATGCCGACGGCGGTCACGTCCTTCAGCACCAGGTCGCGGGTGTCCAGGGCGGACGGGCCGCCGGCCAGGCCGATGTAGACCACGCGCCTGGCCGGCTCGACGAGCTCCAGCGCGAGCGCGGGCAGCTCGGCGGCGTTGGAGGCGTCCACGACGGCGTCCCAGCGCGAGGCGGGCAGCGTCGCCCGGGTCCAGGCGTGCTCGAAGCCCAGGCCGGCGGCCAGGCGCAGGCCCGCCTCGTCGCGGCCCATGAGGTGGACCTCGGCCCCGGCGGCCCGCGCGAACAGCGCGGTCAGCAGCCCGATCGTGCCGGTGCCCAGGACGAGCAGCCGCTCGCCGGCCGCCAGTCCGGCGGCGCGGGCCGCGCGCAGGGCGTTGCCGCCCGGCTCGACGAGGGCGCCCAGGGCCGGGTCCATCGTGGCGGGCAGCGGGTGCAGGGCGGTGACCGGCACCGCGAGCCGCTCGGCCAGCGCGCCGGGACGCCCGAGGCTGATGCCGATCTCGGCCAGGTCGGCGCAGACGTGGTGCCGGCCCGAGCGGCAGCGGTCGCAGCGGCCGCAGGCGAGCATGGTGTCGGCGGTGACGGCGCGGCCCAGCCACGACGGATCGACGCCGGCGCCGGCCGCGCTCACCCGGCCGCACCACTCGTGGCCGGGACGCAGGGGATACCAGGAGCGGCCGGTGCGCAGGTAGCTCATCTCGCCGGTGAACAGCTCCACGTCGGTGCCGCAGACGCCCACCCGCTCGACGTCCACGACGACCTCGCCGGGCGCGGCGGCGGGCGGCTCGACCTCCTGGACCTCGGCCTTCCCCGGGCCGGTCAGGACGAGTGCGCGCACGGCCGGAGGCCCAAGATCTCACACATGTTCCGGAAAATAGACCATCGTTCCGGAAAACAGAAGAGGGACGGGTACGGGCTTTCCCCGCCCTGGGAGATGGGTTAATCTCGCAAAAGTTCCGCCTTTCCGGCATGCGTTCCAACTATCGGAATATGATGAATCGTAGTAGCCAGTGGTACGGCGGCACCGACCGCAACGCCTACATCCACCGCGCCTGGATGCGGCGCGGGCTGCCGTCCGACGCCTTCGACGGCCGCCCGCACATCGCGATCGCCAACAGCGCCTCCGACCTCACCCCGTGCAACCTGCACCTGGACGAGGTCGCCGAGCACGTCAAGCACGGCGTCTGGGAGGCCGGCGGCGTCCCGCTGAACCTGCCGGTGGTCTCCCTCGGCGAGACGAACGTGCGGCCCACCGCGATGCTCTGGCGCAACATGGCGGCGATGGCCACCGAGGAGATGCTGCGCGCCAACCCGATCGACGGCGTGGTGCTGCTCGGCGGCTGCGACAAGACCATCCCCGCGCTGCTCATGGCCGCCTCCTCCGTCGATCTGCCCGCGGTCGTCGTCCCCGGCGGGCCCATGCTCACCGGCACCTTCCGCGGCGTGCCGCTAGGCTGCGGCACCGACGTGTGGAAGCTCAGCGAGGAGGTCCGGGCCGGCACGCTCAGCCAGGAGCAGTTCCTGCGCTCGGAGTCGTCCATGATCCGCAGCAAGGGCCACTGCAACACGATGGGCACCGCCTCCACCATGGGCCTGCTCGCCGAGGTGCTCGGCATGACGCTGCCCGGCCTGGCCGGCACCCCCGCCCCCGACAGCCGCCTGCTGGAAGGCGCGCACGAGACCGGCCGCCTGATCGTCGAGATGGTCGCCGCCGGGCGCCGCCCCTCGGACGTGATGACGCGGGGCTCGTTCCTCAACGCCGTCGTCGCGCTGGCCGCGCTCGGCGGCTCCACCAACGCCGTCGTGCACCTGCTGGCCATCGCCGGCCGGCTCGGCGTCGAGCTGACCCAGGACGACTTCGACCGCACGGGATCCGGCGTCCCGCTGCTGGTGGACCTGCAACCGGCCGGCCGCCACCTGATGGAGGACCTGCACCGGGCGGGCGGGCTGCGCGCCGTCCTCGCCGAGGTGCGCGACCTGCTCGACCCGGCCGCGCTCACCGTCACCGGCCGCCCCCTGGTCGAGTACCTGGGCGAGGCGAGGGTCCACGACCGGGCGGTCATCCGCCCGCGCAGGGAGCCGTTGCAGCAGGACGCCGGGATCGCCGTCCTGTACGGCAACCTCGCCCCCGACGGCGCCGTCATCAAGCCCGCCGCCGCCTCGCCCCATCTGCTCCGCCACCGCGGCCCGGCGGTCGTGTTCGACTCGATCGAGGACCTGCACGCCCGCATCGACGACCCCGACCTGGAGGTCACCGCCGACTCGGTGCTGGTCCTGCGCGGCTGCGGCCCCAAGGGCTACCCCGGCATGCCGGAGGTGTCCAACATGCCGCTACCGCCCAAGCTGCTCGCCCAGGGCGTGCGCGACATGGTCCGCGTCTGCGACGGCCGGATGAGCGGCACCGCGTACGGCACCGTCGTGCTGCACGTCGCGCCCGAGGCCGCCGCCGGCGGGCCGCTCGGCCTGGTCCGCACCGGCGACATGATCGTCCTGGACGTCGGGAACCGCCGCCTCGACCTCGACGTCCCGGCCGAGGAGCTGGCCGCCCGCGAGCCGTCCCCGGAGATGACCGCCGCGTTCGCCCGCCCGTCGCGCGGCTGGCAGCGCCTCTACGTCGAGACCGTGCGGCAGGCCGACACCGGCGCCGACCTCGACTTCCTCATCGGCTCCAGCGGCGACCACGTGCCGCGCGAATCCCACTGAGAGGACTCTCATGCCCCGCACCGCCCTGATCACCGGCGGCGTCAGCGGCCTCGGCGAGGCCGCCGCGGTCCGTCTGGCGGCCGACGGCGTGAAAGTGGTCACCCTGGACATCTCCGGCGGGGCGGACCTGGTGGTGGACGTCACCGACGCCGCCGCCGTCCAGGCCGCCGCCGACGAGCTCGGGCCGGTGGACATCCTGGTCAACTCCGCCGGCGTCATCGGCCCCAACGTCCCGCTGTGGGAGGTCCCGACGGACGGCTGGCGGCACACCTTCGACGTCAACGTCAACGGCACCTTCCACACCTGCCGCGCCTTCGTGCCCGGCATGCGCGAGCGCGGCTGGGGCCGTGTCGTCAACCTCGCCAGCATGGCCGGCAAGGACGGCAACCCGAACATGTCGCCGTACTCCGCCTCCAAGGCCGCCGTCATCGCCCTGACCAAGTCCCTGGGCAAGGAGCTGGCCACCAGCGGCGTGCTGGTCAACGCCGTCGCCCCGGCCGTCATCGAGACCCCGATGAACGCCGCCACCGGCCCCGAGGCGCTGGCCCACATCACCGGCCTCATTCCGATGAAGCGCCTGGGCCGCCCCGAGGAGGTCGCCGAGCTGATCGCCTGGCTGGCCTCCGACAGGGTCAGCTTCTCCACCGGCGCCGTCTACGACATCAGCGGCGGCCGCGCCACCTACTGACCACCCACCCCGCTACCCGCCCGTCCCTCGTCCGCCCCCGGGGAACCCCGGTGCGGCGGCCGGCCGGCCCGGCTCGTTCCTCGCCCGCGCCCTGGCCGACGCCCGGAGCCGATCGGATCTGCTCGGCGGCTCCTCACCGGCCGACCTCCGGCACTCGGCGGCGGCGCCGGGCCCGACCTCGACCGGCCAGACGGTGATCACGTACACCTCCGGGCAGAGCTGCGCGTACGCCGTGTCGTTGAGGCCCCTGCCGCGGACGTGCACCCTCATCCGGTAGCGGCCGGGTCCCTGCGGGGTGAGGGTGGGGAAGTGCGGGGGAGGCTCGCCCATCAACCCGTACAGCATCGTCTCGCCGGTCAGCGTGATGAGGTCGGTCTCGGTTTCCTCCTCCCACTCGCCGGGGGCCGGCGGAGGCGGGGGCGCCGTCGCCAGCCGGATCGTCACGTCGAGGAAGCCCGTGTGCACGCCGGTCCGGATCACCGTGGCCCCCGGGCGGGAGGTGGCCCAGCAGGCGGGCGAGGGGGCCGGGAGGCCCTTGTCGAAGTCACGGTCGCTCACCACGAGCAGGTGGTGGGAGACGAAGACGTTGTCCGCGCGTTCCGTTCGCACGATTTCCGGCATGGAGGCGATCGTAGGGCGCGGGCGGGGTCAGGAGTCGCGGGCGGCGGCGAGGACGCGGGCCGCCTCGCGTTCGTACGAGCCGCGCGCGGCCAGGACCACCAGCCCGCCGAGGACCATGGGCACGATCAGCGCGTACATGGCGACGAGGAGGGAGCCGGTGGCGTCGGAGGCCACGCCGACGACGAGGGGGCCGAAGGCGACGCCGACCGTCAGCAGGACCTGCAGGACGGCGAAACCGACGCCGCGCGACCCGGCCGCCACCACGTCGGCGACGCAAGCCGTGCACGTGGGGATGGCGGTGGCGGAGATCGTGACGGCCAGCAGCACGAGGGTCACCAGCAGGGCGGGGGAGTCCGTCAGCAGGGCGACGCCGAGGACGATCGAGCCGACGGTGATGCCGGAGCCGCCGACGAGCAGCCGGCCGCCCTCGACCCGGCCGTGCAGCCGCTTGCCGAGGGAGGAGCCGATCACGGTGCCGGCCAGCACGCCCACGACGCCGATGCCGCCGCTGACGCCGCCGGCGACGCCGGTCCCCATGCCGAGGACGCGGACCATGAGCGACGGCAGCCAGTAGTAGACGCCGCCGAGGCCGAGGGTCAGGATCATCACGCCGAGGGCGACCAGCCGCAGGGTGCGGATGGCCAGGACCTGCCGGACCTCGGCCCGGAAGGGCGGTTTCACGGTGGCGCCGGGAAGGGGCGCGGGATCGCCCTGGGGCGGCCCGGCCTGCGGCGGTTCCAGGGCGCCGGGCGGCAGGGCCTGCGGCGGTTCCGCGGCGCCGGGTGGCGGGGCCTGCGGCGGTTCCGCGGCGCCGGGTGGCGGGGACTGCCGGGGTACGGTGGCGGCGTTGGCCATGATCCTGTCCATCTGGCCGCGCGGCGGCTCGCGCAGGCGCCAGACGAGGAGGGCGGCCAGCGCTCCCGGGACCGCCGTCACCAGGAAGGCGGCCCGCCAGCCGAGCGCCTGCCCGATGACGCCGCCCAGCAGGGTGCCGACGCCGCCGAGGTAGGTGGTCATCCGGGTCCAGCCGTACACCTGCATGCGGGTCGCGGCGGGGTAGAAGTCGGCGAGCAGGCTGCCGACGGCGGGGTTGTCGACGTTCTCGGCGACGGCGAGCAGCACACGCATGAGGTAGAAGGCGGCCAGCCCGGTGGCCAGGCCGGAGCCGAGGGTGGCCAGGGCCCAGCAGAGCACCACGACCGTGATGATCCTGGTCCGGCTGTGCCGGTCGGCGAGGTAGCCGGCGGGCAGCGCGACGGCGGCGGCGGCCAGCGCGGCGGCGGTGGGGATGGACCCGGCCACGGTGTCGCTGAAGCCCCATTCGGCCTGGATCAGCGGGAGCACGCCGGACATCAGGTTGGCCTCGATGCGATCGACCATGCCGACGACGAACAGGACGACGAACGGTCCCCATCCGTAGGGGTTGGGGTCGGCGGGGCTGATGCCGCCGGGCGGCGGGGATCCGAGTCTGCGGCGTTCGCGGGCGACGGTCTTCACCATGGACTTCTCCTCCGCGGGAGGCCGCTCGCCGTGCGGGGTGCCGGAAGCGGCCAGAACACGGTTCTAAAACAGAGTTCTAGAGGGAGTGTCGTACATCACACTGTGGTGCGCCAGAGCCCCGCAGTGCCGATGGCACCGCCGGCGCGGACGGGGCCACCGGGTCCCGGCCGCCCCGATGGACGGACCTGTTTACGCATAAGCGCAGGAGAAATGTCCCTTTTGTGAAAGAATGCGGAGCCGTGCGCGTCTCCCGACACCGGAGGAAGCCCATGCGCAAGCCCCTGGGGATGCTCGCCGCCGCCGCCTGCCTCGCCGCCTGCGCCCCGTCCGCCGACGAGCCGCCGAGCGGGGCGGCGGCCGCGGCGAGCCCGGCGACGACCGCGCCGGCCGACGGCGCGACCCGGGTTCCCGCCCCGTCCCGAACCGCGGATCCGGCCCGCGAAGCCGACGGGTGCCGCGTCAGCGTGACCCGCCCCGGCGTCTCCGCGCTGACGATCCGGGCCTCGGCGGCCCGCCGGAGCTGCGTCCGGCCGGCGCTGCTGCGCATCCGCGTCAAGCGCGCCGCCCCGGGCGCCGACCCGGTCGTCAAGAGCGGCGCCACCCGCGAGGGCCGCATCGCCCTGAGCCTGCCCTGTGAGCCGGGCACGTACTACGCGGTCGCCACCGACTACCGGGGCAGGACCGCCACCTCCAAGGCCGTCCGGCTGACCTGCGCGGCCCCGACCCCGACCCCGACCCCGACCTCCACTCCCGCCTCGACCCGCGCGGCCGCCCCCGCGACGCGGGCGCCGTCCCCGGCGAAGCGGCCGGCCACGTCCGCGGGCACGGCGGTGGAGAACGAGGTCGTCCGGCTGACCAACGCCGAGCGGGCCAAGGGCGGCTGCGACCCGCTCACGCACGACGCCAGGCTGCGCAGGGCCGCGTTCGGGCACTCGGCCGACATGGCGAAGAACGACTACTTCGAGCACGACTCCCAGGACGGCCGCGACATGGCGGACCGCATCCGCGCGACCGGCTTCGCCGGCTCGGCCTGGGCCGAGAACATCGCCAAGGGGCAGCGGTCGGCGGCCGAGGTGGTCCGGGGCTGGATGGACAGCCCGGGCCACCGGCGCAACATCATGAACTGCTCCTACACCCACATCGGGGTGGGCGCGGCCAAGGACGCGCGCGGCCAGATCTACTGGACGCAGGACTTCGCCGCCCGCTGACCCCGCCGGCCCCGCGCGCCCCCGCCGCTCAGGCCCGCCGCCTGGCGGACCACCAGGTCACCGCCCAGAGGACCGCGCCGACCAGCAGCAGCACGCCCGCGATCTCGTACTGGCCGGCCGGACGCCCCGAGGACCACGGCAGCACCAGGTAGAGGCAGGTCAGCGTGCCCAGCACGGGCAGGACGCGGCCCGCGTTGAAGTGCTCGCCCCCCGTCTCCTCCCGGCGCAGCACGAGGACGGACACGTTGACGGCCGCGAAGACGGCGAGCAGGAGCAGCGACGTCGTCCCGCCCAGCAGCGCCACCACGGGGCTGTCGGGCACCAGCGACACGAACGTGATCAGCCCCAGGGCGATCACGGTGGTGAACAGGATCGCCGCCTGCGGCGTGCGCCGCGTGGGGTGCACCTTGGCCAGGAACGGCGGCAGCACGCCCCGCTTGCCCATCCCGTACAGGAGCCGGCTGGCCATCAGCATGTTGATCAGCGCGGAGTTCGCGACGGCGAACATCGAGATGAACGGCAGCAGGTCGGCGATCGGGAAGCCGGGGGCCGCGGTCTGCACCACGGTCACCAGGGGCGTCTCGCTGTCGGCGAGGCGGCCGACCGGCACCACCGCGACGGCGCAGACCGACACCAGCACGTAGATCAGCCCGGTGATGCCGAGCCCGGTCAGCATGATGCGCGGGAAGATCCGCGCCGGCTCCCTGGTCTCCTCGGCCATGTTGACGGAGTCCTCGAACCCCACCATGGCGAAGAAGGCCAGCGAGGTGGCGGCGCTGATCGCCAGGAACACGTTCTTGTCGGCGGGGGTCTCGAAGGCGACGACGCGGGAGAAGTCCGCGTTCCCGCCGAGGATGAAGTACATGCTGAGCACGATGACGAGGAGTAGGCCGGACAGCTCGATCAGGGTGAGCACCACGTTGGCCTTGACGCTCTCGCCCACGCCGCGCAGGTTGACGGCCAGGATCAGCAGCATGAAGCCGAGGGCGATCAGGAGCAGGACGCCGTTGCCCGCGTCCAGGCCGAAGCCCTTGGCGAGGTTGCTCGCGAAGGCGCGCGCCGCCGCCGAGGCCGAGGTGATGCCCGAGCACATGACGGTGAAGCACACCAGGAAGCTCAGGGCGTGCTTGCCGAACGCCTTGTGCACGTAGAGGGCGGCTCCGGCGGCCTCGGGATATTTCGTGACCAGTTCCAGATAGGAGCACGCCGTGATCAGCGCGACCCCGAAGGCGACGGCGAAGGGCAGCCACGCGGCGCCGCCCACCTCGCCGGCGACCTCGCCGGTCAGCGCGTAGATGCCGGTGCCGAGGATGTCGCCGACGATGAACAGCAGCAACAGACCCGGGCCCATCACCCGCTTCAGGCTGGGCCGGTCATCGTCGCCGGCCTCGGCGGGGCCGGGGGGAACGATCTGCGTCATGGAGGTCCTTGTCCTGCGTCGGTCCTGGACCACCCGGGGGAACGGGCGGCCCCCCGCACCCGTGTGCGGTGCACCACGATCACTGCCCGGCCCTCCGCCCGCTGAACCGTCGCTCCGGGCGGCGCCCGTCAGGCGAGGCGGCCCTCCACGGTGACGAAGGAGTGGGCGGGCAGGTGGACCCGCAGCCCGGACGCCGTGGCCGTGACCCCGTCGTGGGCGCGCGGCGCGACCGCGTCCGGACGGTCGGGGGTGTTGTGGTCCTGGAGCTTCGCGGCGGTGAGGATGCGGGCGCGCACGTCGGCCACCGCGCCGCCACGCAGGTCCAGCTCGACGTCGGCCGGGCGGTCGGCGTCCAGGTTGGACAGGGAGACCAGCACCCGGCCGTCCTTGCGGCTGGCCGACAGCGAGACGGTGGCCAGCGTGTCGGTCCCGACCCGGCGGGCGGGCAGCTCGGCGAGCGGGTCCACGCGCAGCGAGGCGGCGTCGTGGTGGCCCTTGTTCATCTCGAACACGTGGTAGGTGGGGGTCAGCACGAGCGCCTGCGTGTCGGGGTCGGTCAGGATCATGGCCTGGAGCACGTTGACGGTCTGGGCGATGTTGGCCATCACCAGGCGGCCGGCGTGGCGGTGGAAGACGTCGAAGTGCAGGCCGGCGACCAGGGCGTCCCTGAGCGTGTTCTGCTGGTGGAGGAAGCCGGGCTCGGTGCCGGGCTCGACGTTCCACCAGGTGCCCCACTCGTCCAGCGCCAGGCCGACGGTCCTGCCGGGGTCGTAGCAGTCCATGACGGCGGAGTGACGGCTGATCAGCTCGTCCACGTACGCCGCCTTGACCATCGTGCGGTAGTAGTCGTCGGTGTCGAACGCGGTGGCGTCGCCCTTGTCCTGCCAGGTGCCGGGGATCGTGTAGTAGTGGAACGACAGCGCCTGCATGAAGCCGGTGGGCCGGTAGGCGCAGCCCAGCTCACCGGCCTGCTTCATCAGCGTCTCGGTCCAGGCGTAGTCGGCGGCGTTGGCGCCGGCGGCGATGCGGTAGAGCTTGTTGTCGCCGTGGTCGCGGCAGTACGTGCCGAAGCGGCGGGCCTCGGCGGCGTACTGCTGGGCGGACATGTTGCCGCCGCAGCCCCACGCCTCGTTGCCGAGCCCCCAGAAGCGCACCCGCCAGGGCTCCTCGCGGCCGTTGGCCTTGCGCAGCCGCACCATGGGGGAGTCGCCGGCGCGGGTGAGGTACTCCACCCAGTCGCTCATCTCCTTCACGGTGCCCGAGCCGACGTTGCCGCTGATGTACGGCTCCGCGCCGAGCAGCTCGCACAGCGCCATGAACTCGTGGGTGCCGAAGTGGTTGTTCTCCTCGACGTTGCCCCAGTGGGTGTTGACCATCACCGGCCGCTCGGACTTGGGGCCGATGCCGTCCATCCAGTGGTACTCGTCGGCGAAGCAGCCGCCGGGCCAGCGCAGGTTCGGGATGTCCAGCGCGCGCAGCGCGGCCACCACGTCGAGGCGGATGCCGCCCTCGTTCGGCAGGTCGCTGTCCTCGCCCACGTAGAAGCCGCCGTAGATGCAGCGGCCCAGGTGCTCGGCGAAGTGGCCGTACAGGTGCCGGCTGATCACCGGGCCGGTCACGTCGAGGTTGATGACGGCGGGGACGACGAGGTCGGTCATGTGCGCTCACATTCCGTTCTTCGCGGAAAACGGGATTTGTAACGTTACATGCCGAGCGCCGGGTGGTGCCAGATCCACCCGGCGGGCCGCCCGGGAGAGCGGGTCGTGAAAGGATGCCGAGGTGGCGACGATTCAGGACGTGGCGAGGGCCGCCGGGGTCTCGCCGATGACCGTCTCCCACGTCATCAACGACCACCCGCACGTCAGGGCCGAGACGCGCGAGCGCGTGCTGCGGGCCATCGACGAGCTCGACTACCGGGTCAACGTGGCGGCCCGCAACCTGCGCACCGGGCGTACCGGGACGATCGGGCTCGCCGTCCCCGAGATCGACCGCCCCTACTACGGGCAGCTCGCCGCGCGCATCATCGAGGCGGCGGCCGGGCACGGCCTCAGGGTCGCCATCGAGCAGACCGGCGCCTCGCGCGAGGGCGAGCTGGCCGCGCTGGCCCTGTCCCGCAACCGCCTCTACGACGGCCTCATCCTCAGCACGGTCGGGCTCGGCCCGGCCGACACCGACCTGCTCAAGGTCGACTTCCCGGTGGTGATCCTGGGGGAGCGCATCTTCGACGGGCCGGTGGACCACGTCGCGATGCCCAACGTCGAGGGCGCCCGCGCCGCGACCGCGCACCTCATCGAGCGTGGCTGCCGCCGCGTCGCCGTCGTGGACGGCCCGCAGCGCGGCGAGGTCGACGTCTCCAGCCTGCGCCACGACGGCTACCGCGAGGCGCTGCGGGAGGCGGGCCTGCCCTTCGACCCCGGCCTGGTGGCGTCCGTCGACGCGCTCACGATGGAGACGGGCGCCGCTGCGGCCCGCCGGCTGGCCGGCTCCGGCGTCGCGTTCGACGGCGTGTTCTGCGTGACCGACACGGTCGCGATGGGGGTGCTGCGCGGCCTGGCCGACCGCGGGCTCCGCGTCCCCCACGACGTCAAGGTGATCGGCTTCGACAACATCGCCGAGTGCGCCTACAGCGTGCCGTCGCTGTCGTCGATCGACCCCGACCACGCGCTCATGGCGAGCACGGCCGTCGGCTTCCTCGCCAGGCGGATCGCGGAGAAGGGGCCGGGCAGGCAGGCCCCCCGCGAGTTCGTCAGCCGCTTCTCCGTCGTCGCCCGCGAGTCGACCGGCGGTTAGCGGGCCCCGCTCCGGGCGGGGCCCGCCGCCGGTCCCGCCGCCGGTCCCGCGGCCGTCACGGGCTGAGCGACCAGGTGTGGAAGATGGTGGTGTGCCGAAAGGACGAGGCGGTCCCGTCGAACCCGTACGTCCCCCGCCACGACAGCGGGTCCTGCTGCTCGCCCACCACGGTGACGGCGTCGGCGCAGCCGCCCTGGCCCTTCCTGGTGGCGTCCACGGCGATGATGCGGCCCGTGGTCAGGTTCGTCGTCCGCCCGACCTTCTTGACCAGGTCCCCGACGGACACGTTGGCCTTGCGGCGCCAGCCCCTGGGGCCGTCGATGAAGTAGCACTCCCGGGTGGCGTCCTGGAACTGCACCTCGCCGATGGCCGCGTCCACCAGGTTGTTGTGGTTGGCCAGCGGCACGGCCGGGGTGAGGTCGAGGGGGATGAACCGGGAGAGCGTGGAGATGCGGTCCTGCGGGTCCACGCCGCCGTCGAAGGTGCCGGGCTGCACGATCGGGCTGCCCACCGGGGCGCGGTTGGAGTCGGCCAGGACGTGGTTGTTGCTGAGCACGTAGAACTTCGAGGGGGTGCCGAGCCCCGGCGCGGGCGGGTCGATGGTGGCGCCGGGCAGGAGGTCGTAGACCACGCTGCCCAGGGTGCCGGCGCGCCCGTGAGCTGCTGGGCGACGACATGGCCGACGCGGACCACGTCCACGGTGGTGCCGTCGTCCATCCGCCGGGGCAGCAGGTCCTGCTCAGGGTCCGATTCAGGGACGGCCCTAGGGATGACCCCGGTTTCCCGCCTCGCTCCGGCGCGAGGTGCACCGCCGTTGCAGACGCTGACAGGTCGCTTGACACGGTCGTCGCCGCTCCTTAAGGTCTCGGTGGCAAGGCGGCCTGAAACGTTTTTATGGCAGTACGCGCACTCAACGGCGAAGCGCGGCCCCCAACTCCCCGCTCCCTGCCCGGGAGAGCTCCACGCGTACCAGAAGAGCGCCGGTGCGCCCCGCGTCCCGCACCGCTTTCCGCTGAAACGTTCAAAGCGGGCCGAGGGCACTCCTTCCGCCACCACCCCCACGGAGGACCCCATGAGGACATCCACCGCCACCGCCCCACCCGCGCCCGGGGGACGGCGCCGCCGGCCCGCCCGGGCCGTCGCCGCGCTGGCCGCCCTGGTCGCCGGCGCCGGGGCCGGCGTCGTGCTCGGCCCGCCCCCGGCCTCCGCCGCCGCCTGCGGGGAGGGCACCTTCCAGTCGCAGGTCACGCTCAGCGGCGGCACCTGGACCGCCCGCAACAGCGCGGGAGGCAGCGTCTACAGCGGCACCGACTTCCGGGCCGCCGCCCAGGCCGGCATCGGCAGCCTCACCGCCGGGCGCACCTCCGTCCAGCGGGTCGTCGTGCGCGGCAACGGCACGATGAGCGCAGGCAGCCGCATCTCGCTGCCGAGCCACACCTCGCTGTCGGTCTGCGGGACGATCAACGTCACCGGCTCCGGCTCCGGCGACTACGCCCCGGTCTACTCGCGCGGCACCACGGACATCGAGGTCCTGTATCTCAACGTCACCGGCACCCCGGTCTACGGCGTCTTCCTGCGCAACGTCACCGGCGTCCGGCTCGGCCAGATCGACCTGCGGCTCGGCTCGGGCCTCGGCGTGCGCATCGACAACCGCGGCGACACCAGTCAGTGGACCCGCGACGTCCGGGTGGACAACGTGTACGTGCAGGGCGCCGGCTCGCACGCGATGGAGACCTACGGCGTGGACGGCCTCACCGTCGGCACCGTGACCGCGCGCGACGTCGGCGAGTCCGGCCTGCTGCTCAACCAGACCGTCAACGCGACGATCGGCACCGTGGACGCCGACAACGCCGGCGCCGGCACCGGGTACGCCGCCTTCCGCATGGCCAACCGCAACGGCCGGATCGGCAGCTCCTACCCGAACAACATCCGGGTGGGCACCGTCAAGGCCCGCGGCGGCGGCCGGGGCGTCTTCTGCGTTTCGGAGAGCGGCGGCGCCACCATCGACCGGGTGGACATCGCCAACACCGGCAACAACGCGGTGCTGGTGGAGAACTGTTACAACGTCGTCCTGGCCGGGATCTCGGGCACGATCAGCGGCGGCGGCGAGGTACGCATCGCGGCCCGCACGGAGTTCGCCCCGTCCTCGGGCATCAGGCTCCAGAACCTGACGGTCTCCAACACCGGCATCCGGTGGAGCCCCTGCACCGGCAGCAACAACACGATCAGCAACGTGACCCGGATCAACTCCACGCTCACCTGGTGCTGAGGGAGGAACCATGCGCAAGCTCCCCCTGCTGGTCGTCGCCGCCCTGGTGGCGTCCCTGACGCCGGTCGCCCAGGGCGCCGCCTCGGCCGCGTGCGCCACCCGCACCGGCACGGCGGCGGCCACCGCCGCGACGACCACCGTCTGGCTGGCCGGCGACTCGACCGTGGCCGGCCCCGGCGCCACCTGCCCCGTGGGCTGGGGCGCCGAGTTCGACGCGCTGTTCCACAGCAACATCGTGGTCGACAACCTCGCCGTCGCCGGGCGCAGCATCCAGACCTGGCTCTACGAGGGCGGCGTGACCTCGGCCGTCGGCTCGGACGGCGAGTGCGTGCTCAGCTCCACCGCCCCCTCCTCCCGCTGGCAGCGGGCGCTCACCGGCATGAGGGCCGGCGACTACCTGTTCATCCAGTTCGGCATCAACGACGGCTCGGCGACCTGCCCGCGCCACGTCGGCACCGCCCGCTACCAGGAGCTGATGACGATGATGGCGCGGGCGGCGCTGGAGCGCGGCGCCCACCCCGTGCTGCTCACCGCCGTCGCGGCCATCACCTGCTCGGGCGGCACCGCGGTCAGGAACCGCGGTTACGTCGCCCAGACCGCCGCCGCCGGCGCCGCCACCGGCGCCCCGGTCATCGATCTGCAGGCCCTCAGCGTCGACTACTACAACTCCCTCGGCCTGTGCCCCAACAACGGCGACTACACCTCCGGGGCGCTCGGCCAGTTCTTCTGCAACGACCACACCCACTTCGAGGCGTACGGCGCCCGGCGCATCGCCCGGCTGGTCACCGGCGCGCTCCGGGCCCAGAAGATCCCGCTCGCCGGGTCCCTGCTCTGACGAGGAGCGCCGGGCCGGTCAGGCCGAGGGGCCGGCGCGCGGCGGGGTCTCGATGCCCTGGCGGAGCATGCGCCAGATCCGCCCGGCGGCCCGCGTGCGCTCGGCCTCGGTGGGCAGCTCGGTGAGCAGCAGGGCCAGCATGCCGATGGCCAGCAGCAGGTCGCCGGTGGTCACCTCCGGGCGCACCCGGCCGGTGCGCTGCGCCTCGGCGAGCCCGGCCTCCAGCAGCCGCCCGACCCGCTCGCGCAGGCCGAGGATGCGGGGGTCGGGCTGCGGCGGCATGCTGAGCAGCCGGATGAACGTGGTCGAGGCGATGGTCTGCTCGGTGACGAGGGCCAGCACCTCCTCCAGGGTGGTGCCGGGCCTGGCCGCCAGGGCCTCCAGCTCGGCGATGCTGTCCTCGAAGACGGCCAGGGCGAGGCTGAGGCGGTCGGGGAAGTGCCGGTAAAGGCTGCCCTGCCCGACCCCGGCCGCCCGCGCGACGTCGGTGAGCGAGGCGTCGTAGCCGGAGGCGGCGAAGGCGTCACGGGCCGCGGCGATCAGCGCGGCCCGGTTGCGTGCCGCGGCTTTGGGGCCTCGGTTGGGTCGACGGGTGGCGGTCACGACGGTTACGGTACCAACCGGACGTATAAGTCCGGTTGGCTGGCGTAGGCAGGGAAAGGACGCCCCCTTGAGCATGACCTTCGACGACCGTGTCGCCCTCGTGACCGGCGCGGGCTCCGGCATCGGCAGGGCGATGGCGCTCGCCTTCGCCAAGGCCGGCGCCCGCGTGGTGGTCTGTGACCTCGACGCCGGCGGCGCCGGGCGCACGGCCGCCGACCTCGGCGACGCCGCCCTCGCGGTGACCGCCGACATCGGCGAAGAATCCTCGGTCGCCGCGCTGGTGGAGGCCGCGATCGGCGCGTACGGGCGCATCGACGTGCTGTGCAACAACGCCGGGATCATGGACACGATGGCGTTGCCCGCCGACATCCCCCTGGCCCAGTGGGAGCGCGTGCTGCGCGTCAACCTGACCGGCACGTTCCTGGTCACCCACGCGGTGCTGCCGCACATGCTGAGCCAGGGCGGCGGCGCGATCGTCAACACCGCCTCGGAGGCGGGGATCAGGGGCGGCGTGGCCGGGGCCGCCTACACCGCGTCCAAGCACGGCGTGGTCGGCCTGACCAAGAGCGTCGCCTGGGCGTACGCCAAGGACGGCATCCGCTGCAACGCCATCCTGCCCGGCCCCACCATGACCAACATCGCCAACGGCGCCACCTTCGACCCGGCGGGCGCGGCCCGGCTCGGCCCCGTGCTCGCCCTCGGCGAGCGCCTGGCCCAGCCCGAGCAGATGGCCGACGCCGCGCTCTACCTGGCCTCCGAGGCGGCCTCGTTCGTCAACGGCGCGATCATCCCGGTGGACGGCGGCTGGTCCGCGGCCTGAGCGCCGGCCCGCCCGCGCCCCTCGGGAACGGGGCGCGGGCGGCCGGTCACCGTCAGGCGTAGAGGAAGTAGTAGCGGTAACGGCCCTCCCACTGGCAGGAGTAGCTGTCCCACCATCCCTGGGCGACGCCGTGGCTGCCGATCCGCTGGCATTCGGAGTAGTCCTTGAAGACGCCGGCCAGCCTGGCGGCCTGAGCCGTGGTGGCCTGCGCCGGAGCGGCGGCGCCCGCCGTCACCGACAATCCGAGGACCATGACGGCCGAGACGAGAACAGCGCGTGCCTTTCGCATTCGTCCTCCTGCGACTGGGGGGTATGCCGGTGGACATTATCACTTACCGGGCGCCAGAGAGTTTGTCAGGCCCGGTGCGGTCGCGGAAGGCGCTGAACGTTTCATCGGCGTTAACGCGGCCGGCGTTACCGAATTTCTTTCCGGAGTTCCCGTTGCTGTCCCTTTCCGGCCGCCTGGGCGCCGCGTGGATGGTCTGAGACTTTTTCGCGTCTTACGACCATAAAGTACGGTTTACGCCGCTTCTTCCGTTCGTTTTGGAACGAACGATGAAAACTTTGACCTCGCTCACTTACGTGTCATATCGTCTCCCCGCCCATATCGATGTGCGCCGCCACGCGGAGGGGGACGGGGGACGGCCCCGGGGGAGCGGCGCCCATCCGAACAACCGGAGTCGTACCATGCACGTTCGGATCCGCACGGCCACGATCGTCGGCATGGCGCTGGCCGTGCTGGCCGCCGTCGGGGTGCCGGCGGCCTTCGCGCCGCCCGCCCAAGCCGCCCAGGTGATCACCGACATCGCCTACGCACCCGCCCAGCCGGCCGGCAGCAGGGGCCACCTGCTGGACCTCTACCTGCCGTCCACCGGCATCACGCCCAGGCCGCTGCTGATCTGGCACACTGGCTCGGCCTGGACCAGCGACGACGGCAAGGCCGGCGCGGAGGCGATCGCGGAGATCTTCAACCCGCTCGGCTTCGCTGTGGCCGGCGTCAGCGTCCGCTCCAGCTCCCAGGCGGTCTTCCCCGCCCAGGTCCACGACATCAAGGCGGCCATCCGCTGGCTGCGCGCGAACGCCGCCACGTACCAGCTCGACCCCAACCGCTTCGCGATGATGGGCGACTCCTCGGGCGGCTGGCTGACGGAGATGGCCACCCTGTCCGGCGGCGTGGCGTCGCTGGAGGGGACCCTCGGCACGACCGGCGTCTCCAGCGCCGTGCAGGCGGGGCTCGCCTTCTACAGCCCGACCGACTTCCTGCAGATGAACGCGCAGAACCTGCCGACCGGCGGCCTGGACCACGACTCGCCCGCCTCCCCGGAGTCCCTGCTGGTCGGCTGCCCGATCCAGACCTGCCCCGCCAAGGTGGCCCAGGCCAACCCGATGACCTACGTCGACGCCGACGACCCGCCGCTGCTGTTCCTGCACGGCCAGGCCGACTTCCTGGTGCCGCACGGGCAGAGCGTCCTGCTCTACAACCGGATCAAGGCCCAGTGCGGTGACGCCACGTTCGTCTCGGTGCCCGCCGCGGACCACATGATGGCCGAGGTCATGGACCCCGCCCAGTACGGGAGGCAGACCGTCCGCACCACCACCGACTGCGGGGAGACCGTGCGCACCGGCACGTTCGACCCCACCTGGGCCAACTTCGCGACCTTCCTGCGCGGCGGGCTCAAGCTGGGCACCTCCTGCGAGGTCACCTACGCCACCGGCACCTGGAACGGCGCCTTCAACGGCAGCGTGACCATCAGGAACACCGGCACCACCCCCGTCTCCGGCTGGACCGTGACGTGGACCTGGTCGGGCAACCAGCAGATCACGAACGCCTGGAACGCCACGGTGACCCAGACCGGCGCCCAGGTGACCGCGCGCGACGCCGGCCACAACTCCTACATCGGCCCCGGCTCCAGCCAGAGCCTCGGCTTCTCCGCCACCGCCACCGGGACGAACGAGATTCCGGCTCAGTTCAAACTCAACAACCTCGTCTGCACGCGGGTGCCCTGACCGCGACGCCGCGTCACCCGCCGCGTGGATTCCGGGTCATTGCATGCGGAGAAAACGCGGCGGGTGCGGAAAGGCCCATTCCCTGAACGCAATACGTTCCGTCCGGCTCCGGTCACGAAAAGTCGCCGTCCGGGTTTCGGACGCGCATATTGCCTCGCCGGATGAGCCGCCCCTATCCTTCCTTTTGTTTTCGCGGCCGGGTCGCGTGATATCCCGGGGCCCGAAATATTTCGGGTCAGCCGCCCGCCCACGTCGAGGGCCGTGGCCCGGCATCGTCGATGAGTTAGGGGACGTGTGCGTACTTCCAACATGTTCATCAGGAGCCTCGGCGTCTACGTGCCCGACAGCGTGAGCGTCGAGCAGGCGGTCCGCGAGGGCTGGTACCCGGCGGCGGAGGCGGAGAGGTTCCAGCAGCTCGGCGCGGCGGTGGCCGGTGACCTGCCCGCGCCCGAGATGGCGCGCCTGGCGGTCCTGGACGCCTACGACCGCTGGGGCGAGTCGTCCCCGCGCGAGCTCGACCTCCTGCTCTACCCGTCGGTCTGGCACCAGGGCCCGAACGGCTGGCAGCCCCAGCACTACCTGCAGATGCACCTCCTGGGCGGCGGCGTGCCGGCGTTCGAGATCCGCAGCGGCTGCGTGGGGATGATCAGCTCGCTCGAACTGGCGGCCAGCTACCTGCGGGCCGACCCGGACCGGCGGACGGCGATGGTCGTCTCCGCGGACAACCACGGCACGCCGCTGGTGGACCGCTGGCGGATGACCCCCGGGGCGCTGATCGGCGACGCCGCGGCCGCGCTCGTCCTGGGCAAGGACCACGGCATGGCCGAGTTGCTGTCGGTGAACGCGACGGTGATCCCGGAGGCCGACGCGGTCAACGACGGCGCCTACCCGCTGTTCCCGCCGGACGCCACCGTCGGCAGGGGGCTGAGCTTCGGCGACCGGCACGAGGAGTTCCGCCAGCGGCTGCTCAAGGCGCAGGGCACCGGCATCCACCTGACGATCCAGAAGACGATGATGCAGCAGGTCGAGCAGACCCTGGACGAGGCCGGGATCGGGCTCGCCGACATCACCCGGGTGGCGTTCCCGCACGGCCGCCGCGAGGACCTGGACGGGCAGATGTCCTGGCTCGGCATCGACGAGGACCAGACCACCTGGGACTACGGGCGGCGCGTCGGCCACTGCGGCGCGGTGGACCAGTTCATCGCCTTCGAGCACCTGCTCGCCACCGGCGGGCTCGTCGCCGGCGACCACCTGCTCATGGTCGGGTTCGGCTCGGGGACGTCCGTCGCCGCGGCGGCGTTCCGGATCCTGTCCACCTCTCCCGTCACGGCAGGAGCACGCGCATGACCGCGACCACCCAGCGGCTGATCGCCTTCATCCAGGACAACCTGGTCCAGGACGGCGACGACATCGAGATCGACGAGACCACCCCGCTCCTGGTGTCGGGCCTCCTGGACTCCCTGCGCACGGCGCGGCTGCTGAACTTCCTGCGCAGGGACCTCGGCGTCGCGATCCCCGCAGCCAAGCTCGACCCCGGCAACTTCCGGGACGTGGCGGCCATCGTGGCGATGGTCGAAGAGCTCGAATCCGTCTAGCGGGAGCGGAAGTCATGCGGTTGGCGGACACGTACATCAGCGGAGTGGGAGCGTTCCTCCCGCGGACCGTCGTCAGCGTCGAGAAGGCCGTCGCCAAGGGCTGGTACCCGGCCGAGGAGGCCGAGCTGCACAACCTGGCCGGCACCGCGGTGGCCGGTGACCTGCCGGCACCGGAGATGGCCCTGCACGCCGCGCGCAGCGCGCTCAAGCGCAGCGGGCGGGCACCGGCCGACCTGGACCTCCTCCTGTACGCCTCGACCTGGCACCAGGGGCCGGACGGCTGGCCCCCGCACTCCTACCTGCAACGCCACCTCGTCGGCGGGGACGTCCTGGCCACCGAGATCCGGCAGGGCTGCAACGGGATGTTCATCGCCCTGGAGCTGGCGGCCGGCTACCTGCACGCCGCCCCCGGCCGGCAGGCCGCCCTGCTGGTCGCCGCCGACAACTACGGCACCCCGCTGATGGACCGGTGGCGGATGGGCCCCGGCTACATCGGCGGGGACGCCGCCAGCGCGCTCGTGCTCGCCAAGGAGGGCTTCGCGCGCCTGACGTCGGTCCGCACGACGACGGTCGCCGAGGCCGAGGAGCTGCACCGGGGCAGCGAGCCGCTGTTCCCGCCGGGCGTCACGGTCGGGCGCCGGATGAGCTTCGCGGCCCGCAACGAGCAGTTCCGGCAGCAGGTCATGCCCAGGGGCGAGGCCACCGCGGCGCTGTTCCACATCCAGCGGGCGCTCATGGAGATCGTCGAGGGCGTCCTGGACGAGAGCGGCATCGAGGCCGGCGACCTGGCCAGGGTGGCGTTCATGAACTACTCCGAGGAGATCGTCGAGCAGCGGTGCATGGCCGTGCTGGACCTGCCCATGTCCCGCTCGACCTGGGGCTACGGCCGCACCATCGGTCACTGCGGGGCCAGCGACCAGGTCCTCTCCCTGGACCACCTGCTCGGGACCGGGCAGCTCGGCCCCGGCGACCACCTGCTGATGCTCGGCACCGGGCCGGGAGTGACCGTCTCCGGCGCCGTCATCGAGATCATCGACACTCCTCCGTGGGCCTGAGAACCGAAGGGAAACGAAAGCTGATGGTCGACAGCCCGCGCGGAGCCCGGGTGGAACCCGTGGCGGTGGTCGGGATCGGATGCCGCCTGCCCGGCGGCACCGGCTCGCCCGATCAGTTCTGGGACCTGCTGTGCGCCGGCCGGAACACCACCGGCCCGCTGCCCGCCGAACGCTGGCACCGCTACGAGAGCCGCGGCCCCGAGCACGCCGCCGCGCTGCGCGGCGCCGTCCGGCACGGCAGCTTCCTGGACGACATCGAGGGCTTCGACGCGGAGTTCTTCGGCCTGTCGCCCCGCGAGGCCGAGCTGATGGACCCGCAGCAGCGCATCCTCATGGAGACCGCGTGGGAGGCCCTGGAGCACGCCGGCCTGCCGCCGCACGAGCTGGCCGGCACCGACGCCGGGGTCTTCGTCGGGGTCTGCACGGCCGACTACGGCGGCCGGCTGCTGGAGGACCTGCCCCAGATCGAGGCGTGGACCGGGATCGGTGCCGCCACCTGCGCCGTCGCCAACCGCATCTCCTACTCCCTGGACCTGCGCGGCCCCAGCATGGCGATCGACACCGCCTGCTCGGCGTCGCTGGTCGCGCTGCACCTGGCCGCGCAGAGCCTGCGGCTCGGCGAGAGCGACGTCGCCCTGGCCGGCGGCGTCAACCTGCTGGTCACCCCGGGCCAGACCCTCACGCTCGGCAGCGCCGGAGCCCTGGCCCCCGACGGGCGGTCCAAGTCGTTCGACGCCTCGGCCGACGGCTACGGGCGCGGCGAGGGCTGCGGCGTGGTCGTGCTCAAGCGGCTGTCGGACGCCCGGCGCGCCGGCGACCGGATCCTCGCGCTGGTCATCGGCAGCGCCGTGAACCAGGACGGCCACACCAACGGCATCATGGCGCCGTGCGGGGAGGCCCAGGAGCACGTGATGGCCCGCGCCTGCCGGCAGGCCGGCGTCGAGCCGTCCACCGTGGACTACGTCGAGGCGCACGGCACCGGCACCCGGCTCGGCGACCCGCTGGAGGCGGGCGCGCTGTCGTCGGTGTACGGCGCCGGGCGCGCCCCCGGCGACCCGTGCCTGATCGGCTCGGTCAAGTCCAACATCGGCCACCTCGAAGGCGCGGCCGGCATCGCCGGCGTCATCAAGGCGGTGCTCGCCCTGCACCGCGGCGAGATCCCGCCGAGCGTGCTGAGAACCCTCAACCCGGCCATCCCGTGGGAGGGCTCGGGCCTGCGCGTGGTGACCGAGCGGACGGCCTGGCCGGAGCGCGGCCACCCCCGCCGGGCGGGCGTCTCCAGCTTCGGGTACGGCGGCACCGTCGCGCACATCGTGCTCGAACAGGCCCCCGCCCCCGCCGCGACCGGGGCCGGGACGTCCCCGGTCGAGGGGGAGCGGCTGTTCCCCCTGTCGGCCGCGTCGGAACGGGCCCTGCGGGAGTACGCGGGCAGGCTCGCCGGCCACCTCGACGCCCACCCCGGCGGGGCCGACCTGGCGTCGGCGGGGCACACGCTGGCGCTGCGGCGCACCCACCTGCCCCGCCGCGCCGTCGTGGTCGCGGCGGACCGGGACGAGCTGGCGGCCGGCCTGCGCAGGCTCGCCGGGGACGTGCCGGCCGAATCCGTCCTCACCGGGGACGTGCTGCCCGACCCCGGCCCCGGGCCGGTCTGGGTCTTCTCCGGGCAGGGCTGCCAGTGGCGCGGGATGGGGCGGGAGCTGCTCGCCGTGCCGGAGTTCGCGTCCCTGGTGGACGAGGTGGAGCCGGTCTTCGCCGAGGAGATCGGCTTCTCCCCCCGGCGGGTCCTGGCCGAGGGCGACCTTGACACGATCGACCGCGTGCAGACCATGATCTTCGTGATGCAGCTCGGCCTGGCCAGGCTCTGGAACGCGCACGGGGTGGTGCCGAGGGCCGTCATCGGCCACTCCGTCGGCGAGCTGGCGGCGGCGGTGACGGCCGGCGCGATGAGCGTCGCCGACGGCGCCCGCCTGATCTGCCGCCGCTCCCGGCTGCTGCGCCGCGCCGCGGGCAAGGGCGCGATGGTGATGGCCGGCCTGCCCTTCGAGGAGGCGGCCGAGCGGCTGGCCGGACGTACCGACCTGGTGGCGGCGATCGCCTCGGCGCCCGGCTCCACCGTGCTGTCCGGCGAGGTCGCCGCGGTCGAGGCGGTGCTGGACGAGTGGCCGGCCGAGGGCATCGTGATGCGGCGGGTGGCGTCGGACGTCGCCTTCCACAGCCCGCAGATGGAGCCGCTGGCCGCCGAGCTGGCCGCCGCCACCGCCGATCTCGCGCTCGGCGCGCCCCGCGTCCCGATGTACACGACCGCGCTGGCCGACCCCCGCGCGACGCCCGTCCTGGACGGCGCGTACTGGGCGGCCAACCTCCGGGACCCCGTGCGGCTGGCCGCGGCGGTGACGGCCGCGGCGCAGGACGGCCACCGCGTGTTCCTGGAGATCTCCCCGCACCCCGTGGTCGCGCACTCCGTCACCGAGACGCTCGCGGAGAGCGGCCACGAGGACGTGTTCGTCGGCACGACGCTGCGCCGCGGCCAGCCGGAGCGGCTCGCCTTCCTCCTCGCGGCAGGCGCGGCGCACTGCCACGGCGTCGAGGTGGACTGGGGCCGGCTCCAGCCGTCCGGCGGCCTGGCCGACCTGCCGCCGTACGCCTGGCAGCACCGCCGCCACTGGCGTGAGGCGTACGCCGGGGACGACAACCGGGGGCACGACGTGGGCTCCCACACCCTGCTCGGCGCCGCGACCGGCCTGGCGGGCAGCCGGACCCGGATGTGGCGGACCGCCCTGGAGGACGCCAACCGGCCCTACCCGGGCAGCCACGCGCTCAACGGGGTCGAGATCGTGCCCGCCGCCGTGCTGGTCAACACGTTCCTGCACGCCGCCAGGGACACGACCGGGGACGAGGACGTCACGCTCACCGGCGTGGAGATGCTGCACCCGCTGATGACCGCGCAGCGCCGGCAGATCCAGGTCGTGCACGAGCCGCCGGCGCTGCGGCTGGCCGCCCGCACCCCGGCCGCCCCTGGCGAGCCCGAGCCCGCCTGGCTGGTCCACGTCACCGCGGAGGTGGCCGCGCCCGGCCAGGTGAAGCCCGACGTGCTGCCGGACGCCGGCGCGCTCGCCCCGATCGACCCCGGCTTCGTGCACCGGCGGCTGGCCGCCGTCGGCGTGCCCTCGACGGGATTCGGCTGGACCATCGAGACGCTGCTCGGCGGGGACGGCGCGCTGCGGGCCACCGTCCGCACCGGGGACAACACCGGGGACAGCACCGGGGAGCAGGGAGGCTGGGCGCCGGCGCTGGACGCGGCGATGTCCGTGGCGCCCTGCGTGTTCCCCGGCGATCCGGTGCTGCGCATGGTGGTACGCATCGACGAGGTGGTGCTGACCGGCGCGCCGCCCGCGACGGTGATCGTGGACGCGGCCGTGGACCCGGCCGCCCCCGACACCGTGCGGGCGCTCCTGGCCGACGTGGACGGCCGGGTGCTCGGGCACCTGACGGGCCTGCGCTACCCGGTGATCGACGCGCCCGCCCCCGCCGAGGACGACCTCCAGGAGCCCGCGGAGTCGTTCGCCGGGCTGCCGCCGGAGGAGCTGCGCGGGCGCCTCCAGCCCGAGGTGCGCGCGGAGATCGCGGCCGTGATGCGGCTGGCCCCCGAGGACCTGGCGCTCCGGCGCCCCCTCGTCGAGCAGGGGCTGGACTCGGTGATGACCGTCATGGTCCGGCGGCGCCTGGAGAAGCGCTTCGGCCGCCGGCTGCCCGCGACCCTGCTGTGGCAGCAGCCGACGATCTCCGCCATCGCGGAGCATCTGGCCGGGCTGCTCGCGGGCGGCGGTTGACCCTCGCCATGCTCGACCGGCTCCGGACGGGGAAAGGGATGCCGATGAGAAATGTCGCAGGGTGGCCCGTCAGGAGAGTGCCGTGATCAAGCCGATCGAGCCGATCGAGCCCCGGGAGCGCCGCCCCGGGACCGTCCCCCAGGTCCAGGTGCTCCTGTCGGCCTCGAACGTGTGGCGGATCGGGTTCGTCATCGTCGCCGTCGTCGTCGTGGTGTCCCTGGCCCGCTTCGTCCTCGCGGACGCGGGCTCGCTGGTCGTGCTCGTGGTGATGTCCTGGTTCCTGTCACTGGCGATGGAGCCCGCGGTGGGCCGGCTGTCGCGGCACATGCGCCGCGGCGCGGCGGCCGTCCTGGTGATGACGGGGATCGCCGTCCTCACGGGCGTCTTCCTCTACCTGTTCGGCAACCTGTTCGTCGAGCAGGCCGCGTTACTGGTGAAGGCGCTGCCCGAGGTGGTCACCGGCGCCATCGACTGGATCAACGCCCGATTCGGGACGAAGTACGAGATCTCCACCATCCTCAGCTCCATCAACCTGACCCCGCAGCAGGCCGCCACCTACGCCCAGGACCTGGTCGGCGGCGTGCTGGGGCTGCTCGGCACGATCACCGCGGCGGTGTTCAACACCTTCACCCTGCTGCTGCTGACCTTCTACTTCTCGGCCGACGGCCCCCGGCTGCGGCGCTGGCTGGCCCAGCTCCTGCCCGGCCGCTTCCAGCAGGTCTTCCTCACCGTGTGGGACGTGTCGCTGGTCAAGACCGGCGGTTACGTCTCGGCCCGGCTCATCCTGGCCACGATCAACGGCGCCACCTCGGCCGTTGTGTTCCTGCTGATCGGCATGCCGTCGTGGCTGGCGCTGGGCGTGTGGACGGGCATCGTCGCGCAGTTCGTGCCCACGATCGGCACGTACATCGCGATCGCGCTGCCCACCGTCGTGGGCCTGGTCTCGCCCAAGCCGTGGATCGGGGTGGCCGCGCTGGCCTGGGCGATCCTGTACCAGCAGGTGGAGAACCTGACGCTGGAGCCGCGCATCAGCGGGCGGGCGGTGGACATGCACCCGGGCGTCGCGTTCGCGGGCGTGATCCTGGGGGCGCAGCTCTTCGGGGCGGTGGGCGCGCTGCTGGCGGTGCCGGTGCTGGCCATGCTGCTGTCGCTGCTGGACACGTTCGGGTCCCGCCAGGAGCTGGTGCCGATCCCGCCCGAGGTGCCGGAGGCGTACCTCACCGAGGACGACGACGAGGACGGCGGCGGCAAGGAGGAGGAGAAGGGCGAGGAGAAGGGCGAGGAGCGTGCGGTCAGGCGCGAAGGGTGAGCGGGGCGGGCATCCCGTCGGTGAACAGCCGCGCGTCGACCTGGTCGAGGGCGACGCGCAGCGCGCCGAGCGCCACGCTGCCGGCGCCGAGCACCGACGCCCGGATCTCGGGCACCCGCAGGCACAGGCGGCGCAGCGCGGTGCGGGCGTGGCGGTCGCCCTCGCGGGCGCGCTCGAAGACCCAGGCGGCCTTGTCATTGGGGTGGATGTCGTCGGGCACCCCCGGGCAGCTCTCGATGGGGGAGGGGGCCGACAACCAGCGGACCGCGCCCGTACGATGCTGAGCGAGTTGAGCTCGCGGAGCCTGCTGACGTCGGCCCCGGCCACCTCGGCCACCACAATCCCCCGGTTATGCTTCGTTGTAGCGAAATGGTGGCCGCCGGGCACGAGATCGGATACTGCTGCCCCGGGTCCAGCGCGGCGGCGAAATCGACGGCGCGGCCGCCGATGGCGAAACTGTACCGGCCCGTCCTGACGATGTCCGGCCGCTCGGACAGGTAGACCTCCGGGCCCGCCACCCGCCGGACCAGGGCGAGCGCGTCCCGGTAGGCCCGCTCCCGGTGCGCCCCGGAGTGGCGGACGCCGGGGACGGCGCCGGCGACGGGCGTGGGAGGCTCGGAGCCGGCGAGCACGACCGCGACGACGAGGGCGAGCCAGGCGGCCCTCCTGCCGATCTGCAGGGTCGTCAGCACGCCGAGGACGACCACCAGCACCAGCGCCAGCGCCAGGATCGGCCGCAGGAGCGGCGGCGTGATCGAGCGGAACATGGCCACTCGCCGGCGCCGTCGATCGCCGCGCCCTCGTACAGGCTCTGCGGGATCTGCGACATCCCCGCGTAGAGCAGCAGCGCGGTGCAGCCGGTGAAGGTCCAGTTACAGCAGGCCGATCGTCACGTTCGGCACCAGCCAGGGCACCAGCAGCGTCGCGCGCAGGACGACCGAGCGGGTCAGCCGGTGCATCAGCGCGGCCAGCCCGAGCGCGACGCGGCGGTCGTCCCGCGGTCGCCGGCGCGGCCGGCCGGCGGGTGCCCGGCGCGGGCCGGGGCCCGGCGCGCCGCGGGTCAGGGGGTGGCGGGGACGCGCAGGGCCAGCAGGGCGACGTCGTCGTCGTTGTCGGCCGGGCGTACGCGGTCGAGGAGCACGTCGCAGAGGACTTCCAGCGGGCGGTGCACGAGGGAGGCGGCGTGCCGGCGCAGCCGGGTCATGCCCTTGTCGAGGATGTGGGCGCGGGACTCGATGAGCCCGTCGGTGTAGAACAGCAGCACGGAGCGGGGCGGCAGCTCGGCCACGGCGTCGGTGCGCTCGGGGCGCAGCCCGGTGCCCAGGACCGGGCCGTGCCCGTCCTCCAGGAAGCGGGTGCGCCCGTTGTGCTCGATCAGGAGCGGCGGGGGATGACCGGCGTTGGTCCAGCGCAGCAGCCAGCGGCCGTCGTCGGTGTGCTGGAGGTGGGCGAGGACGACGGTGGCCATGGTGGCCTGGGCCATGCGGTTGACCGCCCGGTCCAGGCGGTCGATGATCACGCTGGGCGGCTCCTGCTGGATGGCGGCGTAGGCGCGCAGCATGTTGCAGACCTGGGCCATGCCCGCCGCGGCGTCGAGGTCGTGGCCCACCACGTCGCCGATCACCAGGGCGGTGCCGCCGTCGTCGGGCAGGGTGAAGGCGTCGTACCAGTCGCCGCCGACCTGCGAGGCGTGCGGGGCGGGCACGTAGCGGGCGGTCATCTGCACGCCCGGCACGGCCGGCAGGTGCGGCAGCAGGTGGCGCTGCATGGTCTCGGCCACGCGGCGCTGCCGCTCGTACAGGCGGGCGTTGTCGAGGGCCAGCCCCGCGCGGCGGGCGATGTCCTCGACCAGCAGCAGGTCGGTCGGGGTGAACGGCCACGGCTGCTCGGCCCTGCCCAGGGTGAGCGCCCCGAGCACCTCGCGCACGCCGCGGATCGGCGCGATGCACGCCGAGTGCATGCCGGTCGCCTCGAACAGCTCCCGCTGGACGACCGCGATGCCGGAGTCGGGGTCGCCCCGGTAGGTGTCGGGGCCGGCCAGCGTCGAGGTGACGCCGCGCAGCGCCCGCGACAGCGGCATCGGCGACTCCTCGGGCACCGCGGGCATCGGCCCCTCCAGCTCCTCCCGGTGGACCAGGGCGCCGTCCTCGTGGTGCACCACCAGGGCCCGCGACACGCCGCGCTCCTCGGTGAGCAGGTCGACCACCGCCCAGTCCGCGAGCAGCGGCACCGTGAGCCGGGTGAGCTGGGTCAGCGTCTCCTCCACCTCCAGGCTGGCGGTGAGGGTGGTGGTCGTCTCCGCGAGCAGGGCCAGCCGGTCGAGCTCCGACATCGTGGACGACGCGCTCGTCGGCTCCGGCTGGGCGGGCCCCGCCTCCGCGGCCTCGTAGAAGATCACCAGGGCGCCGGTGCGTCCCGCGCCGATGCGGCACGGGGTGACCAGCCAGGAGACCGGCAGCAGCGTGCCGTCGCCGCGCTCGAACCACTCCAGCTCGCCCTGCCCGGTCTCGCCGGTGATGAGGGGCTGCCGCATCGTGCACTGGCTGCGCGGCAGGGTCGCGCCGTGCCTGCCCCGGTGCAGCAGGTCGTGGGCGTCGCGGTCGAGCATCTCGGCGGCCGTACGCCCCAGCAGGCGCTGGGCCTGCGGGCTGACCTCGAGGATCCGGCCGCCGTCGTCGACCACGTAGGTGCCCGCCTGGCTGAGGTCGGCCAGCCTGCGGAGGCGCTCGCGCTCCACCACCGGGTACGTCGGCTCGCCGCCGGGCACGTTCATGGACGGCACTTCCTTTTCTCCCACCTGCAACCGTGGCCTGCTTATCATCCACGGCCACCGGATGCACATCGCGCCGCGCGGAAGCGCACATCCGTGATGGAAAGGGGATCAGCCGGGGGAACCAGGGCAGTGATCCCGGCCGGCTCGGCGGCGGCCGGGACCCGGCCGTCCCTCAGAAGGGCCTCAGAAGGGCCTCAGAAGGGCCTCAGCAGGGCCTCAGCAGGGCCTCAGAAGGGGTAGTGGGCGTGCTGGGTCGCCAGCGTGATCCAGCGGGTGTTGGTGAACGCCTCGATGCCCCAGCGGCCGCCGAACCGGCCGTAGCCGGAGGACTTGAAGCCGCCGAAGGGGGCCTGCGGCTCGTCGGCCACCGACTGGTCGTTGACGTGCACGATGCCGGTCTGCAACCGGCGGGCCACGCGCAGGCCGTGGGTGCCGTTCTCGGTGATGACGCCCGCGGTCAGGCCGTGGTCGGTGTCGTTGGCCTGGGCGACGGCCTCGTCGTCGGTGGCGAAGGTGTCGATGACGCAGAGCGGGCCGAACGCCTCGCCGTAGTACAGGTCGGCGTCGCCGGGCACGCCGGTCAGGACGGTCGCCGGGTGGACGGCGCCCTCCGGTTCGCCGCCGCCGGTCACGACCGTGGCGCCCTTGGCGACGGCGTCGCTGACCAGGGCGGCGACCCGCCGCGCCGCGGCGGCGGAGACCAGCGGCCCGATGACCGTGGTGGGCTCGGCCGGGTCGCCGGCGGGCAGGGCGGCGACCTTGGCGGCGAACCTGGCCGTGAACTCCTCGGCCAGCGATTCGTGGACGAGGACGCGGTCGCCGGACATGCAGATCTGCCCGGCGTTCATGAACACGCCGAACGTGGCCGCGTCCACCGCGTGGTCCAGGTCGGCGTCGTCGAGCACGATGATCGCGTTCTTGCCGCCCAGCTCCAGCATGGCGGGCTTGAGGTACCTGGCCGCGTGGGTGCCGATGATGCGGCCGACCTCGGTGGAGCCGGTGAAGTTGACCGCGCGTACCCGCGGGTCGGCGATCAGCGTCTCGGCGATCAGCGGGGCGTCGGCGGGGTCGTTGGTGACCACGTTGAGCACGCCGGCGGGGAGCCCGGCCTCGGCCAGGAGGTCGGCGATGAACAGGCCGCAGGCGAGCGGGGCGTCCTCGCTGGGCTTCATCACGATCGTGTTCCCGGCGGCCAGCGCGGCGGCCACCGAGCGCACGCCGAGGATGAGAGGCGCGTTCCACGGGGAGAAGGCGGCGACGACGCCGACGGGCTCGCGCACGGCCAGGCCGAGCGCGCCCTCCTCCTGCGCGGCGAGCACGTCCCCGCGCGGGGCGGTGATCGCGGCGGCGCTCTCGCGCAGGATGTTCGCGGCCAGGCCGACGTTGAACAGGGCCCACGGCCGGGTGCCGCCGACCTCGCCCGCCATGAGGGCCACCGCCTGCTCGCCGCGCTCCTGGAGCAGGTCGGCGGCCTTGAGGAAGACGGCGCGGCGGGCGAACGGGCTCAGCGCCGCCCAGTCGTCGAAGGCGGCCCGCGCGGCGTCCACCGCGAGGGTCACGTCCTCGGGCCCGGCGGCGGCCACGGTGGCGTACGCCTGCCCGGTGTAGGGGTTGAGGTCGTCGGTGGTCCGGCCGGACCGCGCGGGCACGGACTTGCCGCCGATGAGCAGCTCGCGGGTGATGGTCATGAACGATCCTTCAGGGGGAGGACGGGCTCGGGCACCTCGCTCCGGTGACCCGGACCGTATGACCCCGCCGAACCCCGCGCAACAATTCGTTCCGAGCAGTAGAACGCGAATTCACTCAGTCGAACACGTCTCCGGCGAGGGCCGGTGACCGAGGCGCCGGGAGATCTCCGCGGCGGCGCGCCGCAGCGGCGGCTCCAGCCGCCCGGCCAGCGCGTCGAGGGTGGCCGGGACCAGCGTCAGGTACACCGCGACGTTGATCGCGGCCACCACCTCGCCGGAGCGGTCGCGCACCGGCGCGGAGAACGACCGCAGGCCCGGCGCCAGCTCCTCGTCGTTGACCGCCACGCCGCTCTGGCGCACCCTGGCCAGCGCGGCCAGCAGCTGCTCCCGGTTGGTGATCGTCCTGGGCCCGCGCCGGGCCAGGTCGGTGCGGTCCAGGATCTGCCGCAGCGCCGCCGGGTCGCGGTGGGCCAGCAGCACCTTGCCCATCGAGGTGCAGTAGGCCGGCAGGCGGGAGCCGACGTGCAGGTTGAGGTCCAGGGCCAGGGTGCCGCGCCTGCTGCTGCGCCGCCGGTCCACGTAGACGACGTCCGGCCCGTCGCCCACGGCGGCGCTGGCCGTGCAGCCGGTCTCGTCGGCCAGCGCCTGGAGCGGCGGCCCGGTGACGCGGGCGAGCTCCATCGAGTCGATCGCGGCGAACCCCAGGTCCACGGCGCGCGGGCCGAGGAAGTACTTCCTGGTCTCCGGGTCCTGCTCCAGGTAGCGCAGCGCGGTCAGCGTGGCGACGTACCGGTGCGTGGTGCTCTTGTTGAGGCCCACCGCCCTGGCCAGGTCGGCGATCCCCAGCACCGAGCGGTCGCCGGTGAACGCGTCCAGGATGCTCAGCCCCCGCTCCAGGGACACCGAAGGGGACGCCGAAGGGGACGCCGGGTGGGGCGCCGGGGTGTCGGTCACAGCGGTCAGCATATGGTCCTACAGTTCTAGCTGTCCGAACACACCGGCCGAGAGGACCGACGCACATGGCCCGAGCGGGGAGCGGCTGGCGCAGGCCGCGGATCGGGCACTTCCTCGGCGGCGAGTGGGTGGCCGCCGGCTCCGGCCGCACGTATCCCGACCACGCGCCGTGGTCCGGCGAGGTGCTGGCCGAGGTGGCGGCCGGCGACGCCGACGACGCGCGGCGGGCGATCGCCGCCGCGCACGAGGCGTTCCCCGGCTGGTCCGCGCTGCCGCCCTGGCGGCGCCAGCAGGTCTTCCTGCGCGCGGCCGACGTCCTGGAGGGCCGGCGCGAGGAGGTCCTGGACGCCCTGGCCGCCGAGACCGGGTGCGGCCGGCACTTCGGCGAGGTCCAGGCGGACTTCGCGCTCAGGCTGCTGCGCCAGGCCGCCCAGCTCGCCTACCAGCCCACTGGCAGCCTGCTGCCGTCCGACGTCGAGGGCACGCGGGCGATGGCGGTCCGCCGGCCGGTGGGCGTGGTCGGCGCGATCGTGCCGTGGAACGCCTCGCTCACCCTGTCCGGGCGGGGGATCGTCGGGCCGCTCGCCCTCGGCAACACCGTGGTGCTGAAACCCTCCGAGGAGGCTCCCTACACCGGCGGCGCCCTGTGGGCGGAGGTGCTGCACGAGGCCGGGCTGCCGGCCGGCGCGCTCAACGTGGTCACCCACGCCCCCGGCGAGGCCGGCGGGGTGGCCGACGCGATGCTGGCCGGCCCGCTGGTCAAGCGCGTCGGCTTCACCGGCTCCACGCCGACCGGCCGCCGCCTGGCCGAGAAGGCGGGCCGCCACCTCAAGCGGGTCGTGCTCCAGCTCAGCGGCCAGAACCCGCTCATCGTCACCCGCGACGCCGACCTCGGCTACGCGGTCGCCGCCGCCACCTACGGCGCCTTCGTCCACCAGGGCCAGGTGTGCATGTGCGCGCGGCGGATCTACGTGGAACGCCCGCTGGCCGCCGCGTTCACCGAGCGGTTCGCGGCCAGGGCGGCGGCGCTGCCCACCGGCGACCCGCACGACCCCGCCACCGTCGTCGGCCCCGTGATCAACGAGTGGGCGCTGGCGTTGCTGGACCGCCGGGTCAAGGAGGCCGTCGCGCTCGGCTCCCGCGTCCTGGCCGGCGGCGTGCCCCGGCCGCCGTGCTACCCGGCCACCGTGCTGACCGACGTGCCGGACGAGGCCGAGATCGCGCAGGGGGAGACGTTCGGGCCGGTCGTGGTGGTGGAGGCCGTCGACTCGGCCGACGCGGCGGTGGCCCGCGCCAACGCCTCCGACCTGGGCCTGGCCGCGTCGGTCATCACCGGCGACCCCCGGCGCGGGCTGGAGCTGGCGTCCCGGCTGGAGGTCGGCATCGTGCACGTCAACGACCAGCCGGTCAACGACGAGCCGCAGATGCCGTTCGGCGGCGTCAAGGACAGCGGCTGGGGGCGGTTCGGGCTCGGGTTCGCCGCCGAGGAGTTCAGCGAGGTGCAGTGGGTGACCGTGCGGGAGCAGGACCGCGGCTTCCCCTTCTGAGCCGTCCCGCCGTTCCGCCGCCTCGCCGTCCCGCCGCCTCGCCGCCTCGCCGTCTCGCCGTCCCGTCGTGCCGGGCGTGGCGGGGCGTCCGGCCGGGGCCCGGGTCAGCCGGAGGCGGCGGGGCCGCGGGGCGCCGCCGCCGCGCCCTGCGGCTGCTTGAGGTCGCTGATGTCGATGCAGAACTCGGAGATCGTCCCGTCGCCGAGGTCGCGGCCGGCGAACAACATCCACAGCCGCCTGCCGTCCTTGCAGATGTACTCCTTCTGGTAGGGACCGATGTAGCCGGTGGCGGCGAGCTGCTCCATCTGCTGCTCGCTGACCTCGGCCCACTCCGGCGGGGTCATCCGCATCCAGGTCAGCCCGCCGCCCTCGATGTCGGCCCGGGTGTAGCCGCTGATCCGCAGGAAGGCGTCGTTGGCGTCGATCAGGGTGCCGGTCTCGTCGAAGTGCAGGACCCCGACGTTCTCGGTCTCCAGGATGCGCCGCAGCCGCTCCTCGCTGACGCGCAGGGCCCGCTCGGTGGTGCTGCGCATCCGGGACAGCTCCAGCTGGGCCCCGATCCGGGCCATGAGCTCGCGGGCCGAGAACGGCTTGATGATGTAGTCGTCGGCGCCGGCGAGCATCCCCTCGATCGCGTCCTGCTCCCCGGCGCGGGCGGTGACCAGGATGAACGGCGTCTGCGCCAGCGCCTCGTGGGAGCGGACCCGCTGCAGCAGCGCGAAGCCGTTCGTGCCCGGCATCATCGCGTCCGCCAGGATGAGGTCGGGCCGCTCGCGCCGGGCCAGCTCGAACGCGTCGGCGCCGTCCCGCGCCTCGATCACCTGCCACGCCGTGCCGAGCAGGCGGACCAGGTAGCCGCGCATGTCGGCGTTGTCGTAGGCGACGAGCACCCGGGCCCCGATGACCTGCCCGTCGCCCAGGCCGCGGAGCGGGGTCCCGCCGTCCAGCCCCATCGCGGCGTGGTTGCGCTCGCGGACGGGATTCCAGTGCACGGCCTCCTCGGCCATCGCCGCCACCACCTGCCCGATCCGCGCGGCCGGGGCCGGCGCGTCCGCCGCGCCGGGCCGGCGGCCCAGCGGCAGCCAGACGGTGAACGTGGTGCCGACGCCCTCCTCGCTGGTGACCCGGATCCGGCCGTGGTGGCGGCGGACGAGCTCGTCCACGAGGGCCAGCCCGATCCCCGCTCCCTCGTGCGTGCGCCCGTGGGTCTCCGGCACCCGGTGGAAACGCTTGAAGACGTACGGAAGCTGGGCGGCGGGGATGCCCACGCCGGTGTCGCGTACGGACAGCTCCGCGTGGTTGGGCAGCGCCCGCAACCCGATCTCGACCGATCCCTTCCAGGTGAACTTCAGCGCGTTGGACACCAGGTTGGAGACGACCTTCTCCCACATCTCCGCGTCCACCCACACGGGCTGGGGCAGCGGCGGCGCCTCCACGGTCAGCGTCAGCCCCGCGCGCTCCGCGGCGCCGCGGAACATCGAGGCGACCTGCGTGGTCAGCGCCGCCAGATCGACGGGGGCGAACCGCGCCCGCAACAGGCCGGCCTCGACCTGCGAGAAGTCCAGCAGCGCGCCGACCAGCCGCAGCAGCCGCCGGGCGTTGCGCTGCACCAGCTCCACGTCCGACCGGCGGGCCAGGACGGGATCCCCGGGCTGCTGGAGCAGCTCCTCCAGCGGGGCCAGCATCAGCGTCAGCGGGGTGCGGAACTCGTGGCTGACGTTGGAGAAGAACGCCGACTTGGCCCGGTCCAGCTCGGCCAGCCGGTCCAGCCGCTGCCGCTCGCGCCGGCGGGCGTGCGACTCGGCGACCTTCGCCGCGATCGTCTCGCCGGTCAGCGCCAGGAACTCGCGGTAGCGCTCGTCCAGCGGCAGGAACGGGTGCGCGCCGAGCACCAGCACCCCGGCGACCTCGTCCCCGGCCTGGTCGGGCAGCGGGTACAACATCGCGCACTCCGGCATGAGCCGCTCGGGCCCGACGAGGTGCCCGCGGAAACGCGTGCCCACGTCCTCGACCAGCACCGGACGGCGCGTCTCGGCGACCTGCTGCAGCGGCCAGGCGATGCCGGGCGCCAGCCGCAGCTCCCACGGCACCAGCCCGCCGCCCTCCTCGGTCCCGGAGGCGCCGGCCAGGCTCGCCCGCTTCCCGGACGCGTCGAGCAGGTACGCCGCGGCGAACGGGACGTCGGCGGCCTCCCCGAGCACCGCCAGCGCTCCCTTCAGCGCGTCCCGGCGCTCGCGCGAGGCCGGTGCCGCAGCGAGGCGGTTGAGCGTCCGCAGCCTGCGGGCCGACAGCACCTCGGCGGTACGCTCGTGGGACGACCGGAGGATCCCGGCGACGTCGCCGTGCTCGTCCCGTACGGGCGAGAAGGTGTCGTCGAACCACGCGTACCTCGGCCTGCCGAGCCGTTCGAGGAGCCGGCGGCTCTCGCGCAGGTGCACCGGCTCCCCGCCCATCACGCGGTCGTACAGCGGCTCCGTCTCCGGGCGGGCCTCGGGCCACGTCTCGAAGTCGGGGCGCGCGAAATGCTCGGGGTGCCGCGTCCCGCCCTGCTCCATACCGGCGTCGTTGTACAGCATGATGTGCTGCTCGCCCCACAGCAGCACCAGCGGCAGGGGCGAGGCCATGACCAGCCGCACCACCGTCCGCAGCGCGGGCCCCCAGGCGGTCACCGGGCCCAGGGGCGTGCGCGCCCAGTCGATGTCGCGGGCGATGCCCTCCATGACCGAGGGGCCGCCGAAGACCTTACGGACCGCTTCGACCTCGCTCTGCGGGAGCGGGAGCGGAGCGCCGCGCACCACGGCGGTGATGACGCCGCCGATCTCGTGCAACGGCAGCACCAGGTCGGCGCCGGCCTCGGTGGCGGCCTTCGGCATCGAGGGGTACTCGGCGGTGTCCTCGTCCTGCGCGAGCACGATCCCGCCGGCCGCCTTGACCGCCGCGGCGCCCGCCGCGCCGTCGCGGCCCATGCCGGTCAGGACCACGGCCAGCGCCCTCGGGCCGAACGCGTCCGCCAGCGACCGCAGCAGGGCGTCATGAGGGGAGTCGAGGGCTCCGCTCGACGCGACGAGCGTGCACCTGCCGTCCGGGAAGATCTCCAGTCGCATGCGCGGCGGGCAGACCATCACCACGCCGGGCGCCAGGCGCGCGCCGTCGGCCGCCCACACCGCGGGTTGCCCGGTCCGCCGCCGCAGGACCAGGGCCAGGCCGCTGCCGCTGCCCAGGTGCTGCTGCACCACCACCGCCGACGGCAGGTCGGCCGGGAGGTCGCGCAGCACCGTGGTCAACGCGTCGAGCCCGCCCGCCGAGGTCACCAGCGCGACCACGTCGACGGCCGCTTCCCGGCCGGCCCGCTGAGGTTCGGCGCGCTCCTGGCCGGCTCCCTCCTGGCCGGCCCGTTTGCGGTCGGCCTGTTTCCGGTCGGCCCGCTTCTGATCGTCCATGATGGATCACCTCGACCGACGGCAGCACACGACGACGTCACACCGCTCAGAGCGAGTCCGACTCCGCCTTCCGGCCCCCGGCCGGAGCGGGCCCGATCACCCTGCCTCCGAACCGGTGCGCGCTGACCCCGCAGCACGGGTGTACCCGCCAGTCTCCCCCAGCGGAGCGCCGCGCGCGAGTTCCGGACGCACCGTTGTGCCGGGAACAGGTCAGGGGCGCGGCGGCGGTCAGGGCGATCATCTCCTGCCGCCGCTGCCCGCCCACGGACGACTGTACGCCGGTGCGCCCGCTCCACCCAGTGCCGGAGCCGCTACCCAGGAGCGCCCGGGGCCGGGGGAGGGCCGGTGCCCGGGTGGTCCCGGGCCTGCCCCGCGCCGGTCCCTCGCCGTGCCGCCCCGCTCGCCCGCAGGCGTTCGCGCTGCTCGCGCAGGCTGTCGTGGATCTCCTGGCTCAGGTCGCCGATCCGCCGGCTGTCGGATCGGATCGACCGCGCCCGTTCCTTGAGCCTGGCCGCCGTGGCACGCAGCTCCTCCAGCCGGGCCGCGCGATCACCACTGTCCGCCGGGCCCGCCGCCGCGGGCGGTGCCGGCGGGTGCTGGGCATCGGTACGCATGTCGGGCCGCCTGCCTGAGTCATCCTGGCCCTCCACTCTCCGCCCCGGCCCGGCCGCCGGATAGCACCGCAGGCGAAACTCTCGCCCGCGCCGTCGCCACAAAACGAAGCCCGCCGATCGCGCCGGGCACGGGCTACGGCTGGGACGCGCCTCTGGTGAACTGCTGGTTCTGCCCGGTGCCGCAGGTGTACTGGATCAGGCGGGTGCCGTCGGCGGTGGAGCCTCCCGGGACGTCGAGGCACTTGCCCGAGTGGCGCGCGGCCAGCCGCACCCGGCCGCTGCCGGCGTCCTGGACCTGCCACTGCTGGTTCTGCCCGCCGCCGCAGGTCCACTGGATGATCCTGGCGTTGTCGGCGGTCGAGGCGCCGTTCACGTCGAGGCACTTGCCGGAGTGCGCGGCGACGAGCTGGTAGTAGCCGGTGCCGAGGTCGCGGAACTCCCAGCGCTGGTTGCCGGCGCCGTTGCAGGCGTACTGGGCGACCTCGGCGCCGTCCGCCACGGACGCGCTGATCACGTCCACGCACTTGCCCGAGTGCCGGGCGGTGAGGGTGACCGTGGCGGGGGCGCTGCCGTCGCCCCAGCCGTACCTGAGGCGGGCGGCGCCGGTGGGGTTACGGACGCTCAGGGTCAGGTTGGTGCCGCTGCCCTGGAGCGCGAACATGGAGTACCGGTCGTAGCCGTACTCGCTGATCTTCCCGCCGAGCGCGGGCCAGTAGATCGAGCCCATGCGCAGCTCGCGCAGGGAGTCGGTGACGGCCCGGAAGTACCGGACGAAGTTGTTGGTGCTCGCGGGGTCGTCGTAGTTCAGGCCGAAGTCCATCTGGGCGCCGAACTCGGTGGTGACCGCGCGCGAGGCGCAGGAGCCCAGCCGCTCGCGGAAGCTCTGGACCCAGCCGGCGTAGTCCTTCTCGCCGTAGAAGAAGGTGTAGTGGTGGTAGGACAACAACGTCCCGGCCAGGCGGCTGTCGGCGCAGACCGGCCGGAGGTCCTGGCTGTAGCCGGTGCCGCCCACGAGGACGCGGCCCTTCGGGATCGACGGGCGGGCGCTGAGCCACGAGGCGGCGAGGTCCGCCCACTCGGCCGCGCTGTAGCCGTGCGGCTCGTTCATCGGCTCGAAGTACACCAGGTCGTTGGAGCCGTACTGGGCGGTCACGGTGTTCCACATGGAGGTGAAGGCGGCTGTGTCGGTGATCCGGCCGCCGGAGGCCGCCGCGTCCTCCCAGTAGGCGAGGACGACCTTGAACCCGCGGTCGGTCGCTGCGTCGATCGTGCCGCGGTAGGCGTTCCACCACGACGAGCCGACGGTGTGGGTGTTGACCGGCAGCCGGACGGTGTTGGCGCCGAGCCGGTCGGCGAACCCGTTGTAGACGGCGTCGGCCTTGGTCCGGACGGTCGCGTAGCTGTCGGAGGCGGCCAGCCCGTCCAGGACGAGCGGGCCCCTGACGAAGTTGTCGCCCGGCACGGCCCAGTTCACCCCTCTGAACTGGTTGGTGTCCGCGCCGGCCGGCGGGGCGGCCGCGAGGGCGACCACCGGTGCCAGGGCCAGCGTGCCGAGGACGCCGAGCAGGGTGCGGCGTAAGGAGCGGGAGCGTTCTGTCATGGTGGAGGCCCATCTCGTGATGCCGTGCCGCCAACGTGCCGCAGGCGGTGGGAGGGGGCCGGCCCCGCTGATTAAAACGGTTTAACCGTAGGAAGCGGGTCGGGCACCGTCAAGGCCGGTGCCGGGCGGCACGGCGGCGACGGGCGATCGCCCCTGGTGAGCCGGTGCCCGCCGGTGAAAGTTTCACCAGCGGCGGCGCCTCCACGCACCCGGCGAGCGTCATTGATCTTGCGGCGTTTTTAGCTCCTCTGATCTAATCTGACTTATGCGTTTACATATCTGTTCGGTAGGTAGGTGGCGCGTGAGAGGCCGTTCTGCCCGCCGGGCGGGCTCGCCCACGTGAGTCGCCGCACCATCGACCCCGCGCTCGGCCTCGATCTCACGCCGTCGCGGACGCTCGCCTCCCGTACCGGATCGGTGGCGATCGTCATCCCCGCCCACAACGAGCAGGAGACGATCGCCGCGGTGGTCGGGGAATGCCTGGCGGCGCTGCGCTTCCTCCAGGTCGAGGGCGAGGTCGTCGTCGCGGCCAGCGGCTGCGACGACGACACGGCCAGGTACGCCGCCAAGGCCGGCGCCACCGTGGTGACGGCCCCGCTCGGCAAGGGCAACGCCATCACCGCCGGGCTCCGCGCCACGACGGCCGACATCGTGGCCCTCATCGACGGCGACCTCCGCTACTACGGCAACACGCCGCTGGCCGCCGCCCTGGTCGCGCCCATCCTGGACGACCTCGCCGACGCGACCGTCGCCGACCTGTACTGGAGGCCGGTCTACCCCCAGCTGTGGCTGCACGGTTTCTTCGCTCCGCTCGCCGGGCGCCTGTTCCCCGAGATCCTTCCCAAGGTGGGCAACACCCCGTGGTCGGGGCAGCGCGCCGCCCTGCGCGAGCTGTGGCCGGACCGGCTCCCCGAGGGCTTCACCGCGGACCTGGCGATCCTGCTGCACTGGAACGACCTGCGCGCCCGCGTGCGCCCCGTCCTGGCCGACGACTGGACCAACCCGCAACGCCCCAAGCCGGACCTGATGCGGCGGGAGTTCGCCCTGCTGACCACACACGCCGTCCGGCGCGGGCGGCTGGCGGTCCGCCAGGTGCCCGGCCTGCGACGCTGGTTCGACGAGGTGCACGACTTCATGAGCCGCTACCGCCCCGGCGAGGACGACCCCCAGGAGTTCGAGCAGGACCTCCTGCGCCACGCGCTGTCCCGGCTGGACGATCCCGCGCGGTAGCGCGCCCGCCGCAGGCCCGTACGGCCTCCGCTCACCAGGACCACGGGCGTACCGGGCGGCGGCCGAGGTCGAGCGGGGACGGGCAGGTCAGCCGGGCGCCCGTCCGGGTGGGCAGGGCGAAGGCGACGGCCTTGCCGGGGGCGGCGCAGGTGGTGATCACGGTCGGGTAGGCGCGGCAGTGCCCTTGCGACAGCTCCCGGACCAGCGCCAGGCCGCGTCCTCGCTCGGCGAGCGGGAGCGGCGCGCCCCGCGCCAGGAGGGCGGGGATCTCGCCGGCGGCGGGTTGTCGCCGGTCGATCGCATGGGGCACGCTCCGATCGCGCTGGGTGACGGTGCCAGCAAGGAAACGTGACCCGGGAGTGGCGGGGCAGGTCGGTTCGCCGCTGACCGCGTGCCGGGGAAGCTCGGAGCCGCGAGTGGTCGTTTTCTGGTCGTTTCCGCTGGCGCCTTCCCTTGCGCGGGCGTCATTCTCGACCATGGGTGCTCTGTCGGTCACAGAGCGTGTCGGGAGGGTTCATGGGAGAGTGCGGGGGACGGCCGGAGCTGGTGAGGGCCCGCAAGCGGCTGGGGATGAACCAGGACGAGGCGGCCGAGGCGTTGCTGGTCGCGCCGGGGACGCTGAGCCGGTGGGAGCGGGGGACGCAGGACGTCCGGCCGGTGTACCGGGCGCGGATCGCGCAGGTCTTCGGGGTGAGCGGGGCCGAGGTGGAGCGGTGGCTGCACGGCACGGAACCGGTCGCCACGGAGCTGTGGCCACTGCCGGACTTCAGCGATTTGTCGGTCACGGCTACCGTCGGCTCTGCGGAGAAGCTGTGGAGGGGCGAATTGGATCTCGACCGACGCCACCTGCTGGCCACGCTGCCCTTCGTTCCCGCCGCCCTGGACGGCTGGCTCTCCGCCTGGAGCTACAGCGTTCCCGTCGGAACGGCGGCGCGCGAGACGGGCAGGGGCGTGGTGGGGCTCTCCGACGTCGCCCGCATCGAGGAGATGCTGCGCACCTTCAACGCCATCGAGCTCCAGTACGGCGGCGGAGTGATCCGCCCGGCCGTGGTGGACTGCCTGAACACCGTGGTCGCCCCGCTGCTGCGTGGCAGCTACACCGATGACATCGGCTCGGCGCTGATGTCCGCCGCCGCGGGGATGACCACCCTCGCCGGCTGGACGGCCTTCGACCTGGCCCGGCACGGGCAGGCCCAGCACTACTTCGGCCAGGCGCTCAAGCTGGCCAAGACCGCCGATGATCCGCTGACCGGCATCCATGTCCTGGTGTGCATGGCGCAGCAGGCCTTTCACCTCAACAAGCCCGAGTACGAGTTGTTGCTCGCGCGCGCGGCCACCGAGACGGCCCGCCGATCAGAGGCGCCGGCGAGCGTGATGGCGGTCGTGACGGCCAAGGAGGCGCGCGCCACCGGTTTCCGGACGCGGCCCGACAGGACGGGGGATCGTCACAGCGGCAAGCGGATCGAACGGCTCATCGAGGAGTCGAGGCTCGCGTGCGCGCGGGGCGCCGACGATCGCGACCCCGCCTGGGTCATGGACTATGACGAGCCGGAGGTGGGGGCGCAGCTCAGCGTGGCCTGGCGCCTGCTCGGAAGGAACGACCTGGCGGCCGACTACGCGGAGCGGGCCGTTCGCGCGTTCGAGGTCCGCCGTCCCCGCTCGGCCCAGCTCAACCGGGTCGCCGCCGGCCACGCCTATCTGGGCATGGGGGAGGTGGAGCAGGCGGTGGAGACCGTGCGGGCCGCCGTGCCCGCCGCGCGGTCGCTGGCCTCCTCCCGGCTCGTCGAGCGCATCCGGCGCTTCGACAGGCGGCTGCGGCCGTACGAGAAGACCGTCCAGGTGCGGGAGTTCCGCGCTTACCTGCACCAGCAGCTCGCCTCCTGAGCCGTGGCGGCTCAGGCGATGGTGAGCGTCGTCACCCCGATCGCCCTGGTGAACCCCGTGGTGAGGCACTGCAGCGCCCCCGGCTGGACGAGCGTGATGGTCTGCACGGCGGAGCGGCCCTGGAAACGGCCCTGGACGACGGTGCCGGTGAACGTGGTGACGACCTGGCCCGCCACGGCGGTGCTGCTGCCGTTGCCCTCGATGACGCTGCTGTCGCCGGTGTTCCACGCGACGGTCCGCCGGCCCTGGAAGTCGTCGAAGAGGTCGTTGCAGCCGGCCAGGATCGTGAACTGCTCCCCGTACGTCCCGCTCGTCACCTGGCCCGCGCCGTCTACGCAGGAGGTGAACCGGCCGCGCACCGTGACCTCGATGTCCTGCGGCGTGAAGGTGACCCCCGGGTCGTACGTGACGGTCTCGGTCCCCTGGCACTGGACGAGCGTGGCCGCACGGGCGGTGGGACCCGTGGCCACGACGAGCACACCGAGGAGGGCCACGGTCGCGAGGGCGGTGAGGGCGCGCAGTCCCCTGCTCTGCCGGGAGGAACGAGAGGTCACCGGGATGCTCCTTGTCGGGCGACGTCCGTCGAACGGGACCACTGGAGTTACGTAGACATGACAGCTTCATCACCGGTTCCGCGATATGCCCTTAAGGGTGGCAGATTCGTACCTTGTCGCCACGCTGTGTGATCTCCGCGCCGGCGCCCGGCCCTGACCGGCTCCAACGCGAAAGGCGGTCACGTACAACGATCCAGGCAAGCGAGCGCGGCCCGGTGCGAGCCGACAGGAGAATCCCTCAAGGAGGTGTACGCCATGACTCCGCCCGCACTCTCGCCATCGACCGCCCGGACATGGGGTCCACCGATCGTCGCCGCTCTGGTCGCCGGCCTGCTGGGCCTCGGCAGCGGATATTTCGGCAAGGCGGTCATCTCCCCTCCCGAGCCCATCCCTCTGGCTGACCGCATGGACAACATCAGCGTCGATCACCTCGCGAGCGCCACCGTGCCGCACTGCGCCCAGCTGGCCGGCTCCGCCAAGCAGATCGACGGTTACGTGCCCTGGCTCGCGCTGCGCAGCGTCGACACCGGCGAGTTCTACTTCGCCAAGCCGGTGCGCGACGCCGCCGACCCGCGCACCTGGCGGCTCTCGGTCACGCTGGGCACGGCGGAACCGAAGGCCCCGGACAGGTTCGACCTGTACGCCTTCTACCTCTCCGAGCCGGAGTCGCGGTTCATCGACGGCCTGGCGGGCTTCGGGAACGACGGCAGGCCCGGCTACTTCTCCGCCAGGACGCTGCCCTTCGGGCTTCCCGACAAGCCGGCGACCTCGATCACCCGGGGCGTGGACCGGGGGCCGGCCTGCCGCTGACCGGCGAGCGCGGGCGCCGCGGGACCCGCGCCGCGCCCTGGTGCCTCATCCGTGGATCCGCGCATCATCCGTGACGGCGGCGGGAGCGAAGCGGAGAGTGAGGGGGAGTCCGTCACGCCGGGCTTCCGCGAGACGCGACGTCCCATCCCGTCGTCACTCAAAGGAGACAGGAATGCGCAAGTCGTACAGAATGGCCTTACCTGCCGTGCTCGCGGCAGGCTTGCTCGCCGCCCCGGGCACGCTCTCGTCCTCCGCCTGGGCGGCACCGGCCGCCACGGCGGCGTCGGCGTCGAGCCTGGCCCTGACCCTGACCGGCGGCGACTGCGAGCCGCTCGCGCGGCGGTTCCTCTGCTCGGTCTCCTTCAGCGGCGGCGTCGCGCCGGTCGCCGTCCGCTGGTTCGTCAACGGCTCCCCCGTGCCCTCGTACGACAACCGGACCTTCGTGGGGATCGGCTGCCAGCCCTCCTTCAGGTACGACATCCGCGCCGTGGTCAGCGACGCCACCGGGGCGTCCGTCGAGTTCAGCACGTCGCCCATCTGCCGCTCCGGCAACCCGTGACCGGCGAGCACGCGTGAGACGGCGGGAGTCAGGGGCTCGCGGCCCTGACTCCCGCCCCCTGACTCCCGTACGGTCAGCAGCCCACCCGCCGGCTGCTCAACGCGATGTCGTCCATCCACACGTCGTAGCCGGCCGGGGTCGGATTCGCCTGGTAGAGCTGCCAGCCCAGCTTGATCGTGTCGAAGCGCGGAAAGACGAAGTCCACCGGGTCGCCGCCGTGCTCGCGGGTGGACACGGTGAGCTCCGGCTTGGCCACCCCGTCGAACCACAACGAGATCCGGTTGTCGGTGGCGTCCATGTGCCACTCCACGCAGGTCCACCTCCCGGTGACGGAGGGGGCGCTGGTCCGCCAGTTCGTCCAGTCGCCGGTGGGGCCGCCGTCCGCGCCGACACCCCAGTACGCGGCTCCGCCGTGGGGCGGCGGGGCGTACTGGCCGCCGAGCGGGCGGACGACCTCGGGTCCGTCGCCGGTCGCCTCGACCAGCGTGTAGTGCGCCCAGTCCGGCGCGGTCGGGAACGCGCCGGCCCGCAGCCGCACGCGGCCGTAGAAACTGTTGCCCGGCGCGGCGAAGTCGTCCACCTTCAGGAACGCGCGGCCGTTGCCCTCGGTGTGCACGCGCAGCACCTTCTGCCCCGGCCGCCCGCCGCGCTCGACGGTGAGCGTGCCGTGCTTGGTGTCGATCCCCCAGCGCAGGCTGCTCGCGCCGCCGACGGGCATGGCCTGGAAGTCCTCGCAGAACAGCAGGCCGGCCTGCGCGCACGTCCGCGCGTCCGGCCGGGCCGGCGCGGAGCGGGCCGCTGGGACGGCCGTCAGCGGCACCACCAGAAAGGACGCGACGACACCGGCCAACCATGCACGCACGACGACTCCTTTTGCCGCGGATGTGGGTGAGCGGGAGTAAGGTACGCCATTCGCCGCGCCGGGGGACACGCGCGACGACCGCCGCCGGTAACGGCGCTGGTGGAGGAGACGTGACCGGGGAAACTTTCACCGAGGCGAGGCGGGACGGGGCGGGGCGAAGGGCGGCGGGCCGGGACCCCGCCCCGTCAGGCGTCCCAGGCGACCGGGAGGCTCTTGACCCCGTGGATGTCGGCGGTCTCCGGCCGCAGGGCCACCTCGTCGTCCGGCACGGCCAGGCGCAGCGTGGGGAAGCGGTCGAACAGCGCGGGGAGGGCGACCCGCAGCTCGACGCGGGCGAGCTGCTGGCCCAGGCACTGGTGGATGCCGTGGCTGAAGGCCAGGTGGCCGCCGTCCTGCCGGCGCAGGTCGAGGGCGTGCGGGTCGGGGAAGCGCTCGGGGTCGCGGTTGGCGGTGCTGAGGGACAGGATGACCGTCGTGCCCGCCTCGACGGTGTGGCCGGCCAGCTCGACGTCCTCCAGCGCGACCCGCTGGAACTGCTTGGCGACCGACAGGTAGCGCAGCAGCTCCTCCACCGCCTGGTCGGCGAGCGACGGGTCGCCGCGCAGCGCGGCGAGCTGGTCGGGGTTGCGCAGCAGCGCGTAGGTGCCCAGCGCCAGCATGTTGGCGGTGGTGTCGAAGCCGGCCGACAGCAGGATCAGGGCCATGCCCTGCAGTTCCTCGTCGGTCAGGTCGCTGTCGAGCAGGTCGCTGAGCACGTCGTCGGTGGGGTCGGCGCGCTTGGCGGCGACCAGCTCGGCGAGGTACTGCTGGGTCTCGACGTAGGCGGCGCCCACTTCCTCGTCGCTGGCCTCGCCGCCGAGGAAGAGGTCGATGTTGTGCTGGAAGCGGTCGCGGTCCTCGTACGGCACCCCGAGCAGCTCGCAGATCACGACGGCCGGGATGGGCTTGGCGAAGGCGGTCACCAGGTCGGCCGGGGAACCGGCCCGCTCCATCGCGTCCAGGTGCTCGGCGGTGACCTGCTCGACCCGCTCGGTGAGCAGCCGCATCCGGCGCACGGTGAACTTGCCGACCAGCGGCTTGCGGTAGCGGCCGTGCTGGGGCTCGTCCATGAGCAGGAACTCGCCGGGCGGCGCCGGCGGGACCTCGATGTCGCCGTAGTCGATGAGCGGGTGGTGCTTCATGAGCTCCCTGCGGGAGCTGAAGCGCGGGTCGGCCAGGATCGAGCGGGCCAGGTCGTAGCCGGTGACCACCCAGCCCTGGTGGCCGTCGGGGAAGGTGAAGCGGCTGATCGGGCCGTGCTCGCGGGCCTCGACCAGCTCCTTCGGCGGGTCGAAGGGGCAGCCCGGCCGGCGCTCGGCCGGCATCGTCGCGAGGGTGTGGAGGGAGTCGGTCATGATGGTTTCCTTCTAGGAGATCTTGCGGCGGTAGGTGGTCATGGCGAAGGCGTAGGCGACGGCGAGGATGCCGGCGCACCAGGCCAGGGCGATCCAGATGTCGTCGCCCACCGGCCGGCCGGCGAACAGGGCGCGGATGGCGTTGACGATGGAGGTCACCGGCTGGTTCTCGGCGAAGACGCGCAGGATGGTGGGCATGGTGTCGGTGGGCACGAACGCCGAGCTGAGGAAGGGCAGGAAGATGAGCGGGTAGGAGAACGCGCTCGCGCCCTCCATGGTCTTGGCCGACAGGCCGGGGATGACGGCGATCCAGGTCAGCGCCAGGGTGAACAACACCAGGATGCCCGCCACCGCCAGCCAGGCCGGCACTCCGGCGCTGGAGCGGAAGCCCATGAGCAGGGCCACCAGCGTCACGACCACGAGCGAGACCAGGTTGGCGACCAGCGAGGTCAGCACGTGCGCCCACAACACCGACGAGCGGGCGGTCGGCATCGACTGGAAGCGCTCGAAGATGCCGCCCTTCATGTCCATGAACAGCCGGTAGGCGGTGTAGGCGATGCCGGAGGCGACCGTGATGAGCAGGATGCCGGGCAGCATGTAGTTCACGTACGACGTGCCGGACCCGGTCCTGATCGCGCCGCCGAAGACGTAGACGAACATGAGCATCATGGCGATCGGCATGATCGCGGTGGTGATGATGGTGTCGGGGCTGCGGGTGATGTGGCGCAGGGACCGTCCCAGCAGGACGGTGGTGTCACCGAGGAAGTGCTTGTTCATGGCGGGGTTCCTTAAGCTTTCGCGGCGACGAGGGAGAGGAAGACGTCCTCGAGGGTCGGCTGCTTCTCGACGTACTCGACCTTGGCGGGCGGCAGGAGCTGCTTGAGCTCGGCCAGGGTGCCGTTGACCAGGATCCGGCCCTCGTGCAGGATCGCGATCCGGTCGGCGAGCTGCTCGGCCTCGTCCAGGTACTGGGTGGTGAGCAGCACCGTGGTGCCGCCCGCGGCCAGCTCCTTGACGGCCTGCCACACCTCGATGCGGGCCTGCGGGTCGAGCCCGGTCGTCGGCTCGTCGAGGAAGATGACCGGCGGGTCGCCGATCAGGCTCATCGCGATGTCGAGGCGGCGGCGCATGCCACCGGAGTAGGTGGCCACCTTCCGCCCGCCCGCCTCCGTCAGCGAGAACCGGCGCAGCAGGTCGTCGGCGACCCCGCCCGGATCCTTGAGGTGGCGCAGGCGGGCGACCAGCACCAGGTTCTCCCGGCCGCTGAGGATCTCGTCCACGGCGGCGAACTGGCCGGTCAGGCTGATCGACTCGCGCACGTCGGCGGCCTGCGTGGCGACGTCGAAGCCGTTGACGCGGGCGGTGCCCGCGTCGGGCTTGAGCAGCGTGGACAGGATCTTCACGGCGGTGGTCTTGCCGGCCCCGTTGGAGCCGAGCAGGGCGAAGATGCTGCCGCGCGCCACCTCGAAGCTCACGCCGCGCAGCACGTGCAGGTCTTTGTAGGACTTCTCCAGGCCGTGCACCTGGATGGCGGGGGATTGCTGGGTCGTCATCACTTCGTCCTGTCTTGTCGCGCGGCACGCTCGACGGCGCCGGCTACTCGGTGCCGCTGACTACCGGTATAAAGTAACACTGACTACTGGTACTGAGCAACACCGAATAGCTGACGGGGGGAGGCCGCCGGTCGCGAGCGACCAGGAGAAGGCGACCGCCGATCCGTTCATGACCTCGACCCTCGCCGGAAGCGCTGACACGGGGCCGTCACCGCGCTGACACGGCTCGCGTGCCCGGCACGCGACAGGCGGTGGTTCGTGGGGCCGGGCCTCTTCTCAGGCGCGCCTGCTTTATTTACCGTCACGGGTGTCCCCGGATGGATCACGGCTGAGAAGGACCCGCGATGGCGCAACCCTCCGTCCCCGCCGACTTACCCACCGACACCGGCACCGACGCCGACAACAGCACCGGCACCGGCACGGGCCTGGCCCGCGACGACTACGCCCTCGAACGCGTCCCCGCCTCCGCCCGCTACGGCTGGGCCACCATCGCCGTCCAGCGCTTCGGCCTGCTGTCGGCACTGTCGCAGTTCCTGCTCGGCGCCACCCTCGGCATGGGCATGACCTTCTGGCGGGCCGTCCTGGCCGTCACCCTCGGCGCCGTCATCCTTGAGGCCGTCGCCATCGCGCTGGGCATCGCCGGCATGCGCGAGGGCCTGTCCACCAGCCTGCTGGCCCGCTGGGCCGGGTTCGGCCGCCACGGCTCCGGCCTGGTCGGCCTGGTGATCGCGGTCAGCCTGCTCGGCTGGTTCGGCGTGCAGACCGCCGTGCTCGCCCGGGGCGTCTCCTCCCTGCTCGGCGGCTTGCCCGCGTGGATCTGGGCGATCGCCGGCGGCCTGGCGATCACCGCGATCGTGGTGCACGGCTTCGCCGGCATGGCCTGGACGGCGTGGATCACCGTCCCGGCCTTCCTGGCGCTGGCCGGCTGGGCCATCGGCGTGGAGCTGACGCAACGGCCGCTCGGCGAGCTGATCGCCTCCGCGCCCGCGGGGCCCGCGATGGACCTGGCCCAGGGCGCGACCCTGGTCGCCGGCGGGTTCATCGTCGGTGCCGTCATCTCGCCCGACATGTGCCGCTTCAACCGCAACGCCGCCGACGTGGTCAAGCAGACGGTGCTGGGCATCTCGCTCGGCGAGTACGTGCTCGCCCTGGTCGGCGTCCTGCTCGCGCACGCGTTGCGTACCGGTGACGTGGTCACCATCGTCACCACCACCTCCGGCACCCTCGGCGTGCTCGTGCTGGTCACCGCCACCGCCAAGGTCAACGACTGGAACCTGTACGCCGCCAGCCTGGGGGTCACCAACACCCTGCACACCGCGTTCGGGGCGCGCTCCGGCCGCGCCGCCGTCACCGTGGCGCTCGGCGTGGCCGGCACCGCGCTGGCCGCGCTCGGCATGGCCGACCACCTGGTGGGCTTCCTCGTGCTGCTGGGGGTCGCCATCCCGCCCATCGCCGGGATCATGGTCGCCGAGTACTACGTGGTGCGCACCTGGCGGGCCGAGCTGGACGGCTCGCGCGAGCGCGGCGAGCTGCCCGCCCGCGCGCCGCTCTGGGTCCCGGCCGCGCTGGTCGTCTGGGTGGCCGCCGCGCTGATCGGCCACTTCGTCACCGCCGGAGTCCCGGCGCTCAACGCCCTGCTGGCGGCCTTCGTCCTGTACGCGGCCGCGGGCAGGCTCGGCCTGACCGGCACCGCCCGGCCCCCGGCCTCATGACCCGGACCCCAGGCAAGGAGCACCCCACCGTGCGCATCGGGATCGACGTGGGCGGCACCCACACCGACGCGGTCCTGCTCGGCCACGACATGAACGTCGTGGCCGGCGTCAAGACCGCCACGACGGCCGACGTCACCGGAGGCGTCGTCACCGCGCTGACGACGCTGCTGGAGGGCAGCCGGCTCGACCGCGGGCGGATCTCCGCGGTCATGATCGGCACCACTCATTTCACCAACGCCCTCGTCACCCGCCGCGGACTGGCCCGCACCGGCGTGGTACGGCTCGCGCTGCCCTCCACCGCGGCGCTGCCACCCACCTCCGCCTGGCCGGCCGAGCTGATCGACGCCGTCCGCCCGGTCGTGCACCTGTGCCACGGCGGCCACGAGTTCGACGGCCGGCCCATCTCCCCGCTCGACGCCGACGAGCTCAAGCGCGTCGCCGCCGACCTGGCCGCCCACGACATCACCACCGTGGCCATCAGCTCCGTCTTCTCCCCGGTCACCGCCGAGGCCGAGCTGGCCGCCGCCGGCATCCTGCGCGCCGAGCTGCCCCACCTGCGCGTCAGCCTCTCCCACCAGATCGGCCGCATCCGCATGCTGGAGCGGGAGAACGCCACCATCGTCAACGCCTGCCTGCTGGACCTGGCCGACGAGATCGTGGACGCGTTCACCGCCGCGCTGGCCGCCGTCGGGGTACGCGCCCCGCTGTTCCTGTCGCAGAACGACGGCACCCTCATGGACGCCGAGTACACCCGCGGCTACCCGGTGCGGACGTTCGCCAGCGGCCCCACCAACAGCATGCGCGGCGCCGCGTTCCTGGCCGGGCTGGCCGACGCCGTGGTGGCCGACATCGGCGGCACCACCACCGACGTCGGCGTGCTGAGCGGCGGCTACCCCCGCCAGGCCGGCACCGACGTGGACCTCGCCGGGGTGCGCACCAACTTCCGCATGCCGGACGTGGTCTCCGTCGGCCTGGGCGGCGGCAGCCGCGTCACCGGCGGGCCCGAGGTACGGGTCGGCCCCGACTCGGTCGGCTACCGGCTGACCGAGGAGGCGCTCGTCTTCGGCGGCGGCACCCTGACCGCCACCGACCTGGCCGTCGCCGCCGGGCTGGCCGACGTCGGCGACCGCTCGCTGGTCCGCCACCTCGACCGTGACCTCGTCCGCCGCGGCACCGCCTGGATGGCCGGCCGGGTGGCCGGCCTGGCCGACCGGATGCGGCTGAGCGCCGAGCCGCTGCCCGTGGTCATCGTCGGCGGCGGCGCCGTCCTCATGCCCGCCGAGCTGCCCGGCGTGCCCGAGGTCCGCATCCCCGGCCACCACGGCGTCGCCAACGCCATCGGCGCCGCCATCGGGCAGATCGGCGGCGAGGTGGACCGGCTGTTCCTCATCGGCCCCCACCTCACCCGCGACGACGTGCTGGACCAGGCCCGCGCCGAGGCGATCGAGCTGGCCGTCGCCGCCGGGGCGGCGCCGGGCGGCGTCGAGGTCGTCCACGTCGACGAGATCCACGTCAACTACCTGCCGGGCAACGCCGTCCGCGTCGTCGTGCGCGCCGTCGGGGACCTGGACCTCGGCCGTGCCCGTACCCCCGAGGAGGCTCCGCAGTGGGCTACGACCTGACCCCGCAGGGGCTGCACGACCTGGCCGAGGGCGCCGCGGTGCTGGGCACCGGAGGGGGCGGCGACCCGTACATCGGCCGGCTCCTGGTGGAGCGGGAGATGGCCGCCGGCCGCCGGGTGCGCGTCATCGGCGCCGACGAGCTGCCCGACGGCGCGCTGGTGCTGCCGTCGTCGATGATGGGCGCCCCGACCGTGTTCGTGGAGAAGCTGCCGTCGGGCGGCGGCAACGTGGCCGCCTTCCGCGCGCTGGAGGAGCACCTGGGCCGCCGCGCCCACGCCGTCATGCCGACCGAGTGCGGCGGGCTCAACAGCATGATCCCGCTCATGCTCGGCGCGCAGCTCGGCCTGCCCGTGGTGGACGCCGACGGCATGGGCCGCGCCTTTCCCGAGCTGCAGATGCAGACCTTCGGCGTGCTGGGCGTGCCGGGCTCGCCGATGGCCATCGCCTCCGACCACGGCGACGTCTGTGTCATCTCCGCCGGGGACAACAGGCGCATGGAGCGGCTCGCCCGGGCGCTGACCGTCCAGATGGGCGGCGCCGCCTACATCAGCGACTACCCGATGGACACCGCCGAGGTCCGCCGCACCTCCGTCCACGGGACACTGTCGTTGTGCCGGGACATCGGCCGGACGCTGCGCGAGGCCCGCGCCGCGCACGCCGACCCCTTCGACGCGCTCACCGCCATGCTCGCCGGCACCGTCTACAGCCTGGGCGTGGTGCTGTTCCGCGGCAAGGTCGTGGACGTCGAGCGCCGCACCGTGGACGGGTTCGCCCGCGGCCGGGCCCGGATCCGGGCGGCCGACGACCCCGGCGACGTCCTGGAGATCACCTTCCAGAACGAGCATCTCGTCGCCCGCCGCGACGGCCGCGTCCTGGCCATCGTGCCCGACCTGATCTGCACCCTGGCCACGGAGACCGGCGCGCCCGTCCCCACCGAGTCACTGGCCTACGGCCAGCGGCTGACCGTGTACGCCATCTCCACGCCGCCGATCATGCGCACCCCGGAGGCGCTGGCCTGCTTCGGCCCCGCGGGCTTCGGTCTGACCGACCCCTACGTCCCGCTGGAGGACCTCCTGCGGCCATGACGCGTCCGGCCGTCCCGCTCATCGGATCGAGCGGGGCGGCCGGGCTCAGACGTCGCCGAACATCCGCCGCCTGTCGCTCTCGGGGGCGTCGAGGCCGCGCAGCGCCCGCTTCAGCGCCCCCTCCTCGAAGCCGAAGTGCGCCTTCATGGCGCCCTTGATCTCGTTGATCCGCTGGAAGAGCTCCTGCGGGGAGGAGCCGGAGGAGTCCAGGGCCCGCCGGAAGTCGTCCAGGAGCCGCGCCAGGACCTCGTGCTCGCGGGTGAGCGCGGTGATGACGGGCTTCAGCTCGGGCATCTGCTCCAGCAGGGCGGGGAAGAACGCGGCGTCCTCGCTGCGGTGGTGGCTGCCCAGCGCGGAGCAGAACGTGTAGCAGAACTGGCGCAGCTCGGGCTTGAGCGCGGCGGCGCGGTTGCCCTCGCGGAGGGCCTTGCGGACCTCCTCCAGGGCCCTCTCCAGGCGGTGGTGGACGTTCTGCAGCTCAAGGTGCCAGGCGAAGACGCGGTCACGCAGCATTGTGGGGCTCCTTCCGCGCGACGGGCTCCGGCGCGTCGTCGCTGTGCCGGGGCAGGGTGAAGACGAGTGCCAGGGCGACGAGCACGAACACGACGCTCGCCCCCGTGGCGTACGTGGCGCTCCGGGTGAAGACCACGGCCGGAGAGTCGCCGCCGGTGAAGTCCAGGGTGTCGAACAGGATCCGTCCGGTCACGGCGATGCCGATGGCGCTGCCGACCCGCTGCACGGTCCCGATGACACCGCTCGCGGCCCCGGCGTCGTCGCGCGGGACGGTCGCGACGATGAGGTCCATGTTGGGCGGGATGAACAGCCCGCTGCCGACGCCGCCCACGACCAGCGGCGCGACCAGCGTCCAGCCCCGGAGACCGCTGGGCGGGACCACGGCGAGGACGACCAGGACGGAGATCATGCTCACCGAGACGAGGACGAGGCCGATGACGAGCACGGTACGGCCGAAGCGGGCCGCGAGCCGGTCGCTCCGCGCGGCCCCGATGACGGTGCCGATCGCGAAGGTCATCAGCAGCAGGCCCGACTGGAGTGCCGTGGCGTCGAGCCCGGCCTGCCACAGCAGCGAGATGGTGAAGAAGATGCTGGTGAAGGCGGCGAAGTAGACCAGGGCCAGCACGACGCCGCCGGTGAAGGCCCGGCCGGCGAACAGGTGCGGCGGGATCAGGGGATTGCCGCCGCGCCTCTCCACGCGGCGCTCCCACCAGGCGAACAGGCTCAGCATCGGCAGGCTGAGCGCCGAGACCAGGTAGGACCACAGCGGCCAGCCCTGGTTGTGGCCCTCGACGAGCGGGACGAGCAGGACGATCAGCGCGAGGGTGAGGATGACGAAGCCGGTCCGGTCCGCCCGGTCGTCCTCATCGGTCCTGCCCCCGGAGGGGAGCAGCCAGAACGCCGCCAGGACGGCGACGGCGCCGACCGGCAGGTTGATGCCGAAGATGTAGCGCCAGCCGTTCTCCTGGCCGAACGCCTCGATGATCAGGCCGCCCGCGAGCGGGCCCACGGCGCTGGAGACGCCGATGACCGATCCCATGATCGCCAGGGCCTTGCCGCGGAGGTCGCCGGGGAACATCAGGTGGATGAAGGCGGTGATGGAGGTGGAGAAGATGCCGGCCGAGAGCCCCTGGGCGGCGCGCGCGAGGTCGAGCTGCAGGTCGTTCTGGGCGAACGCGCAGGCCGTGCTGGTGAGGGTGAACAGGATCAGGCCGACGACGAAGATCGGTTTGTGGCTGTAACGGTCGCCGAGCCGGCCCGCGGGGACCAGCGCCAGGCCGTAGGCGAGCATGTAGCCGGACAGCACCCACGACAGTGTGGACTCCGACGCCTTGAGGCTCGTGTGGATCGTCGGGACTGCCACGTTGACGATGGTGGTGTCGAGTAACGCCATGAAGGCGCCGACCAGCAGGACCGCCAGCGCCGGCCAGGCGGAACGGGTGGTCACCGGTGTTTCATGGTGCCGGGTCACGCGAGGTCCTCCGGGTCTTCTCGTCGAGGATCAGCTGGGGCGACCGCGCCGCGAGTTCCTCGTGCCAGGCGATCTCCGCCTGCAGCCGCACGACGCGGTGCCGCATGGCGAGGGACTCGGCCAGGGACAGGTAGCGGGCGACCGTGCGCATGTGCGTCTCGTAGTCGGTGAGCATCGCCTTCAGCGAGGCGAGGCGGGCCGCGATGACGGGCTCCAGGTCATCGAACCGGTCCGGGTCGAGCCGGGTGATGGCGAGGTCGAACGGGTCGGGCCTGATGACGATCTCCCGCAGGGCGCTGATCTTCAGCGATGACAGAGTGCTGGAGCCGGCATCGGTGATGCGCCAGACCTTGCGCGTCGGGTAGGAGCCCACCTTCTCGGTACGTATCTCCTCGATCAGCCCTTCGGCGGCGAGACGCTTGATGGCTCCGTAGAGACCGCCGGGGGTGATGTCGGTCCACAGGTCGAGGTGCTCCTCCTCGGCCAGGAGGCGCAGGTGGTGCCCGTGCATGGGGCCGCGTTCCGACAACGCGCTGAGGATGAAGATACGTATTGATGACACATGACTAGTCTCGCGAGAGTAGTCTCACGTGACAAGGGGCCGAGGGCCGCGGATGTCAGCACGCCCGTGAGGCCGCCGGCGGGCGACTCCACCCCTGCTGGAGACCTCCTCTACAGCGGCACGTTCGCGCCCTCCAGCACGCGCATGAAGGCGCGTGACCATTCGGGCAGGTCCGGCCAGCCTCGGCAGGAGACCATCGCGCCGTCCACCACGTCGGGGGCGTCCACGAAGGTCGCGCCCGCCAGCTCCATGTCGGCCCTCAGCGGCGGGAAGGCCGCCGTGGTGCGGCCGCGCAGCAGGCCGAGCGCCGCCGGCACCTGGGGGCCGTGGCAGATCGTGCCCACCGGCAGGTCGTGCTCGAAGAAGTGACGCACGATGCGGGCGACGTCGGGATCGGTGCGGATGTACTCCGGCGCGCGGCCGCCCGGGATCACCAGCGCCTGGTAGTCCTCGGGGCGCACGTCGGCGAAGGCGAGGTCCACCGGGAGCTGGTGGCCGGGCTTCTCGGTGTAGGCGTCCCAGCCGGGCTCGAAGTCGTGGACCACCAGCTTCACCGCACGCGTGGTGGGGGCGGCCACGACCGCCTCGTGACCCCCTTCCCGGAGCCGGAAGACGGGGTACATGGAGTCAAGCTCCTCCGCCGCGTCGCCGGTCAGGACAAGCACTCGGGCCATGGTTCGCTCCTGTTCTTCCACGGTAGATCGTAATCTGCGAGGGGCGGGAACGGCAGGTCCCGCGGGCCGGATTCAGCGCCGGGCGCCCCCGCGGTGCCGCCGGGCCAAGGCGATCCAGGCCGCGAGGGCGAGGAGCGCCGCGAGGACGATGACGCCGATCCTGAGGGGTGTTCCCGTCGGGTCCCGGTCGTCCGTCGCGGTCGCCGGTGCGGCGGCCCGGGTCCGCGCGGAAGCCGTCGTCTGGCCTGTCGTCTGGCCTGGCGCCGGGGTGGGCGCCGGGGTGGGCGCCGGCGCCGTGGGTGAGGCGGCGGCGACGACGCCCGCCCGCACCTTCACCGTCGCCCTCGCCTTGGACGGCTCGGTGGCGGTCACGGTGACCCGCCACTCGCCGTTCGGCAGCGGCTCGGCGGAGTGGTAGAGGTTCTGGCCCTCGGGCGCCGACCTGAGCGGCACCGGCCCGAAGGAACGGCCGTCGGCCGAGGTCGCCCTCAGCGTGGCCTCGACGACCTCCGTGACGGGATGGCCGTCCTTCTTGTACGTGACCAGCACGTTGACGTTGTCGGCGCCGTCCCCCGTCACCTCCAGCTCGATCGGCCCGCCGTGGGCGGCGGCCGCCGGCGCGCCGAGCACCGGCGCGAGCCCGGCCAGCAGGGCGGTGAGGAGGTAGGCCAGTGTCCTTTTCACGAGTCGTGACTCCCCCGGCTGTAGAGCATGATCAGTTTCTTGATACGCCTGCGCCGCCACGCGGCGATCGCCCGGACGGCGGGGAGGACGAGGGCGAGGAGGGCGAGGAGGCCGAGCTGCGGCCACGGCAGTGCCCAGAGCGTGGTGCCGGCCGTCACCCGCTCGGCGGTGACGCCCGGCAGCGGCCCGCCCGCGGGGGAGGGGATCGCCGTGACCGTCGCGCCGACGGGCCCCAGCGGCCAGGTGCCGGGCACCCGCGCGACGAACGTGCGGCGGCCGCCCGGCATGATCTCCCTGGCCCTGGCGGTGGAGGGGTCGCTCCGGTCGCTCTCGCCCGCGACGGTGGAGGTCCGGATCCGGTTGTCCGTGACCAGCCGGACGTTGCCGGTGTTGGCCACGGTGTAGGTCACCTCGACGGATCCCGGGGCGAAGGGGTTCCACGATCCGGCGTACGCGGCCCGCACGCCGGTCACGGCGACCCTGGCCACGTAGGCGCCGGTGACGCGGATGTTCAGGCGCACGCCCACCCGGTTCTGGACCCGTACCTGACCGGAGACCGTCTCCAGGGACGCGGTCACCGCCGCGGGGTGATCGCCCGGCGTCGCGTTCCGGGGGATCGACACCTTGACCGGCACGACGGAGGTGGCTCCGGCGGCGACGGTCACCTTGCCGGGGACCTCCAGCCACGCGCCGCCGTCGGCCGGCTCGGCGTCCGAGGGCCGCATGTCGAAGTAGCCCTTGGCGGTCAGGTAGCCGTCGCCCGCGTCGATCGCGAACTCGACCGGGCGGGGGGAGCGGTTGACGACCGCCACGTGCTCGGTCACCTGCCCGCCGCCGGCGAGTTCGAGGTCGATGGCGCGGCGGCCGTCGGGGCCGCCGGCGCCGGCCGGCACGACCGACCAGGTGGTGTCGGCGCCGGAAGGGGCGGCGAAGGCGGCCCGGGCGGCCAAGGTGGCCGCCGTGGCCAGGGCGGCCACGGCGGTGAAGACGGCCACGGCGATCAGCAGGGCCGGGCCGGAGGCGCGAAGGAAGGCGAGGCGGGCGAGGGTGCCCTGGGAACGGCTTGCGGTCGGCACGGTGCGGTTTCTCCTGTCTCGTCGTGGGCGTCCGGGGACGGGCGCGAAGGCACGTCCCCGGACGCCCGCGGCGGGCGGCGGCGTCCCGCCTCCCGGCTCAGGACTGGTCGAACAGCGAGAGCGTCAGGGTCGAGTGGTACTCCCCGGCGGCGACGTCCACGGGCGTCCGCAGGGCGAGGCCGGCGTCGACCTGCCAGGTGCCGGTCTCGTCGGCCGAGTTCGCCGTCGAGACCAGCAGCTCCTGGCCCCGCAGGCCGACGGCGGGCGCCCCGGTGCCGTCGGGGATCACGCTGGAGACGGGCTCGCCGGCCTCCACCGCCCCGGTGCCGGAGCCGCTCAGCAGGCGCGGCTTCCAGCCCAGGTACTCGGGGCCGATGGTGGCGCCGGAGCCGCCGGTCGCGGTGAACGGGCCGGCCTGGCCGACGACCGCCCAGAACTCGCCGGCGGGGACGTCCTCGGGGCGGCGGGTGTCGGTCACCGTGACCGTCGGCAGGGTGCCGACGAACTGGCGGGCGGCGGCGTCGGAGCCGTCCTCCCGCAGGGCCACTCCGCCGTTGTCCGCGACGGTCATGGAGACCTGACCGGGAGGGCCGGGCTCGATCGTCACCGACACGTCGATGCCGTCGTCGGGGTCGTCGTCCGCCGTCGCGGGGCCGGCCGCGCCGACGCCGGCGCCGGCGAGCGTGACACCGAGCACCGCCGCGGCGAGCAGCCGCCTGGTCCTGTTCATGTTCATGTGTTCGTCCGCTCCGTCGTGGGGTGGTGGGGCCGGTCAGCGGCAGCTCAGCGCCGGGTAGGCGGCGTCGTAGGACGAGGTGACCTGCTCGCCGCCGATCGTCGCGGTCCCCTTCACGGTCGCCGTGCCGGCGCCGATCTGCCCGGCCCGGCTGTTGAAGGACTGGTACGCCTGCTTGCCCGGGGCCACAGCGGCCACGGCCTTCGAGCCGTACGGGGTGGTCAGCGTCACCGCCGCCGCCACCTCGGCGGTGTTGACGGCCGTGACCGCCACGTACGCCGAGGTGCCGATGCAGCGGGACGAGGCGGTGACCGTCAGCTCGACCCGCGAGGGCGGCGAGGAGGTGGTCAGGTGGAAGTAGTCGAACGTGACCGTCCTCGCCGCCGACTGGGTGGTGCCGATGGCGAACACGCCGGCCTTCGCGCCGGTGGCCACCGCGCTGTTCCGCACGGTCGCGGGCAGCTCGGTCCAGGTGGTGCCGTCGGCGGAGTAGGAGCCGGTGAAGGTGTCGCCCTCCTTCTCCAGCCGCAGCCACCACACGCCGGTGGTGAGGTCGTTCACCTGCGGCTGCGGGCTCTGCACGGTGCCGCCGACCTCGCTGCGCAGCTCGATGCTCCGCGCCGGCGCCGAGCCCGCGGCGTTGGTGGCGAGGAAGTCGAGCTTCACGTAGTCGTCGTCACCGGCGTACACCATCAGGCCGCCCTGCTGGTAGCGCTCGTCGAGCGCCGAGGCGTCCACCTTGGTCTCCAGCGTCCAGTCGCCGGCCGGCGCCCTCTGCAGGACGAGGTTCTTCGGGCCGCTGTTGTCGGTCCCGTAGATGTCGCCGGTCGTGGTGTCGAGCGCCAGCTTCCCGTCGCCGACGCGCGCCGCCGTGGCGTCGGGGCGCACGACCGCGTTCCAGCGGCAGGGGTCGAGCGCGGTGCCGTCGAACTCGTCGTCCGGGTCCGGCGCCGTGGCCCGGTCGTCCGGCGTGAGGTGGAACCAGTCGAAGGACGCGTCCACCACCGGGTGGTTCGCCCCGGCCAGCGAGATCAGGCCGATCCTCGGGTTGCTGATCCCGGCGAGCGCCTTGGTCTGCGGCATCGCGGTGAACGTGGTGCCGTCGGGGGAGTAGTGGGCGGTGATACCGGTGCCGTCGCTGACGAAGCGCACGTACACCGTGTCGGGGTAGGAGTCCCCCAGGTTGGCCGTGTTGCTCTGCGCCACCTCGTTGGGGGCGGCGTTCTCCTCCCTGATGAACTGGAAGATGCGGCTGGCGTGGTCGGAGCCCGAGGTCGAGCGCGCCTGGAGCACCATCTTGGCGTAGTTGTCGTCGTCGCCGTAGACGATCAGGCCCGCCTGCTGGTACGCGTCGCGCGCGTCCAGGGTGAGCTTGGCGGTGGCGGTCCACGCGCCCGGCGGCGCGGGCTGCACGACGATGTTCGGCGTGTTGCCGCCCGTGCCGTAGATGTCGGTGGTCGAGGTCGGGATCACGAGCCTCCCGCCGGCGACCCTGAGGTCCTGGTTCTCCCGGACGACCGACCAGCGGTCCCGGTCGAGCCCGCTGCCGGTGAAGTCGTCGGAACGGCCGGTGAAGCACACCGCGGCCGCTGCGTCCACCTTGACCGGCACCTGGGCGGTGGCCGAGGCGCCCTTGTCGTCGGTCGCGGTCACCACGGCCGTGTAGGTGCCGGGCGCGGTGTAGGTGTAGCTCGCCTGGGCCGTGGTGGGCTCCGGCGCGCCGTTCACCCCGAAGTTCCACCTGTAGGTGATCGGGTCGCCTTCGGGGTCGGTGGCCGTCGCCCTGAAGTCGACCTTCAGCGGGGCGACGCCCGTGGCCGGGGTCGCCGTCGCGGTCACGGCCGGGTGCTCGTTGTCCGTGGCGCCCTTGCCGACGAAGTCGACCCAGTTGACGTCGAGCAGGTAGGCGTCGTCGGCCGCGCCCGCGGGCTTGCGCACCACGAAGTACAGCGGCCCGCTCCCCGCCGGCGGGCCGGTCAGGTCGAGGGTGACGTCGGTGAACGTCTGCCAGCCGCCGGTGGGCGGCACCTCGACCGAGCCGACCAGTGTGCCGGTCTCGGGGTCGCCCGCCCGGACCTGCACCGTCGCGCCGGGGCCGCCCGAGGAGGCCCGCAGCCGGATCGCGGTGACGTTCGACAGGCTCACCGGGTCGAACGACCACCAGTCGCCGTCCTGGACGAACGCGATGTGCTGGTTGCCGCCCTGGGGGTCGTCGGTGCTCTCCGCCTGGACGCCCGCGGCGTCGGTGCCCCTGCCGCCGGCCACCCGGCCGGTCCGCGCGAAGTGCTCGGCCTGCTTGCGCTTGGGCTCCAGGATGACCTGGCCCCGCCCGGTCAGCGGCCCGGCGCCGCCGGCGCCCCCGTCGGTGTAGGCGGCCTCGATGACGTAGAAGAGGTTGTCGTACTCGCCGTGGCCCGCCTGCTGGGTCTGCAGGGTGCCCTCGCAGCCCTTGAGCTGGTCGAGCGGGTGGCCGTGGCTGTCGTGGCCGAGGATCGCCTGGATCTTGACCTTGTCGCAGTCGATCGTGCCGTCCTCGGTGTCGGTGACGGTGACCTTGAACTTCACCTGGTCGCCGAACTCGAAGAAGGCGCCGTTCGGCGGGAGGTCCACCGTGACGGCGGGACGGGTGTTGCCCGCGCTGATCGGCACGCTGGCGGTGGCGGTCCTGCCGTCGGGGGTGCTGACGGTCAGGACCACGCTGTAGTCGCCCCCCTTGTCGTAGGTGAAGGTGGGACGGGGGTCGGTGGAGTCGGTGTCGCCGTCGCCGTCGAGGTCCCAGGCGTAGGTGAGCGCCTTGCCCTCCGGGTCCCGGCTGCCCTCGCTGGAGAACGCGACTGTCAGCGGCACGGGCCCGTCGGTCCTGTCGGCCGTGGCGCGGGCGATCGGCGGGCGGGTGCCCTTGGTGTACACGATGCGGTAGACGCCGGAGTCGGCGTTGTCGCCGCCGAAGCCGGAGCCCCATTCGATCATGTACAGCGCGCCGTCGGGGCCGAACTTCATGTCCATCGGCTTCTTGAACGACAGGGAGCCGAGGATGCGGTTCATCTCGACGACCTTGCCGCCGCTCTCGTCGAGCTGGAACGACCACACCTGGTCGTTGTTCCACTCGCCGAACACGGCCTTGCCGTCCCAGTACGCCGGCCACTTCACCTCCGACCGCAGGCCGGGGTCGGCGCGGTAGACCGGGCCGCCCATCGGCGCGCCGCCGCTCAGCTCCGGGAAGTGCTGCGGGTCGGCCGCGTAGTGGTACCAGATCGTGGCCGGGGTCGCCGGCGGCAGGCTGGTCAGGCCGTCGTTGTTGGGCGAGTCGTTGACCGGCGCGGCGCAGTTGAACGGCGACCCCGACTTCCTGGTGGCGAAGTCGTAGTCGACGTACGGGGTGTTGTCGCCGACGCAGTACGGCCAGCCGAAGTTGCCCGGCCTGGTGATGAGGTTCCACTCGACCGTGTTCTGCGGGCCCCGGGCGGCGCTGGCCGCGTTGGCGTCGGGGCCGTACTCGCCGAGCATGACGGCGCCCGTCTTGGGGTCGAGGCCCATGCGGAACGGGTTGCGCAGCCCCATGCCGTAGATCTCCGGCCTGGTCCTGGCCGTGCCCGGCGCGAACAGGTTGCCCGACGGGACGGTGTAGGTGCCGTCGGGCTCGGGGTGGATCCGCAGCAGCTTGCCGCTCAGGCTGTTGGTGTTGCCCGCGGTGCGCTGGGAGTCCCAGCTCGCGCGGCCGGGCTGCTCGTCGAGCGGCGCGTAGCCGTCGGAGGCGAACGGGTTGGTGTTGTCGCCCGTGCCCAGCCACAGGTCGCCGGTCCTGGGATCGATCACCATGCCGCCGCCGTGGTGGCAGCACTCGGCCCGCTGCACCGGGACGTCGAGCAGCCTCTTCTCGCTCGCCAGGTCCAGGCTGTCACCGGTCACGGTGAACCTGCTCAACCGGTCCACGGCCGTCCCGGCGGGCGAGTGGTAGAGGTACACCCAGTGGTTGGAGGCGAAGCCGGGGTCGAGCGCCAGCCCGAGCAGGCCGCTCTCGTTGGCGGTGAAGACGCTCAGCTCGGCCGCCGTCACCGTGCCGCCCGCCGGCTTGATGATCTTCACTTCGCCGAGCCGGTCGATGTAGAAGACCCGGCCGTCCCCGGCGACGTCCACCATCATCGGGTTCGAGGTGCTGTCGTCGAGGGTGACCTTCTCGAAGCTGCTGCTCTGCGAGGCCGAGCAGTCGGCCTCGACGGCGCCGGCGGCGGTCTGGATGCCGCCGAGGAGCAGCTTCAGGAAGCCCGGCTCGCTGTAGTTCTCCTTGAGGTGACCGAGCCCGGTGTACCAGGAACGGCCGCCGTCGAAGTCCTGGCACCAGGTGTTGGGGTGGTCGGCGCCCATCGTGGCGCCGGTGTAGGACTTCTCCTCCACCGACGTCAGCACGTGGACCGTGCCGCGCGGGTTCGCCTGGTAGTCGTACCACTCGTCGGTACGGGTCCAGGTCGTCGGCAGGTCCCTGGTGGACGGGTGCGCGGGGTCCTCGACCTTGACCGTGGCCTGCTGGATCGCCGGGTGCTGCTTGAAGTAGGCCCCGACCAGCTTGCCGTACCAGGGCCAGGCGTACCCGCTGTCGGCGGCGGCGTGGATGCCCACGAACCCGCCGCCCTTCTCGATGTAACGCTGGAAGGCGTCCTTCTGGTCCTGCGTGCCCAGCGGGTCACCGGTCGTGGACATGAAGATCACGGCCTGGTACCGCGCCAGGTTCTGGTCCGTGAACAGGGCGCCGTCCTCGGTCGTGTCGACCGCGAAGCCGTTCTCCTGGCCGAGCTTCTGCACGGCCGCGATGCCCTCGGGGATCGAGTCGTGCCGGAAGCCGGTCGTCCTGGAGAAGACCAGCACCCTGAAGGCGGGATCCGCCGCCGTGGTGGCGGCCCCGGCGCTCGCCGGCGTCGCGAGGAGCGTGACCAGCGTGACGAGGGGGACGACCAGGGGGACGACGAGGGAGGCGACGAGGGCCGCGTGGAGCAGCCGAGCCCACGTTCGGTGACGTGGTGACATGGAAACCCTTCCTGACCGGGGGGACGTCAGGCAAGGCGCGCGCCGCCGCGCTTGTTGCCACGGGATGTAGCAGGTGGTGCGGTGGCTGGAGGGTGCCGTCTCCAGGTGCGTCGAGGGCCGTCAGCGAGCCGCCGGCCCGGGAGGGGACCCGGGATCGCGGCAACCCGGGCGAGCGGCCCGCCCGGCGCGGCGCGGCGGGGCCCGCCGGCGGAGCCCCGCGCGGGCGGCCGGAGCCGCCGCCGGGCGGGTGTTGTCCGGTCCCACGAGCATGTCCCTCCGTTCCTCTGCCACCGGCGGGGTCGCCGGGCCGCCCTGCGGGCTACTCCTGGACCTTGCCTCCGGTCAGCCGGGACAGCACCAGGGCCACGATGATGATGGCGCCGTTGAGCGCCTGGATCCACTGGGCGGGCACGCCCGCCAGGGTGAGGACGTTCTGGATCATGTAGAGGAGGAGGATGCCGGTGAACGCGCCGAACATCGTGCCCTTGCCGCCGCTCAGGCCGACGCCGCCGATCACGGCGGCGGCGAACACGGTGAAGATGGCGCCGTCGCCCTGGGCCGCCGCCACCGAGGCGAGGTGGCCCGACATCAGCAGGCCGCCGAGCGCGGCGAGCAGGCCGGCGCCCACCAGGGCGGTCCACAACACGCGGTCGGTGCGGATCCCGGCCGCCCTGGCCGCGTCCACGTTGCCGCCGATGGCGTACAGGGCGCGGCCGTAGCTGGTGAATCCCAGGAGCACGATGCCGGCGGCGAACAGGGTCAGGCACAGCCAGATCGAGGCGGGCACGCCCAGCCACACCGCCGAGCCGAGGTAGAGCATCGACGGCGGCAGGTTGAAGAAGGTCTGGCCGCCGGAGATGCCGGTGAGCAGGCCGCGCAGCACGATCAGCATGCCGAGGGTGACGATGAAGCCGTTGAGCCCGAAGCGCACGATCAGCAGCGCGTTGACCGCGCCGGCCAGCACGCCCACGGCCAGGGTGATCGGGACCGACCAGCCGCCCGGCAGCAGCCCGAGCCCGGCGCCGGAGCCGGCGGCGACGGTCAGCCAGGCCGCCACGCCGGGCGCCAGGCCGAAGGTCGACTCCAGCGAGAGGTCCATCTTGCCGGCGATCAGCACGATGGTCTGGGCCAGGACCAGGAGCGAGATCTCCGACATGGTCTGCAGGATGTTGATCAGGTTGTCGCCCTGCAGGAAGATCGGGTTGACGATCTGGCCGACGACGGCGATCGCGACGATCGCGGGGATCAGCGCGAAGTCGCGCAGCCGGGCCAGCCGGAGCCGCGGCCGTTCCCGCTGCGGGGCGGCGCTCCCGGTGGCGGGCGCGAGGGTCTTCTCAGGCATCGAGCCGCACTCCTTCCATGGCCGCCACCACGTCGTGGTCGTGCCATCCGGCGGGCAGCTCGGCGACGACGCGGCCCTGGAACATCACCAGCAGCCGGTCGCACAGCCGCAGGTCGTCGAGCTCGTCGGAGGCGATCAGCACGCCGGTGCCCTGCGCGGCCGTCTCCTCGACCTTGCCGAGCAGGAACTCCTTGGACTTCACGTCCACCCCGGCGGTGGGGGTGATCAGCACCAGCAGCCGGGGGTCGGAGGCCAGCGCCCTGGCCATGACGACCTTCTGCTGGTTGCCGCCGGACAGGCCCATCACGGGCAGGCCGGGCCCGGGGGTCTTGATCGCCAGGTTGGCGATCAGGGTCGTGGCCAGCCGGTCGCGCCGCGCGGCGCTGATCAGGCCGGCCCCGCCGAGCCGTTCGGGGACGGTCATGGTGGCGTTGTCGGCGATCGACATCATCGGCACGAACCCCTGCTGGTGCCGGTCGCGGGGGACGAAGCCGACGCCCGCGGCGAGCGCGTCGGGCACGCTGCCGGGGCGGGGGCGGCGGCCGGCGATCTCGACCGTGCCGGAATCGGCCGCGCGCAGCCCGGCGACGGTCTCGGCCAGCTCGGTCCGGCCGCTGCCCGCCGCGCCCGCCAGGCCGACGATCTCGCCGGCCCTGACCTCGAAGCCGATCTCCCGGTAGGCGTCGCCGTACGACAGGCCGCGCACGCGGAGCACCGTGCGGGCCTGCGCGGGCACGGCCGCCCGGGAGGGCGCCTCGGCCAGGCCGGCGGCCTCTCCGGCCATCGCCGCCACCAGCTCCGCGTGCGGCAGGTCGGCCACGGTGGTGGTCAGGATGTGCCGGGCGTCGCGGAAGACCGTCACCGTGTCGCAGATCTCGTAGATCTCCTGGAGGTGGTGGCTGATGAACAGGAAGGTCACCCCCTGCTCCTGGAGGGCCCGGATGCGGGCGAACAGCCGGGCGATGGCGGCGGCGTCGAGCTGGGCGGTCGGCTCGTCGAGGATGATGAACCGGGAGCCGAAGGACAGGGCGCGGGCGATCTCCACGAACTGCCGCTGCTCGACGTCCAGCTCGCCGGCCGGGAGGCGCACGTCCACGTCCACCGACCAGGTGGCGAGCAGCGCGGCGGCCTTGCGCCGCAGGGCGCCCCAGCGGACCAGCCCGAGCCGGTTCCGCTCGTGGCGGTTGAGGTAGAGGTTCTCCGCCACGGTCAGCTCGGGGATGATCGTGGACTTCTGGTAGACGCAGGCGACCCGCCGCCGCCAGGCGTCGCGGTCGGCCAGGCGCGGGGCGGGCTCGCCGGAGAAGCGCACCTCGCCCTCGTCGGGGGGCTGGAGCCCGGTCAGGATGGTGACCAGGGTCGACTTCCCCGCGCCGTTGCGGCCGACCAGGGCGTGGGTCCGGCCGGGCATGATCCGGATCCCGGCGCGGTCCAGGGCGACGGTCTCGCCGTATCTCTTGGTGACGCCCACCGCCTCCACGAGGGGCGTCACCGCCTGCTCACCCGCCAAGGTGGTTGCCCCAGAGCGCGGAGTCGTCCGGCTTGACGCTCGTGACGCCGCCGTAGGTGCCGCCGTCGGCGGTGACCAGGGGCGCGGAGAGCTGATCCTCCAGCAGGCCGGGACGCACCTGGATGATGGTGCTGTCGTGGTCGGTCGCGCCCGGCGCGAACGTCTTGCCGTCGATGGCGGCCTTGACGTACTGCAGGGCGTACTTGGCGTACTGGTCGGCCGGCTGGGAGACGGTGGCGTCGATGTTGCCGGCGGTGATCTCCTTCAGCTCCTGGGGGATGCCGTCGTTGGAGATGACGAAGACGTGCTTGGGGTCGCCGGGCGGGACGAGGAGGCCACGCTGCTGGAGGACCTGAAGGGTGCCCGACAGGGCGAAGCTCGACTGCATGTAGACGCCCTTGATGTCGGGGTGGGCGGTGAGCTGCGTCTGGAGCTTCTGCGAGGCGATCGCGCCGTCCCAGTTGGTGGCCTCACCGAACACCGTGATGCCGGGGTAGCCGGCCTTCATGCAGGCGTTGAACGCCTCGGTGCGGTCGCGCCCGTTGATGGAGGCCAGGTCGCCCTGGAGCATCACGACCTTGCCCTTGCCCGACAGCTTCTCGCCGAGGAACTTGCACGCCTTCTCGCCGTACGCCCGGTTGTCGGCGCGCACCACCATGTACGCCTCGCCCTGCTCGGGACGGGTGTCGACGGTGACGACGGGGATCTTCTTGGCGTTGAGCTGCTGGAGGGTGGGCGCCACGGCGGCCGTGTCCTGCGGCGCCAGCACGACGCCCTTGACGCCCTGGCTGATGAAGCTCTGCACGTTGGCGGTGAGCTTGGCGATGTCGTTCTGCGAGTTCGAGGTCCGCAGTTCGAGCCCGCTCTCGGCGCCCATCTGGGGGACGTACTTGATGAAGGAGTTCCAGAAGTCGGTGTCGGAGCGGGGGTAGTCCACCCCGACGACGGGCTTGCCGCCCCCCAGGGCGGTCGTGCCGCCGCCGCCCCCGCCGCCCCCGCAGGCGGTGGCCAGGCCGGCCGACAGGACGGCGGCGGCCCCCAGGGCGAGTCCTCGTTTCATGGCTGTTCCTTTCCGCTCGCTCGCCCGCCGGGCGCGCCCGTCACACCGCACCCGTCACATCGCACCCGCCACGCCGGCGACGGGGTCCGCGGCCCACCGGGGGCCGTGCGGGTAGGCGTACTCGGCGCGGGAGGCGGGATGCATCTCGGCGCCTCCGCCCGGCCGGGCGGGGGCGACGTACCGGCCGTCCCGGATCACGACCGGGTCCGTGAAGTGCTCGTGCAGATGGTCGATGTACTCGATGACGCGGTCCTCGCGCGTGCCGCTGACGGCCACGTAGTCGAACATCGACAGGTGCTGGACCATCTCGCACAGGCCGACGCCGCCCGCGTGCGGGCACACCGGCACCCCGAACTTGGCGGCCAGCAGCAGGATGGCGATGTTCTCGTTGACCCCGGCGACCCTGGCGGCGTCGAGCTGCAGGATGTCGATCGCGCCCGCCTGGAGGAGCTGCTTGAACATGACCCGGTTGTGGGTGTGCTCGCCGGTGGCGACCTTGATGGGCGCCACCCGCTCCCGGATGGCGGCGTGGCCGAGCACGTCGTCGGGGGAGGTGGGCTCCTCGATCCAGTACAGGTCGAACCGGGCCAGCGGGGCCAGCCACTCGATCGCCTGGCCCACGTTCCATGCCTGGTTGGCGTCCACGGCGATGCGCACGCCGGGGCCGACCGCCTCGCGGGCCAGCCGTACGCGCCGGACGTCCTCGGCGAGGTCGGCGCCGACCTTCAGCTTGATCTGGCGGAACCCGTCGGCGACCGCCTCCCTGGCCAGCCGGACCAGCTTGTCGTCGGTGTAGCCGAGCCAGCCGGGGGTGGTGGTGTAGGCGGGGTAGCCCTCGGCGAGCAGGCGGGCGCGGCGCCGGGAGCGCCCGGGCTCGGCGGCCCGCAGGATGGCCAGTGCCTCCTCGCGGGTGAGCGCGTCCTCCAGGTAGCGGAAGTCGACGACGTCCACGATCTCCTCCGGCGCCAGCTCCGACAGCAGCCGCCACAGCGGCTTGCCCGCCCGGCGCGCGCGAAGGTCCCACAGCGCGTTGAGCAGGGCTCCGGCCGCCATGTGGATGACGCCCTTCTCCGGGCCGAGCCAGCGCAACTGGCTGTCGCCGGTGAGCCGGCGCGACGTCCCGCCGAGGTCGCCGAGCACCTCGGCCACCGGCCGCCCGGAGACCAGCGGCGCCAGGGACTCCACGGCGGCGACCATGAGCTCGTTGCCGCGCCCGACGGTGAAGGCGAGCCCGTGCCCCTCCTGCCCGCCGCCGGTGCGGACGATCACGTACGCGGCCGAGTAGTCGGGCTGGGGGTTCATGGCGTCGGAGCCGTCGAGCTGACGGGAGGTCGGGAATCGGATGTCGTGGGCCTCGACCGCGGTGATCAGCTCGGTCACGATGGCCGGCCTGGGGGGTGCTCGCGCATGAAGGTGTCCCTCTGCTGGATGTTTCCAGGGCCTTCACCATTGGACATGGGATGTCTTTGTAACCCGACTGGAGGCGCGTGTCCATACTTTCGCGGGAGATAGCGTAAATTCGCTGAAAAGTCGGGCGATTGGCGCGGGCAGCGGCCCCGCAAAGACCCCATCTCTCCGGCACGCAGGGGCCTGCTCTCGCCAAAACATAGGATGTCTGTTAGGTTCTCCGGCGTGACCCGCGTACCGATCGAGCGTCCCCGCGCCCGGAGGCCGCGCCGATGTCCCTGACCGACGAGGCGATCTCCCGCATCCGAGCGCTCATCCAGTCGGGCGAGCTGTCCCCGGGGGCGCGGCTCCCGCCGGAGCCCCAGCTCGCCGCGCAGCTCGGCGTCTCGCGCAACCCGTTGCGCGAGGCGGTCAAGGCGCTGGTCGTGGCGCGGGTGCTCGACGTGCGGCGCGGCGACGGCACCTACGTGACCAGCCTGGGGCCGCGGCTGCTGCTGGAGGGGCTGGGGCTGGCCGTCGAGCTGCTGCGCGACGACACCCTGCTGGAGACCGTGCAGGTGCGGCGGATGCTGGAGCCGGCCGCGACCGGCCTGGCCGCGACCGCGATCACCGCCGAGCAGCTCCAGGAGATCGGCGAGCACCTGGAGGCGATGCGCGCCGCCAGCGACGACGTGGAGAAGCTGAACCACCACGACGCCGCCTTCCACCACGCCGTGGTCCGGGCGGTCGGCAACGAGACGCTGTCCACCCTGCTCGACGGGATCTCCGGCCGCACGCTCCGGATGCGGGTGTGGCGCGGCACGGTCGAGGCCGGCAGCTCCCACAAGACCATCGCCGAGCACGAGGCGATCTACAACGCCCTGGCCGCCCGCGACGCCGCCCTCGCCCAGGCGGCGGCGCTCATGCACATCAGCACGACCGAGACCTGGCTCCGCTCGGTGCTGGGCGACGTGGCGGGCGCCCGAGGCCTCAGGGCTTGACCGCGAGACCGCCGTAGGCCCAGGCGTGGTCGCCGGGAATCCGCTCCTGGTACTCGTCGGGGTCCGGCCGCCACGTCACCACCTCGACGAGGCCCGGGTCCACCAGCTCCCAGCCCGCGAAGAAGCGCAGGACCTCCTCGCGGGTACGCGGTGTCATGGCGGCGGAGCTGTTGTCGTAGGGCTTGGTGAAGTCCTCGCGGCGGACGTCGTCGGCGAAGTCGAGCGTGATGTGCGACAGCAGCAGGTGGCTGCCGCTGGGCACCGCGGCCTTGAGCTGCTCGACCAGCCCGTACGGATCCTCCTCGTCGGTGATGAAGTGCATGATCCCGGCCAGGATGACGGCCACCGGGCGGGTGAAGTCGATCACGCGCCGGATCGTGGGGTCGGACAGGATCTTCTCCGGCTGCCGCAGGTCCGCCTCGATCATGTCGGTCGTGCCCGCGGGGTCGCCGGTCAGCAGGGCGCGGCCGTGCACCAGGACGATCGGGTCGTTGTCCACGTAGGCCACGCGGGCCCCGGGCGCGGCCTCCTGGGCGATCGTGTGGGTGTTGTCCCGCGTGGGGATCCCGGTGCCGATGTCCAGGAACTGCGTGACGCCCGCCTCGGCCGCCAGGTACCGCACCGCCCGCCCCAGGAAGGCGCGGTGCGCGCGCACGCCCTCCCGCGTGCCCGGCGACACTTTGACCAGCGCCTCGGCCGCCTCGCGGTCGGCGGCGAAGTTGTCCTTGCCGCCCAGCAGGTAGTCGTAGATCCGGGCCGGGTGGGGGATATAGGGGTTGATCTTCGAGACCGGGACCCCCGCGTATTCGGGGTCGCGGGCGTCCGTCCCTCTGTCGCTGTCAGTCATGTTCTCTTCCTGTCGGATCGGCGGCGAGCGCCGAACGAGCCTTCCCCCGTGCTTCTCGACAGCCCGGCCCGGCGTTACGGCGCGGGACGGCGGCGCTCGCGAACAGGGAGGATCCCGTCCGCCCGATCCGGCGAGTCAAGGGGCACCTCCGCGGCGGAGCCGGGTTCGGCGATGACGGCGCGCCGCGGCTCGCCTCGCGGGCGGACGGGAGCTGGGGGCCGATGACGTGCTCCCTGCCGAGCATGGACATGGGATGTCTTTCTACGGCCGGGCCGGAGCCGTTGTCCAGGACCTCCGCCGCGCCGCCCCTCGACGGGGAGCCGCCCGGGACGCGCGGCCTCCGGCTGACGTGGTCACTCCGGGGAGCGGGAGCGGCCACATCCCATGTCTCGGGGGCGCGAGGTGGTGAAAGTTTCACGCCGGTTCCGCCGCTCCCGGCCCCGCCCCGCCCCGCGCCGGACGCCCGGTGGCGCCGTGCCCGGCCCGGCTCCCCGGGGCCCGGACCAGCGAGCCTGCCGTGCGGGCGTCGAGCCGGGGCGTGAAGCGGATAGATCCCACGTCTCGCTGTCAATCCAGTGGATTTTGCCGGAATTTCCGCGTTTTCGGCTCTCCGTTGACTCGATTGATCACACGTTTGTAGCCTGGCCGCGCCGCGCATCTCCGCGTCTCGTCCGGGCTTGGAGGACAGCAATGTCTGACTTATCGCGAAGGCACGTGCTCAAGCTCACCGCCGTGGGAGCCGGCGCCGCGCTGGTGCCGGCGGCGTGGACGGCGGCCGCGCGGGCCGCGTCGGCGCCCCCGGCGCAGGTGAGCGCCGCCGGCGACCTGGCGCTGTGGTACGACGAGAGCGCCGGCACCGAGTGGCTGCGCGCCCTGCCGATCGGCAACGGCCGCCTCGGCGCGATGGTGTTCGGCAACGCCGACACCGAGCGGCTGCAGCTCAACGAGGACACCATCTGGGCCGGCGGGCCGTACGACCAGAGCAACCCGAAGGGCGCGGCGGCGCTGGCACAGATCCGGCAGCTCGTCTTCCAGAACCAGTGGAGCCAGGCCCAGACCCTGATCGACCAGAACATGCTGGGCAACCCCTCCGCCCAGCTCGCCTACCAGACCGTCGGCAACCTGCGGCTCGCCTTCGGCAGCGCCACCGGGGTCTCGGAGTACAACCGCGTCCTGGACCTCACCACGGCCACCACGACGGTGTCGTACCTGCGGAACGGCGTGCGGTACCGGCGCGAGGCCCTGGCGAGCGCGCCCGACCAGGTGATCGTCCTGCGCCTGACCGCCGACCGGCCGGGCTCGATCACGTTCTCGGCGACGTTCGACAGCCCGCAGCGGACCACGCGCTCCAGCCCGGACGGCACGACGGTGGCGCTCGACGGCATCTCCGGCGACCAGCGGGGCCTGGCGGGCAAGGTGAGGTTCCTGGCGCTGGCCCGGGCCCGCGCCGAAGGCGGCAGCGTCACCAGCTCCGGCGGCACGTTGCAGGTGAACGGCGCCGACAGCGTGACGGTGCTGATCTCCATCGGCTCCAGCTACGTGAACTACAAGGACGCCGGCGGCGACTACCAGGGCATCGCGCGGCGGCACCTGGAGAACACGGCCGGCCGCTCCTACGACGACCTGCGCGCCCGGCACGTCACCGACTACCAGCGGCTGTTCGGCCGCACGACGCTCGACCTCGGCCGCACCGCCGCCGCCGACCAGCCGACCGACGTCCGGATCGCGCAGCACGCGAGCACCAACGACCCGCAGTTCTCGGCGCTGCTGTTCCAGTACGGCCGCTACCTGCTCATCTCCTCCTCCCGGCCGGGCACCCAGCCGGCCAACCTCCAGGGCATCTGGAACGACTCGCTGACCCCGGCCTGGGACTCCAAGTACACCCTCAACGCCAACCTGCCGATGAACTACTGGCCGGCCGACACCACGAACCTGTCGGAGTGCTACGAGCCGGTGTTCCGGATGATCGGCGACCTCACGGTCACCGGCGCGCGCACGGCCCGCGTGCAGTACAACGCCGGCGGCTGGGTGACCCACCACAACACCGACGGATGGCGCGGCTCGTCCGTCGTCGACTTCGCCGCGGCCGGCATGTGGCAGACCGGCGGGGCCTGGCTGGCCACCATGATCTGGGAGCACTACCTCTTCACCGGCGACCTCGACTTCCTGCGGCAGTACTATCCGGCGATGAAGGGCGCGGCGCAGTTCTTCCTGGAGAGCCTGGTCCGGGAGCCGAGCCTGGGATACCTCGTCACCAACCCGTCCAACTCCCCGGAGCTGAACCACCACTCGGGCGTCAGCGTCTGCGCGGGCCCCACGATGGACAACCAGATCCTGCGCGACCTGTTCAACGGCTGCGCCAGGGCGAGCCAGGTGCTCGACGTCGACGCCGACTTCAGGACGCAGGTCCTGGCCGCCCGGGACCGGCTGCCGCCCATGAAGGTCGGCTCGCGCGGCAACATCCAGGAGTGGCTGTACGACTGGGTGGAGACCGAGCAGAACCACCGGCACATCTCGCACCTGTACGGCCTGCACCCCAGCAACCAGATCACCAAGCGCGGCACCCCCGCCCTCTACACGGCGGCGCGGCGCACCCTCGAACTGCGCGGCGACGACGGCACGGGCTGGTCGCTCGCCTGGAAGATCAACTACTGGGCGCGCATGGAGGAGGGCGCCCGGGCGCACACCCTGCTCCGCCTCCTGGTGACGACGGCCAGGCTGGCGCCCAACATGTTCGACCTGCACCCGCCGTTCCAGATCGACGGTAACTTCGGGGCCACGTCCGGCATCGCCGAGATGTTGCTGCAGAGCCACAACGGCGAGCTGCACGTGCTGCCCGCGCTGCCGGGGGCCTGGCCGAGCGGGAAGGTCCAGGGGCTGCGGGGGCGCGGCGGCTACACCGTGGGCGCGACGTGGGGCGCCGACGGGGCCGTCGAGATCCTCGTCACGTTCGACCGCGACGGCCAGGTCAACGTGCGCAACCGCATCTTCACCGGCACCTACCAGGTGACCGACGCCGCGACCGGCGGCGCCGTCGCCGTCACCAAGCCCGAGGCCGACGTCATCGGGCTGACCGGGCAGGCCGGCCGCACCTACCGCATGACCGGGTCCGCCGGCCCCGTGGTGCCGGCGTCCTACGTGCGGATCGCCAACGTGGCCACCGGCCTGGTGCTGGACAGCGGCGGGAACGTCGCCTCCGGCGCCAACCTGAAGCAGTGGAACTGGGACGGCAGCACCAACCTGCAGTGGCAGCTCGTGGACCTGGGCGGCGGATGGTACCGGCTGGTCAACCGCACCAACGGCATGGTCGCCGACAGCTGGGGCAACGCCGCCAACGGCGCCAATGCCCGGCAGGCGGCCTGGAGCGGCAGTAACAACCAGCAGTGGCGGCTCAACAGCGTCGGCAACGGCCGGTACCAGATCATCAACCGCGGCACCGGCACCGCGCTGGACGGCGGGGGCAACACCACGGCCGGCTCCACCACGATCCTGTGGGCGCCCAACACCAGCACGAACAACCAGTACACGATCACCACGGTCTGACCGGCCGCCGGGCACCGGCGCGGCACCGCGCCCGCGCGGTCAGGCGCGGACCAGCGCGCGGCAGAGGCGGGTGACCTCGTCCAGCAGGCGCCGGCGGTCTTCCGGCGCGTGCAGGATGTGGTCGGCGCCGCCGTGCATGGCGTGGTAGAGCAGGACGGCGGTCGCCCCCGGGTCGGGGAGGCTCGTCTCCTTCTCCAGGAGCTGCCGCAACGCGGTGACGGCCGGGTTGGGGCCCGGCTCCGCCTGCGCCGCCGGGGCGTGCCGGAACAGGACGTCGTGCAGCCGGGCGTCGGACAGGTATTCGGCGATGCCGGCCAGCAGCCACGCCTCCACGCGGGCGGGGCCGGTCTCGGCGTCGGCGGCTTGGCGCTGGCGGGTCACGAAGCGCTCGACGTAACGGTCGCGCAGGGCCGCGATCAGGTCGTCCTTGCTGGCGAAGTGCAGGTAGAAGGTGCCCTTGGCGACCCCGGCGCCGGCCACCACGTCGTCGATCCTGAGAGGCTCGACGCCCTTGGCCAGGACCAGCCTCTCGGCGGCGTCGAGCAGGTCGCCGCGCCGCTGCTCGCTGGATCTCGTCCGGGCCACCGTGCCTCCCTCCCGGCCTCGCTCTCGGCCTCCCTCTCGGGCTTTCGCCGATGACGACCTTAGCGGATGGGCGGCCGTCCGCCCTTGCCGATGATAATCGTTTCCCATATTGTGACTGACCGTCAGTCAGTTAGGTCTTCGGAGGGAACATGAGCGTGTTGGACGAGGTCGTCTCGGCCGTACGGGTCCGGCTGGCGGGCGCCGCCGTCCTGGGCGCCGGCGTCGTGGTCACCCGGTTGATCCAGGCTTACGGGATCGCGGTCCTGGTGGCGGCGCCGCTCGACGGCCGGCCCTGGAGGACGGGGCTGTGGGGGCTGGGCGTGGCGGCGGGCACGGTGGTGGCGCGCTCGCTGCTGCAGTGGGCCGGCGAGTCGCACGCCGAGGCGATCGGCCACCGGGTCACCATGACCGTACGCCGCCGCCTGCTCGACCACGTGCTGGCGCTCGGGCCCGCGTACACGGCGACCCGGCGGACCGGCGAGGTGGCGGCGACGCTGGTGGAGAGCTCCGGCGCGATCGAGACCCTGGTGGCCAGGGCCCGCCCGGCCCTCCTGCTGTCCTGGATCGGCCCGCTGCTGGCCGCGGCCGTCGTGGCGGTGATCGACCCGCTCGGCGGGGTCCTGATCGCGGCGGCGCTGGCGGTCATGCAGTTCGCGGGGCCGATCTGGAACACGATCGGCCGCAAGGGCCACGACAGGGTGTTCAGCGACCTGTACGCCATGGACGCCGGCTTCGTCGAGGCGGTGCAGGGCATGGCCACGGCCAAGTCCTTCGCCGCCACGCCGAGGCTGCGGCGGCGTCTGGCGGACCAGGCGGAAAAGGTGCGCGTGGCGACCATGCGGACCCTCGGCGTGCTGTTCACGCAGTTCCTGGCCAGCCGCTGGGCCAGTGCCGGAGCCGGCGCGGCCGTGGTGGTGCGGGCCGCGTACCTGGCGGCGGACGGGCGCCTGCCCGCGGAGGCCGCGCTGACCGTGCTGCTCGTCGTGCTGGTCGCCTTCCTCCCGGTCGAGGAGGCCGGCAAGCACCGTCACGCGGCGTTCGCCGCCAAGGCCGCGGTGGCGAAGCTGGACGCCTTCCTCGCGGAGGAGCCGCGGGTCCGGGACGACGGCCGCCCGCCGGTGCCGCTGGGCGCCGCCCCGGTGGTGACGCTGGAGGAGGTCTCCTTCCGCTACCCGGGCCATGACGAGGACGCGGTCTCCCGCGTCGGGCTCACCCTCCGGCCGGGGCGCACGGTCGCGCTCGTCGGCCCGTCCGGCGCGGGCAAGAGCACGATCGTCTCGCTGCTGGCCAGGCTGGCCGACCCGGACACCGGCCGGATCACCGTGGACGGGCACGACCTGCGGGAGCTGCCGCTCGAACAGTGGTGGCGCACCATCGCGGTCGTCAGCCAGGACACCCACCTGTTCCCCGGCACCATCGGCGAGAACATCGCCCTGGCCCGCCCCGACGCCACGCCCGAGCAGATCGCCGCCGCCGCCGAGGCCGCCGGGCTGGCGGCCGACGTCGCCGCCATGCCCGACGGCTACGACACGCGGGTGTCCGAGCGCGGCGGACGCCTTTCCGGCGGCCAGCGGCAACGCGTGGCGATCGCGCGGGCCCTGCTGCAGGACGCCCCGGTCCTGGTCCTCGACGAGGCCACCGCCGCCCTCGACAGGCGGACCGAGCGCGCCGTGCACGCCGCCGTCGAGCGGCTGCGCGCGGACCGCGCCGTGCTGGTCGTGGCCCACCGCCTGGCCACCGTGCGCGACGCCGACGAGATCGTCGTCCTGGAGCGCGGACGCGTCGTCGAGCGGGGGACGCACGAGCACCTGCTCGGCCGTACCGGCACCTATCACCGTCTCGTCCAGGCAGGAGCCGCGCTGTGACCTCCCCCTCCACCACCGTCGAGCGGCCGCTGTGGCGGCTGCTGCCCTACATGGCCTCGCGTCCGCTCGTGCTCGCCCTGGTCATCGCCTCCGGGCTGGTCAACTACGGCATGGTGGCGCTGCTGCCCGCCCTGACCGCCTACCAGTTCGGCGGGCTGCTCACCGGCCGCACGGAGTCCCTGGCCGCCCAGATCACCGTCGCCGTGCTGGTCGCGGGGGCGGCCGGATGGTGGCAGACGCACATCGGGCACGACTGGGCCTACCGGCTGCTCAAGGTGCTGCGGCTGCGGCTGTTCGACGGCCTCGAAAGGGCCACGCCCGGCCGGCTGCTCGGCCGCAGGACCGGGGAACTGGCCGACATCGCCAAGAACGACGTGTCGGCCACGGAGATGTTCTTCGCCCACACGGCCGGCGACTACGTCGGCGCCGTCACGGTCTCGCTGGCCTCGGTCGCGGTCGTCGCCTGGATCGACGTGCCCAGCGCCGTGGTGGTCGCGGTCATGATGCTGCTGGTCGCCGTGGTGCCGATGGCCCTGTCCCGCCGCGCCGGCGAGCAGGGGCGCGCCCTGCGGGAGGCGGCCGGGGCCGTCGCCGGCGAGACCGTGGACGTCGTCCAGGGGCTGCGGGAGCTCGCGCTCGCGCGCCGCGGCCACGACGCCGCCGCCCGCGTGCTGGACCGTACCCGGGAGCTGCGGGCGCGGCACCGCGCGTACGCCCGGCGCGCCGGCCTCGAACTGGTCGCCACCGAGCTGCTGCTGGGGCTCGGCCTGCTCGCCCTCACGGTCAGGGCGGTCGCGGGGGCGGTGGAGCCGCGCTGGGTGCCCGTCGTGATCGTGCTCGGCGTGTCGGCGCCGGCGCCCATCGCGGCCGTCTCCGCGACCGCCCGCACGCTCGGCGACGTCCGCGCCGCGGCGGGCCGCGTGCTGGCCGTCATCGGCTACCCGCCGCACGTGCGCGAACCCGAGGCGCCCGAGCCGATGGACGACCCCCTCCCGGCCGTGACCTTCGACCGCGTCCGCTTCGGTTACCCCGGCGGCGGGCGCGAGGTGCTGCGCGAGGTGTCCTTCCAGGTGCGGCCCGGCGAGACCGTGGCGCTCGTCGGGCACTCGGGCGCCGGCAAGACGACCCTCGCCAACCTGCTGCTGCGCTTCTGGGACGTCTCCGCCGGAGCCGTCTCCATCGGCGGCGTCGACGTGCGCGCCATCGCCACCAGCCGGTTACGGGCCACGGTCGCCGTCGTCCCCCAGGAGATCTACCTGTTCCACGACACGATCGCGGGCAACATCAGGCTGGGCCGCCCCGGCGCCACGGACGCCGAGGTCGAGCGGGCCGCCCGGCTCGCCGGCGCGCACGACTTCATCACCGCCCGCCCGCAGGGCTACCGGACGCTCTGCGGCGAGCGGGGGGCGTCGCTGTCCGGCGGGCAGCGCCAGCGCATCGCCATCGCCAGGGCGCTGCTGACCGGCGCGCCCGTCCTCGTCCTCGACGAGGCGGTCTCCAGCCTCGACACCGAGACCGAACGCGCCGTGCACGACGGCCTGGCGGCCACGCGCGGGACCCGGACCACGCTCATCATCGCCCACCGGATCTCCACCATCCGGCGGGCCGACCGCGTCGTCCTGCTCGACGGGGGCACCGTCGTGGCCACCGGCACGCACGACGAGCTGCTCATGACCTCGGCGGCCTACCGCCGCCTGACCGCCGCCGAACCGGAGACGCCGTGACCGCGGAAGGCGGCACCCGGCGGCACCGGCTCACGGTGATCGGATCGTTGTTCCTGGTGGCCGACATCGGCTACTCCTTCCTCCTCGTCGCGCTCGGCACGATCCTGCTCGGCGAGGGGATCCCCCTGCGGAGCGTCGCGCTGATCCAGCTCCTCGGCGTGATCTACTTCGGGCGCTTCCTCGTCGGGCCCGTGATCGACCGGTACGGCGTGGCCCGCTGGGGTCACTACCGGGGCTGGCTGATCGGCACGCAGCTCGTGCTGATCGCCTGCTTCCTCGCCCTGGCCACGCTGGACCCGGTCGCGGACCTTCCCGCCGTCCTGGCCATGACCACCGTGACACTGGTGATCTCCGCCTTCCACGACACCGCCGTCAACGGCCTGTCCGTCCGCCTGCTGCCGGCCGGGGAACGCGGCTCCGCCAACGGGATCCAGGTCGGCGCCGCCGGCCTGTCCCTCCTCATCGGCTCCGGCGGGGCCCTGCTGCTGTACGCGGCCGCCGGGTGGGCCGTGACGCTGGTCGTGCTGGCGGCGGTGTTCGGCGTCCCGCTCGCCACGCTCGCCCGGTTCGCCGAGCCGGCCTCGCCGCCGGCGGATCGGCGCCTCTCGTGGCGGGTGCTGACCGGGCCGTTCCGCTCGCGCGGGACGGCCGCGTGGATCCTGCTGGTGCTCCCGCTCCTGGTCCTCGGCCCGTACCTGGCGACCGCGGTGCAGCCGGCGATGCTCCTGGCCGCCGGATGGGACACGACGCGGATCGCCCTCGTCCAGTACACGCTGGCGCCGCTCGCGGGGACGGCCGCGGGGCTCGCGACCGGCGCGCTGATCACCCGGTGGGGGAGGCTCCGCCCGCTGATCGCCCTCGGCGGCTGCTCCGCGGCCGCGCTGGCGGGCCTGCTGCCCCTCGCCGGCGGAGCGGGGCCCGCCGCGCCGGCCGGCGCGGCGGTCGTGGCGGTCACCATCGCCTACTCGGCGACGGCCACGTGGATCTCCACGGTCGCGATGGACCTGGCCCGGCCCGCGTCCGCGGCCACCGATCTCACCGTGCAGCTCTCCGTGCTCGGCGTGCTGCGCATGCTGGCCGGCGCCGGCGGCCTCGCGCTCGCCGCGGTGACGGGGTACCCGCTGCTCATCGCCGCCTCCCTGGTGCTCTCGCTGGCCGGCACCGCCGTCGCCGCGCGGTGGGCCGGCGGCCACCTCTCGTCGTACGTACCCTCGCGCAAGGGGTGAACGTGACACCCGGCGCTCTCGCCCGCCCGGGCGTCTCGCGTCGTCACCCCGCCCACGGGCGCGTTCCGGCTCCGATGAGGGACGTGGCGTCCAGCTCGGTCACGTCCCGTTCGCGCAGGAGGCGGGCGAACGCGGCGCGTACCCGCTCGACGGCGGGCTCCTCCAGGCCGGCGAGCATGCCGCGGAAGCCGCTGCCGAGCACCACCCGCCAGGCGAGCGCGGCGTCCAGGGGGATGCGCAGGGCGAAGCGCGTCACGGTGACCCCCGCCAGCCCGCGGGCGGCGAGCCAGGCGTGCAGCTCCTCCTCGCCGTCGATCCTGGACGCCGCCTGCCCGCTAGCGGGAGGCGCCACCCGAGCTCGCCGTACGTGCTCGACGGCTTCGACGAACAGCCGGCCGAAGTCCACCAGGGCGCCCCGGGCCCAGGTGGTGACGACCAGGCGGCCGCCGGGCCTGAGCAGGCCGGCCAGGCGGGTGACGGAGGCGTCCATGTCCGGCAGGAAGAAGACGCCGTGGACGCATTGCACCACGTCGTAGGGCTGGTCCTGCCAGGTGGTCGCGTCGGCCTGGACGAAGCGCACGTTCCGCAGCCCTTCGGCGGCGGCGCGGTGCCGGCCGTGGGCGAGGAGCCCCGCGGCGAGATCGACGGCGTCCACGTGGCCGTGCGGTCCGGCGGCCCGCGCGGCCGGGACGGCGGAGGCGCCCGCGCCGCAGCACACGTCCAGCACCCGTTCGCCGGCTCTGATCGCGGCGGTCGCGGCGGTGGCCTCGCCGATGCGGTTCCACAACAGCGGTGAGACCTCGGCGTACTGGGTGGCGGCGCTGTCGAAGACGGCGCCGATGCCGGTGGAGGTCATGGGAGTCTCCTCTTCATCGAAGGGGCCGGGGGCTTTCAGGGATCTCCGGAGGGGCGCCGGCGCCGATGGAGCTGGAGAAGTGCGCATGCCTCGCCCTTCGCGGTCGATGTCCCGGCAAGTGTGGCAAATGATAATCATTGTCGAAAGATTCGGTAACCTCTCGCCTCGCCTCCGCCCCGTTGGTGCGCGAGTCGTGCGCGGTGGTACGGTCTTTTGAAAATGATTCTCATTTCCTGGAGTGTCCGTGAGATCGTTGTGCGAGTCAGGCCCATCGGACTCCGGCGTGGCAGCCTCGCCGGAGCTCCCGGGAGCCGAGGACCCACCCACCGGCGGAGCGGCGGGCCCGGCCATGCCGCCGGCCGTCGTCCTGCTGGCCGGTGTCCTCGCGGTGTCGGTGCTGCTGGCGATCGGTCTCGGCGCCGCCGCCGTGCCGCCGGGGCAGACGCTGCGCTTCCTGTGGGCGGCCGTGACCGGCGGCTCGATCACGGCAGGGGAGGTCACCGCGTACCAGATCATCTGGCAGGTGCGCACGCCGCGTGTGCTGCTGGCGGTGCTGGTCGGGGCCGGGCTCAGCGTCGTCGGCGTGGCGATCCAGGCGACGGTGCGCAACGCGCTGGCCGACCCGTTCGTGCTCGGCGTGTCGTCGGGGGCGTCGGCCGGGGCGGTGCTGGTCGGCGCCACCGGCGCGCTCGCCGCCCTGGGGGTCTACGCGGTGTCGGCGGGCGCGTTCCTCGGCGCGCTGCTCGTCTCCGCCCTGGTCTACCTGGCCTCCCGCGGGGCCGGTGGCCTGTCGCCGCTGCGGCTGGTGCTCACCGGGGTGGCGATGGCGTTCGGGTTCCAGGCGGTGATGAGCCTGATCGTGTACTTCGTCCCGGACGGGGAGTCGACGAGCACGGTGCTGTTCTGGTCGATGGGCGGCTTCGGCGCCGCGACTTGGGGAGCGCTGCCCGTGGTGGCGGCCGTCACCGTGGTCACCGCCGTGGTGCTGCGCCGTTCCGGGCGGAGCCTGGACGTGCTCGCCCTGGGCGACGAGACGTCGGCGAGCCTCGGGGTGGACACCGCCAGGCTCCGCAAGGGCCTGTTCGTGCTGACGTCCCTGGCGACCGGGGCGATGGTCGCGGTCAGCGGCGCGATCGGCTTCGTCGGGCTGGTGATGCCGCACCTGGTGCGGCTGTGGGCGGGGGCGGCGCACGCGCGCGTGCTCACGATCGCGCCGCTGGCCGGGGCGATCTTCATGGTGTGGGCCGACCTGCTGGCCAGGACCCTGGTGGCGCCGCGCGAGCTGCCGCTGGGCGTGATCACCGCGCTGGCGGGCGTGCCGGTCTTCGTCGTCCTGCTGCGCCGCCGCGGCTACCTGTTCGGCGGCCGCTGATGGCCCGGCTGCTGCTGGACGACCTCTCGGTGTCCATCGACGGCGCCACCGTCGTCAAGGAGCTGGCGCTCGCCGTCGGCGACGGGGAAGTGGTGGGGCTGGTCGGGCCCAACGGCTCGGGCAAGACGACGGCCCTGCGGTGCGTGTACCGGGCGCTGCGGCCGGCGGGCGGCGCGGTGTGGATCGACGGCGAGGAACTGTCACGGATGCCGCTGCGCGACAGCGCCCGCGTGGTCGCCGCCCTCACCCAGGAGGGGCGGGCCGACCTCGACTTCACCGTCGAGGAGGTCGTCGCCCTCGGCCGCGCCCCCTACCTGCGCGGCAACCAGGCGCTCAGCGCCCGCGAGCGGGAGCTGTGCCGCCGGGCGATGGCGCGGATGGAGGTGCTGCACCTGGCCGGGCGCGGCGTGCTGGCGCTGTCCGGCGGGGAGCGCCAGCGCGTGCTGGTGGCCCGGGCGCTGGTGCAGGAGCCCCGGGTGCTGGTGCTCGACGAGCCGACCAACCATCTCGACCTGCACCACCAGATCCGGCTGTTGTCGATGCTCAGGGGCGCCGGGCTGAGCGTGCTGGTCACCCTGCACGACCTCAACCTGGCCGCCTCCGCCTGCGACCGGCTGGCGGTGCTGTCGCACGGCGCCCTCGTCGCGTGCGGCCCGCCCGCCGAGGTCCTCACCGCGGAGCTGCTCCGCGAGGCGTTCGGCGTCGAGGCGAGCGTCGTCCCCCATCCGCTCAGCGGGGTCCCCCAGGTGCTCTACGACCTGGGCGCGGCCACCGATACGAAAGGAATCCCCGAGTGAAGAGACCCACCCTCGCCGTGCTCCTGGCGGGCACGCTCCTGCTGGCCGGATGCGGCGCGCAGGTGGAGGGCGGCGCCGCCGCGCGTACGGTGACGGTCAAGAGGTGCGGCGAGGACGTCCGGTACACCACGCCCCGCCGGGCCGTCGCCTACGAGGGCGGCAGCGCGGACAAGCTGTTCGCCCTCGGCCTCACCGAGCACGTGCACGGCTACGTGATGCCGCCCGCCAACCCTCCGGTCACCGAGTCGCCCTGGGCGGCCGAGTACGCCAAGGTGAGGTTCCTCAGCGACGACCTGCTCAACCGCGAGCTGGTCGTGGACGCCGAGGCCGACCTCGTCGTCGCCGGCTGGCGCTCCGGCTTCAGCGACCAGCGCGGCATCACCCCCGAGATCCTCGACGGCCTGGGCATCCAGAGCTTCATGCACACCGAATCGTGCTTCAACTACCCCGGCCACCCCGAGCGGGTGGCGCCGTTCGAGGCCCTTTACACCGACCTCGAACGCCTCGGCAGGATCTTCGGCGTCGAGGCCAGGGCCCGGGAGCTGATCGCCGGCTACCGCGAGCGCGTCGCGGCGGTCCGGGCGCGGGCGCCCCAGGGCGACCCGGTCCCGGTCTTCCTCTACGACTCGGGCACGGACAAGCCGTTCACCGCGGGCGGCCAGGTGCCGCCCACCGACATCATCCGCTTCGCCGGCGGCCGCAACGTCTTCGGCGACCTGGACGCCCGCTGGGGCGAGGTCACCTGGGAGGCCGTGGTCGAGGCCAGGCCGGAGGTCATCGTCATCCTGGACTACGGCGACGAGCCCGCCGCCGGGAAGATCAGGTTCCTGAAGGAGTTCCCCACCACCAGCAAGCTGCCCGCCGTGGTCAACGACCGCTTCTACGTCCTCGACTACAACGAGGGCATCAGCGGGCCGCGCAACATCGACGGCCTGGAGGGGTTCGCGGCGTACCTGCGCGAGCTGCGGGCGTGACCCGATGAGCGGCGCCGCCAAGGGCGCCCCGCCGGGCACCTCACCGCCCGGGGCGCGGGCCGTCCTGCGCGAGAGGCGCTTCCTCCTGCTGTGGTGCGGCACCACCGCCTCGGGGCTGGCGACCTGGGCGCTGCCGTTCGTGCTGGGGCTCGCCGTGCTGGACCGCGGGCTCTCCGCCGCCGGTCTCGGGATCGTGCTGGCCGCCCGCACGGCGGGTTTCCTCCTCGCGGTGCCGGTCAGCGGGGTCCTGGCCGACCGGTACGCGCGCCGCGCCGTGGTGTTGTGGGCCGGGCTGGCCGCCGCGCTCGCCACCCCGTTCATCGCGCTCGGGCTCGGCCGGTCGGTCCCGCTCATGGCCGTGGCGGCGGCGGTCGTCGGCGCCGGGCAGGGGGCGTGCCGGCCCGCGTTCCAGGCGCTCACCGCCGAGGTCGTGGACGCCGGCCTGCGCCGGCGGGCCAACGCCGCCATGACGCTGGCCGTGCGCGTCACCACCCTCGTCGCGCCCGCGGGCACGGCGTTGCTGGCCACCGTCCTGACCACCGGGTGGCTGCTGGCCGGCACCGGGCTGCTGTGGCTGGCCGCCGCTGTGCTGCCGCCGCGGGGACTGCCCGCTGTGCTGCCACCGCGGGCACTGCCCGCCGTGCCGCCGCGGGGACTGCCCGCCCCGGGGCGCGGGGCGGGCGGCGGGCGGCTCCTCGCGGAGTTCGGCGAGGGCGTGCGCGAGGCGCGCCGGCACCCGTGGTTCCTGGCCGGCCTGGGCGCGCTGGCCGCGGTCGTCTTCACCGGCTACTCGGCCACCGGCGTGGCGCTCCCGCTGGCCGGCCGCGACCGCTACGGCACCGAGGCGGTGCTCGCGGGGGCGCTGACCGCCTACACCCTCGGCGCGCTGGCCGGCGCGCTGCTGGTGGCCCGGTGGCAGCCGCGCGCCCAGGGCTGGGCGGCGCTGGCCGGCCTGGCGCTGTACGGGTTCGCGCCGCTCAGCCTGCTGCTCCCGGTGCCCCCGGCGGCGGTGCTCGCCGCCTACGCGCTGGCCGGGCTGGGCATCGAGCTGTTCAACGTGCCCTGGTTCACCGCCACCCAGCGCGAGGTGGAGCCGCGCCTGCTCGCCCGCGTCTCCTCGCTCGACTTCCTCGTCTCCTACGGCCTGGCCCCCGTCGGTCTCGCCTTCCTGGCCCCCGCCATCGACGCCTTCGGCTGGCGGCCGGTCCTGGCCGGCTGCGCGCTGGTGTGCTTCCTCGCGCCCGCCGCCGCGGCCCTGGCCCCGGGCAGCCGCGGGTTCACCCGGCCCGAGCGGCGCTGAGGACGCCACCGGGCCCAGGGGGAGGGCCGGGGGCCGAGGGAGAGCCGGGGAGGGATCGTGTCAACGCCGCAGGCGGACGGGGTCGGCCGTGCCGCTGCGGCGCACGATCCAGGCCTCGGTGATGTGCTGGAACATCGCCTCGGCGGCGCCCTCGGGATCGTGGGCGGCGATGCGCTCGTAGATGCGGCGGTGGCCCAGGTTCGACGCCACGCACAGGGGCCGCTCCGTGCGGCCCAGGTAACGGGCGGTGTTGACGACCTGGCCCTCCAGCGACCGCACGACGCCGCGCGCGATGCGGTTGCCCGAGGCCCGCATGATCGTGTCGTGGAAGGCGCGGTCGCCCTCGGCGTACGTGACCGGGTCGTCCACCAGCTCGTCCATCTGGTCCACCAGGGCGCGCAGCCGTTCGACGGTGTCGGGCCCGGCCAGGCGGGCGGCGACGTTGGCCATGTCGGCCTCCAGCACGCGCCGCGTGACGACGAGGTCGTCGAGGATCGCCAGGCTCTCGTCCTCGGCGATGGTCGCGGTGAGGACGAGCTCGTCGAGCATGTCCCAGGTCGCCGGCGGGGTCACCATGGTGCCGGAGCCCTGGCGGACCTGCACCAACCCCTTCTCCTGGAGGATCTTGACGGCCTCCCGCACGACGGTGCGGCTCACGGAGAACGCCTCGCACAGGGCGGGCTCGGGGGGCAGTGAGGTGCCCGGCGGGTGCACGCCGCGCACGATGCGCTCCACCAGCTCCGCCGTCACCGCTCGGGCGAGACTCGCCGGGCGGCGTACCCAGGCCGGTTGCGCCGGGACACGGCCGGCTGATTCCTGCGATGCCGTCATTTCGCCTCCGGTGACCTGGCAGCAGTATACGCGAGAGCCCTTGCCGTAAGACGTCATACGAATTACGTTTGGGCGCAGTCGGCCGGATCCGGCGGCCACTCGCGGGAAGCGGGCAACGATGAAGCAGCGAGCGTTATGGTCGGCTCTGATGGCGGCGGCACTGGCCGTGGCGGGCTGCGGGAGCGCCACCCGGACGGAGTCCCCGTCCGCAGCGGCGCCGCAGAAGCAGCAGAAGCTCGTGGTGTGGGACTGGAAGTCCGGCGAGCCGGCCGCCGCGGCCTACATCGAGCAGGCCAGGAAGGACTTCGCCCAGCGGCACCCGGGGGTCGCCGTCGAGTTCGTGGCCCAGCCGTTCGACCAGTACTACACCCTGCTCGGCACGGCGATCCAGGCCGGCAAGGGGCCCGACGTCATGCTCTTCAACGGGGGAGGGCAGATCCGCGACCGGGCCGGCGCGCTGCTCCCGCTGGACCGGTACGTGGCCCAGGACCGGAGCCGGCTGGCGGGCTGGGACGCCTTCAGCAAGGACGGCAAGGTCTACGCCGCGCCGGTGACCCTGCAGGGGCACCCGATCTACTACAACAAGGCACTCTACGAGCGGGCCGGCCTCGACCCGGCCGCCCCGCCCAGGACCTGGAACGAGTTCCTGAGCGGCTGCGCCGCCATCAAGAAGGCGACCGGGGCCGCCTGCTTCGCGCTCGGCAACAAGGAGGGCTTCGGCATCCAGTTCTTCCTGTCCGGCCTCGGGTCCGGCGTCCTCACGCCCCAGGAGTACGACGACTGGATCGCCGGCAAGCGCGACTGGACCTCCCCCGGCGTGAAGCGCATCTTCGAGCTGTGGAAGGACGCCGGCGACAAGGGGCTCAACAACGACGGCGCCAACTCCACCGCGATGTTCACCGACGTCTTCCGGGTCTTCGAGACCGGCAAGGCCGCGCACATCATCGGCCTCATGTCGGACGTCGGGCACTGGAACGACTTCAAGGAGTTCCTGCCGCCCGACACGATCGGCGTCATGCGGGCTCCGGTCGTCACCGACGGGGCCACCCCGAGCCTCCCGTACGACGGCGGCATCGGCTACGCGGTCGCGAAGTGGACGAAGGCCCCCGACCTGGCCGCCGACCTGGTGCGCTCCCTGACCTCGACCGGCGCCCTGACGGCGTTCTACGGCAAGGCCGGCGCGATCGCGTCCGACACGACGATCGACGTCTCGCGGGCCGGCCCGGCCGTCGCCGCGATCGCCGCCGAGATCAGGACCGGCAAGCCCGCCCTGCACGTGGCCCTGTCCTCCAAGACCCTCGACGTGATGGGCAGGCTGTCCCAGCAGCTCCTGAGCGGGTCGGTCACCGTGGACAAGGCCCTGGAGCAGCTCGCCGCCTCCGACCGGAAGGGCTGACCGCGTGCGGACAGCAGGGCCCTCGCCGTCCGCCCGCCAGGCCCGGACGCCGGCCGGCCGGACTCGGCCGCCGGCCGGCCAGGCCCGGCCGGCCTCGCGCCAGGCACGCGCCGAGCGCCTGGCGCCCTACGTCCTGGTCGCCCCGGCCGTGCTGGTCATCGTGGCGCTGCGGCTCTGGCCGCTGGCCCTGGGGGTCAACTTCTCCTTCACCGGCGACGGCGAGCTCAACGGCACCCCCGTCGGGCTGGGCAACTACCTGGAGCTGGCCGGCGACCCGCTGTTCCAGGTCTCGCTGCGCAACGTCGGGCTGCTGGTGCTGCTGCTGCCCGTGGCGGTGGCGATCCCGGGCCTGCTGGCGACCTTCATCTACCTGCGCGTGCCGGGCCACCGGGTCTACCGAGGCGTCTACTTCTTCCCGGCCGTGCTCTCGCCGGTGATCGTCGGCGCGATCTTCAACCTCATGCTCGGGTACGACGGCCCGCTGAACTCCCTCCTGGGGGCGCTCGGCGCCGGCCCCGTCGACTGGCTCGGCGATCCGGACCTCGCCATGTTCACGGTCGTCGGCGTGCACGTCTGGGCGACGTTCGGGATGGCCCTGGTGGTGTTCCTCGCGGGGTTCAGCACCCTGGACGCCTCGCTCCTGGACGCCGCCCGCGTGGACGGCGCGTCGCTCGGCCAGGCCATCCGGCACGTGATCGTCCCGGGCCTGACCCGCACCATCCAGTTCGTCTTCGTGACGACGATGATCGGCATGCTGACGTCCATGTTCGGCCTGCTCTTCGTCATGACCAGCGGAGGCCCGGAGGGGGCGACCTACCTGCCGGAGTACTACATCTGGCACCAGCAGGGGCAGATGAACCGGCCGGCGCTCGCCTCGGCCGCCTCGACGGTGCTCTTCGTCGTCATGCTCGTGGTGGGGCTCCTGCAGATCACGCTGCTCCGCCGCGCGGGGAGGCAGGACTGATGCCCGGGGCACGCCTGGCCAGGTGGGCGGCCGCCGTCCCGATGGCCGCTCTCGCGCTGGCGACGATCTACCCGCTGCTGTTCACCGCCAACGTCGCGATGAAGACCCGCCGCGACTACGTCCTCGACCGGTTCTCCCCGGCGGGCTCGCCGCGCTGGGACAACCTCGCCGAGGCGTGGGCCGGCGCCGGGATGGCGCGGTACTTCGCCAACTCGCTCGTCGTCGTCGCCTGCGCCGTGGCGCTGCTGCTCCTGATGGGGTCGATGGCGGGCTTCGCGCTGGCCCGGCTGCGCTTCCGCGGCTCCTCGGTGATCTTCCTGGGCTGTCTCGCGGGGCTGTTCATCCCGTTCCAGGTGATCATGGTCCCGCTCACCCGGGTCATGGCCGACAGCGGGCTCGTCGACACCTATCCGGGGCTGGTCCTGGCCTACGTCGCCCAGTACCTCCCGTTCACCGTCTTCCTGATGACCGGCCACTACCGGACCATCCCGGCCGAGATCGTGGACGCGGCCAGGATCGACGGCAACACGGTGTACGGCGTGTACCGGCGGATCATGATCCCGCTGGGCGCGCCGGCGCTGCTGTCGGTCGGCATCCTCGACGCCCTGTTCTGCTGGAACGACGTGCTGATCGCCCTGCTCATGATGCCGTCGCCGGAGCACCGCACCCTCATGATCGGGGTCAACGCGCTGCGCGGGCAGTACTCCGACGATATTCCCACCTTCGCCTCGGGCGTCCTGATCGCCGCGGTGCCCGTCCTGATGGTCTATCTGTTCCTCCAGCGGCGGATCGCCGACGGCGTCACCGCCGGCTCCACGAAAGGCTGACATGCGGATCACGGGGTATCGCACCATGACGACGGTCCAGGAATGGGGCCGTCCCGTCGGGGACGTCAACGGCGTCTTCGCCGACGGGGCCGTCCCGGTGCCGCTCGTCCTGGTGGACACCGACGAGGGGATCACCGGCGTCGGCCTCGGGCCGCACGTGGAGATCGAGGCCGTCTTCGCCGCGATCGAGGGCGAGGACCCGCGCGGCGTGACGGCGCTCTACGACCGCATGCTGCGGCAGACCTTCAAGGCGGGCCACGCCGGCGCCGTGTTCGGCACGATCGGCGCGCTCGACACCGCCCTGTGGGACATCAAGGCCAAGGCGGCCGGCGAGCCGCTCTGGCGCCTGCTCGGCGGGCGCGACCGGCGGGTGCCCGCCTACGCCTCCGGCCTCGACATCGGCCTGAGCGACGACGAGCTCGTCGCGGTCTACCAGGTCTACGCCCGGCACGGGCTCCGCGCGGCCAAGATCAAGGGCGGCCTCGACATCGAACGCGACCGGCACCGCCTGACGCTGGTCCGGGACGTCCTGGCCGAGGCCGGGCGCGGCGCGCGGCCGGGCCTGATGCTCGACGTGAACGAGGCGTGGACCCGCAAGCAGGCCGTCCGGCACGTCTGCGAGCTGGAACGCACGCTGGATCTCACCTGGATCGAGGAGCCGGTGCGGCGGTGGGACGCCGAGGGGCTGGCCACCGTCGGCCGCGGGATCCGCGCCTCCGTCGCCACGGGGGAGAACCTCACCGGGCTGGAGCAGTTCCGCCCGCTGCTGGCCGCGGGGGCCGTGGACGTCGTCCAGACGGCCGCCGTCTGGGGGGTGTCCCACTTCCTGCGGGTGTCCGTGCTGGCGCACGCCCACGACCTGCCGGTCAGCCCGATCGGCGCCACGCCCGTGGCGCTGCTGCACGCCGCCACGTCGGTGCCGAACCACCTGGCCAGCGAGTTGCAGGACCTGCAACCGCCCCGCGGGCTGTCACTCGACCTGCGCGTCGAGGACGGCGCGTTCGTCCTCGGCGACTCGCCGGGCCTCGGCGTCACGCTCGACGAGCAGGCGATCACCACGTTCCGCCGGCCGGCCGCCAGGGCGGCCGAGAGCCCCAACGTCCGGCCCGAGCACGCGGGGCGGCGGCTGCTGGCGGTCGCCGACCACTCCGCCCCGGCGCGGTCCCCGGGGTGAGCCGGGTCCCGCCTGTCAGTGGGAGGAGAAGAAGAGGCGCTGCTGGATCTCCCTGCGGTAGTCGTCGAGGGTGTTGTCGATGTGCGTGGCCGCGGCCTGCGCGGCCGCCTCGGGATCGCCGGCGCGAATGGCCTGGTGGATGGCGTCGTGCTCCTCGACGGCCTTGGCGGCGTGCCCTCCCACCGAGCCGCGCAGGCCGATGAGGCTCGACTGCGCCTGCAACCTGCGGGCCTCCCGCACGGCGACCTGGAGGAACATGTTGTGCGAGGCCGTGGCGATGGCGGTGTGGAAGGCGTCGTCGCCCTCGTTGAACAGGTCCTCGCGCCCGGTCTCGAAGCCGCGGCGGCACAGGCCGGCCGCCTCCTCGACGGCCCGCAGCTCGGCCGGGGTGGCACGGCGGGCGGCCAGCCGGCTGGTCTCCATCTCCTGCGCCCGGCGGAACTCGAACAGCATGTAGACGTGGTCGAGGTCGGTCGGCAGGAAGAAGGACCCCCAGCGCCCGGTGGCGAACATCCCCTCGTCGTCGGCCACGTAGAGACCGCGGCCCTTCTGGGCGCGCACCCGGCCGAGCGCGGAGAGGATCTTCACCGCCTCGCGCACCATGGTGCGGCTGGTGCCGAGCTGCCGGGCCAGCTCGTTCTCGGTCGGCATGCGGTCGCCCGGGCGCAGGCCGAGCCGGACGATCAGCTCCAGCACCTGCTCGGCCGCCACCTCGTAGCCCGGCCGGTATCCGCTCTCGCGCGGGGTGTCGCTCACCGTGCTCCCTTCTCGCCGTTCCCTGCACGAGTATGACGGATGAGCCGGGCCTCCCCGTGGCACGCTCTTCGCGATGAGTACGACACAGATGAACGGTTCATTCGCGGCACTCGGCACGGGTATGTGAAGCCCTCGACATTCCCGCTGGTGAATCCGGAGCTCGTTCACATGAGTCGTACTCTTTCTGCACGTTCCATGAAATGGATCAGCTTGATCACTTGACGGGCCCCCGTGATCCGCAGGTAATGGGTACGCAGGCCGGCGCCCCTACCCCCGAAGGAACGACTGTGCCCTCACCCTCGCCCGTCACGACGCCGAGACCCGTCCTGATCGGCCTCGTCACCGCCGTGCTGGCCGCGGCGTTCGCCCTCGTTGCCCCAGGCCCACCGGCTCTCGCGGCCACCACGACCCTCTACGCGGCACCCGCCGGCACCGGCACCGCCTGCACCGCCGGCCAGCCGTGCTCGCTGGCCGCGGCGCAGGCGGCGGTCCGCTCGCTGAACGCCGGGATGTCCGGTGACATCGTCGTGGAGCTGGCCGGCGGGGTGTACCGGCTCTCCGCGCCGCTCCGGCTGACCGCCGCCGACTCCGGCACCAACGGCTACTCCGTCACGTGGCAGGCCGCCGCGGGGGCCGTCCCGGTCATCAGCGGGGCCAGGGCGGTCACCGGCTGGTCACTGGCCGACTCCGGCAGGAACATCTGGCGCGCCGACGTGGGCGCCGGGATCGACAGCCGGCAGCTGTACGTGAACGGCGCGCTCGCCACCCGGGCGCGCACCGCCGTCAACCGCTCCGACTTCACCGCGAGCAGCACCGGGATGAGGTTCACCAGCAGCGCGCTGAGCTACCTGAACAACCTGGCCAACCAGGGCCGGATCGAGATGGAGAGCGTCGGCTCGTTCACCGACCGGTACGCGCCCGTGCAGAGCATCAGCGGGAACCTCATCACGATGCGCCAGCCGGCCTGGAACAACAACAACTTCGGGTACGACACCTTCACCAGCCCGCACCGGGCGGGGCCGCTCTACCTGGTCAACGCCTACGAGTTCCTCGACGCGCCGGGGGAGTGGTACCTCGACCCCGCGACCGGCGTCCTGTCCTACATCCCGCTCGCCGGGCAGAACATGGGCGACGTCAGCGTGGAGCTCCCGGTGCAGCAGTCGCTGGTGCAGGTCGGGGGCACCTATGACGCGCCCGCGCACCACATCACGTTCAGCGGCATCACCTTCACCGGCACGAGCTGGCTCGGCCCCAGCGGCGACCAGGGCTACGTGGACCAGCAGACCGGCGCCTACATCGCCGGCAACTGGAGCTGGCCCGCCTTCACCTCCTGCCACGAGGGCTGCCGCCAGTTCGAGGCCACCCGGCCGAACTGGTACCAGATGCCCGCCGCCGTGCAGGTCTCCGCGGCGAACACCATCACCTTCACCGACTCGTGCTTCCTCAACCTCGGGCAGACCGCCATCGGCATCGGCAACGACGCCAACGCGCACGCCAGCGGGGTCGGCCTGGGCGCCGCCGACATCACGGTCACCCGGTCGGAGATCGCCCGCAGCTCGGCCGGCGGCGTCGTGGTCGGCGGCGTGCGCGCCGACGCGCACCACCCGAGCGACCAGCGGATGGTCAACCGGAACATCACCGTCAGCCACAACCGCATCCACGACCTCGGCCTGGACCACCGGGGCATCGTCTCGGTCCTGACCACCTACGTCACCGGCACCGACGTGTCCCGCAACGAGGTCTACAACCTGCCCTACACCGGCATGTCGATCGGGTACGGCTGGGGCGCCAACGAGCCGGGCGGCAGCACCCACTACGCCGACCGCGGCCTGTACGACTTCCAGCCCCGCTACACCACGGCCACCACCGCCTCCGGCAACCGGCTGGTCGGCAACTACGTGCACGACGTCATGCAGCAGATGACCGACGGCGGCTGCATCTACACGCTGTCGTGGAACCCGGGCGCGGTGATCAGCGACAACCACTGCCTGCGGACCAACGGCTGGTTCGGCATCTACTTCGACGAGGGCTCCAGGTACTACACCGTCAGGAACAACGTGCTGTCGAACACCGGCACCTGGGCCACCGCCAACTACTGGTACGGCGAGAACATGGGCAACTTCACCGTCACCGGCAACTGGTCCACCAACGGCAGCACCAACGTGACCAACGGCGACCGCGGCAACGTGGTGAACAACAACGTCACCGTCACCAACGGCGCCTGGCCGGCCGGCGCCCAGGCCGTGATCGCCGCCGCCGGACCCGGGGGCCAGCCCTCGGGCGGCACGGGCGCGCTGCGCGGCGCGGCGTCGAACCGATGCCTGGACGTGAGCGGCGCCTCGCAGGCCAACGGCGCGGCGGTGCAGTTGTGGGACTGTCACGGCCAGGCGAACCAGCAGTGGACCGCCACCGGCGCCGGCGAGCTGCGGGTCTACGGCGGCAAGTGCCTGGACGTGAGCGGCGCCGGGACGGCGGACGGCACGGCGGTGATCATCTGGGACTGCAACGGCCAGAACAACCAGAAGTGGCGCCTGAACGCCGACGGCACCGTCACCGCCGTGGGCGCGAACAAGTGCCTGGACGTCGGCGGCACCGCCAACGGCACCAGGGCCCGCATCTGGACCTGCACCGGCGCGACCGGCCAGAAATGGACCCGCGCCTGACACCCGCCGCCGGCCCGGCAGGTCTTCCTGTCGCAGGAGGGAACCCTCATGACCCGACGTCCGTGGCTCACCTCGCTGACCGCGCTGGCGCTGATCATCCCCGGGGCGCTCGCGCTCGGCGCCGCCCCGGCGAGCGCCCTCGACATCCCGCCGTCCGACTACCAGCAGGTCTCCCTCGCCTCGGGCGGCGCGGAGCTGGGCGAGGCCATGTCGCTGGCCGTGCTGCCGAACCGGTCGGTGGTGCACACCGCCCGCGACGGCACGCTGCGCGTCACCGACGCCGGCGGCAACACGAAGGTGGCCGCCCGGCTCAACGTCTACACCCACGACGAGGAGGGGTTGCAGGGCGTGGCGGCCGACCCCGGCTTCGCCTCCAACCGGTACCTCTGGCTCTACTACTCCCCGCGGCTGAGCACGCCGGCCGGTGACGCGCCGAGCACCGGCACGCAGTCGCAGTTCGACCAGTGGAAGGGCGAGCTGTACCTGTCCCGCTTCACCCTCAAGCCGGACGACACCCTCGACCTGGCCAGCGAGAAGGTGGTCCTGCGGGTGCCGAACGACCGCGGCATGTGCTGCCACGTCGGCGGGGACCTCGACTTCGACGCCGCCGGCAACCTGTACCTGACCACCGGCGACGACACCAACCCGTTCGAGTCGAGCGGCTACTCCCCGCTGGACGAGCGGACCAACCGCAACCCGCAGTACGACGCCCAGCGCTCGGCCGCCAACACCAACGACCTGCGCGGCAAGCTCCTGCGGATCAAACCGCAGCCCGACGGCACCTACACGATCCCCAGCGGCAACCTGTTCCCGCCGGGCACGGCGAACACCCGGCCGGAGATCTACGCGATGGGCTTCCGCAACCCGTTCCGGATGAGCGTGGACCGGGCGACCGGCATCGTCTACCTCGGCGACTACGGCCCCGACGCGGGCGTGACCAGCTCCAGCCGCGGGCCCAGCGGGCAGGTGGAGTTCGACCGCATCACCGGCCCGGGCAACTACGGATGGCCGTACTGCACGGGCACGAACACCACCGCCGAGACCTACAACGAGTGGAACTTCGCCACCGACACCACCGGCCCGAAGTACGACTGCGCGGGCGGGCCGGCCAACAACTCCTTCCGCAACACCGGCCTGGCCACGCTGCCCCCGGCGAAGCCGGCGTGGATCCGGTACGCGGGGGACGCCGGGAGCCCGCCGGAGTTCGGCTCCGGGTCGGAGTCGCCGATGGGCGGCCCCGTCTACCGCTACGACCCGAACCTGGACTCGGCCGTCAAGTTCCCCCAGTCGCTCGACGGGCGGTACTTCGCCGGCGAGTACGGCCGCCGCTGGATCAAGGCGATCGAGGTCAGGCAGGACGGCGGGTACGGGGAGATCGCGGCGTTCCCCTGGTCGGGGACGCAGGTGATGGACATGGCCTTCGGCCCCGACGGAGCCCTGTACGTCCTCGACTACGGCACCGGGAGCAACAACCAGGCGCTCTACCGCATCGAGTACATCGGCGGCGCCAACCGCAACCCGATCGCCAGGGCGTCCGCCGACAGGACGTCCGGCCCGGCGCCGCTCACCGTGGCCTTCTCCTCGGCGGGCAGCTCGGACCCGGAGGGCGGCGCGCTGACGTACGCGTGGAACTTCGGCGACGGCACCACCTCCACGGCGGCGAACCCGAGCAAGACCTACACAGCGAACGGCGCCTACACGGCGACGCTCACGGTCCGGGACCCGCAGGGCCTCACCGGCACGGCGAGCGTGATCGTGACCGTCGGCAACACCGCGCCCACGGTCACCCTCACCGCCCCGGCCGACGGGCAGCTCTTCTCCTTCGGCGACACCGTGCCCTTCCAGGTCACCGCCAGTGACCCGGAGGACGGCACGATCGACTGCGGCAAGGTCACCGTCGCCTACTTCCTCGGCCACGACAGCCACCGCCACCAGATCACCTCCAGGACCGGCTGCTCGGGCTCCATCGCGGTGCCGGTGGACGGCGAGCACGACGCCGCGGCCAACATCTACGGCGTCTTCGAGGCCTCCTACACCGACCAGGGCGGCCTGACCTCCACCAGCGTCCGCACGCTCCAGCCGCGGCACCGGCAGGCCGAGCACTTCGGCGCCCAGCAGGGCGTCCAGACGGCCGACCACGCCACCGCCGAAGGCGGCAGGACGGTCGGCTTCATCGACGACGGCGACTGGATCTCCTTCACCCCGTACCACCTGGGCGACGCGACGAGGATCACCGCCCGGGTGTCCTCGGCCGGCGCGGGCGGCCGGATCGAGGTGCGGGCGGGTTCGGCGACAGGCACCCTGCTGGGGACGGCGAACGTGGCGAGCACCGGCGGCTGGGACACCTTCACCGACGTCTCGGCGGCCCTCGGCGGCGCGCCGGCCGGCACGACGACGCTGTATCTCGTCTTCCGCGGACCGACCGGACAGGGTTACCTGTTCGACGTGGACGCCTTCACCCTCGACACCGGCACCCCGCCCGCGGGCGGCACGAGCGCGCTGCGCGGCGCGGCGTCCAACCGGTGCCTGGACGTGAACGGCGCCTCGCAGGCCAACGGCGCGCAGGCGCAGCTCTGGGACTGCAACGGGCAGCCCAACCAGCAGTGGACCGCCACCAGCGCCGGCGAGCTGCGGGTCTACGGCGGCAAGTGCCTGGACGTGAGCGGCGCCGGGACGGCGGACGGCACGGCGGTGATCATCTGGGACTGCAACGGCCAGAACAACCAGAAGTGGCGCCTGAACGCCGACGGCACCGTCACCGCCGCAGGCGCGAACAAGTGCCTGGACGTCGGCGGCACCGCCAACGGCACCAAGGCACGCATCTGGACCTGCACCGCAGGATCCAACCAGCGCTGGACCCGCGTCTGAAAGGACCACCCATGCTGCGACAGCTCACCCCCGCCGCGCCAGGGCGCGCCGCGGGGAGCGACCGGAGGGCCCCCGTGCTGAGACGCCTGTCCGCGGCGGCGGTGGCGATCACCTTCGCGGCGGCGGCGGCGGTCCATGCCGTCCCCGCCCAGGCCGCCGCCTTCAAGGTGCTGGTGTTCTCCAAGACGGCCGGCTTCCGGCACGACGCGATCCCCGCCGGCATCCAGGCCATCCGCGACCTGGGGAGCGCCGGCGACTTCGCCGTCGACGCCACCGAGGACTCCGCCGCCTTCACCGCGGCCAACCTGGCCCAGTACAAGGCGGTCGTCTTCCTCAGCACGACCGGTGACGTGCTGAACGACACCCAGCAGGCCGCTTTCCAGGCGTACGTGGACGGCGGGGGCGGCTACGTGGGAGTGCACGCGGCCGCGGACACCGAGTACAACTGGCCCTACTACGGGCAGCTGATGGGCGCCTGGTTCAACAACCACCCGGCGATCCAGCAGGCCACCGTGCGGAACGAGGACCGGGCGCACGCCGCGACCGCGCACCTCGGGGCTACCTGGTCGCGTACCGACGAGTGGTACAACTACCGCACCAACCCCCGCCCGAACGTCCGGGTGCTGCAGAGCCTCGACGAGGGCAGCTACAGCGGCGGCGGCATGGGCGACCACCCGATCACCTGGTGCCACCCGCAGTCCTCCGGCCGCGCGTTCTACACCGGCCTGGGGCACACCCAGGAGTCGTACGCCGATCCGGCCTTCCGGACGCTGCTGCTCGGCGGCATCCGGTACGCGGCCAGGGCCGTCAACGCCGACTGCCGTCCCGAGACCGGGTACACGACGCTGTACAACGGCTCGACGGCGGGCTGGTCGCAGGCGGGGCCGGGGTCGTTCGCCAACAGCGACGCCACCCTGACCTCCCAGGACGGCATGGGCATGCTGTGGTACAGCGCCAAGGAGCTCCGCTCCTACTCCCTCAAGCTCGACTGGAGGCTGACCGGCGACTCCAACTCCGGTGTGATCGTCGGCTTCCCGGCCACCAGCGACCCGGCCGCGGCGCTCGACACCGGGTACGAGGTGCAGATCGACGCGACCGACACCCCGGACAGGACGACCGGCGCCGTCTACGGGTTCAAGTCCGCCGACCTCGCCGCCCGCGACGCGGCGCTCAACCCGCCAGGCCAGTGGAACACCTACGAGCTGCTGGTGGAGGGCGAGCGGCTGCAGGTGTTCCTCAACGGCACCAAGGTCAACGACTTCACCAACACCGACCCGGCCCGCTCCCTCCAGCAGGGCTACATCGGCATCCAGAACCACGGGACCGGCGACGTCGTGTCCTTCCGCAACATCCGCGTCAAGGAGCTGACCAGCACCCCGGGCGGCACGGGCGCGCTGCGCGGCGCGGCGTCGAACAGGTGCCTGGACGTCAGCGGCGCCTCGCAGGCCAACGGGGCGGCGGTGCAGTTGTGGGACTGTCACGGCCAGGCGAACCAGCAGTGGACCGCCACCGGCGCCGGCGAGCTGCGGGTCTACGGCGGCAAGTGCCTGGACGTGAACGGCGCGGGCACCGCCGACGGCACCGCGGTGATCATCTGGGACTGCAACGGCCAGAACAACCAGAAGTGGCGCCTGAACGCCGACGGCACCGTCACCGCCGTGGGCGCGAACAAGTGCCTGGACGTCGGCGGCACCGCCAACGGCACCAGGGCCCGCATCTGGACCTGCAACGGCGCGACCGGCCAGAAATGGACCCGCACCTGAGGCGACCGCCCGGCCCCGGCGGCTGACGAGCGCCCGAGCGGCAGCGGGCCTGTCAGCCCAGCAGGTGGTGGCACGCCACGTTGCGCACCCGGGACTCCCACCTGCGCAGGGGGAACAGCTCATCGCACTTCATCCCGAGGAGCGACGAGTCCTGATCGCGCCCGAGGGGCGTCGGCGAGTGCGGGGACGGGTTGCCCGGTCCTCGCCTCGCCCGGGGAGCGGGCCGGGACGGGTGCCGACCGCTCGCGGCGCCGGCCGGCCGCCGTGGCGGTACGAGTTCGCGGCGGCCAGCCGGCTCGTCGGCGCGCGCCCGGTCGCCGGCCGCGCCCACGGGCTTCGTGTCGCCGGCCTGGTCGTCCCGATGGGCCGCCCTGCCCCGGGGTTGGGCGGCCGGCGCCGGGCCGGGAGCGGCGATCGAGGTGCCCGGCATGCTCCCCGGCTGAGGAGCCGCCGGAGCGCCGTCACGGACGACCTCTCGCCGGGCGTCCGTGACCTGCGGCGAGGGGTGCCGCTGCCCGGCGGACGTGACCGACCCCGCGCCCACGGCCACGACGGCGGCCACGACGGCGGCGGCTCCCCCTGCCAGCATCAGAGCCCTCGCGGGCACCCGTCCGCGAGCCCGCTCAATCTTCTTGCGCATGTCCTGCCCCCCGATGCGCCTGATCATCACGCGTCCGCAGCGTATCGGCGCCCCCTCGGCACCCGCTCCGGACTTTGATCTCCCGTGGGCCATTCCCGGGCGGTTCGTTCCCCGGGCCGTCCACCCCGCCGGCGACCGCGCGAGTCCGGCCGGCGGCTTCGACGTGCTCGGTGCCGTGGCGGGCCGCGAGCTGGACCACGAGCAGCCCGATCGGGCCCAGCCCGAGGACGGCGACGCTCTCGCCGGGACGGATCCCGGCCCGGCGCACCGCGTGCAGCGCGACGGCGGCCGGCTCGAACACCGCCGCCTGCTCCAGCGAGACCGCGGCGGGCAGCCGGTGCAGCATGTACGCGGGCACGGTGGCCCGCTCGGCCGGCCCGCCGTGCCCCATCAGCCCGGCGAACCGGTCTCGGCCGCCGGCCGAGCGCGTCCGACAGGCGGCCGGCGAACATGCCGGCCAGCGCCCAGGTGAGCGCGAGCACGCCGGACAGCGTGCCGAGCTCGGCGTTGGACAGGCCGAAGTCCTCGTCCATGTACGGGGCGAGGAACGCCGGCGTCTGGCGGTCGAAGAAGACGAACCCGAAGGACAGGAAGAGGATGACGAGGAGCCGGATCTCGTACCGGTCGGCCGTGCGGGCGTCCGGCGCGGCGATGGAGGGGGCGCCGGTCATGACGATCTCGCTTCGGGAAGGGGGGCGCGCCTGGGCTCAGCGGAACAGGGAGTTGACGTAGTCGGCGCCGATCCCGGCCTTCTCGTAGTGCTCGCGGCACATCTTGATGTAGGCGTGCACGTCGAAGAAGCCGTCGGGCTCGCCGTTCTCGTCCAGCCAGATGAGCGGGCCCTTGACGATGAAGAACGTCTTCATCGGCTCGCCGCTGTCGTAGGCGACCAGCGTGTGGCCCTCGCCCGGCGCCTCGTGGACGAAGTCGCCGGCGGTCGCCGTCCAGGGCCGCTCCAGGTAGCCCCACGTGCCGGAGATCGTGTACGCGAACACCTCGTGCGGGTGGTAGTGCCGGTTGACCAGCCCTGCCTCCTTGGCCCGCAGGATGCCGGCCCAGCTGTTGTCCTTCCAGAACTCTCCGGTGGGCATGTCGGGCATGTGAACGACCCCTTTCGTGGTGTGTTTCCCGGAAGTGAATCCCGGAGGGGCCGGTGCCGTCTTTCCCGTGGAGGACCTCTTCGCTTGCAGATTCGGGACATCCCGCGGCGCGCCGTCATCGGATCGCGGGCCCCGGGAAGGGAGCCCCCGCCGGCCTTCTGAGGGCGACGCCGAGGATCCGGTCGGCGGGGTAGGGGCCGCTGAGACGGGAGTCGTTGCTCGCGTCGTTGTCGCCGAGGACGATCAACGTGCCGTCGGGGACGGCCCGCAGGGTGCCCGCCGCCTCCCGCGCCGGCGGGGGGATCGGGTCGCCGGGGAGCGCCGCGACCCGTTTGACCTGCCACCGCGTCCGCGCCGGCAGCGGGGCGAGGACCGTGACCTCGGGGGAGACGGGGACGCGCGGCGGCTCCAGGACCACGATGTCGCCGACCTTCAGCGCGGCGATGCCGCACCGGCGTACGAGAAGCTTCTCGCCGGGGTGGAGGGTGGGCGTCATGCTGGTCCCGGACACGGTGACGACCACGACGCGCCGCCGTACGAGGACGGTCGCCACCAGGGCCGACGCGGTCACCGCCAGCGCGGCGGCCAGGGCGATCACGGGATCGGGTGCGGCTCGTGGCCGCTGTCGTAGCCCGACGCCTGCATGCGGAAGAGCCGGGCGTAGGTGCCGTCGTACGCCATCAGCTCGTCGTGGGTGCCCTGCTCGGTGATGCGGCCGCCGTCGAGGACGGCGATGCGGTCGGCCATCCGCACCCCGTTGAGCCGGTGGGAGATGATCACGCTGGTGGTGCCGTGGCGGTGTTCGACCAGCCGCCGGTGGATGGTGTGCTCGGCCTCGGCGTCCAGGCCGGAGCTGGGCTCGTCCAGGACGAGCAGGTCGCGGCGGCCGCGCATCAGGCCGCGGGCCAGGGCGATCCGCTGCCACTGGCCGCCCGACAGGGTCATCCCCGTGGTGGCGCCGTCGGAGTCGGAGCTCATGAAGAACATCCGGCTCAGCAGGGTGTCGTAGCCGTGGGGGAGGGCGGCGATGGTGGCGTCCACCTCGGCGGAGGCCGCGGCGGCGCGGATCCTGTCCCGGTCGTGCAGGGCGGGCAGGTCGCCGATGCCGATGTTGTCCGCGGCCGTGAAGTCGTAGTTCATGTGGTCCTGGAAGACGGTGCCGATGCGCTCGCGCAGGTCGGCGACGGGGATGCGGCGGATGTCCACGCCGTCCCAGCTGATCGAGCCCCGGGTGGGCTCGTACAACCGGCACAGGAGCTTGACCAGGGTGCTCTTGCCGGCGCCGTTCACGCCGACCAGGGCCAGCAGCGAACCGGCCGGGATCCGCAGGTCCACCCCGCGCAGCACCCAGGGTTTGTCCGGGTCGTAGCGGAACCACACGTCGCGCAGCTCGACCGTGCCCCGCAACGGCGGCGCGGGCACCGGGTGGGCCGGGGTGGCCAGGTCCGGCTCGGCGTTGAGGACGGCGAGGTAGTGGCCGAACTGCAGCAGCGCCTGATGCGCGCCGGCAAGCTGGGCGACCAGCCCGGACAGCCCGGTCTGCACCCCGGCGACGGCCGCCACGAAGACGATCAGGTCTCCGGGGGTCAGGAGACCGGCGCGCGCTCGCAGGACGCCCCAGACCAGGCCGGCGCCGGAGACGGCGGCGGTCAGCGCGGCCAGCGCGAACTGGGTGCGGAACACCCGGCGGTCCAGCCCTCGCTGCGCGGCGTTGACCTGGCGCAGCTCGCCCAGCATCCGCGAGCGGACGAAGTCCGCCAGACCGAACAGCCGGATCTCCTTGGCGGCCGTACGGTCGATCATCAGCTGGGAGTAGAACACCTGCCGCCGCTCGTGCGGGCTGACGGCCCACATCGTCCGGCCCCGCCTGGCGCTCAGGCTCAGCTCGGCGGCGACCACCGGGACGGCCGAGGCCAGCACCACCGCGGCCATGACGGGGCTGACCGCCAGCAGCGAGCCGGTGAACCCCAGCATGGTGACCACGGTACGCACGCCGCCCAGCGAGGCCTCCAGGATCATCTGGGGCGACATCTCACCGGCTTGCTGGGCCAGCCGGATCCGGTCGTGGAAGACCGGGTCCTCGAACCTGGACAGCCCGGCCAGGCGGGACAACGCCGCGTACAGCCGGTCCCGGCTGCACAGCCGGACGGAGCGGCCCATCTCGGCATCGACGTAGTGGAAGAGGTGCGGCAGGGCCGCGGCGACCAGCCCGAGCCCGGCCAGCAGCGCGCTCTGCCCGACCAGCCAGCCGACGGACCGCTGCTGCCCGAGCAGCTCATCCAGGATCCGCTTGGTCAGCCACGCGACCGCGACCGGCGTGGCGCCCATGACCAGGGCCCCGACCAGCTGCGCGGCGAGCAGCGCGGGGCCGGCCCGCCAGGCCAGCCGCAGCGCGGTCCCGCACCGTTCCCGCCAGCTCGATCCGCCCGCCGCGTCGTCACCCGCGGCCCGGCCTGCCGCGCGCGTCACGCCGGGACGGCCCGCTGCGAGCGGGCCAGCGTGGCGATGCCGCCGGCCCCGGCCCGGATCGTGCCGTCCTGTCCGAGCAGGGCGTACAGGGGCCAGCGCCGCACGCCGAACGCGGTCGCCAGCGGGCCCTCCAGCGGTTCGATCACCACGCGGGCCAGCGGCGAGACGGCCTCGACGATGTCCGCGGCGTCGTCGGCCGATCCGGAGATCACCACCAGGTTCCGTTCCCGCCCGCCCGGAGAGGCCGCGGCGTGATCGACGAAACGGGGAAGCTCTTCGTGGCAGGCCAGGCAGTCGGGGGAGAAGAACGCGACCAGCAGCGGGCCTTCCACCCCGCTCACCCCGGCCGGGTCGCGCAGCACGATCTCGGTGCCGTCCAGCGTGGTCGCGGTGAAGTCGGCGACCCGCGCCCCCGGCTCAGGGAGCAGCCGGCGCTCCGCGAGGTTGTCCATGCCCCCGCCTGCCCATTTCTCGTCGTACTCCCGCAACCGGCGCAGGACGGCCAGCATCAGCAACAGATTGAGCCCGCCCAGCACGCCGGCCACGACGACCGCCGCGGTCAACACCACGTCCATCGACCCCTCCTCCTCCGGGCGGTCCGGCTCCGACGCCTTCAGCGAGGAAGGACCGCCGCCACAAGATCGTCATAGGAGATGACCAAGGCGGCCAGGAGCACCGCCACGAACCCGGACAGCAGCAGGGCCGCCGGGTCCCACCCCGCGGCACCCAGCGCGGTGGCCGGCGAGGCCCCCGTGACGCCCAGCGCCACGACCGACAACAAGATCGCGTTGCGTACGAGGTGCCGCCTGCCCAGCGGCTGCGCCGAGGCCCCGAAACACCGGCAGCTCGCCGGCGTGCCCCGCCGCAGCGCCGCGCCGATCGCCATCGTGAAGGCGGCCAACAGCGCCGCCCCGGCCGCCAGGCCCGCGAGTGCCGTGACATCGGCCACCAGCAGCACCGCCGTGGCCAGCTCACCCGTGATCACCGCCGCGGCGACGGCGGGCCGCCGGCGCGGGCTCACGCCGAACGCCCCCAACGACGCCCGGAATTCAGCCCGGGCACGCCGCCCCCGCACTTTGCTCACCGCCGCGGCGAGAAAGACCACCGCGAGCAGTATCCGGCAGGCGAAGCCGATGTAGGCAATCATGTTCCGGTTCCCTTCCGCCGGGCGCGGTGGTCGGAGTTCGATTTCATGGCGATCGGCCGGCCCCGATAAGGGGCGAGCGCGGCTTGAATTCTGCTTGATCGCGCACGGCGGTGCGGGACCAAGCAGAATCTCAAGAATTAAAGCCCGCCGGCGAGCTGGTCAGGCGCAACAGCCCGAGACCACTGAGTCGCAGTTGCTGTAGGTGATGATCAGCGTTTTGGGAAATACCTGCCCGGGCGGGCCGCATTTCTGGACCTTGCACCATCTCTCGTACTCGCACCCTCCCGCGCTGGCGACCGCCTTGGGCGCGAGGAGCGTGAGGAGCCTGTCGCCGATGGACGCGAAAGCAGTTCTCATGCCGTGCCACCTCTCCGTGTTCGTTCTCGTCCGCTCTTCTTCGGAATTATCGAGGTGAAGGTCGCGCATACAAAGGACACGAGGAGGACATCTGCCGGGCATTCATGTCGTGCCGCGCCGCGGGCGGGCGAGCGGTTCAGGGGCCGATCGCGTGGCCGGAATGTCCGGTGAATGGCCTGCCGATGGCCTGGATCGAGCACTCCCGCCCGGCCAGGCTGTGCATGGCACGGGCCCGTCGGGCGCCGGAAATCGAGTGCCGGGAAGGTGCGTCGCTTGATGACTGTTCATGAACCACCCAGGGACGCGGTAAGCGTGCCGACCGACTTCGGGACGGTCGATCTGGTGCCGAAACCCGAGCGCCCGGGGTTCTGGGTGCTGTTGCTCGACGGTTTTCCGCAGTCCTATGTGGACCTCGCCGACCCGCGTCACCTGACGTTCAGGTACGTGCGGTGGCTCGCGTCGATCGCGGACCGGGTCGCGGCCCCCGGCGCGCCGATCAGGGCGCTGCACCTGGGCGGCGGAGGTCTCACGCTCCCGCGGTACGTGGCCGCCACCCGGCCGGGGTCGGCTCAGCTGGTGGTCGATCGGGACGCCGCGCTGATGGAGACGGTCAGGAGGGTGCTGCCGCTGCCGTCCGACGCCGCGGTGGAGATCCGCGTCGCGGACGCGCGGGACGCCATGCGGTCCGCGCGCCCGCGAGCCTACGACCTCATCGTCACCGACGTGCTGATCCGGACCGGGGTGCCCGCGCGGCTCACGAGCCTGGAGTTCGCCGCCGCGGTGGCAGGAGCACTGGACCAGGGCGGGCACTACGCGCTGAACATCCTGGACTCGGCACCCTTCGCGTTCGCGCGCCGCCAGGTCGCGACCTTGCGCGCGGTGTTCAGCGAGGTGTGCCTGCTCTGCGAGCCGGAGGTGCTGAACGGCGAGCGGATCGGAAACGTGCTGCTCGCGGGCGCGAACCGCGGCCCGCCGGCGTGGCGGCCGGGCGGGTGGGCCGGGCGTGCGCCCGCTCCCGTACGGCTGCTCAGCGGCGGCGAGCTGGACCGCTTCGCCGGCGACGCCCGGCCGGTGACCGACGCGGACGCGGTCGACTCGCCACCGGCGGTGCCTCGGGCCCGCGCGGGCGGCGACGGCGGAGCCGGCCACGACCTGCACCCGCGGCGCACGAAGCCGATCTGAAGTACCCGACCCGGTGGCTAGCCTGCGCTACACCGACGATCCCGAAGGAGACTGGTGACCATGGCATCACTGCCCGATCCCCGCGAACTCATCCGTTCCGGCGAGCCGATCGAGGCGCCGGCCGTGACCTCGGACAACCCGGCCGAGCGCGGCTGGGACCCGCGTGACCGCGGCCCGTACCGGCCCAGCGCGTGATCCGGTGGCCGGGTGCCGCCGGGCACCCGGCCACCTTCCGGACGAGCCCATGAGCATCGGGAAGGAAGGTGGTTCCGCATGACGCGGCGCGACGTCTGGCAGGAGGTCGAGCGGCTGCTCGGCACGGATCCGGAGTACGGCGACCCCGCCGCGATCGAGCGGCGCCTCCTGGCGCGGCTGCGCGTCGGCCTGACCATGCTGGCCGATCTGGGGCCGCGGACGTCCGGGGCGGTGCGGCGGTGCGCGGCCTCGTCCGACGCGGACCTGCGGGTGATGAGCCGCGACCCGGTGTTGCGGAACGCGTTCGAGAGCGACCTGCGGGCCGTGACCGCGCAGCCGGACGCCGACCCGCTCCTGCCCGCCCTGCTGCCGGCGGACGGCGGCTACGCGGTGAGCCGGGCGGCCGGTGCGGCCGGCGGCCCCGCCTGGCGCTCGCCCGGTTCCGCCTGGGTGTGGACCGAGGTGGGCCGGCGCGGGGGCGACCCCGTCGCCGAGCGCCTGTGGTTCCTGCTCGGCGAGCAGTTCCCCGACCGGTCGGCGACCGTGCCGATCGAGCCCTCCGCCGCCGAGCTCACCGTGATCGAGGAGGCGGCGGACCTGCTCACGGCGCTGATGCCGGCCGTCGGACCGGGCGTCCTGGCGAACATCGGCATGGTGGGGCTCGCGCGGGACGAGGGGGCGGACGGGCCGCTGCACTCCGTGGCCGGCGGGGACCGCTTCCCGTCCACCGTCTTCATCGCGCCGGAGAAGCTCCGGAACGTCTGGGACGCGGCGGGGGCGCTGCTGCACGAGGGCCTTCACCTCACCCTCTTCGAGATCATCCGGTGCGGCGCGGTGGTGCCGGACCACGTCGACCCGACCTCGGACGTCGTGCCGATCCCGTGGCGGCGGGAGGCGTGGTCGCTGATGCGGGTGCTGTTCGCCCTGCACGTGTACGTCCATCTCGCCGTCTACCACGGCCTGGCCCGCTCGGCAGGCGCCGGGATCCGGCGGCGGTTCGGGGAGCCGCCGGCGGACGCCGCGCTCAGCCGCGCGACCTTCGGCGGCGCGCGCTACGCGACGCCCGAACTGCGCGCCCGCCACCTCGCCGAGCAGCTCGCGCGGCGGTCGCAGCTCTTCACCGCCTACGGCAACGAGCTCGTCGCATGGCTGGTCAGGGCTCTCGGCCTGCTCGCGCCGGCCGCTCCCGGCGACCGGGCGGGCACGACCTTCCAGGCCGTCGCCCCGGTCGCCGCCGTGCCGCTGCCGGAGCAGCGACGGCTCGTCGTCGCGCTCGCCGACCCTCCACGGGTGCGCTGGCTCAACCCCTCCGCCTGGCTGGCGTACAGCCTCTGCGACGGCCGGGACGGCGCGGCGATCAGGACGGAGTACGCCGAGTCGGTCGCCGGCGCCGTCCCGCCCGCCGAGGCGCTGCGCCAGGCGGACGCCGCCCTCCTGGCGCTCGTGGACGACGGCATGGTCGTCGCTCGCCACGAGGAGCCGCGAGCTTCCCTTCGCACACCATCACGCCCTACCGGGCACGACACAGAAGAAAGGTGACCGCTGTGACCGTCACGCAGACCGACGAACCCACGATCGACGACCTCGACGAGTTCGACCTGGATCTCCAGATCTCCATCCTGCCCGAGGGAACCCAGCCCGTCGGACGGCACACCCACTGGCACTCCTGCGTGCCGTGCGTCTCGATCACCTCGTGGGCGAACAAGTGCTGCTGAGCACCAGGTGACCCGCCCGTCGCGACCCCACCGCCCAGCCGGTCGCGACGGGACGGCCCCGGCCGGCGACCAGCGAATGAGAGGTGTCCCCATGCCCGCAGGGCGGGTCATAGCAGTCTCCCCGCGAAAGAGCGGAACACATCTCCTGCAGGAGCTGATGATCCTGCTCGGCTACCACACCGACGGTGAGGCGGTCCCGCCGCGGGAGGCCGTGGTGGCGTTGAGCCTGCGCCAGCGGATCGAGCTGGCCGAGCAGTACATGCATCCCGACGCGGTGGCCAAGCTCGACCACCGCGCGGACCGCGAGGGGTTCGTCCAGGCCACCAACCTCCTGTGGTTCCAGGTCGCCGAGCTGTGGCGGGCCAAGCTCGCCGCGGGCAACGTGTGCCACACCAAGCTGGCCCACCCCGAGCTGGACCAGCCCGTGCCGATGCATCCGCAGGCATGGGGGCGGCCCTTCGCCACCACTCCGCCCGGCATCTGCTGGACGTTCCACGCGCTCGACATCTGGCGGATGGACCCCGCGTTCTTCAGGGAGTGGGCGGGCCCGTCGGGGCCGCGCCTGGTCCTGGGCCACCGCGACCCGCGTGACACGCTCGTCTCGATGGCGGCGTTCCTGTCGGGCGAGGGCGGCCACCCGCTCGGCCGCCAGCCCGAGGCCGCCGTGTTCCGCCCGATCCTGCGGAGCCTGCCGACCATGTCCGAGCGGATCACCTACCTCCTGCGCGACCCGGCCGTCCCGCTGCTGCCCGACTTCGACGCCGCCGTCAGCCTGTTCCACCATCCGGACGTGTGCGCCGTGTCGTTCGAGGAGCTGATCGGCGAGCAGGGCGGCGGCAGCGCGGAACGCCAGCTCGCCGCGGTGCGGCGGGTCGCCGAGCACGTCGGGACGGACATCGACCCCGAGGTCGTCGCCCAGAAGGTGTTCAACCGCAACGCCTACAGCTTCCACCGCGGCCGGATCGGCGCCTGGCGGGAGGTGTTCACGGCGGAGCACCATCGGCTCTTCGCCGCCCGGTTCGGCCACCTCCTGGAGATCTTCCACTATGACTGACACCGAGCATGACTGACACCGAGCTGCTGCCCGCCGCGACCCTGCTGCCCGCCGCGACGGCGTCGAGGGCCCGCGAGGTCGCGGTGGAGATCCTGCACCGCCTCTGCGACAGGGAGCTGGTCGTCGAGGCGGCGCGGGCGGCCTCGGCGACGGTCGGCCGCCCCGTGTGGGAGCCCGGCGCGGCGCTGTACGCGGGCGCCGCCGGCAGCGCGCTCGCCTTCGCGCACGCCGCCCGCGCCTGCCCGGACTCCGCCGGCCACTGGTGGGCGCAGGCTCACCAGTGGATCGCGCTGGCCGCCGCGAGCACCCGCGAGCGCCCGCTGCGGCGTCCCGGGCTGTCGCTCGGGACCGCCGGCATCGCGCTCGCCGTGGCCGGATGCGACGAGGACGACCGGTACGCCAGGACGCTGCGCGGCCTGGACGCCCGGCTGGCCGCACAGCTCGACCGGTCCGGCCCCTCCGCCGGCCGCGCCCTGACCGTGCACGACTACGACGTGATCAGCGGGCTGTCCGGGATCCTCGGCTACGCCTGCCGCCGGCCCGCGAGTGCCACCGTGCAGCGGATCGTCGCGTTCGGCGTCGAGCGCCTCGTCGCCCGCTGCGCCACCGGCGACCCCGGCGGCGGGGCGCTCAGCACCTCCCGGTGGACGCCCTGGCGGATCGCGCCGGAGAACTACGGACGGGAAGGGGAGCGGGAGCTCTACCCCCACGGCTACGTGGACCTCGGCCTGGCCCACGGCGTCCCGGGGCCGCTGGCGGCGCTCAGCCGGGCATGGCTCGCCGGTCACCGGGCCCCCGGCCTGCGCGAGGCGATCCGCGCCCTCGCCGGCCAGCTCGTCGCGGCCTCCTGGCAGGGCGAGCACGGCCGCGCCTGGTCGCGGGTCATGCCGTTCGACGCGGCGGGCGAGATCGCGCCGCACCCGCGGCGGCCGGCCGATCCCGCGTACTGCTACGGCGCCCCCGGCGTCACCTCGGCCCTGCTCGACGCCGCCGAGGCGCTCGGCGACGCATCCGTACGGGCCGTCGCGATCGAGGGTTTCGAGGCCGCCCTGCGCCAGATGGAGGCACGCCCGCGCGGGACCGGCCCGGGGCTGTGCCACGGGCCGGCGGGAGTGCTGCTGATCTGCGGGAAGTTCGCCACGCGGACCGGCAGCGCGGCGGCCGGCGCGGCGCTGGGACGCCTGGTCGAACGGCTGCTCGGCGGCTGCGACCCGAACCACCCCCTGATCGTGCGGGACCACAAGCCGCAGGCGGCCGGCGAGCCGGGCTCGGCGCTCGCAGCCTGCCCCGGCGGCGCCTGGATCGACCACCCCGGACTCCTGGACGGCGCGGCGGGCGTCGCGCTGTCGCTGCTGTCGGTCGCCGGGCGGGTGCCGCCCCGCTGGGCCCGCGCCCTGCTGGCCGCCTGAACCCGGGCCGGAACGGCCGGCGAGCACGGCGTCCGGCGAGAGCGCGGAGGCAACCCGAGAGCAAGGAGAACCAGCCGCATGGCACACCCCGGCAGCGGGCAGGCGCAGCGCACGAGCCTGTACACGGCATCGGAGCTGTTCATGCTCCGCGCACCCGTGCTGCCCGCCGACACGCTCGTCAACACGTTCACCGACCCGCCGGCCGACCCGCCGGCCGACCCGTCGGCCGACCCGCCCACCGACCCGCCCACGGACCCGCCCGCCGACCCGCCCGCCGGGAGGGACGCGCTGGCGCGGGCGCGCGACCACGGCCGGCGGGCCCTCCGCGAGCTGGCCGCCTCGCCCCGCGTCGCCCAGGCGATCCGGGTCGCGAGCCCGGATCTGGCCGCCGCACTGTCCGCACTGTCCGCGCCGTCCGCACTGTCCGCGCCGTCCGCGCTCGACGGCGCCGGCAGGGCCGCGAACCGCCGGCACGCCGCCCTGCTCCGGTACCTAACCAGGATGTCCACCCGGCCCACCCCCATGGGGCTGTTCGCCGGGGTCGCCACCGGCACGTTCAGCGGCGCCCCCGGAGCCGGCGAGATCGCGACGCTGGCCGCCGACCCGGTACGGGCGACCCGGACCCGGGCCGACAACGTCTGGCTGGCCCGCGTGACCGACCGGCTCGGGAGCGACCGGGCCGTCCGCGACAGCCTCGGCGTACGGGTGAACGCGCTGCTGCACCGCTTCGGCACGCGGATCGTCCTGTACGGCCTCGACGACCCGGACCGGGCCGCGTACCGGCGGATCGAGCTGGCGGCCGGCCGCCCGCTCGCCGCGGCGCTGGAGCTGGCGGAGCACGTGCCGACCTTCGGCGAGCTGGCGGCCGGGCTGGCCCGCCGCTTTCCCGCCACGCCCCCCGAGCGGATCGGCCGCCTGCTCGACCAGCTCTGGGACCTGGGCATCCTCCTGCCCGACCTGCTGCCCGCGCCGACCGAGCCGCTGCCCGAGGTCCACCTGGCCAAGCGCCTGACCGGCCAGGGCGTGCGCGGCGACGTCCTCGACGGCCTGACTCGCGTGCGGCGGCTCGCCGACGAGGTGGACCGGCACGCCGGCCGGGCCGGGCCGGCGGCCGTGGCCCGGCTGGAAGCGTGCCAGCGCGCGATGACGCCGGGCTTCACCGGCCCGACGTTCCAGCTCGACACGGCGCTCGCGCTGGAGACCGCGACGCTGCCGGCGGAGATCGGCGCGGCGGCGGCCGAGGCGGCCGAGCTGCTGGTCAGGCTGGGGTGCGCCTGGCAGCGGCGGCCGCACGTCGTCGACTACCACCACGCCTTCCTGGAGCACTACGGCGTCGACGCGGAGCTGCCGCTGCTCGACGTGCTCAATCCGGAGACCGGCCTCGGGCCGCCCGCCAGGTACCGCGAGCCGTCCCTCGGGCGCCCGTGGCCGCGGCAGCCGGAGCCCGAGCATCCCGAGCGCGACCGCGCCCTGGTGGAGACGGCGGTCCGCGCCTCCCGTGACGGCCTGCTCGCGGTGGAGCTCGACGACGAGCTGCTCGACCGGCTCACCGTCTGGCGTCCTGACGACGCGCACAGCCGGCCGCGTACCTCTCAGGACGTCTTCTTCGAGCTGGCCGCCGGCTCGCCCGAGGCGATCCGCGACGGCCGGTGGCGGCTGGTGCTCAACACCATCGGGAGCTACGGGGGCTGGCAGGCGTTCGGGCGGTTCTCCGACCTGCTCGACGAGGCCGCCGTGGCCCGGATCCGCGCCCAGCAGCGGCTGGAGGAAACGCTGCGCCCGGACACGGTGTTCGCCGAGCTCAACTACGGGATCAGGCACAACCGCAGCGGCAACCTGGCCGGCCATCACCCCACACGCGACCACGAGGTGTGCGTGAACGCCGAGCCCACCGGGCCGCCGGTGCGGCGCATCCCCCTGGCCGACATCGTGCTCGGCGCCACCGCGGACCACTTCTTCCTGAGGTCCGTCTCGCGGGGCCGCCCCCTGTCGGTCAGCCAGACCCACGCGGTGAACGTCGCCCAGGCGCCGAACGTCTGCCGCGCCCTGCTGGAGTTCTCCGAGGACGGATACACCCCGGCGTGCATGTTCGACTGGGGCGTCGCGGCCGGCGCGCCCTTCCTGCCGCGGCTGACCCGGGGCGCCGTGGTGGTGCATCCGGCCCAGTGGACGGTCACCGCCGCCACCTTCCCGGCCGCCGGGGACCAGGACGGCTTCTTCCACGCCTGCCGGAGGTGGCGGCGCCGGTGGCGGGTGCCCCGTCACGTCTACCTGACCCATCGCGACAACCGGCTGCTGCTCGACCTGGATCACCCGCTGTGGGTGGACGAGCTGCACCGCCAGGTGACCCGGCCGGGCGAGCCGATCCGCCTGCTCGAGGCGCTTCCCGGGCCCGGCGACCTGTGGCTGCGCGACCGGGCGGGGCGCCCCTACCACGCCGAGCTCGTCGTGCCGCTGGTGCTGCGCGACCGTACGCGGATGCCGGAGCCGAGCCTCCCCCGCGCGGCCACGCCCCCCGCCGTCACGCGCCGCTGGCTGCCCGGCGACGAATGGGTCCACCTGAAGCTGTACGCGGCGCCGGACCAGCACGACGGGATCATCGCCGGGCCGCTGCGGGCGCTGCTGGCCGACCTCGGCCGCCTGACCGACCGCTGGTTCTTCATCCGGTACGCCGACCCCCTGCCGCACCTGCGCCTGCGGTTCCACGCCTCCGACCAGGGCCTGGCCGCCGAGGTCGTGTCCTGGTGCGCGGCCTGGGCCCGCGGCCTCGTCCGCGCCGGGCAGGCCACGGATCTCGCGTTCTGCAGCTACGACCGCGAGGTGGAGCGGTACGGCGGCGGGCACGCGATCGACACGGTGGAGACCGCGTTCTGGGCCGGCAGCGAGGTCGCGGCCGACCTGGTGCGCCTCCTGCACGCCGGGCGCGGCCGGCTCGACCCCGACGTGGTGCGGGTGGCCGCGCTGCACGAGCTGTACGCGGCCTGGGGCGCCGTCCCGCACCCGCACGACGGCGCGGCGTACGTGACCGACGCGGCCCGCGGGCGCTTCCGCGAGCTCCGGCCGCTGCTCTGCGAGGTCCTCGACCCCGGGGAGCGCCGTCCCGACCCGCGCGCGGCCGAGTACCGGGCCGTGCTGCGGCCCGTGTTCGCCCGGCAGCGGCAGCCGCTCGCCGACGCGGGCCGGCGCATCCGCGAGCTCGCCTCCCTCCGGCTGCTGACCGGCACCGAGCGGAACGTCGTCGAGAGCCTGGCGCACGTCCAGTCGATCCGGCTCGCCGGGATCGACCGCGACCGCGAGCGGCTGTGCCGGGCACTGTGGTCGCTCAGCCGGCGCGCGATCCGCAACCGCCCCGCCGCCGGCCCGGCCGGCACGGCACCGGCATCCCCCGAACAGGATCGGAGCACCCGAATTGCTGGCCGATGACGCGGACCCGGAGCTGGCCGCCGAGAAGCTGATCCATCCCCAGTTCCCGCGCTCGGCGTCGTACGACCCGCTCTGGCAGGGCCGGTACGCCGACGGCCCCAACCCGCTGTGGCTGGCCGAGTCGCTGACCGACCTGATGGACCTGGCCCCGGGCATGCGCGTGCTGGACCTGGGCTGCGGCTGGGCGATCAGCTCGATCTTCCTGGCCAAGGAGTTCGGGGTCGAGGTGGTGGCCGCCGACATGTGGCTGCGTCAGGAGACCTGGCCGCTGATCGTCGAGGCCGGCGTGGAGTCGCAGGTCATGCCGGTCCGGGTCGAGGCGCACGACCTGAGGTTCGCCCGCGGGTACTTCGACGCGATCGTCAGCCTGGACGCCTACCAGTACTTCGGCACCGACGACCTCTACCTCGGCTACCTGCAGCAGTTCCTCGCCTCCGGCGGCGTGCTGGGCATCGTGGTGCTGGGGGTGACCGAGGAGCTGGACGGCGGGCCGCCCGGGCACCTGGCCGACATGTGGACCTGGGACCACAAGGCGTTCCACAGCCCGGGCTGGTGGCGCGACCACCTGGAGCGCTCGGGCCCCGTGACCGTGGAGCACGCCGACCTGGTGCCCGACGGGTGGAAGCACTGCCTGCGCTGGCAGGAGCTGGCCGCCCTGGCTGCTCCGCCGCGGGCGCGCCCGGCCTGCGCCGAGTGGGCCCGCAGGCTCGCCGTGGACGCCGGCCGTACGATCGGGTGGCCGAGGATCGTGGCGAGGAAGGACTGACGGCCACGCCGCCGTACCCGTCCGCACCGTACCCGTCCGCACCGGACCGGTCCCGGCCGCGCGCTCACCTCGCGGTGGACGGCGCCCCGGCTTCGGCGGGTGCCGCCGAAGGGGCGGATCGCGGGGCGAGCCGGGTGGCGGCGATGCCGAGCAGGGTCGCGACGACCAGCGTGAGGCACATGGGCAGCGCGGTGTCCTCGCCGCCGAGGCCAACCAGGGGCGAGACGATCGCGCCGAGCGTGAACTGCAGCGCTCCCATCAGGGCGGAGGCGGTGCCGGAGGCGTCCGGGGCGCGGCCGATGGCCAGGGCGGAGGCCGTACCCAGGATGAAGGTGAACGAGCTGACCAGCAGGAACAGCGTGGGCAGCACCACGACGGCGGGCGCGCCCGCGGCGAGCAGCGCCAGGAGGACGGCGGACAGCACCAGGACGGCGAGTTGCCCGCGTCCCAGCAGCGTGCGGGGGCTGACCCGGGTGACCAGGCGGGCGGTGAGCAGTCCCGCGCCGAGCAGGCCGAGGGCGTTGGCCGCGAACGTGAGGGTGTAGGCGGTCGTGGACAGGCCGAGGACGTTCTGGATGACGAAGGGCGAGGCGGAGATGTAGGCCATGAGGCCGGCGAACCCGAGGGCGAAGGCGCAGGTGTGGCCGACGTAGCCGCGGTCGGCGAGCAGCCGCCGCACGGTGCGGCCGGTGGCGGCCAGGCCGCCGGTGTGGCGGCGTTCGGGCGGCAGCGACTCGGGCACCACCACCAGGGAGCCGATCAGCATCAGCGCGGAGATGCCCGTCAGCGCCCAGAACTCGCTGCGCCATCCCAGCGGCGCGAGCGCGCCTCCGGCGAGGGGCGCGACGACGGGCGCGATGCCGCCGATGCTGGCCAGCAGGGAGAAGATCCGGGCGACCGCGGCCCCGCTGACGCGGTCGGCGGCCACGGCGCGGCCGATGACGATGCCGGCCGCTCCGGAGAAGCCCTGGAGGAACCGGGCGCCGACCAGGAACCAGATGTTCGGGGTGAGCGCGCACAACACGCCGGCGGCGGTGGCCACGGCGGTGGCGAGCAGGAGTGGCCCCCGGCGCCCGAAACGGTCGGACAGCGGGCCGATCACGAGCTGGCCCGCGGCCAGGCCGAACAGGAACGTGGTCAGCGTGAGCTGCACGCTGGAGGCACTGGTGCCGAGGTCGGCGGCCAGGTCGGTGAAGGCGGGCAGGTACATGTCCGTGGCGAACGGGGCCATGGCGGACAGCAGGGCGAGCACGAGCAGGAGCGGCCCGGACACACCGGACCGCCGCGGAGGCGTGGACACTGATCGATCTCCAGACGATTATTTATGCATACATAAATACATTACACTGGGATCGTGGAAGCGAACCTCGGGGACCTGCCTGCGGTCCTGCGTGACGTCAGCCGGGCCGTACGGCGCGGCGCCGCGCGCGATCCGGGCGTCGAGCCGCTGCCCGCCTCGGAGGTGGAGCTGCTGCGGATCATCGTCCACCGGCCCGGCGTGAGCCCCGGACGGCTCGCCTCGGAGGCCGGGATGAAGCCCAGCAACGTGAGCGCGGCCCTGCGGCACCTCGTCGAGCGGGGCCTGGTCAGCCGGGAGAGCGATCCGGACGACCGGCGGGCCGCCCGGCTGCGGCCCACGGCCAGGGCTCTGGCCAACGCCCGGCTGATCGAGGAGAGCAGGTCCCGCTTCCTGACCGACACGCTCGCCACGCTGCCCGCCGAGCACCGGGAGGCGCTCGTCCGGGCCGTCCCGGCGCTGCGGGCGCTGGCGGCGGCGCTCCGCGACCGCACCGGCTGACCGCCGCCCCCGGAGGGCCGGACGGGCGGGACTCCGCGCGTCCGGAGTCAACGGCAGCCCTGGGGCGGCCTCAGGGGCAGCTTCAGGGGCAGCTTCAGAGGCAGCTTCAGGGGCAGCTTCAGGGGCAGGGCGACGGCGGCGGCTTCTGCGGGTGGAGGACTGGGGCCAGGGCTCGCGTGTCCTGGTGGAGGGCTCGGGCGCACAGCGTGAGCGTTTCCGCGAGGGTCGCGCGGTCGGGGACGTCGATCTCGGCGAGCATGACGGCTTCGATGCCGTCGAGGGAGCGGTCGCACCGCTCCAGGGTGCTGAGACCCTTCGGGGTGAGGCGGGTGCGCAGGGCGCGGCCGCCCCGGGGATGCGGGTCGCGGCGGATCAGGCCGCGTTGTTCGAGATCGCGGATGACCAGGTTCATCGCCTGCGGGGTGACGAAGGCGATGCGGGCCAGGTCGGCCGAGGACGGGGCGTCGCGCAGGCGCAGCTCGCTGAGCGCCATGTATTCGGTGGTCGTCATGCCGTGCCGGGCGAGCGCCTCATCCAGGCAGGCGCGGATGCGGCGTTCCAGCCGGAACACCAGATAGCTCACATGAGGCGGCGGTGCATCCGGCGCAGCGGCCGCGGGGACACCCGAATCGGTCACCAGAAGACCATATCGCGCCTCACGGGAACGGGCCTCGATGTAAGTTTCTCACCCCGTTATCAAGGATCTTGATAGCAAGTTACTTGATAACCAGGGAAAACGGCTCCCGGCCAGGTGAACCGCCGGACATGCCCACCATGCGTGCATTGACGGCGAATCGCGGGCCTTTTATTTTCCAGCGACCGAGGTCGATACGCGGCGGACCGATCCGCGGCGCGCCGCGGATAGGGAGAGGAGGAGCGCGAATGAGACGATTGACCACGGTGCTGGCCAGTGCCTGCGCCGCGGCGCTCTTTGCCGTCATGACCGTGGTACTCGGATCGCCGGCCGCCGCCGCCACCCTGGTGGAGGTGACCAGCTTCGGCACCAACCCGGGCAACATGCGGATGCACGTCTACGTGCCGGACTCGCGCCCGGCCTCGCCGGCGATCGTGGTCGCGATGCACGGCTGCGGCGGCTCCGGTCCCGGCTTCTACCAGAGCAGCGAGTTCGCCTCCCTGGCGGATCGGTACGGCTTCGTCGTCATCTACCCGACCGCCACCCAGTCGGCGGGGTTCGGCAACTGCTTCGACACCTGGTCGGACGCGGCCAAGCGGCGCGGCGGCGGCAGCGATCCGGTCTCGCTCATCTCGATGATCGACTACGTCGAGCGGACCTACCAGGGGGACCCGAACCGGGTCTACGCCACCGGGAGCTCGTCCGGCGGCATGATGACCCAGCACATGCTCGCCCTCTACCCGGACGTGTTCAAGGCCGGGGCCTCCTTCATGGGGGTGCCCTTCACCTGCTTCGCCGGCGCCTCCGACTACCCGCCCGGGAGCAGCAGGTGCACCGGCGGGAGCATGGACCGGACGCCCCAGCAGTGGGGCGACGCGGTGCGCCAGGCGTACCCGGGATACTCCGGCCCCCGCCCGCGCGTGCAGCTGTGGCACGGCACCAGCGACACCCTCGTGCCCTACTCGCTGCTGCGGGAGTCGATCGAGCAGTGGACCAATGTGTTCGGGCTGAGCCAGACCCCGACCAGCACCGACACCCCGCAGCCGAGCTGGAGCCGCAGCCGGTACGCCGACACGTCCGGCACCGTGCGGGTGGAGGCGTACAGCATCCAGGGCGCCGGGCACGTCCTTCCGCAGAGCGGCATGGCCCGCTACGCCATCGAGTTCTTCGGCCTGACCGCCGCCCAGACCGACACCACGCCGCCGACCACGCCGGGCACCCCGGTCGTGTCCGGCGTCACCGCCACCAGCGCCACGCTGACCTGGACCGCGTCCACCGACCAGGGCGGCTCCGGCCTGGCCGGCTACAACGTCTACCGGGAGCAGGGCACCACCGACCCGCAGCTCGGCCAGTCCGCCACCACCTCGATCACCCTGACCGGGCTGAGCGCCGACACCCAGTACCAGGTGTACGTACGGGCGCGTGACGGCGCGGGCAACCTGTCGGGCAACTCCGCGCCGGTCACCTTCACCACGGCCGGCACCGGCGGCGACACCACGCCGCCGACCGCCCCGGCCGGGCTCGCCGCCTCGGGCACCACCGCGACCGGCACCGGCCTGACCTGGACGGCCTCCACCGACGACACCGGCGTGACCGGCTACGACGTCCTGCGCGCTCCCGGCGCGACGGGCGGCACGTTCGCCCAGGTCGGCACCTCGGCCACGACCTCGTTCACCGACACGGGCCTGACCGCGAACACCACCTACCGCTACCAGGTCAGGGCGCGCGACGCCGCCGGCAACGTCTCACCGGTCTCCAACACCGTCCAGATCACCACTCAGGCGGGCACGGCCGGTGCCTGCTCGGCCACCCCGACCGTGCAGTCCCAGTGGGGGAACGGGTACGTGATCCAGCCGCTGACCGTCACCAACACCAGCACCTCGGCGATCACCGGCTGGACCGTCACCTTCACCCTGCCGGCCGGGCACACCCTGACCGGCTCGTGGAACGCCACCGTCACCACCAGCGGCCAGACCGTCACGGCCAGAAGCGTCGGCCACAACGGCACGCTCGCGCCGGGAGCCACCACCAGCTTCGGCTTCCAGGCGAGCAGGCCGAGCGGCGACACCGCCCTGCCGTCCGGCTACACCTGCGCCTGACCGCCGGCGCGCCCCCCTGGTCACGCCCGTCCCCGGCAGCCGGGACCGGGCCGTGACCAGGGGTTCCGCCACGTCGCGGCACAACCGCGTCCGGGTAGTTCCATGCCGCCCGGCGGCCGGCCGGCTGGGCGCCGCGAGAAGGCGCCGGCCGTCCCCGCTGCGAGCCGGCCCCCCGGGCGAGCCCTGCCGGGCGGTACGCGCGTCAGGGGCTCGCCTCCTCCGCGTAGCGGCTCAGGTGCCGCGCGGCGGTCTCCAGGTCGGCGGCGGCCGACGCGCAGGCCGCGAGGTGGGCGGCCACCGAGGCGTGCAGCCAGTCCGGCGCCCCGCCGCCGGCCGTCAGCTCCGCCTCGATCGCGCGCAGGCGCTCGGCGCAGGCGGCGAGGGCGCGGGCGTCCGCGCGCAGGGCTTCGGCGTGGGCGATGATCGCGGCGATCCCGGCGGACATGGCTCCTCCGTCAGCCCCGCGGCACCGGGACCGCGGCGTCCCGGAGCGTCTGGCCGGTGGTGGCGGACAGGCACAGCAGCGGGTGGGCGCCGTCGAGCCCCAGCTCGTGGAGCCGGCCGGCCAGCGGGTGCGCCGACCGCGGCCCGACGGCCAGCCGCAGCGGCGGCGCCACGTGCAGCCGGGCTCGCCCGCGCGTACGTACGCAGGACCGCAGCAAGGCACCGGCCTCGCGGGCGTAGCCGACCAGGCCGGGATCGTTCAGGGGCAGCCCGGGGCCGAGCCGCCCGCGCAGGGCGAGGATCAGGCCGGCGGTGACGTGGGCGGACCGGGCGCCGAGCCGGACGTCCAGGGGCACCAGGTACGTCTCACCGCCCCACAACCGCGGCCCGAGGGCGCGCACGGCCGGGGCGTCGACGGCCGAGCCGACGAGGAAGCCGCCGGAGCGGCGCAGGTCCGCCGCCCGCAGCAGGTCAGGCCAGGAAGGGAAGCGGGAGCGCCGGCGTAACGGGCCGGGCACGACGACGCCGACCTGCAGCTCCGCGTAGCCGCCCGCGGTGGTGTGCCGGTTCCTGGCCACGTGCACGGTGACCAGCGCGCGGCCCGCCACCCGCACGGCGGGCCCGAGCCCGGTGCCCTCCAGCAGGCCGTCCGCCACCGCCGGGCGCGCGGCGAAGTACGCCGTGAGCGCGGCGCGGTCGCGGCACCTGATCGGCAGTTCGACGGCTCCCTCCGGGCCGTCGACGGCGCGGGTGGGCACGCTCAGGAAGGGGAACCCCTCCGGGTCGGGTGCGCGGTCGAACAGCAGGTACGCCTGGGACCGCACCACCCGCCCCCGGAACGGCGTGAGCCGCTCGTCGATGTGGTCACGGGCCTCGGGCAGGTCGTCGGCGAGGTTGGCGCGGTAGTGGTCGATGCCGTGGCAGAGCGGGAACAGGTGGGTGGAGTCGCCGTAGTCGACCACGTACCAGTCGGGGTGCAGGTCGAAGCAGGTGCCGGCGCCCTGCCCGTCGAGGGTGGGGATGATGTCGTGCTGGTTGGTGACGCTGGCCACCCAGGTGCGCGGGTCGGCGGGGCGTTTGAAGTCGACGGGCGAGCCGACGGCGACGGCGTGGGTGACCGTGTGACGGGCGCAGAAGGCGGGGTCCTGCGCCAGGTTCATGATCGCCGCCCCGCCCGCGCTGTGCCCGACGAGCGCCAGCTCGGCCCCCGGCGGCGGCCCGTAGTCGGCGACGGCCTCGGCCAGGGCACGGCTGTAGGGGCTGCCGGCCAGGACGGCGCTGCTGAACGCGCCGAGCAGGTCCTGGGGCGACTCCCCGTCGGGATGTCCCACGCGCATGCCGGGCGCCTGGAGGACGTGGCGGATCACCCCGTCGGGCCCCTCGACGCTCTGGACGAGGGCCCGCCCCGTGGTGCCGAGCGTGCTGATGTTGCCCAGGAAGCCGAGCAACGACCCCCGCGTGCACAGCCGGGCCGACTCGGACGGGGCCAGCTCGATCCGGCGCGCGGCGCCTTCGCCGGTGTCGAGGACGGCGATGGCCCTGTTGCTCATCCCGGTGACCGGATCGGCGGTGGCGAAACCCCTGCCGGTCGCGATGAGCCAGGCGGTGGTGTCGTTGAGCGGATTCTCGTCCAGCAGCGCGCGCAGCGCGAGCACCTCGCCGAAGACCGGGGCGAGCTGGCTGAGCGCGCGCACCGCGCCACGGTCCTTGAGCAGGGCGCGCAGGGCACGGACGGCCTCCAGGTCCCGGTCGGCGGCGGCCGCGTCGATGAGCCGGGCGAGCATGGGGTCGCCGGTCAGCTCGGGGTGGGCGACCGCCACGGCCGCCACGCGCAACCGCAGCGACGTGGCCAGCACCCGGACGGCCAGGCTCTCGGCCCCCAGCACGGCCCCGGCCTTGGCGGCCACGGTGGGCAGCCGGCCGCCGCCGGTGAGCGCGCACCCGAGGCCCCGGCCGTTCGTCGTGGCCCGGGCCAGCGCCCGGTAGGCGGGCCAGGCCGCCGAGGGGGCCTGCGGCAGGGCGCGCAGCAGCGCGACGTCGGTGAGCGCGGCCGTGGCGTGAGCCGCCGCGTCCTGGATCGTGAGCGCGACGTCGACCAGTTCGCGGGCCGCCGCGCGCAGCCGCCCGGCGTCCGGGGCGTCCCGCCCGGTCATGGCCGGGGCCGCCGGGACATGCTGACCAGGCGGGGGCTCGGGTCCTCCGGCGTGTTGCGGCGCAGCACGTCCGACAGCCCGCGGGTGGCGGCGATGACTCGCATGCCCGCCGGGGAGAACGTGGCGGCGTTGAAGATCCGGGGAGCCAGCAGCGGGTTGGTGAGCGCCTGGGAGAAGGCGTCGATAGCGATGATCTTGGTCAGCAGCGGAGGCAGGATCGCGGTGGGGGACCCGGGTTCCTCGGCGAACAGCCCGACGTACAGGTCGACGTCGTCCACGTCGCGGTAGAGCTCGCGCAGCGCGCCGCTGACCCGCCGGTCGCCGGAGATCTGCTCGAAGGTACGCACCCGGGGGAAGCGGCAGTGCGCGCGGTAGTCGTTGTACGGCGCCAGGCCGAGCACCCGCGAGTCGGCGATGCTGACCACGTCGATCTCGCGCAGGACGGGGTCGGTGTTGAACAGGCCGATGCGGCCGGCCCGCTGGCGGGAGGCGTCCTCGAACAACCGCCCGAGGCCGGGGCCGGGGATCAGCGCGCTGCCGAAGAAGGTCTCGGCCATCGGCAGCTCGCGCCCGCCCACCGACAGGTGGGAGGGGATCAGGCTGTGCCAGCGGTAGACGAGGTTGAACTCCACCGAGGCCCAGTTCTGGCGGTGCCAGGGCGCGCGGTCCAGCCGCGCCGGCAGCCCCGGGTCCAGGGTGAAGCGGAAGTGGTAGGGGGTGATGTGGTTGATGTACTCCTCGACGACCAGTTTGATCAGCAGCACGATGAGGACGTTGCGGGCCGTCTGGAACAGCCGCTCGTCGTCCCAGCGCGGATGCTCCCCGGCCAGCAGCCGCGCCACCCGGTTGTGCTCGCGCAGGAACAGCACCGTGAGCAGGGTGAAGCCGATCTGGCCGTTGCCCCGGTCGCTGCCGGTGGCGAACAGCGTGTCGCGCTGCGCGCCGGAGAGCCGGTCGAAGCGGATGACGCTCAGCGGGGCGAACTCCGGCTTGATCGTGCCGTTCTCGCACAGGTAGGGCGGGAACTCGCCGCCGTTGATCAGCTGGCTCTTGAGCAGCCCGCCGTCGAACGCCCGCAGCGCGGCCGTCGCCGCCTCGTCGAGCCCGTACACCTGGTTGAGGTCGATGTGGTGGTTGGAGCTGTTCTTACGCGGGTCGCGCGGGATGCTGGTGTCGCCGCGCAGGAAACCGTCGGTGAACCATTGGGCGAAGTACGCGAAGAGCACCGTGGAACGCGGGCAGGGGATCATGGACTCGCCGCGCGCGAACAGGTCGCCGGCGGCCTCGGGGGTGGGCCGGTTCCCCTCGCGGGCGGGGACCGGGGGCAGGTGCCTGCCGCTGTAGGTGCGATCGGTCAGCGAGGCCCACGAGGTGTAGTCGGCCAGGGTGCTCAGCGGTTCGGGGCGCGGCGGCATCTCGCGGATCGCGTGGTCGATCAGCGAGGCGTTGATCCGGCTCCGGAGCGGCCGGCTGGCCTGCAGGAGGTCCCACAACGGCCGGCCGTTGGTCAGGGCCAGGAACCTGAGCCGGTTGGCGAGGCCGTCCGTGGCGATGCTGCGTGCTCGGCTCGGCGCCATCGTCAGCCTTCCCGGCCCTCGGCCCCGAGCCGATCTCCGGTGCCGAGCCGCTCCTCGGCGCCGAGTCCGAGTTCGAAGGAGTCGGGGAAGATCCCGAGGGTCCGCTCGACGCGGCCCGCCGGCGGCGGGAGCGGCCGGACGCCCGGGCGCAGCAGCAGGCGGCGCACGGTCTCGGCGATCACCGGGCCGGCCACGTGCACGCCGAGGCAGGCGTGATGCCCGGAGCCGAAGAACAGCTGGTGGTGGCGGGGGCGGTCGAGGCGGAACTCGTCGGGCTCCGGCACCACGTCCGCGTCGAACATGGCGGAGGCCGGCGCCGCGAGCACGAACGTGCCGGCGGGGATCACCGTGCTGCGCGGCGTGCCGGCGGCCAGCACGTGATCGCGCTCGCACAGCCGGGGGAGCAGCTTGAAGAACGGGCTGAACCGCAGCGCCTCCCAGACGTACGGATCGAACCGCTCGGGGTCCCCGGCGGCGGCCGTGGCCTCCGCGAGCACCCGCGGGCGCAGCAGGAGCTGCTCGACCGCCTCGGCCATGGCCCCGGGCGCGCTCTCCACGAAGCCCAGCGGCAGCCCCGCCATGTTGGTCACGATGCGGTCGTCGGTCACGCCGGCACCGGCGGGCAGGGAGGAGCGGACGAGGCGGGAGAAGACGTCGTCGGGAAGGTCGTGCCCGGCCCGCAGCGCGGCCCGCTGCTCGGCGAGGCGGTCGCGCAGGTGCGCGACCAGCTCGGCGCCCGCGCTGACGGACGCGGCCTGGAGCTGCGGATCGCCGTGGAAGTTGGCGAAGCCGTCGATGACGACGGCCCGCGTCCACTGGCCCAGGGTCTGCGGATCGGGGCCGGGAACGCCGAAGTACCGCGCGCACACGCCGAGGGCGACGGGGCGGAACAGCCCGCCCACCGCTTCGATGCGCCCGTCCGGCCAGGCGGCGTCGAGCAGCTCGTCGGCGAGACGGCCGGCCAGCTCGCGCACGCCGCCCGCGTCCCGCGGGTCGAGCATGAGCCGCATCAGGCCCTTCTCCCGCCAGTTCATCGGCGTGGCGTCCCTGGCCAGCATGAACGGGGCGCCCAGGGCGGCGTCGAGGCGCGGGCCGAAGGCGCGGACCGAGAAGACCTGCTCGTGGGAGAGCACCTCGACGACGTCGGCGAAGCGGGTCACCACCGTGAAGGCCGGGGTGACGAAGACGGGGCGCCGCTCGCGCAGCTCGGCGAACAGGCTCCGCCAGTCGGTGCGCATCCACTCGCGGACGAGGCCGAACGCGGCCATCGGATCCCTGGCCAGCGCCTCCTCGTATCTCTCCAGATGGCCGCCCGTGGTCGCCTGGTCGACAGCACCCATTCCGTGGACCTTCCGCCTGATGCCGGAGCGTACAGAGATGATCGCGTTGTGCGATCACACTCTAGGCCGCGCCTTTCCCTCAGGACGGCCGAATCCACGATTTTGCTTCCCCAGAGTAATCATTCCATTACTGTCAGGGCATAGCCGCACGCCAGGGGGCTGGCCGTTGAATAAGGAGCCCGATCGTCCTGAACCACTCGGGAGGAAAAGTGACCTCACCCATGCCGCGGCGGGCCACGGCGGAGACGGTGACGGTCACCACCGGCCGCCGCGTCGCCTACCTGATCGTCCTGGTGCTCCTGCCCGTGCTGCTGCTGGCCCTCGCGGTGCCGGCCGCCTGGGGCTGGGGCGTCGGCCCCCGCGACCTGGTCATCGCGGTCGCGATGTACCTGGTGAGCATCTTCGGGATCGCCATCGGCTACCACCGCCTCTTCACCCACCGCGCCTTCAAGGCCCGCCGGGCGCTGCGGATCGCGCTCATGCTGGCCGGCGGCATGGCCGTCGAGGGCCCCCTCACGCTGTGGGCCGCCGAGCACCGCCGTCACCACAAGTACGCCGACCGCGAGGGCGACCCGCACTCGCCGTGGCGCTACGGCGACAGCGGCCTCGCGCTGCTGCGCGGCATGCTGCACGCCCACATCGGCTGGTTCTACACGGCCCGCCGCCGCTCCAGCCGCCGGCACTGGGTGCCGGACCTGCTCAACGACCCGGACGTGCGCCGCTTCGACGCCGCCTACCCGGCGGTCGTCGTCCTGTCGTTCGTGCTTCCGGCCGCCGCCGGCGGGCTGTGGTCGATGTCGTGGCCGGGCGCGTGGAGCGCGCTCCTGTGGGGCGGCCTGGTCCGCTACGCGGTGGTGCACCACGTCACCTGGTCGGTGAACTCGGTCGCCCACACCTTCGGTGACCGCCCGTTCCGCACCAGGGACCGCTCGTCCAACGTGTGGTGGGTGGCGGTGCTGACGCTCGGCGAGGGCTGGCACAACTGGCACCACGTGGAGCCGGCCTGCGCCCGGCACGGCGTGCTCAAGGGCCAGCTCGATCCCAGCGCGCGGCTGATCCGCTGGTTCGAGCGGGCGGGCTGGGCCCACGGCGTGCGCTGGCCGAGCCCCGACCGCCTGACGACGCTCCGCGCCGACCGCGATCCCGGCTGACGGAAGACGACGAGCACGGAAGACGACGAGCAGCGATCCGGAAGCACCTCCTTCTAACGTCTGTAGGCGAGTGCTCGGTGCTCCGCGGAACCAGGGCGCATCGCCCGCCGACCCCGGAACGACGGGGGCCGGATCCCCGCAGCGGATCCGGACGGGTTCCGCCGGGCGACGAGACGAGGACGACGTTAGGAGAGGGCCATGAGAAGCAGCGCGATGATCCGCGCGTCAATGCTGGGGGCAAGCCTGGTGCTGGCGGCGGGCGTGAGCGTAGCCGGCACCACCGCGGCTTCGGCCGCGACCTCGACCACCACCTCCACGACATCCGTCATGGCCAGATGGCGGTACTACGACACCTTTTCCTCCTATTTGAACTGCTTGGACAAAGGTGCCGCGCTGGTCCGTAGCGGCTATGCAAGCGACTACAGGTGCGATTCCGACAATCCGTTCTGGGTGTTGATGGTTCTCCGCTGACGGGCCACCCCGTCCCCCGCACCCCACTGACCGGAAAGGCCCGCCGCGCGCACGGCGGGCCTTTCCCTGTCAGGTGGAGGCCGGCGTCAGGTGAAGGCCGGCGTCAGGTGGAGGCCGGCGTCAGGTGGAGGCCAGCAGGCGGGCCTCCACCTCCGGGTCGAGCCCCACGGACGGGCGGTCGGGGCGCGTCGGGATCCGGCCGCCGATGCTCCGGAGCCAGGCCCAGGTGTCGGCCACGGTTTCCGCGACCGGGCGGAAGCGCAGCCCGGCCCCCACCGCTTTGGACACCTCGGCCCCGTGCATGAAGGCGTGGGTCTCGCCCAGCAGCCATATCGGCAGGTCCGTCCACGGCTCCACGCCCTCGGCCAGGATCCTGCCGGCCTCGGTCCACCGCAGCTCGGCCTCGGCCCCGGTCACCCGTACGCAGGTTTCGAGCAGCTCGCGCATGGTGACGAACCCGGGCGGGCTGACGACGTTGAACGCCCCGCCGATGCCGCGCCCGGCCGCCTCGAGGCACCATACGGCCAGGTCACGCGCGTCGACGTACTGCAGGCCCAGGTCGGCGGGGCCGGGGGCGAGCACCGCTCCGCCGCGCGCGATCCGGGTCAGCCACCACGGCAGCCTGCCGATGTTCTCGTGCGGGCCCAGGATCAGGCCGGCTCTGGCCAGCAGCGCACGGTCGCCGAAGGCGGCGACCGCCCCGAGCTCCCCGCCCCGCTTGTATCCGGGATAGCCGGGGGAGCCGGCGGGAACCACGGGCGCGTGCTCGTCGGCGCCGAAGGGCACCGGCGGGGCGTAGACGGACCTGCTCGACACGTACACGTAGTGACCCGCCCGCTCCGCCAGCAGCGCAGCGGCCTCCCCGACCGCTGAGGGCGCCCACGACCAGGTGTCGACCACGACGTCCCACTCGCCGCTCCCGAGCGCCGCCAGCCCCTGGGGGGCGGACCGGTCGCCCCGGAGCGCCGTCACGCCCGCGGGCGGCTCGCGGTTGCCCCGGTTGAACGTCGTCACCTGCCAGCCGAGGGCGAGCGCCTCGTCGACGACCGCGCGCCCGACGAACTCCGTTCCGCCCAGCACCAAGAGTTTCATCACACTCACTTCGACCTCGAAATCGTGGGGGAGAAGGCCGGGGCGTGCCGTGACGGCCCCGGCCGCGCGTGCCCGCCTACGGCTGGGCCCAGAAGCGGCGCAGGTGGGGCACCAGTTCGGCGGCGCGCTCGTCGGGGAAGAACAGCCGCCCGCCGTCGATCTCGACGATCTCCCTGACGCCCGGGATGGTGTCGCGGAGCCAGTGGGCCCAGCTGATGTCGAAGAAGGGGTCGCCGGTGCCCCAGACGACGAGCGTGGGGACGGTGAGGACGGTGAGCTGGGCTTCGATGGCGGTCATGTCCTCGGCGCGGATGGAGGTGAGCAGGCGCTCGAAGGCACGGCCGCCGCCGGGCTTGGCCAGGATGGGGCGCAGGAAGGCGTCCACCAGCCCGGCGGGGTCATCGATGTGCTCGTAGCCCTGGCCGAGTGCGGTGTGGACGACGAGCTCGGGCTGGTCGAGCACGGCCTGGGTGAGCTCGGCGAGCTGCCCGGCGGCGGCGAGATCGACGGTGGGCTGGAAGGTGGGGGGCGGGGTGTTGGTGTGGACGTCGCAGTTGGTGAGGGTGAGGGTGCGCAGGCGCTCGCGGTGGTGGACGGCGAAGACCTGGGCGACGGCGCCGCCGGTGTCGTTGGCGACGAGGTCGATGTCGGTGAGGCCGAGCTTGTCGCACAGCTCCTCGACGGCCTGGGCCAGGGCGGGGATGGACAGGTCGTCGCGGGGGTCGCTGCCGCCGTGCAGGGGCAGGTCGATGGCGACGCAGCGGCGTTCGTCGCGGAGCTCGGCGATGACGTTGCGCCAGAGGTGGGAGCTGGTGCCGACGCCGTGGACGAACAGGGCGGTGGGGCCCTGGCCGATGTCGAGGTGGTTGAGGTGGCTCATGGTGACCCTTTCCGATTACAGACCGACTGTCGGTCTAGAAAGTTACCGACTGTCGGTCGGTTTGTCTATCGTGGGTCCATGAACCTCAAGGCGGAGCGCGGTGCGGCCACCCGCGAACGGGTCCTGGCGATCGCGACCCGGCTGTTCGCCACCCAGGGCTACGACGACACCTCGATCGAGACGGTGCTGCAGGAGTCGGGGCTCAGCAGAGGGGCGCTCTACCACCACTACGCCGGCAAGGACGCCCTGTTCGAGGCCGTGCTGGAGGCGACCGAGGCGGCCATCGGCGACAAGCTCCTGCGGGCGGTGCGCCACATCGGCGACCCGGCCGCCGCGCTGCGGGCCGGGGTCCTGACCTGGATCGAGCTGGCCGGCGACCCGGTCATCCGGCAGATCGTGCTCATCGACGCGCCGGCGGTGCTGGGATGGGAGCGGTGGCGGGCCCTGGAGGAGCGGCACTCGTTCGGGATGTTGAAGGCCACGCTCGGGCGCACGGGGCTGGTGCCGGAGCGGTTCGTGGACCTGCACGCCCACATGCTGCTCGCGGCCGTCAACGAGAGCGCTCTGCTGGTGGCCAGGGGCGGGGACCAGCGCGCCGCGCTGGAAGCGGTGGAGGACTTCCTGCGCCGCCTGCTGCGCGCCGATCCGTGACCGCCGGGGACTCCGGGCGCGGGCCTCTCAGGCGGGCAGCCGCACGGCGACGAGCTGGGTCGACTGCGCGACCAGGCGGCCCTTGTCGTCCCAGACCTGGGCCACCTCGTCCATGCGGTCCCCGCCCACGTCCGTGGCCGTCAGGCGGACCCTGACGGGGCCCGGGGCGGGCAGCCGGCGGACGTAGGCCGACAACTGGATCGTCGGCACCCATCCCGGCAGGCCCAGGTCGGCCGAGACGGGCGGAACCGGGTCGCAGGCCACCAGGAGGCTCAGGGGATCCCAGTCGGAGCCGTCGGCCAGCCGCTGCCAGCTGGCGATGACCCCGCCCCTGGACGGCGCGCCGAAGGCGAAGGCCAGGTGCGCGGGGTCGATCCGCTCCTCGATCACGTTCATGAGCGGGACGGGGAAGTCGGCTCCGGGAGCGTTGACGGAGGCCAGGACGCAGTCCTGCTCCGCGGGCAGCACGACGGGCTCGTGACCGGCCCACCAGGGGCCGGCGTCGTCCAGCCTGCCCAGCGTCAGGTGCGCTTCGACCCGTGGCCTGCCGTCCTGCACCAGCGTGGCTCCGACCTGGGAGACGGTCCTGCCCCGGCGCAGCAGCCGGACCCGGACGACGGCCCGGCCCTCGTCGGGCGGTTCGAGGAAGGACGCGCTGACGGCCGTCACATGCGGGTGCTCCGGCTCCGTACGCAGGCAGGCCGCCCGGCCGAGCACGGCCAGGAGGTAGCCGCCGTGCATCCGGCCGCCCACGCTCCACTCCGCGTCCAGCACGGCGCCGAACTCGTCCTCGTTCAGCTCGGTCAAAGTGGTCGCTTCACGGAAACTGCCCATGTCAACTCCAGGTGTCGATCTGCGCGATCAGCGGACTGCCGCACTCGGCCGGGTGATCACGTCAGCACGGTAGAGGGAAAGATCTCCGCCGGATTGGACGTTATTGCGTGACGAGACCCCTGCGCCTCCGCCCGGGCGACGGGCCCGTCTCGATGGGCCCGTCTCGATGGGCCCGTCTCGATGGGCCCGTCTCGATGGGCCCGTCTCGATGGTCTCGGCCCACGGTGCCGCACCCGATCACCCAGGAGGCCGCGCTCAGTAACCTGTGGTCATGAGCGCGGTGCGGTACTGGCGTGAGCCGCTGTGGGGCGGGATAGACCTCATGCGCGCCCGGTTCACCGGCGACCGGTTCGGCCGGCACTCGCACGACACGTACGCGATCGGCGTCGTCGAGGAGGGCGTGGAGGAGATCGCTTTCCCGGAGGGAGCGGAGTGCACAGGAGCGGGCGAGATCGTCATGATCGACCCGGGCGTGGTGCACACCGGTCACGCGCGCACGCCGGACGGCTGGTCCTACCGCGTCCTCTACCCGCTGCCCGAACAGCTCCAGGCCATCGCCGACGACGCCGGCATCAAGGGCGGGCCGCCGTCCTTCAGCCGCAGGTCGGCACCCGACGAGCGCGCCGCCAGGCTCCTGCTGTCCGCCCACCGCGCGGCGGACCTGGGGCAGCGGCTGGCGGCCGACTCCCTGCTGCGGGTGCTGCTGGCCCGGCTGATCGGCGCTTACGGCAACCGCCGCGCCGCGGCCCGGGCGGCCGGGGCCGGCTCCGGTGCCGTCGCCAGGGCGCGCGAGATGCTGCACGCGTCCTGGATCGACCCGCCGGATCTGCAGGAGCTGGCCGCGGCGACGGGCACCACGCCGTTCGCGCTGCTGCGCTCGTTCCGCCGCGTCCACGGGCTGCCGCCGCACGCCTACGTCGTCCAGTTACGGGTACGCCAGGCCCGCAAGCTGCTCGAAGACGGGACACCGCCCGCCCAGGCGGCGGTCGCGACCGGGTTCTGCGACCAGTCGCACCTGTCACGGCACTTCCGGCGGATCGTCGGGGCGACACCCGGGGCCTACCAAAGAGGCGTGCGCCCCGCCGGCGCAGCGTCACCTGGGGAAGGTCTCGTCACCTGAGGCAGGTCGTCCGCGCCTTCGGGCCCGCTGCTTCCGATGTCCTTCCGCGAATCTTCCCCTTCTCTTCCTCCGCCGTTCGGTGGCGTGGGGCCGTCGGTAGCATCACGGCGAGGACCGGGGAGGTGAAGGAGGCCCATGAAGACGCAGTTCGCCCTTCTCGGGCCGGTCTCGGCACGCGGGCCGGAAGGGCCGATCGCGCTGGGCTCGCCCAAACAGCGCACCGTGCTGGCCGCCCTCCTGCTGAACGCCGACCGCACGGTGTCGGACGAGCGGCTCATCGCCCTGGTCTGGGGCGAGGAGCCGCCGCGCACCGCGGTCGCGCGTCTGTACGTGTACGTGCACGAACTGAGGGAGGCGCTGGGAGACAAGGAGCGCATCGGCCGGATCGGCGGCGGCTACCGGATCCGCGTCGGCGAGGACGAGCTCGACCTGCACACGTTCGAGCGGTACCGGAACGACGCGCGCGCCCACGCCTCGGCGGGCCGCCTCACCGAGGCCGTGGCCGCGTTACGCGCCGCGGCGGGGCTGTGGCGGGGCTCGGCGCTGGCGGGCGCCGGCGCCGTGCTGATCGATCAGGAACGCCCAGGGCTGGAGGACCGGCGGGTGGGCGCCCTGGAGGAGCTGTACGACCTGGAGCTGGAGTCAGGACGGCACGGCGAGATCGTCGGCGAGCTGCACGCGGTGGTGGGGGAGTACCCGCTGCGCGAGCGGCTGGTGGGACAGCTCATGCTCGCGCTGCACCGGTGCGAGTGCCGTGCCGAGGCACTGACGGTGTACCGGGACGCGAGGCGGCGGCTGGTGGACGAGCTGGGCATCGAGCCCGGCCAGGCACTGCGCCGGTTGCACCAGCGGCTGTTGCAGGACGACCCGGAGCGGCACTCTCCGCCGCCGCCACAACCCGCGGGAGCGGTGTCTCCCCCTGTGGCGTCGCCGGCCGAGTTGCCCAGGGACGTGCGCGGGTTCGCCGGCCGCGAGGCGGAGCTGGCATGGCTGGACGCGTGCCTGGCCGACGGCGACGGGGTGTGCGTGCTCAGCGGCATGGCCGGCATCGGCAAGACGGCCCTCGCCCTGCACTGGGCGCACCAGGCCAAGGAGCGCTTCCCCGACGGCCAGCTCTACGTGAACCTCCGCGGTCACGACCCGGGCCACGAGCCGCTGACCGCGGCCGCCGCGCTGACCAGGCTGCTCATCTCGCTCGGCGTCGAATCGTCACGCGTCCCTGACGGGTTCGAGGCCCGGCTCGGCCTCTACCGCTCGCTGACGGCAAGGCGCTCCTTCCTGCTGTTCCTGGACAACGCCCGCTCCGCGGCCCAGGTCGAGCAGCTCCTCCCGCCGGCCGGCGCGGCGTTGGTGACCAGCAGGCGGCGGCTGGGCGAGCTGGTGGCGTCGGTGGGGGCCGGACAGCGCTCACTCGGCCCCCTCCCGGACCAGGACGGCCGGGCGCTCCTGGACGGCGTACTCGGGCCGGTGCGGGCGGCGCCGGAAGCGCGGGCGCGCGACCACCTGGTGCGCCTGTGCGGCGGACTGCCGCTCGCGCTGCGCATCGCCGCCGCGAACGCCGCCTCCCGGCCCGGGAACGGCGCCGCGGCGGTGGCGGCGGAACTGGCCGCGGGTGACCGGCTGGCGGGGTTGAGCGTCGACGGCGCCGGGCACAGCGCCATCACGGCCGCCTTCTCCGCGTCCTACCGGGCGCTCGTCCCGGCGGAGCGACGGGTCTTCCGCCTGCTCGGCCTGGTGCCCGGCCCGGAGATCACCGTGGCCGGCGCGGCGGCGCTGGCGGACGTCCCCGCGGACGTGGCGCGTACCTGCCTGTCGGGGCTGACGGCCGCGCACCTGCTCGAACAGCACGCCACCGGACGCTACCGCTTCCACGACCTGATCCGGCTCTACGCCGCCGCGGAGGGCGAGCGCGACCCCGAGCGCGAGCCGGCGTGGCAACGCCTGCTCGGCCATTACCTGGACGTGGCCGCCGCCATCGCCGCCTGGTGCGCGCCCGACCGGTTCCGGCCCGCCGGCTCGCGGCCGCCGGCGGGGGCCGTCGGGCAGCCGCCGCACGCGGCCGCCGACACGGCCAATGTGATGGCCGCGACCGTGCGCGCGATGCGGGCCCCCGGCCCCGCGGCATGGCGCCTGGCCGACATGGTGCGCGTCATCTGCGCCCGCACCGGCCGCCTCGGCGAGTGGCTGGAGATCGCACCGGCCATGCTGGAGGCCGCCCGCGCACGGGAGGTGCCGGCTGCCAGGGTCATGCTGCACACCAGCCTGGGGGAGGGGCTCTTCCGGGCCGGCCGCTCCCAGGAGGCCGTCCAGCACCTGGAGCAGGCGGTCCTCATCGCCCGGGACAGCGGCGGGCGAGAGGGCGAGGCGGCGGCACGTGTGGGACTGAGCTTCGCGCATACCTGGACCGGTCACCTCGACGAGGCCCTGGCCGGCAACCTGCGGGCCGCGCAGCTGTTCGGCGCGCTCGGCTCGGTGTCCGGGCAGAACCACGCGCTCAACACGCTCGCCGGCCAGTATCACCATCTGGGGCGGCTCGACCTGGCGGAGCGACGCTGCAGGCAGGCGCTCGCGCTGAGCCGGGCCCACGGCCTGTCCCCGGCCGAGGGCGCCGATCTGCGGCACCTGGGGGCCGTGCTGCTCGACCAGGGCCGGTACGAGGAGGCGGAGAGCTGCTTGCGCGAGTCGGCGAGACTGCTCGCCGCGCTCGGCGGCCACGGTGCCGCGGCGAGCCACACCTGGATCAGCCGGTTGCACTGGGAGCGCGGCGAGTGGGCGCGGTCGCGGGAGGAGGCGCTGCGGGCGCTGGAGGTGGCCCGCGACCAGGAGGACCGGCTGGTGGAGGCGGCGGCCTGGATCGCCCTGGCCGACGCCGCGATCCCGCTCGGGCTGACGGCGGAGGCCGCGCGGAGTCTGGAGCGGGCCGACGAGCTCGTCAGCGCGGGCGGCCTGCGCTGGCACCTGGCGTACGCGCTGGTCACCCGCGCCCGGCTGCACGACGCCCGGGGCGAGCACGACAGGGCGATCCGCCACGCGCTCCAGGCCCGCGACGTGGCGCGGGACAACGCCTACCGCCTTCCTGAGCTGGCGGCGCTGACCGAGCTCGCCGGGCTGGAACGGAGGCGCGGCGATCACGAGGCGGGAGCGCGCACGGCTGCGCATGCCCTGCGGCTGTGCGAGCAGATCGGGCACGCCCCGTGCGCCGGGAAACTGGCGCCGTCCCTGGCCACCGGATCCGGCAGGTGACGCCTCGTTGTTGACGAGGCGTCACGGCCTCACCCCGGATCCTGCCCCGCTCCCCCCAGCATGGCGGTGACCAGGAGTTCCACGCCTCCGAAAGACGCGTCGCCATAGTGCCGGGCCAGGGAGCCGTGCCCGCGCAAGGTGGCGATGCCGTGGCTGAACGCCCAGGTGGCCGCGGCCAGGGTCGCGGTGGGAACGTCAGGCCGCCACCCCTGCCGCTGGCACAGGCCGATGTGCTCGCGCAGGGCGGCGAAGGCGGCATCGCCGGCGCGCTGGTAGTCGGGGTCGTCGGGACGGATGAGCGCGGGGCGGAACATCACCTCGAACCGGCCGGGATGCCGCTCGGCGAACTCGGCGTAGGCCCGCGCGAGGGCGGGAAGCCGGTCGAGCGGCCGCCGGTCGCGCGTGGCCGCGAGCGCGCCGCCCAGATGCTCGATGAACAGGTGGAATCCCTCGACGGCGACGGCGGTCAGCAGCCCGGCCTTGTCGGTGAAGTGGTGGGCCGGGGCGGTGTGCGACACCCCGATGCGGCGTGCGACGTCGCGCAGGCTGAGGTGGTCGGCGCCGACCTCGTCGAGCGCGGTCGCGGCGGCCTGGATCAGGGCGCGGCGGAGGTCCCCGTCGAAGTGCACGCCGACGTCGCGGGCGCGCTCGGGGCGCTTACCGCTGTGCGGATCACGGTTGATTGACACTGTCCAACTCCGTTAGATTGACAGTGTCAATCTAACGGAGGTTCAGACGGTGCACACCTTCACGACACGACGGCGGGACGCCGGATGATCGGCCGCGTCGCGGCGGCGGTCTACCGGCGCGGGCTGGCCGCCCTCGAAAGAGGGGACATCGACGCCCTTCTCGCCAACTTCCGGGCCGACTGCGAGCTGATCTTCATCAGTGACACGGCGCTCGGTGCTCATCTCTCCACCCGTGCCGGCCTGCGGCGCTGGTTCGAACGGTTCGGGCGGCTGCTTCCCGATCCACGCTTCGAGATCCAGCGCCTCGTCGTGGCCGGCCCCCTGTGGAACCAGCGCCTGGCCGCTCATGTGATCATCCGCAGTACCGTCCTGGGCGAGCCCTACCAGAACCAGTTCGCCCAGTTCCTCACCATGCGATGGGGCAAGGTGGTGGAGGATCTGATCCTGGAGGACACCCTGACCTGGCACGGGGCCAGCCGCCGTCTGGTGGCGGCGGGCCATCCCGAAGCCGGCGCCGGAAGGCTCGGCGAACCCGGAGCCTGACCGCCGGGCGTGCGGGAGCGTCACCCGAGACGGCGAGCCGAGTGGCGCGGCCGGGTCCCTGAATCCTCCGGCCCGCGGGATCCAGGAACCCGGGCGTCCGGGTCAGCGGCCGCTGGAGGCCGCCCGGTAGTGCAGGTCCTGCACGTACGGCGTGGTGGTGATCGGGTAGGGCGAGACGACCTTCGCCACGGTGGCGGAGCCGCGGGTCACGGTGGCCGAGGCGGTGCCCGCCCTGAGGGGGAACGTCTTGGCCGAGACCCCGGCGGGCGCGTCGTAGGTCTGCGTCGTGCCGCCGATCGTGACCGACACCTTGCCCGCCGCGGTGAGCATGCTGAGCACCTCGACCGTGTCACGGGCCGCGGTGCTGCCGCCGCGCAGCTTCATCAGCTTGGTCTGAGCGTGGCCGGGCGTGGCCGCGACCGGCTGGACACGGTGGGTGAGGTAGGCCACGTCGTTGGTGATCTTCGGGCAGCCCAGCTTGTAGCAGGTCAGGTAATAGGCGTTGATGTCCAGATAAGTCCACCCGGCGTTGGCGGAGGGGGCGAACTGGGTGTTCTCGGAGTAGTCGTTCCAGGTGGTGAGCTGGACCCAGTCGGCCTTGCCGTCGATGGCGCCCTTCCACGTGGCCCGCAGGTTCTCGGTGTTGCCGGCCTCGTCGAAGATGCCCTGGTTGGGCCGTTCGTCCTGCACCGACACCGGCTGCATCCAGATCTTGTCCATGCCGTGCGCGGTGGTGATATTGGTGGTCAGGCTCGCGTTGGCGGCGGGGTTGCGGCCGCCCCAGTTGGAGAAGCCGTAGCTGATGGAGGCGAAGGCCGCGCGGTTCTTGTTGAAGTCCAGGAAGACCGGCACCAGGGCGACCTTGATGCCGTGGGCGGTCTCCATGGTCCTCATCCAGTCGGCCCACCAGGCCGCGGTGCGGCCTTCGGCCTTGAACGGCGCCACGACCAGGCGGTTGTCGGCCAGCCGGTAGACCGACTTGGAGGCCGCCAGCTTGGCCATCGCCGTGGCCAGGGTGGCGCTGTCGACCGAGGCCAGCCCGTTCGTGTCCGGCATCAGCACGATCTTGAAGCCGGGATCGACCGCTTCGGCGGCCTTGATGAGGCTCTGCACCCGCGTCCAGTGCGCGCTGGTCACCGACAGGATGTCGACGGTGAAGCCGTCCAGCCCGGCGGCGACGGCCTGCCTGACCTCGGTCTTGAAGTCCGCCAGCGCGTAGTCGCCGCTCAGCGGCGCGCGGCCGATCGGCCGGTCGCGCAGCAGCCCGCCGTAGGCGGCGTGCTTGCCGCTCTCGCCCTCCGGCTTGAGGTAGTTCCTGGCGTAGTAGTCGCCGGCCGGCGCCTGGTTGTCCAGCGAGATCGGGTAGGGGGTGAAGTAGTGCCCGAACACCTTCTTGCCCGCCGCCCGCAGCGCCGCCGTGGCGGCCGGGGTGAAGGGCAACGGCCCGTCACCCTGCTCCTCGCCGCTCCCCCCGGTGTAGGTGACGGTCAGCTTCGGGCCGCGGTTGCCGCTCTCGCGCGAGGACATCAGCACCGTGGTCGTGCTGGACGTTCCGGTGAGGGCGAACGCGTAGGTGCCATTGCCCTGGACGGCCGCGGAGACGTCCAGCCTGGCCGTCGCGCCGGCGGTGAAGCCGGTGTGCGAGCCGATCGCGCTCCCGCCGACCGCCGGCCGGTCGCTCCAGGTGGTCGCCTCGGTCCAGGAACCGCTCACCGGCAGGACGGAGACGGTGGTGTCGGTCGTCCTGGCCGGGACCACGTCCAGGGTGACCTTGACGTCCTCGGCGTCCTCGGGGATGCCGGTGACCTTGAAACGGGTCAGCGCCACGCGCTGTCCCGCGCCGGCGCCGCCGCAGCCGGAGCCGCAGACGCTCAGCCACGTCGCGGCGGCGAAGCTCTTGGCCGGCTCAGCCTGGCTGACGAACACGTCATCGGCGGCGGCGAAGGTCACGCTGACCGGCGCGGCCGCGGCGGCCTGCGACGGGGCGAGGGCCCCGAGCGTGACGAGGGCGGTCACCGCCCCGAGTAAGGCCCGATATCGGTGGAACAAGAAGACTCCTATGACCGTGGTCCTGGCATGCCTCCGGCATGCCGCTGTGATCGATGATCACTCCATAACGTGCCACCGCGACGTCGTGCCGTGCCGCCCGGATCTGGGTTCCGTGATCGAAGTGCCGCCACCACCCGGGGGAGGCCGTGACGGCGCGCCCCTCCGTCCGATGTATGGCTGCAGAGGCTAGGAGCGCGGGCTTCCGGTCCTCTTCCGGAGGTCTTCCCGAAACCCGCGCGGTCCGCGGGCCGTACGCAGGACGCACCCGGAAGCCGGGAGATCGGCCGAAGCCGAGAGCGGTCACAGGCGGGCGATCCACTCATCGCCCATGAGGACGTCAGCACCCCTGGCCGGGAAGACCCGCCTGGTCAAGAAGTCGTGCACGTCCGGTTCCGCGTCGGCGCAGGCGTCGCTGAGCACGGTCAGGCGACAGTCCAGGCGACAGTCCAGGCGACAGTCGCGGTCGAAGGCGTCGCAGAGCGTGGCGGCGACCGTCGCCCCGGCCGCTCAGCCTCCCGCCAGTTCCCCGGCCACCCGGACGGCCATCTCGCGCAGCCAGACGTGGGCCGCGTCGTGGGTGTGCACCGGGTGCCACCACAGGGCCTCGCGCAGGTCGACCGCCTCGAACGGGCAGGGCAGCACGCGTACCGGGGCCAGGTCGCGCAGCAGGCCGGCCAGGCGCCGCTGCATCATCGCCACGCGCCGGGTGCCGGCCACCAGGCTGGGCAGGAGCTGGAAGCTCTGCACGGACACGTCCACGTACGGGTCCAGCCCGAGCATGGTGAGCTGCCGGGTGACGGGCGCGTCGAACGGGCGCTGATAGATCACCCAGGGCAGGCGGGCCAGGTCGTCCATGGTGAGCCGCTCGCCGACCTCCGGGTGGTCGTCGGCGACCAGGCACACCCACTCGTCGCGGTACAGCTCCACGGCGGGCAGGTCACTGATGACGCCGTGCGGCATGAGCATGCCGTCCACGCCGCTGAGCGCGGCGTCGGCGTGCTCGACGATCTCGGGTGTGACGTGCCGGAAGTGCAGCCGCACCCCGGGCGCCTCCTCGTGCAGGAGGCGGGCCAGCCGGACGCCGAAGACGGCGATGCCGTAGTCGGAGGACAGCAGGGTGAACTCGTGCTGCTCGGTGGCCGGCTGGAAGTCGGCGCGGCTGGCGAACAGCCGCTCCAGCATCGCCGAGGCGGTGACGGCCGGGGCGAGCAGGGCGGTGCCGAGCGGGGTCAGCTCGTACCGGTTGCCCCGCCGCACCAGGAGCTGGTCGGAGAAGTGGTGGCGGAGCCTGGCGAGGGCGGCGCTCATGGCCGGCTGGCTGAGCCCGACGCGCAGGCCCGCCCTGGTGACGTTGCGCTCCTCCAGCAGCGCGCGCAGGGCGACGAGCAGGTTCAGGTCCAGGCTGGCGAGGTTCATGGCACATCCATGTCGTGGATGGAGACGATCCAGAGAATCGATTTCCCAGATTGCGGCGGATGTTCCAAGGTTAAAGCCGATCCCCTCGGAGGAAACCTCGTGGAAACATCCTCGTCCCTTGCCGGCCCGTTCGCGCTCGGCACCTTCTCGGCCGGTCCCGGCCCGGCCTTTCCCGGTCTCGTCGCCGGCGACCGGGTGCTCGACCTGAGCGAGCACGCGTCCAGCACCCGCGCGCTGCTGGAGCGCTGGGACGACGTCCTGCCGCTGCTGCACGCCGCCGCGACGGCGCCGGGGGAGTGGCGGCCGCTGGCGGAGCTGCGCGTGCACGCCCCGGTCGAGCCGCGCCAGATCCTGCAGTCCGGCGCCAACTACCGCACCCACGTCATCGACCTGGCCGTGGCGCACGAGCCCGCCGGCGGCCGCCCCGCCGAGCAGGTACGGGCCGAGGTCGCGGCGATGATGGACCGGCGGGCCGCCGAGGACCAGCCGTACGTGTTCGTCGGGCTGCCGTCCTCGGTCACCGGCCCGTACGACGACGTGGTGATCCCGCCGTGGTGCGCGAAGCCGGACTGGGAGCTGGAGCTGGCCGCCGTCATCGGCCGCCCGGCGTTCCGGATAGATCCGGAAAATGCTCGCGAACACGTCGCGGCCTACACGATCGCCAACGACATCACCGCCCGCGAGCTGGTCTTCCGCCGCGACATGCCGGAGATCGGCACCGACTGGCTGCGCGCCAAGAACGCGCCCACCTTCACCCCGCTGGGCCCGTACCTGGTGCCGGCCGCCTTCGTCGGCGACCCGTCCGGCCTGCGGGTGACGCTCAAGCTGAACGGCCAGGTCATGCAGGACGAGTCCACCAAGGACATGATCTTCGACGTGGCCCGCCTGGTGTCCTACGTGTCCCAGACCGTCGAGCTGCTGCCCGGCGACCTGGTGCTGACCGGCAGCCCGGCGGGCAACGGCCTGCACCACGGCCGCCTGCTGCGCGACGGGGACGTCATGGAGGGCACGATCACGGGCCTCGGCACGCAGCGGAACAGGTGCGTCGATGAACGCTGAGCAGGCCATCGCCGAGGCGGCGGCGAAGTACTCCAACTGGGGCCGCTGGGGCGCCGACGACGTGCTGGGCACCGTCAACTTCATCGGCCCGGCCGAGCGCCGCGCCGCCGCCGCGCTGGTCCGGCGGGGCGAGACGTTCTCGCTGGCGCAGCGCTTCGATGCCGACGGCCCGCAGAAGGGCTGGCGGCGCCGTACCAACCCGGTGCACACCATGACCGACACCGGCCTGGACGCCGTCCACGGGAACCAGGGTTTCCCGCACGGGTTCGGCGGCGCGGACGACGTGATCGCCATGCCGCTGCAGTGCTCCACCCAGTGGGACGGCCTCGGCCACATCTTCGACCACGGCCGGGCCTGGAACGGCCGCCCCGCCGACAAGGTCGTCACCAGCGAGGGCGACCAGGTCACCGGCATCGAGCACCTGGCCGCCCCGGTGGCGGGCCGCGGCGTGCTGCTGGACGTGGCGGCGGCGTACGGGGAGCTGCCGGACGGCTTCGCCGTCACCGAGGAGCACCTGACCGCCATCGCCGAGGCGCAGGGGGTCCGGGTCGGGCGCGGTGACCTGGTGTGCGTGCGTACCGGCCGCCTCGCCAGGGCCAGGCGCGAGGGCTGGGGCGACTACGCGGGCGGCCCCGCGCCCGGCCTGTCGTTCTGGAGCGCCGGCTGGCTGCACCGCACCGAGATCGCCGCCATCGCCACCGACACGTGGGGCTTCGAGGTGCGCCCCAACGAGTTCGAGGGCGCGTTCCAGCCGTTGCACCAGGTCGTCATCCCGCACCTCGGCCTGCTCGTCGGCGAGATGTGGGACCTGGAGGCGCTCGCCGCCGACTGCGCCGCCGACGGCGTGTACGAGTTCTTCCTCACCGCCCCGCCGCTGCCGGTCACCGGCGCGGTCGGCTCCCCCGTCAACCCCCTGGCCATCAAATGAGGCCCCCATGTCAGCAGTAGGCCCAGCAGTAGGCCCAGCAGTAGGCCCAGTAGTAGGCCCAGTAGTAGGCCCAGTAGTAGGCCCAGCAGTAGGCCCAGCAGTAGGCCCAGCAGTAGGCAACGTCCTCATCGTCGGCGGCGGCACCGCGGGCCCGGCCCTGGCCGTCCTGCTCGCCCGCGCCGGCGTCACCGTGGAGATCGCGGAGATCGAGCCGGGCCCGACCACGCTCGGGTCGGGCATCACGTTGCAGGGCAACGCGCTGCGGGTGCTGCGCGACCTCGGCGTGTGGGAGCAGGTGAGCGCGGCCGGGTTCGCGTTCGACTCGCTCGGGCTGCGCACGCCCGACGGCCGCCTGCTCGCCGAGATCCCCGATGCCCGCACCGGCGGCCCCGGCCTGCCCGCCGCCCTCGGCATGAACCGCCCGGAGCTGGCGGCCATCCTGGCCGCCGCCGTGCGCGACGCCGGAGCGCGCGTCAGGTACGGCCTGACAGTGGACGCCGTGTCCGGCACCGGCGAGGTGACCTTCTCCGACGGCACCACCGGGCGCTACGACCTGGTGGTGGGCGCCGACGGCATCCGCTCGCGCGTCCGCGGCCTGATCGGCGTCGAGGCCGCGCCCGAGCCGGTCGGCATGGGCATCTGGCGCGTCCACACCCGCCGCCCCAAGGACGTCGAGCGCACCGACCTGATCTACGGCGGCCCCTGCTTCATCGCCGGCTACTGCCCGACCAGCGCCGACACCATGTACGCGTACCTGGTCGAGCAGGCCAGGCCGAGGGAGGCCGTCGGCGACAAGGTCGCGCACATGCGGGCGCTGGCCGGAGGGTACGGCGGCGCCTGGGACGAGATCCGCGCCGACATCACCGACCCGGCCCGCATCAACTACACCTGGTTCGAGTCGCTGCTCGTGCCGCGCCCGTGGAACCGCGGCCGCACCGTCCTGATCGGCGACGCCGCCCACGCCTGCCCGCCCACCCTGGCCCAGGGCGCCGCCCAGTGCCTGGAGGACGCCGCGGTCCTGGCCGAGCTGCTGCTCGCCGCCGACCGGCTCGACCAGGACCTGTTCGAGGCGTTCATGGACCGCCGCCACGCCCGGGTGAAGGCCGTGGTCGAGGCGTCGGTGCAGCTCGCCCGCTGGCAGCTCGACGGGGTACGGGACGCGGACCTGCCCGGCCTGATGGGCACGATCGCGGGGATGGTGAGCGAGCGCCCATGATCACCGTTGACGTGCACGCGCACGTCCTGCTGCCGGAGATCGAGCGGGCGGTGGCGGGGCGACCCGGCCACGACGCCCACCGGGAGCTGGACGCCCGCCGCAACGGGCCCCACGCCACGGCCGTGTCGGGCGCGATGATCGGCGAGCGGATCGGCCTGCTCACGCGGGCCGGCGACCGGCTGGCGGCGATGGACGCGGCCGGGGTGGACGTGCAGGTCGTCTCGCCGTCGCCCTCCCACTACCACTACTGGGCCGATCCCGGCCTGGCCGCCGAGGTGTGCCGCCTGGCCGCGGCGGGCGTGGCCGCGCACGTCGCCCAGGCGCCGGACCGGCTGTCCGGCCTGGGACTGGTCCCGCTCCAGCACCCCTCGCTGATGACCGGCGCCCTCGACGACGCGCTCGCACACGGGCTGAGAGGCGTGCAGATCTCCTCCCACGCGCCCGGCCGGGAGCTGTCCGACCCGGCCTACGAGCCGTTCTGGGCGCGCGCCGCCGCCACGGGCGCGGTCGTGTTCCTGCACCCCTTCGGCTGCACCCTGGACGAGCGGCTGGACCGCTGGTACCTGTCCAACCTCGTCGGCCAGCCGGTCGAGAACGCCGTCGCGCTCTCCCACGTGATCTTCTCCGGCGTCCTGGACCGGCATCCCCGGCTCAAGCTGCTGGCCGCGCACGGCGGCGGCTACCTGCCGTACTACCTGGGCCGCGCCGACCACGGCTGGCGGGTGCGGCCCGACGCCCGCGGCTGCGCCCGCGAGCCGAGCAGCTACCTGCGCGACCTGCACTTCGACTCCCTCACCCACGACCCGGCCGCGCTGCGCGAGCTGGTCCGCGTCGCCGGGCCCGAGCGGGTGCTGCTCGGCTCGGACTTCCCCTTCGACATGGGCGACCCCGACCCGCTCGCGGCCCTGCGCGCGGCCGGGCTCGCGGACACCCCCATCAGCGGCGGCAACGCCGTCCGGCTGTTCGACCTGAAGGATCCCTCATGAGACTCATCACCCACCTGCGGCACGTGGACCTGGCCGTGCCCGACTACGACAAGCAGCGCGACTTCTACGCCGGCGTCTGGGGCCTGACCGAGGTCGCGAGCGACTCCGGCATCAGCTTCCTGGCCGCCGAGGGCTCGCCCGAGCAGTACGTCGTCCGGCTGCGCAGGGCCGCCGAGAAGCGCCTCGACCTGATCTCCTTCGGCGCCGCCACCCCCGGCGACGTGGACGCCCTGGCCGAGCGGCTGCGCGCCGCCGAGGTCACGCTGGTCTCCGAGCCCGGCAAGCTCGACACCCCCGGCGGCGGCTACGGCTTCCGCTTCTTCGACCTCGACGGCCGCACCGTCGAGGTCTCCGCCGACGTGGCCGTCCGCGGGCACCGCAAGCTGGAGGCCAAGGAGGCGATCCCCGTACGCCTGTCACACGTGGTCCTGAACGCGCCCGACATCGACGCCACCCGCACCTGGTACGAGACCCACCTGGGCTTCGCCCTGTCCGACACCCTCGCCCACCCCCGCATGGGCCAGGTCATGCACTTCATGCGCTGCAACCCGCAGCACCACAGCATGGCCATCGCCCGCGGCCCGCACGCCAGCCTCCACCACATCAGCTTCGAGCTGCGCGGCCTCGACGAGTACATGTACGGCACGGGGCGCCTCCTGCGCGCCGGAGTCCGCATGATCTGGGGCCCCGGCCGCCACCTGGCCGGCGACAACACCTTCTCCTACTTCCTGGACCCGCACGGCAACACCGTCGAGTACACCACCGAGCTGGAGGAGCTCGACGAGGACGCCTGGCACCCGCACGTCTACGACTTCTCCGAGCCCGAGGTCACCGACCAGTGGGGCACCGCCAACCCCATGAACGAGCTCATCGCCAAGGAGTCCTTCAACGACCCCGACCGCGGCGTGTTCGTCGCCCCGCCGGTCTAGGGGCCGCTCCGATGAGGATCGCGACCTACAGCCATGACGGGCGCACCCGCTGCGGTCTCGTGGACGGCGACACGATCAGGCCGCTGCCCGACGGGGTCGGCCCCCTGAACGTGCCCGCGGGCGCGCGGACCGGCGAGCCGGTCCCGCTGGCGCAGGTGCGGCTGCTGCCGCCCGTCGAGCCGCCCTCGGTCCGTGACCACGTGACGTTCGAGGAGCACGTCGAAGGCGTGCGCAGGAGCGTGGAAGGGCGCGGCGGCGTCCCCGGCGCCTGGTACGACGCCCCGGCCTTCTACTTCGGCAACCCGCACGCCATGATCGGCGCGTACGACGACGTGCCGGTCCCGCCCGGCTGCCACGCCTTCGACTTCGAGCTGGAGGTCGCGGCGGTCATCGGCGAGGAGGGCGCCGACCTCACCCCGGAGCGGGCCCGCGACCACATCTACGGCTACACCGTCTTCAACGACTGGTCGGCCCGCGACCTGCAGTCCCGCGAGATGCAGGTCGGCCTGGGCCCGTGCAAGGGCAAGGACACCGCCACCACTCTCGGCCCGTGGCTGGTCACCGCGGACGAGCTGGAGCCGTACCGGGACGCCGACGGCTTCCTGCGCCTGGCCCTGTCCGTGCGGGTCAACGGGACGGAGGTCGGCCGCGACCTGCTGTCCAACATGAGCTGGACCTTCGAGGAACTGGTCGCCTACGCCTCGCGCGGCACCCGCGTCCGCCCCGGCGACGTGCTCGCCTCCGGCACCTGCGGCAACGGCGGCTGCCTCGCCGAGCTGTGGGGCCTGCGCGGCAGGCAGGACCCGCCCCCGCTCCGGCCCGGCGACACGGTGGAGATCACCGTCGAGGGCATCGGCACCGTCCGCAACACCGTCGTCGCCGGCGCGGACCCGGTGCCGCTGCCCAGGGCCCGCTCACGCCCCCGGCATCGCCCCTAGGAGAGGCGCGGAACGCGTGCGAGGGAGGGCGTCGTGGCCGCCGCCTCGACGTCACCGGCGGCGCGGGACCCGCTCCTGCGGGCACTCACCGTTCGACCCGCAGAAACAGGATCACGCGAAGATCGCTTCATCCGCCACGTCCGTGGAGGTGACCAGGAATCCGTGCGGCGATCCGGTCGCGAGCATGCCGCGCTCGGCGAAGCTGTGCGGGCAGGCGAGCGCGTGCTCGATCAGCTCCTTGGCCGCCCGCGCCTGTGAGATGCGCTGTTCGAGCTCCTGGACGTGGCGGCGCAGCAGGTCCCGGTGGTCCAACGGGCTGGGCGCGGTCAGCAGCGTGCGCAGCTCTTTCAAGGTGAAGCCGGCTTCCTTGCGCCGGCGGATCACGGCGCGGATGCTGTTGCAGCACATCAGCGGGCGGACGCCCGGTTATCGAGAAGGTCACCGGCCACTCGATCGCCGAGGAGATGAAGCGGCGGATCGTGGGCCCGCTCAAGCTGCGGGACACGGTGCCGCCGGGCGCCTCGCCGGAGCTGCCGCGGCCGCACCCCCACGGCTACTTCCGCTACCAGGACGACGGGGGCCAGTGGGAAGGTGATCGGCGTCACCCGCCAGAACCCCTCCCGCTCCTTCGGGGTTGACACGGGGGGCGGCGTTCGGCTCGGGCGGGCTCGATCAGAGGAGTCTCGTCATGAACACGCTGTGCGGGTCGGGCCGGTAACCGGCGAAGGGTTCACAGTAGTCGAAGCCGAATTTCTCGTAGAGCCTTCTCGCCGGCAGGAAGAAATCGGTCGAACCGGTCTCCAGGCTGAGCCGGGTGAAGCCCATGCGCCTGGCCTCGGCGAGGATGTGCTTCAGCATCAGGGACGCGAGCCCGCTGCGTTTGAGGTGGGACGCGGTGCGCATCGACTTCAGCTCGGCGTGCGCCGCGTCCAGCCTCTTGATCGCGCCGCAGGCCACGACCGAGCCGCCGTCCATGGCCGACCAGAAGGTGACCCCGGGGCTGCGGAGCCCGTCGAGGTCGAGGGCGTGCACGCTCTCCGGCGGTGTTATCGACTTCATCTCCTCGACGTGCTCGTTGAGGAAAGCGGCGATCTCCGGGCCGGACAGGTCGTCCACGACGATGTTCATCTCACTCCTCGGACGGTGTTTCACGGCAGGACGACCAGCACGGCGTAGCGGGCGGCACCGGGGCCGGGGTTGCGGAAGCGCGTCGGCCCCCACAGGCGGAACCGCAGGCAGTCCCCCTTCCGGAGGACGTGCCGCTGCCCGTCCACGGTGAGCTCGACCGTGCCGTCCAGCACCCAGATGTGCTGCTCCTGGCCCGGTACGGGCGGCCTGTCGTACGGGATGTCGGCCCCCTCCCGCAGGAGGCCCTCCGTGACCTCGCCCTTCAGCCCGGGGTGCGGCGGGGACACCGAGCGCCGGGTGAAGCCCGACTCCTCGTCCCGCCACACCTGCTGCCGGTCGGATCGCATCAGTTGCGGGGGCTCCGACTCCACCTCGGCGAGAAGTTGCGACATCGTCCGTCCGTAGACGGCGCACAACTTGCCCAGCAGTGCGGCCGTCGGGCTGACCTCCGCGCGTTCCAGCCGCGACAGTGTCGAACGGCTCACGCCCGCCTGTGCCGCCAGCTCGTCCAGCGACCAGCCGCGTTCGACCCGCAAGTCGGCGAGCCGCCCGGCGAGCCGGGTCTCCAGGTCTTCCGCGGTTCTCATATATGGGATCCTATCCCTTATATGAGAACGCTACAATTCCGCCGCCGCCCGGCATCCGCAAGGGGGACGCATGAAGCGCATCGCCATCTTCACCGGCTCGACGCCCGGCGCCGCCTCCGCCTTCTCGGACCTGGCCGCCGGCGTCGGCCGTGAGCTGGCGACCAGGGGGATCGGCGTGGTGTACGGCGGCGGGCGCGCCGGCCTCATGGGCGCGGTCGCCGACGGGGCGCTCAAGGCCGGCGGCGAGGTGATCGGCGTGATCCCCCGCAGCATGGTCGAGCGCGAATGGGCCCACGACGGCATCACCGAGCTGCACGTCTGCGAGACGATGCACGAGCGCAAGGCGATCATGGCAGACAAGTCCGACGCCTTCCTGGCCCTGCCCGGAGGGCTCGGAACCCTCGAAGAGATCTTCGAGGTGTGGACCTGGCGCCGACTCGGCTTCCACCGCAAACCGGTGGGCTTCCTCAACGCCGGCGGCTTCTGGACCCCCTTGCTCGCCGCGCTCGACACCATCGCGGCCGACGGATTCCTGTCTCCCGCGGCCATGAGGGACGTCGTCGTCGAACGGGACCTGCCCGCCGCCCTGGAGGCGCTGTCCCTCCTCGGCTGAGGGCCGGCTCCAGGCGGCCGTCGCCGACCCGTCGCGCCGACCCGTCGCGCCGACCCGTTGCGCCGACCCGTTGCGCCGACCCGGCCGCCGGCCTCTGCGCCGGGGGTGCGGTAGCGGCCGGGGCGTCGGTGATGCCGGCGAACAGGTTGTCCAGCTTCAGCTCGCCGGTGGCGATGGGGGCGAACCAGGCGTACCGGTCGTAGTAGCGCCGCCCCGCACCGCGTCGCCCGACTTGTCGAGGACCACGCGGTAGATGGCCGGGTACTCGACCGTCCGGCCGCCGATGACGGCCGTGTTGTGCGCGCCGTGCCGAGATGCCGGGTGAACCGGGCGACGTCGTGGTGGGCGTCGGCGGCCCCGCCCGAGCTGAACGTCAACCCCCGAACCGGTCCCGCACCGCCGCGATGGTGGCGTCCAGCTCGTTGACATCGCTCACTGCCCTGTCTCCTTCGTGATCACTTGCCGCGGCCCAAGCGAGCGGGCGCGGACCAACCGGGTTTTTCTGATGTCCACCGGCGTGGCCGTCCAGAGCATGACGAACAACGACAAGCTCGATTGATCAGTCGGAGGGCCGTTCGGCGGTGATCCAGGCGGTGAAGCGCCGCGCGCGGCCGGATGCGCCGGGAGGCCCGGGTGACCGCTCCGTGGACCTCGTGGAGGGCGTGGTCCCCGGCGGAGCCGCGTCAAGGGCGTCGCGCCATGCGGCGTCGTTGATGGGCCGGCCGTGTGCGGCGAGGTCCCCGTTCGCGGCGGCCCTTGCGGGTTCGGGCGTGATATATACACCCATAAAGGGATGAACGAAACTCATGTTCGGCGGAAGGCGCCCTCGGACGCACTCCCGCCGGCGCTCATCGGCCGCGACGACGCCATGGCCGCGATGGTCGCCGCGGTGTCACGACACGCCCTCGTGCTCGTCGAGGGCGAGGCGGGCATCGGCAAGTCCCGCCTGCTGGACGAGTGCCTGGCCGATCCCGGCCTGCGCGGCCGTACCGTGCTGATGGCCGCCTGCCCGCCCCTGCGGGAGCCGTTCCCGCTCGGCGCGGTGGTGGACGGGCTGCGGGCCTTCCACGAGCGCTTGGGCGAGCTGGCGCTGAGCCCGCTCGCCGGTGCGCTGCGCACGCTGTTCCCCGAGTGGGCGTCGTGGCTGCCGCCGGCGCTGGAGGTGCTGCCCGACCCGCAGGAGACACGCCACCGGCTCTTCCGCGCGCTCGGCGAGCTGATCGACGCGCTCGGAGTGGACGTGCTGGTGGTCGAGGACGCGCACTGGGCGGACGCCGCCACGCTCGACTGGCTGCTCACCCTCACCACCTCGCGTGGCGCCGCGCGCTCGATCGTGGTCACCTACCGGCCGCTCGACGTCGGCGAGGGCTCGCCGCTGCTGCGCCTGACCTCGCGCCCGCCCAGGAACATGTCCTGGGAACGCATCGCGCTGGAGCCGCTGGACGTGCCGCAGACCGGCGCCCTGGTGAAGTCGATGTTCGCGACCGCCGACGTGTCCGACCACTTCGCGGCCTTCCTGCACGAGCACACCGGCGGCATCCCGCTCGCGCTGGAGGAGACCGTACGCCTGCTGCGCGCCCGGCGCGACATCTTCCGGGCCGAGAGCGGCTGGCGCCGCCGTATCACCGAGGAGCTGCGCGTGCCGCCCACGGTGCGCGACTCCGTCCTGGAACGCGTGACCCGGCTCGACCCGCCCACCCGCGCCGTGCTGGAGGCCGCCGCCGTGCTGGAGGCGCCCGCCGGCGAGGCGCTCCTCGCGGCGGTCGCGGGCCTCGACGAGGCCTCCGTCCGGGACGGCCTGGCCGTCGCGCTCGCCTCCGGCCTGCTGCGCGAGGCCGGCCGGGGCACGTTCGGCTTCAACCATGTTCTGGCCTCGCGCGCGGTCGCCGAGGCGACCCCCATCCCGTCGCGCCGCCGGCTGCACCACCGCGCGGCCCTGGCCCTGAGCGAGGGCGAGCACCCTCCCGTCGTACGGCTGTGCCGCCACTTCCGCGAGTCCGGCGACGTCGAGGAGTGGTGCCGCTACGCCGAGGCGGCGGCCGAGCTCGCCATGGAGGCGGGCGACGGCCACACGACGGTCGCCATGATGCTGGACCTGCTGACCGCCGCCGACCACCCGGTGGAGCGCCTGGTGCGCCTGGCCAGGCGGCTCGGCGCGGCTGTCTCCGTCACCGCCGAGCCGCTGCTGGGGCTGGGGGAGCGGGTGCGCGCCGCGCTGGAGGAGACGCTCGCGCATCCCGGGCTGCCGGCCGAGGCCAGGGGGGAGCTCGGGCTGCGGCTGGGGCGGCTCCGCTTCCACCTCGGCGAGTTCGAGGCCGCGATGGCCGGCCTGGAGGCCGCCATGCCGGATCTGGAGGACCGGCCCGAACTCGCCGTCCAGGCCATGCTCCTGCTGGCCAACCCGATGATCCGCGCCTGGCCGCGGGCCCGCCACCTGGAGTGGGCCGGCCGGGCGGAACGCCTCTTCCCGCTGGTCGGCCTGCCGGCCGAGCGGGCCGCGTTCCTGTCCAACCAGGCCGCGGCGCTGCTCTGCCTCGGCGAGGAGGACGGCTGGCGCGTGGCGCGCGCCCTTCCCGCCGACGGGGACAGCCGCCTGGAGCGCCAGGAGATCGCCCGGGGGCGGCTGATGGTCGGTCAGTTCTGTACGTTATGGGGCCGGCACGACGACGCCCGCGCCTACCTGGACTCCTCCGCGGCGCTGGTGGAACGGGCGGGCTACCGCCGGATCGAGGACGTGCTGAGGCTGGCGCGGGCTCACCTGGCCTGGCACGACGGGCACTGGGACGGCCTGGACGACGTGGCGGCCGAGCTGGCCGGCTCGGAGACGGCCGACGAGGCGACCCGCCTGGAGGCCCGCATGATCCTCGGCTGCCTGGACCTGGCGCGCGGCGTACCGCAGCGGGCCGAGCAGCGGCTGCGCGAGGTCCTCGCCGCCAGCCTGGCGCGCGGGCACGCGGACCCGTTCATCTTCCCCGACGTGGCGCTGGCCCGGATCCTGCTCGCGCGCGGCGAGCCGGAGGCCGCGGTGGAGATCACCGGACCGATGCTGGAGATGATCGCCCGCAAGGACGTGTGGCTGTGGGCCACGGAGCTGCTGCCGGTCCATCTGGACGCGCTGCTGGCCGTCGGGCGGACGGAGGAGCGGGCCGGCCTGGCGGGGGCCTTCGCCGCCGGGATGGCGGGACGTGACGCTCCGGCCGCCGCCGCGGCGGTCGTGACCTGCCAGGCCATGGTCACCGCCGACCCGGGGCCGGCGGCGGGCCTGTTCGGCCGGGCCGCGGCGATGTGGGCGGCGCTGCCCCGCCCCTACGACGGGCTGCTCGCCGCCGAGCGCCAGGGCCGCCGCCTGCTCGACGCGGGCGAGCGCGAGCGGGCGCTGACGGTGCTGGCGGAGAGCCAGCGGAAGCTTGCCGCGCTGGGCGCGCGCTGGGACGCCGACCGGGTCGCTCACCTGCTGCGCGAGCAGGGGGTCGAGGTGGCCAGGCCGTGGCGCGGCGGGCGCAAGGGGTACGGCGACCGCCTGTCCCCGCGCGAGGTGGAGATCGTCCGTCTGGTGGCGCTCGGATGGACCAACAAGCGCATCGCGGAGAGCCTGACGCTGTCGCCGCGTACGGTGGAGCGCCACCTCAGCGCGGCCATGCGCAAGCTGTCGGTCCCCACGCGCACCGCCCTCGTCACCACGGCCGCCGCCGACGGACTGCTGGACGAGACACCGACATAGATTGCTTTTCCCTATTAATTGGGTGATTTACCGACTCGCGACGTCGGCGGGCCCGTCCGATCCTGATCTTCATGCATAACGATCAACCGGATGTCGAGCCGGACGCTGGGCCGGACGCGGTGTCTGACGCTGGGCCGGACGCGGTGTCTGACGCTGGGCCCGATGCCGGGCCGGACGCCGTTTCCGAGGAGAGCCTCCTGGGTGAGGCGGCGCCCGACGGCGCACACGAGCCGCTGTGAACCAGCACGTCGTGCGCCTGCCGTACAGGCGCGGTCAGAAAGCGGGACAGAGATGACAATCCACCACCGGTTAGGCTCTCCACGCCTTCCCCGCCTGGCCACGGCCGGCCTGGTGCTGGCACTGGCGCTGGCGGCGGGCGCCGCGCCCGCCGCGGCCGCCCCGCCGCTGGACCCCACCCCCCACGCCGCCGGCCCCGCCACCAGAGCGCCTGAGACGGGCACCTCGACGGTGACCCTGCTGACCGGTGACCGCTTCCAGGTCGACATCGACGAGCGCGGCGGCCAGCAGGTCAGCAGGCTCCCCGGCGGCGGCCCGGCCGGAGGCACGTTCTCGCAGTTCACCATCGGCGGCGACACCTACGTCGTGCCGTCCGAAGTGGTGCCCTACCTCGGCAAGACCATCGACCTGCGCCTGTTCAACGTCGGCTACCTGGTGCGGGCCAAGCTGGACGACGAGCGCAGCGCCACCCTCCCGGTCACCGTGCGGGCCGGTCGTGCCCAGGCCGAGGCCCTGCCCGCCACCAGCGTCACCGCCGCCACCGGCAACGCGGCCACCGCGACGGTGACCAAGAAGGAGGCTCCGGCGCTCGGCAGGCTGCTGGCCGAGACCTGGCGCGGCGCGAAGGGCGACGCCGTCGGCACACTGCCCGGAATCGAGCGGATCGAGCTGGCCGCCCCCAAGGGCGCTCCCGAGCCGCCGCCCTCGCCGCTGGCCGCCGACGCGCCCGCGGCCAAGGCATCCGGCGGGGAGCTGAGCTACTACATGCTGACCGTCGACTCCATCGCCAGGGACGGCACGCCCGGCACGATGATCGGAGCCGTCCAGAACGTCAGTGACGGGGCCCTGGCCACCTTCGCCTTCACCTACCCGGGCGAGGGCAAGAAGTCGTTCATGGTGCCGGAAGGCACCTACAGCATCATGGCCAGCGTGCTCACGGCCCCGGCCACCGACCTCACGTCGGAGACGGCACTGGTGATCGAGCCCGAGGTGCGGGTCGGCGCCGACACCAGCGTGGTGCTGGACGCCAGGAAGGCGGTCCGCTACCGGCCGACTCTGGCCTCGCCGCCGCAGGCGCCGCTGATCCGCTCCGAATCCCTGTCGTTCGTCCGCACCAGCGCCGCGGGAGACGAGACGGGCGTCAGCCCCTCAGGATTGATCGCGGGCTTCACCTGGAGGACCTACTCCGACCCGGTCACCGGCAGCCCCGACCTCTACGTCACCCCGACCAGGCCGGTCAGGAAGGGCGACTTCACGTTCACGGGCTTCACGCTGCTGGCCGAGAACGCCGACTCGGGGCCCGAGATGGGCGCGACGTACAAGCTGGTGTTCGCCTACGGCGACGCCGTGCCGGGCAGGCTGACGCCGGTCGTCAGGAAGTCGGAGCTGGCCGCGGTGCGCTCCACGCTCTACAACACGGCCTCCGACGCCGCCTCGCCAGGACCGGTGAGCCGGGCGTCCTTCGTGTTCCTGCCGTGGGGGTGGTCCGACGTGAGCCACGGCTTCCTGCCGGCCGCCGGCGAGCGCGTCGACTACGTCTACAGCACCAGGCCCGACGAGACGTACTGGCAGCACGTCATGGCCGCCGACACCAACGAGGTCATCCTCGGGGAGCGCCGCAAGCTGCGCCCCGGCCAGGAGATCAGAGAGGTGTGGAACCTCGGCCCCCGGACGCCGTCGGCGGCCGCCACCTACGTGCAGGAGACCCTTCTCGGGGTCGGAGGCCCGGGCAGCAGGGTGGACAAACCGTGGCTGCAGGTGTGCCTGGCGTGCAGGCAGGGCTCGCTGGGCACGGTCTACCTGAACGGGTTCGCCGACTCGGCGCCGCTGCACTCGACGTCGGAGGCGTACGCCACGTCGCGGACGACGTTCTACCGGGACGGCAAGCTCGCCTTCGACCTGGGCACCGGCGGCTACACGCCCTACCTGCCCATGCCGTTGTCGCTGCCGCTGGCACCGCGCCCGGCCGATTACCGCCTGGTGTGGGACTTCGCCAGCCGGGCGAACTCCCAGTCGCCGAGCCGTACCGAGTGGACCTTCCGCAGCGGCCCGCGTGACGCCGCCGCCGCGCTGCCCCGCACCGTGCAGTGCGCCGAATCCACGCGCCCGTGCTCCTTCCTGCCGCTGCTGTTCGTGCACTGGAACCTGTCGCTCGGCCTGGACTCCCGAGCCAGGGCCGGGCAGCCGTTCGAGGTCGCGTTCCGGGTCTCGCGCCAGGAGCACCAGGCCCGGCCCACGGGCGTGCGGGCCACGGTCGAGGTGTCGTACGACGACGGCAGGACCTGGTCGGCTCCGAAGACCGCCACCCCCAGGCGGGACGGCACGTTCTCCGCGCCGATCACGCATCCGGAGTACTCCGAGCCGGTCCGCTGGGTGTCGCTGCGGGTCAAGGCGGGAGCCGGCGACGGCAGCACCGTCACCCAGACCAACATCCGTGCCTACCGGCTCGCCAGCTGACCGGGAGACCTGACATGCGCACCCGTCGATGGACGAAGCTCGGGGGCGTGGTGGCGACGCTGCTCACCACGATCACCCCGCTGACCCTGCTCACCCCTTCCGCCGCGGCCGCCTCCATCGGGGCCGCCTCCATCGGGGCCGCTGCCGCCGCGCCGCCCGCCACGAGCCCGGCCTGCCCCAAGGACGCCAAGGACACCGGGCCGGCGACGTGCCTCCTGCGCGCCGGCACGGGAGGCGGCGACCAGCCGCTGCCGCGCGTCACCGCCGGCCGGGGCCCGCTGACCGCCGGGGACCTCCAGGAGGCCTACCGGCTGCCCTCGGACTGGCTGGGCGGCGGCCAGAGCGTGGCCGTCGTCACCCCGTACGACAACCCCGAGGCCGGGGACGAGCTGGCCGAGTACCGCAAGGCGAACGGCATGCCCCCGTGCGACGCCGACTTCCCCTGCTTCAAGAAGATCAATCAGCGGGGCGGCGACACCCCGCCCGCCCCGAGCCCCGCCTGGGCGGTGCACAGCAGCGTCGGGCTGCAGCTCGCCGCGGCGGCCTGCCCGAACTGCAAGCTCCTGCTGGTGCAGGCCGACGACCCGTCCCTGGCCAGCATGGCGGCGGCCGTGGACCAGGCCGCCGCGCAGGGCGCCACCGCGGTCGTGCCCATGTGGGGCGTGGCCGAGTACGACGGCCAGAACGCCCTGGCCGCCCACTTCGACCACGCGCCGACCACCGTCGTCGCCCCCTCCGGCGCGGGCTTCAACAGCGGCGGCCGCCAGATCCTCCCCACCGCCTACCCGTCGGTGATCGCCGTCGGCGGCACCCAGCTCTACCGGGACCCCGCCACCACGCGCGGCTGGAACGAGTCCGCCTGGCGCGACACCGCCTCCGGCTGCTCGATGTACGCCCCGCGCCCGGCCTGGCAGCCGGCCGGAGCGTGCGGAAGCCGGCGCACCGTGGCCGACGTCGCGGCGGTGGCCTCCTCCGACACCCCGGTCCAGGTCTACAGCACCAGCCTGGGCGGCTGGGGCACCGCCGCGGGCACCCCCGTCGCGGCGGCGTTCATCGCCGGCGTGTACGGCCTGGCCGGCACCGACTCGGCCGTCCCGGCGGGCAAGCGGCTCTACGCCGCCTCGCCGTACCTGAACGACATCATCGCCGGAAGCAACGGCGCCTGCGGCGGCGGCAAGATCTGCACCGCGGTGCGCGGCTACGACGGGCCCAGCGGCATGGGCACCCCCAACGGCACCGGCGCCTTCTAGGAGAACCCTGATGCGAACACCACGACCTCCCCGCAGGCGGTTGCGCCGGGCCACCGTCGCGGTCGGCCTGACCGCCCTGCTGAGCACCGCCGCCACCGCCGCCACTCAGGCTCCCGCCACCGCCGGGACGGGCTGCGTACCGACCTGGACGATGCTCGACGCGCCCGCGAGCGAGGGCGTCGTCGACGTCGACGTGATCTCGCGTGACAACGTGCGCTTCTCCGAGCAGCTTGAGGAGGGCGCCCGGTCGCTGCGCTGGAACGGCCGCTCGCTGGTCGAGAACGGCCCCCAGATCCCTGTGCCCCCGCGCACCGCGAGCCTCTTCCAGGTGGGCGCCGGCTCGTTCGACGTCGCCGGCGGCTGGTCACTGGTCAACCTGCACGGCCCCTTCCAGCCGGACGGGACAGGCGTGCTGGCCCGCCTCGACGGCGGCCGCTGGACGCTCACCACGGCGGGCGCGTCGCAGAGCCCGGAGACCGGACCGTCCTGGCTGGAGGGCGTCGCCACGCTGGACTCCTCCCGGGCGTGGGCGGTGGGCCGCGTCGACGGGCCGGCGGGCGGCGCGCTCATCCAGCGCTGGGACGGCACGGAGTGGACGACGGTCGACCACCCCGCGGCCCGCCGCGCCTCCGCCGATCTGAGATCGGTGAAAGCCGTGCCGGGCGGCGGCGTCTGGGCCGCCGGCTTCCAGAAGAACGAGCGGACGGGCTCGTACCAGCCGATGGTCCTGCGCCACGACGGGACGGCCTGGATCGACGTCGCACTGCCGGACCCCGGCGCGGAAGGCATGTTGTACGCGCTCGACGCCTCCGGCCCCGACGACGTCTGGGTCGCCGGCATCTCCGGCAGCCAGAGCAGCCCGAGACCGCTCCTGCTCCACTGGGACGGCCGGAGCTGGACCACCGTGCCCGTGCCCGAGCCGGGCCCCTACGGCGGCGACATCTTCAAGCTGTACGCCCCCGCCCCCGGCCAGTTGTGGGCCCTCACCAACGACAGCAGCATGGGCGTGTTCCACGTGTGGCATTGGGACGGCGCCTCCTGGCAGGAGGCCAAGCCTCAGGGCGAGCAGCCGGAGGCGTTCGGCTTCATCTTCCACGACGTGGACGGCAGCGGCCCCGACGACGTGTGGGTGACCGGAAGCTCCAACCGGACAGTGCCCTCCGACATCGGCTACCCGCAGTTGCTGCCGCGCCGCCTGATCGCCCACCTGAGCTGCGGGAGTGAGTGACGTGAGAGTTCCCCGAAAGGCGCCCGCGCTGGCGTGCGCCCTGACCCTGGTGGCCACCGCCCTGTCGGGCGCCCTCCCCGCACGGGCCGCCGCGGACGATCCGGTGATCGCGCCGGAGGTGCTGGCGAGCTTCGACGCGCGAGCCACCACGGATTTCTGGGTGCGCATGTCGGGCAAGGCCGACCTCGCCCCCGCCAAGAAGATCGCCGGCCCCGCCGCCCGTGGCCGGGACGTGGTCGAGCGGCTGCACGCCAGAGCCGACCGCGACCAGGAGCCGCTGCGCAAGCTGCTCAAGGCGGAGGGAGTGAAGTCCACGGCGTTCTGGGTCACCAACGCCGTCTACGTGAAGAACGCCTCGCAGGCGCTGGCCAGGAAGATCGCGAAGTTACCCGGGGTCGAGGAGATCCGCGCGCCCGTCACGTACACCATCCCCGAGCCGATCCGGAGCACGCCCGCCGGGGCCGCCGCGGCGACGGGCCTCACCTGGGGCGTGTCCAACATCAACGCCGACGACGTGTGGGCGCGGACCGGCCGCCGCGGCGAGGACATCGTCATCGCCAACATCGACTCCGGCGTCCAGTACGACCACCCCGCCCTGGCCAGGAGCTACCGGGGCAACAACGGGGACGGCACCTTCACCCACGACTACAACTGGTACGACCCGCTGAGCGAGTGCCCGGGCGGCGCGCCGTGCGACAACAACTCCCACGGCACCCACACCATGGGCACCATGGCCGGCGACGACGGCCAGGGCAACCAGATCGGCGTCGCCCCGGGCGTGCGCTGGATCGCCGCCAAGGGCTGCACCACCGACCAGTGCTCGGAGGAGGCCCTCGTCGCGTCCTCGCAGTGGATGCTCGCGCCCACCGACTCCACCGGCGCCAACCCCGACGCGTCCAAGCGCCCGCACATCGTCAACAACTCCTGGGGCGCGAGGCTGACCACCCAGCCGTTCATGGAAGACATCCAGCTCGCCTGGGCGGCCTCCGGCATCATGGGCATCTGGTCCAACGGCAACGACGGCTCCGCCTGCCAGACCTCCGGAACGCCCGGCGGGCGCGTCATCAACTACTCGGTGGGCGCGTACGACGTCAACAACAAGATCGCGAGCTTCTCCAGCCGCGGTCCCGGCCAGGACGGCGAGATCAAGCCGAACATCTCCGCACCGGGCGTGAGCGTCCGCTCCTCGGTGCCCGGCGGCGCCTACGCGTTCTTCGACGGCACCTCGATGGCGGCGCCGCACGTCGCGGGAGCGGTCGCGCTGCTGTGGTCGGCCCGCCCCGAGTACGTACGCGACACCACGGCCACCCGCCTGCTGCTGGACCTGTCGGCCATCGACACCGAGGACACCACCTGCGGCGGCACCGCGGCCGACAACGCCGTCTACGGCGAAGGCCGCCTCGACGCCCTGGCCCTGGTCGAGGCCGGAACGCGCGGCACCGCCACGCTGGCCGGCACCGTCACGGACGCGACCACCGGCCGGCCGGTCGAGGGCGCCACCGTCACCCTCACCGGCCCGCTGACCCGCACCTCCACCCTCGGCGCCGAAGGCACCTACCGCTACACCCTCGTCGCGGGGGAGTACCAGCTCAAGGCCGAGGCGTTCGGCTACCAGACCACGACGAAGACCGCCACCCTGGCCAAGGACGGCTCCCTCACCCTGGACGTCGCCCTGCCGCGAACCGAGCGGATCAACCTGACCGGCACCGTCTCCGACGGCTCCGGCCTCGGCAGGGGGCTCGCCGCGAAGATCACCGCCGACGACGGCAAGGGCCACACGTGGACCGCCGAGTCCGACCCCGCCACCGGCGCCTACACGTTGTCCCTGCTCCCGTCGAGGACCTACACCCTCACCACCCGCGCCACGGAGCCCGGCTACGACCCGTCCGTCCAGCAGGTCACCATGGGCGAGACCGGCCGGCGGCTCGACCTCGGCCTGACCGTCTCCCTGTCCTGCGTGGCCCGCGGCTACGAGGTGATCCGCGACGGCAGCACCGAGCCGTTCGACGGCGCCGCGGCACCCAAGGGCTGGACGGTCACCAACGTCGATCCCCGCATCCCCAACTACGCCTACCAGCCCGGCTGGGTCTTCACCGACGCCGGCGGGCGGGGCAACCACACCGGCGGCGCGGGCGGGTTCGCCATCGTCGACTCCCTGCACTCCGGCAAGGGCCACCTCCAGGACACCTACCTGACCAGCCCCTCCTACAACCTGACCGCCCGGACCTCGGCGACCCTGGAGTTCGCCCACGACCTGAAGCCGGCGGTCAACTCCACGACCGGCGTCGACCTCAGCGTGGACGGGGGCCGTACCTGGAAGACCGTGTGGTCGGCCAAGGGCTTCCCCGGCGCTCCAGGACCGGCCGTCCACGTCGTCCCGCTGCCGGACGCGGCGGGGCGGGCCGACGTGCGGGTCCGCCTCCACTACCGGGGCCAGCTGTCCGGCTGGTGGGCCGTCGACGACGTGTTCGTCGGCGACCGCACCTGCCGGCCCGCGGCGACCTGACCCCACCGCCGCGCGCCGCCGCCCCCGGGACGGAGACCGCCCGGGGGCAGCGGCTCGGGCGGGGGGCGTCGCGGGAAGGCGCTCTACAAATGACGGCGATCTATGTCGGGCCTTGTCCGCACATGTCCGGACCGTCACCGACCACCTGCCTGCCCTACGGGACGTCGTACGAGCACGCACGATCACCCCTTGAAGCAGTGGGAAACGCAGCCAAGGCCCGGACGGACAGGGCTCACCTGACAGCAGCCCGGTCAAGCTGTGTTCCCCCAGGACCGGGGAGGACACCGAGGACGGCGATCCGGCACCCGGAGCGCTATCGGTCACGCGCCCCGAGGTCGGCCTGATCGGCGGCGGTACGGCCGGCCACCCAGCCCTCCCGGTCCCACGACGTGCGGACCGCGTGCGAGACCAGGTGGGGGAACATACGCTCGACCGCCTGCTCCACTTCCTGCTCGCGGGCCGCCAGCACCGGCACCAGGTCGGTGCCCCGGCTGGCGCTCTCCTGAGCGACCGCGGCCGCCGTGGCCTCGGCGAGCCGCTCGCCGATCCTGGAGGCGAACGCCGACAGGAACGACTGGCGGAACGCCTTGCTCCTCGACCGGCCGGTGCCGTGCTTCTTGGTGCCCGAGTTCACCAGCGCGGTCTGCGCCTGCACCAGCAGCGAGGTGAACAGCACCTCCACCCAGGACAGGTCCGCCCAGAACCCCAGCACGGTGGCGAACCCCAGCTCCTGCGACCAGATCACCCGGCACCGGTTGGCCTCGGCGACAAGGTTGAGCAGCACGGCCTTGGGCTGCTCGTACGGCGCGTCGATGCCGACCCGGATACCCGCCGGAGCCTCGCCTCCGCCTGACCGCGCCTCCAGCATCGCCGCGTCGATGCTGTACTTCGCCATCAGGCTCTGCGCCGCCGACGTGAACGTCTGCGCCTCCGCCTCGTACGTCGTCGACTCCGCCTTGGCGAGCAGCGCCCGCACCCGCGCGAGCGTCTTCTCGCTGACCGCGTGCGGGCGTGCCCGGACCGTACGGCGGGCGGTCCCGGGCGGCGGGCCCAACGACTCCAGCCGGGGCAGCCCGGTCAGCAGTCCCAGCAGCTCCAGCACGCCGGAGACGGTCATCAACCGGCCGGCCCCCGCTCCGTCGCGTGCCTGCCGCGCCGCCAGGTAGCCGCCCTTCCACCACACCGCGGCCTCCAGGGCGGCGAGCTGGTCGCGCCAGCGCTCGTCCACCGTGGCGGGCGCGTAGGCCCGCATCTCCCAGGCGACGAGGTCGGCCGCCACCCGCCCGTGCCAGTCCGTCAGCCGCCTGGCCGCGATCCTGACCACGTCGGCGGGCTGCCAGCCGTTGCGCCACAACGCCGAGATCGCCCGGCTCGCCACCTCCACCAGCACGCGATCGGCGTCGTCCCGGTCGGCCAGGAACGCGGCGGCGGAGTCGAAGGCCGCCTGATCCTCGCGGGCGAGCGCCCCCAGCGCCGCGCTGACCAGCTCATCGGTCTTACCCACCCGTGCCGCCCCATCCGAGAAAAGTCCGCCAGAACCTTACCGCGAGCGAACCTCGTCCTCGTTCACCGGCGTGGTGGAAGGCGATGAGGTACTCGCCGACGACGGCCAGGCCGCCTTGGACCGGCCGCGGCGACCCCGCTGCCGGTCATCGAGATCAACCGGAGACCGACCTGGTCAGGCCGCGTGTCACGGCCCAGTGGGTGCCGCACCCATGCTGGATCGGCCTCGCCGAGCTCGATGTCGTTCTCATCGAGACCGCCGGCGATGGGGAAACGGCCTGCGTCGACGACGAACCTGCGGCGATTCCGTGGCCGGTTCGCTGTGAGACGGGCACGTCTCGCACAGCGGGGTAGGACTGCTGGGCGTCGAAGCCCGGTGGCCCACCACGCCGTGGCCGTTGTGGGAGCTTTGATCACGTTGAGCTTGTGGGCCACGGCCGGGCGAGCCTTCGCGCTGATCGGTCTTCCGGCCATGCCCTGGCCGGGGCAGTATTGACCGCATGGTCGCACCGGATGCTGCTGACCTGCCGGATGGGGGACGCTACCGCGCGCTGGTGGTCGGCGCTTCGCTGGGCGGGGTGGAAGCGCTGCAGGTGGTCCTGGGCAGCCTGCGAACCAGGATCGGGGTGCCGGTGCTGGTCGCGCAGCACGCGGGCCCGGGTTCCCGGATGCTGGACAAGGTTCTGGGCGCAACCTCGCGGCTGCCGGTCACCGTCGCCGTTGACGGCGAGGCCGCCGAGCCTGGCCGGGTCTATCTGTGCCCGCCGCGTGGAACGCTTCGGCTGGAGCCGGACGGCACGCTGACCGCCAGGACACACGACCGGGAAATCTCTTCCGGATCCGTTGACGAGCTGTTCCGCTCGGCGGCCGACGCGCTGGGGCCGGCGGTGTTGGCGATCGTTCTGACGGGCACCGGGCACGACGGCCTCGCTGGTGCCCAGGCGGTGCGCGGGGCCGGTGGCACCGTGCTCGCTCAGGACGAGCCCACGAGCTTGGCCTACGGGATGCCGGGGTCGGTGGTCGCGGCCGGCCTGGCGGACCTGGAGCTGCCCCTGGGCGAGATCCCCCGGCTGCTCGACGACGCGCTCGGCGCCGGGCTCCCGCTGCCGCTGCCCGGCGTGCCGGCCGCCCAGGCGGTCTTCGCCCTGGGCGGCGAGGTCGGCGAGGCGATGGCTCGCACGGACTGGGCGGCGACCCCGCTGGGTCCGGTGGAGACGTGGTCGTCCGAGCTGCTGACCGTGCTGGCGATGATCCTGCCCAATGAGATGCCGCTGCACGTCTTCTGGGGGCCGCAACACGCGCAGTTGTACAACGACGCGGCCGTGCCGGTGATCGGCGACCGGCACCCGGCGTCGTTGGGGCGGCCGATCCTGGAGGACTACCCGGAGGCCGCCGCGCAGCTTCTCGGCCCGGTGGTCGAGGCGACCGGCGCGGGGCGCGCGGTGACCTACGCGGATCAGCGCGTGTTGCTCCGCTTCGACGGGCGGCTGGAGGAGCACTTCTACACCGTGTGCTACAGCCCGTTGCGCGAACGCGGCCGCATCGCCGGGACGTTCGCCAACTACATCGAAACCACAGGCCAGGTCCGGGCCAACCGGCGACTGAACCTGCTCGACAAGCTGGCCGCGGTGCCGGTCGACGACGAAGCCGGGGAGACGGCGGTGGCAGCACGGCTCACCGCAGTGTTGGCCGACAACCCGGCGGACATCGCCTTCGCTCTTGTCTACCTGCCCGACTCGGCCGGCACCGAGCTGCACCTGGCCGGCGCAGCAGGCCCGGCGCCTGGAGCTGAGATGGCCCCCCGGCGCATCAACGGGCGGGTGAGCTCGCCGTGGCCGGTGACAGCGGCGCTTCGTAGCGGCGAGCCGTGGCAGGTCGACGACCTGCGGTCTCGCTTCGGGACGGCCCTGCCTGCCGCCGAGGACACCGCTGCGGCCGAGTCGGTGCCGGACAGGGCGCTGGTGCTGCCGGCCGGTCGCCGCGACGACGACGTCCCGGCCGCGGTCGTGATCGCCGGGATCAACCCGCTCATCCCCCTGGACGCCGAGTACCGCAGCTTCCTGGCACTGGTCGCCGACCGGATCGGCGCGGCGGTGCTCGCCGCCCGGCGTCGGGCCGACGCCGCAGCCCGGATCGCCGCGTTACGCGAGCTCAACCGGGCCCGCACCGAGTTCTTCACCGGGGTCAGCCACGAGTTCCGCACCCCGCTCACGCTGCTGCTCGGCCCGCTGGAGCAGCTGATCGAGGCGGGGTCCGACCTGCGGCCCGAACACGCCGACGCGGCGCGACTCGCGCACCGCAATGCCCTGCGGCTGCTCAAGCTGGTCAACACCCTGCTGGAGTTCGCGCAGGCCGAGCAGGGCGCTGTCGTCCCTCGGTTCGCCTATGTCGACCTGGCCGCGCTGACCGCCGGCCTGGTCGCGTTGTTCCGCTCCTCGTTCGAGGCCGCGGGTCTGACCCTCGACGTCGACTGCCCGCCGCTGGGCCGCCCGCTCCCCGTGGACCCCGACATGTGGGAGCGGATCGTCCTCAACCTGCTCTCCAACGCGCTCAAGCACACCTTCACCGGTGGCGTCACGGTGACCCTGCGGCTGCAGCCCAAACACGCCGAGCTCACCGTCACCGATACCGGCGTCGGCATCCCCGAGGCCGACCAGCGCAACCTGTTCACACGGTTCCACCGGGTGCGCGGCGCGAAGGCGCGTGGCCACGAGGGTTCCGGGCTCGGGCTCGCGCTGGTCCAGCAGCTCGTGCGGCTGCACCGGGGCAGCGTCCGCGTCCGCAGTCGCGTCGGCCAGGGAAGTACGTTCACCGTCTGGGTGCCACTGGCGCAACCCCGCGCCGCCGCCGAGCACCGTCCCGATCCGGACGTCCGGAAGGCCTACCGTCAGGCGGTCGTCGACGAAGCCGAACTGTGGCTGGCCGGTGCCGGAAGGCATTCCGGCATCGCCGACGCCGCCCCACCGCCGCCGGGCCGGCGAGCCACGGTGCTCCTTGTCGACGACAACGCCGACCTGCGTGGCTACGTCACCAGGCTGCTCGCCGACCGGTTCGAGGTGATCGCCGTCGGCGACGGCAAGGCCGCCCTCGCCGAACTCGACACGCAGCGGGTCGACCTCGTCCTGACCGACGTCATGATGCCCGAGCTGGACGGGCTCGAACTGCTGCATCGCATCCGCTCACACGAGCGCCACCGCGGAACCCCCGTGATCCTCCTGACCGCCGTCGCCGCCACCGACTCCACCGTCGCCGCGCTCTCCGCCGGCGCCCACGACTACATCGTGAAGCCCTTCACCGCCCGCGAACTCATCGCGAGGATCGAGGCCCAGCTGGCCCTCGCCCGCGGGCGCAGCGACCGTGACGCGCCTACCGGCACGATTCAGTCTGCTGCAGTGACCAATCCGAGCACCGCCGCCCAGCGGACCCCCGACGAGCTCGCCCGGCAGGCCGGCGACCCGGACGTCATCTAGGGGCTTGCAGTGGCGGCGGAAACGGTGACGATGCTGGCGGCGAAGTTCGAGGCAGTCCTTCCGCATCTGGATGAGCGGTGTCGGGCGGGGTGGAGGAACTGGAGTCGGGACAGGAGCCGCTGGGCCGGGTTCGACGCCCCGGTGGAGGGCGCAAGCGGGTGGCGGACCTCGATCCGGAACCGCGGCCAGGGCCTGCGCCCCACCGCTCAGCACACCCGCTGACGAGCGTGGTGGGAAGCCGGACTGGCCGGCTCCCGCGCCGTCGTCCGGGGCCGCGGTACGCGCCGCCGGCGAGATGCTCCGCGAAAAAACTCCTGGACCGGATCCTCATCCTCAATGAACGCCATCTGGCCCGCGTGCTGCAGGAGTATCTGATCCCTCACAACGGACACCGGCCGCACCAGTCCCGGCGCCGACGGTCTCCGGACCTTGCGCCGCGGCCCTCCCCTGACGTGACCGGCCTCGACGACCTGCGATCCATCCGCCGGAAACCTGTAGGTGCAGGAATGATCGGCGAAATTCGAGCGGTACAGGACTAAGACGTCGTCAGAAACGCCGGCACGGCGCCGTCGGCAAGGATGCTCAGTCTCCTGGTTCTTTTCATGCAGCACCTGAGCTTCCGTTGGAAAGTGCGGCCGCCAACTGACGCTGTCCCGAGTGAAACAGTGAGACGGGCCGCACAGAACTCAGTCCTGCGCATGACAGCGATCACCGCTGCCCATGGTGCGGACTCGTGGGGTTCAGTAGCGCCGCCAGGTGGCGGGCGTCACTCCCCGTTCGCGCAGTGCCACCTTACGGACCTTGCCGGTCTCCGTCAGAGGGAGGTCCGCGACGATCTCGAGGTAGCGGGGCACGGCGAACGGCGGCAGGTCGCGCTCACAGTGGGCGATCAGGTCGGATGGGTCCGGGGAGCACCCAGGACGCGGGACGACCGCGACCATGACCTCGTCCTCCGCCAGCTCGGACGGGACGGGGAACGCGGCCGCGTCGGCGACGCAGGGATGGGTGCGGACGGCCTCCTCGACCTCGTGCGAGGAGATGTTCTCACCTCGGCGCCTGATCACGTCCTTGATGCGGTCGAGGAAACGGTACCGCCCGTCCCGATCGCGGACGACACGGTCGCCGGTTCTGCGCCACGAGCCCGGCAGCTCCACCGGGTCCCCGACGTAGCCGGTGGAGAAGGCCAGCGGCTGGTGGCTGCGCACCACGAGCTCGCCGGGTACGCCGTCGGGCAGCGGGTTGAGCTCCTCATCGACGACCTGGGCCGAGAATCCCGGCCGCACGGTCCCCATGGAGCCGGGGACGCCGCCGCCCACGTCCCAGCCGATGACGTAGTTGGTCTCGGTGGATCCGAAACCGTCGATGAGCGTGATGCCGAAGCGTTCCTGGAAGGGCTCCCAGAGGTGTGTGGGCGTCGCGGGGGCCAGCGCGCGGGTGACGTGGTGGGCACGGTCGTGCGGGCCCGGTGGCCGGGCCATGAGCATGGGGATCATCGCGCCGAGCAGGTAGACGACGCTCGCCCGGGCGTCGGCGACCTGCCACCAGTAACGGGATGCGGAAAAGCGCGGCCCGAGCACGTACGATGCGCCGGCGACCATGGCCTGCATCAGCGCGGCGAGGGCGTTGATGTGGAAGAGCGGCAGGCAGGTGTGGAGCACGTCCTGCGGTGCGAGGCGGAGCGCGTCGCCCACGTTGGCGCCCCACCAGCCGAACTGGGCATGCGGGCACTGCACCCCGCGCGACGGACCGGTCGTCCCCGAGGTGAAGAGGATCGCCGCGGTGTCGCCCGGGCGAACGGGGGCGGGGGAGACCGGTTCCGCTTCTCCGGGGAACAGATCGATGGGCCAGAGCTTGTCCGTGTAGCGGGTGAGAAGGTCCGCGTACTGCTGCTCGGCCACCACGGCCGCCGGTTCGCCTACGTCCAGGACGTGCCGCAGGCCCCGTCCGCGCAGCCCGGTGTTCAGCGGGACCAAGGTCGCTCCAAGCCACGCGCAGCCGAGGAACAGATCGACGAACTCCCAGCGGTTGGCCGACATGACCGCCACCCGGTCGCCGGGCCGGATGCCCCGCCCGGCCAGGGCCCCCGCCGTGCGGGCGGCGGCCTGCGCCGACTGACGGTACGTCCGGGTCTTCCCCTCCGCGCGCAGGAACGGGCGGTCACCGAAGCGCCCGGCCGCCGCCGTGAGCAGGCCGGGAATGGTCGCCGGCTGCTTCATCGCAGGATTCCGGCCGCACGCAGCGCCGCGATCCGCGCGGGCGGCAGCCCGAGGTCGCGCAGGACCGCCTCGGTGTCGGCCCCGAGCAGCGGCGCGGTACGCCGGATCCCGCCGGGAGTACGCGACAGCCGGATCGGCACTCCCTCGTGCAGGAAGGCGCCGGCGACCGGATGCTCCGCCCGTACGTAGAAGCCGCGGGCCCGCAGCTGAGGATCCTGCTCGACCAGGTCCTGGCCGTTCTGCACCGCGCCGGCCGGCACGCCGACGGCCTGCAGCAGTTCGGCGGCGGCGTCGGCGGGCATGGTGCGCGCCCACGCGGCGATCGCCGCACCGGCCTCCCCGGCTCGCCGGTCGCCGAGGTCAGGACGGCCGATCACCGTGCGCAGCGCCGTCCACTCCTCCTCCGAACGGACGCTCACGGCCAGCCAGCGGTCCGGGCCGAGGCAACGGTAGACCCCCTGCGGGGCGAACGACGGGTGGGTGTTGCCGCGCGGCACGGGCGGCTGCGAGGCGATCACGCTGGTGCCCATATGAGCGGCGATCGCCTCCAGCTGGGACAGGTCGACGTGCTGCCCGCGCCCGGTGCGGTCACGGTGCTCCAGCGCGGCGACCGTGGCGAGCGCGGCGTGCAGACCGGCGACGATGTCGCCGTGCCCGTAGACGACGCCGACCACGTCGTCCGGCGCCCAGCCCATCAGGCCGGTGAGCCCGGACAGCGCGGACACGGTGTCGGCGTAGGAGACCCAGCCGCTGCGCGGGCCGGTGTGACCCATGCCCGACATGCTCACGTAGACGATGTCCGGCTTGATCCTCCGCAGCGCGTCGTAGCCCAGTCCCATCTTCGTCATCACGCTGGAGGAGAAGTTCTCCACGAGGACGTCGCTGGTGGCGATCAGCTCGCGCAGCAATTCCAGCCCCTCGGGCGTCCGCAGGTCCAGCGCAACACTGCGCTTGTTGCGGTTGACCTCGTTGAAATAGCCGTTGCCGTTGAAGAAGGCGTCGTCTTCGACGCCGGTGTACGGGCGCCTCGACAGATGCATGAACGGGGCGAACCTGGTCGGGTCGGGCCTGTTCCGCGACTCGACCTTGATCACTTCTGCGCCGTGGTCGGCCAGCACCTTGGTGCAGTACGGCCCGGCGAGCACCCAGGTCAGGTCGAGCACCCGGACGCCGGTGAGGGCGGGCGCGTCCGAGGTGTCGTCACCGGCCGGGATCGGCTCGCGGGGCGTGCTGAGCAGGGCCTGATGGGCGCCCGGTTCCGGCACGGTGAGCGACGCGATGCGCCGTCCCTCGGGGAAGGCGAATCCGAAGCCGAGGTCGGTGCGCTCCTCCTCGACGGTGCGGACCGTCACGAAGAAGTCGCGGGCTCGCAGCTGGGGGTCGCCGGGCAGTTCGTCCGGGCGTTGCACCGGCGCCCAGGGCAGCTTGCGCGCCTGCGCCCGCTCCGCGAACTCGTTCTTCGGATACTTGCCCGTGAAGTCCTGGAGAACCTCGAAGACGTGCCGCTGGTCCTTCTTGCGCTCGACGGGGCTCTGCCAGCGCGGCTCGTCCAGGTCGGCCTGGGCGTGCTCCTCGCGGAGCCAGTCCAGCAGCCCGTCCCACATGCGAGGGCTCCCGCCGAGCCCGCCGCCGAGTTGCCCGTCCGCCGCCCGGAACAGGCCGTGCGGGACGAGTGGATGCTCACGTCCAGGGCGCGGCGGCACGCGATCCTCGTGCAGATAGGCCAGCGCACCGGATTCCAGGGCGGCGGCGACGCATTCCTGGGCCGACACATCGGCGAGCTGCCCGGCGCTCCCGCGGCGCCGCGCCCGCAGCCCGAGCTGGACGGCGATCGCCGCGTTCACTCCGGCGAGTTGCTCGGCCTGGTTCTCCGGCAACGTCAGCGGGGGCCCGCCGGGGTCGCCTGCCTGGGCGAGCATCCCGCCGAGCGCCGCCACGACGAAATCGGTGCCCTGCCAGCCGCTACGCGGTCCCGAGCAGCCGAACGGAGTGACCCTGACGTGGACGAGATGGCCGGGCGCGCAGGCGCCCTGTGGCGTTCCGTCCAGCAGGACGTCGGCGCTCGCCAGCAGCCGCCGCAGCCCGGCGCGGTCGTCCTCGGCGAGGGTGACCGACCGCTTGCCTGCGTTCCAGTGGGCGAAGGACCACACATCCCGCCGGGCCGGGTCACCTCCCGGCGGTTCGACGAGCACCACCTCATGGCCGAGACCGACCAGGAGCCGTCCCGCGAACCGGGTGAACGGGCTGGACAGCTCGACGACCCGCACGACCGACCCGCCCATCAGTGCTCCTGGTCCAGGAAGCCGGTCACCACGCTGTAGTAGTCGGCCGGGCGCTCCTCCTGCAGATGGTGCGAGGCCCGGTCCATCACGTGCAGGTTTCCCTTCGGCAGCATCCGGGCGAGCATCAGCGGGTAGTCGGGGGTGAGGAACGCGTCGTACATCCCCCACATGAACAGCGTCGGCGCCTGGATGTCGCCGAGGACGCCGGACAAATCCTGCCAGTCCCCGCGAGGGTCGTCAGATGCCGCGGCGAGCGCCATCTCCTCCGGGTCGATGCTCTGCTCGTAGCGCATCGTGACGGTGGCGTCGGGGATGGCGTCGGGGTCGTACCACTCCAGGCGGGCCATCAGCTCGCGCATCTTCTCCCAGGACGGGCCCGTGCCGCCGAAGTAGCGGTCGCGGGCCTTGCGCCCCCGGTGGCCGCGCTCGGGCAACGGCGCGAGGGGGCCGTGCCAGACCGGCTGGCTGCCCGTGATGACCAGGGACCGCACCCGGGCAGGGTAGCGGGCCGCGAGGTTCAGCGCGATCGTCCCGCCCCAGGAGTTGCAGATGAAGTCAGCGCGCTCGACACCCAGCTCGTCCATGAGCGCCACGGTCTTGGCCGCGTGGAAGTCCCACATCGGGCCCTTGATGACGGGCTTCTCGGACTTGCCGTACTGCAGGATGTCGACCAGCAGGACCCGGCGGTCCTGGGCGAACAGCGGCGCCACCTGCCCGAAGTCGGACCAGCCCGTGCAGCCTGGCCCGCCGCCGTGCAGGAAGATCGCCGGGCTGCCCTGGCCGAGCTCGATGTAGTGGTACGTGACGCCGTCAGCCTGTGCGTACGCCCCTTCCGGGGCCGGCCGAATCTGCATGAGGTCCATGCGCCGATCGTGATGGAGAGGGATGTTCCGCCCATAGCGCTGCGGTCCGCTGAGCGGGCCGTTCGAAAAGCGACGGCCCCGGACGCATGAGCTGCCGGGGCCGTACCGAAGGGAGAGCGGGTCAGTCGAACTCGAGCGCCACCTTGCCGATGGCCTCGCCGCTGCGCAGCCGCCCGATCGCCTCGTCCAGCCGGTCCAGCGGGTATCGCTCGATCGGCAGGGTCAGCTCGCCGGCGTTCAGCTCGGCCAGCAGCCGGTCGGCGTCCGTCATGACCTCCTCGCCGCGGGTCATGAGGTTGACCGGCAGCAGCGAGACGTCCGCGAGCAGGAAATCCGCGAGGTCCAGCCGAAGCTCGCGGCCCATCGTGTAACCGACCAGGGCGACCCGGCCCCTGCCTCGCACCAGCCCGAGCGCCGTGGTCAGCACCGGGCCGCCCACCGTGTCGATGACCGCGTCGAGCGGGCCGCCCACGACGTCCGCGGTCAGCTCGGACACCAGCAGCGGCTTGGCGGGCGGTGGCACGCTGCCCAGCTTGGCCTGACGGCCGACGACCCCGAACACCTTGGCGCCGGCGCGGGCGGCGAGTTGCACGGTCAGCGACCCGACCGCGCCGGCCGCGCCCGTCACCGCGACCCGTTCACCCGGCTGGATCGCCGCGACCTGGTGCACCGCGACCTGCGCCGTCCCGGCGGGGGAGAAGAAGCAGCAGGCCAATGCCGGATCGGTGCCGGGCGGTACGGGCACGACGACCTTGTCCCGCACGAGCGCGTGCTCGGCCCAGCCGCCGTCGCGTTTCAGCCCGATGCCACCGCCCCGGATCCGCACCTCCGTCCCCTCAGGATGAACGTCGGAGGCCACCACGACTCCGGCCGCTTCGGTACCGGGCACCACAGGCAGCTCCGGGAGAATGCCGAACTGTCCGTCCAAGACGTTGAGGTCGAGATGGCTGACCTGCGCCGCCCGTACCCGGACCAGGGTGTGATGCGGCGGGCGGTCCGGAACCGGCCGCGACACCAGGCGGGGCGGCTCGCCGAACCGCTCCAGGACCAGCGCCCGCGAGGACCTCGGCACACCACTCAAAGCTTCACCCCGTAACGATGCAGGAGGCGGGCCGCCACGATGCGCAGCACCCGGTCGAACACGAACCCCAGAATCCCCAGCACGATGATGCCCACAAATACCCAGTCGATACGGCCGTAATTGCGTGAGGTCCAGATGAGCGCGCCCAGTCCCACCTGCGCGGCGACGATCTCGGCCGAAACGATGGTGAGGAAGCTGTTGCCCATGGCCAGCCGGGCGCCGGTGACGATGTGCGGGACGGTCGAGGGCAGGACGACCGACCGCATCACCTGCCAGCGGCCCGCGCCCAGGGCGGCGGCGGCGCGCAGCTTGGTCTCGTTCACCGACAGCACCCCGGCGATCGTGTTCAGCGTCACGATGAACACCGAGGTGTAGAAGATCAGTACGACCTTGGACGACTCGCCGATGCCCAGCCAGACCACGGCGAGCGTGACGAACGCGACCGGCGGGATGAACCTGAAGAACTCGATGTAGGGGTCCAGCAACCGGCGGATGAACGGCACCTGTCCCATGAGCAGCCCGACCGGCACGCCGACGACCAGGCCGAGACCCCAGCCGATCAGGATGCGCCGGCTGGAGGCGATCACCGCGTTGGTGAGCGTGCCGTCGGCGGCCAGTTCCCGGGCGGAGGAGAGGGTCTGGCTCGGCGAGGCGACCAGCGCCGGGCCGTACCGCATCGACAGCACCTGCCAGATCCCGATGCCGGCGATGATCGATATGGCGAACAGCCCCGCGGTGCGCAACCGCGCGGTCGTCGCCCCGCTCCGCCGCCGCTCGATCGGCGGGGTCGCCGGGGTATCCGCTGACACGATCGTCATTTCCGCTCCACCTTCACTTCGTCGACGCCCTGGTCCCGCAGCACCTTGCGGACCTCCTCGCCGATGTCGGCGCGCAGGCGCGCGCGCAGCTCCGCCGTCTCGGGCGCGGTGTCGTCGCGGGGCCGCGGCAGGTCCACGTCATAGACGGATTTGATGGCCGCGGCCGGACCGGCCGTCATCACCGCGACGCGGTCGCCGAGCAGGATGGCCTCGTCGATGTCGTGGGTGACGAACACGACCGTGCAGCCGGACGCCTCCCAGATCCGGGCCATCTCCTCCTGCATCACCTGCCGGGTCTGCGCGTCGAGCGCGCCGAACGGCTCGTCCATCAGCACGATCTGCGGCTCGTTGGCGAGCACTCTGGCGATCTGCACGCGCTGGCGCATGCCGCCGGACAACTGCCCCGGGAACCGGTCGGCGCAGTGGCTCAGCCCCACCAGGCCGAGGTACTCGTCGGCGACGGCGTTCTGCTCGGCCTTCGGCCTGCCCCGCATACGGGGCCCGAACCCGACGTTCTGCCGGACGGTCATCCAGTCGAAAAGAGCCTCGCTGCTCTGGAACACCATGCCGCGCCCGGGGTCCGGGCCGCTGATCGGCACACCGTCGACGGTGAGGCGGCCCTGTCGTACGGGGATGAACCCGGCCAGTGACGACAGCAGCGTGGACTTGCCGCAGCCGCTCGGGCCCAGCAGGCACAGGAACTCCCCGGCGGCGACGTCGAGCGAGACGTCGTGCACGGCCTCGAAGGATCCGAAACCGATGCTCACCCCGGCGATCGATACCCCGGCCCCATGCGGTGTGCCGGCGTTCGGACCCGCGTGAAGCCCGGCCGCGTCGGGCGCACGGTGGCCGGTGCCGTTGGCCTTCGTCATCGAAGTCCCTTCGCCCGCGCGGCGAAGCGCACGTCCTCGACCGCGGTCCGGGTGCGACTCGTGCAGATCTTCGCGGCCTTCTCGGCAGTGCCGCTGCCGCGCGCCGGGAGCGCGCGCGGCGGGGTGATGAACGGGAGGACGCCGGCGGGGTGGCGTCTTGTGGCCCGTGCCTCCATAACACCTCATAAGTTGGATGGGACAGCTGGTAGAGCGAGTACAACGGGGTCGGTAGCCGGATTCGGCGAACAGTAGATTGCGCTTACGTGTCGCCGCATGGCTATGGGTCCGCTGAGCGGAACGCCCTCAGTGGGCCAGGTAGCCGCCGTCGACCACGAGCACGGAGCCGGTCATGAACGCCGAGGCCGGCGAGGCGAGCAGCAGCAGCGCGCCCGCGAGGTCGGCCGGCTCACCCCACCGGGCGAGCGGCACCTCCCGCTCCACGAACGCCCGAGCCACCGGATCGTCCCGGGATTCCGCGTTCATCTCGGTCAGGATGGGCCCGGGCATCAGGCAGTTGGCGGTGACGCCCGTGCCCGCCAGCTCCAGCGCCAGCGACTTCGTCAGCTGGACGACCGCCCCCTTGGAGGCCGCGTAGGCGGCGCGCTCCGGCGCCCCGGCCTGGCCGAGCACCGAGCCGAGCGTGATGATCCGCCCGAAGCCGGTGGCGGTCATGGCACGGGCGGCGGCGCGGCAGGCGTACCAGGTCCCGAAGACATTGGTGGCGAAGCAGTCGTGCAGGTCCGCCGTCGGCAGCGCCGTGACCGCTCCTCTGGCCAGCCGCCCCGCGCTCGTCACCAGCACGTCCAGCCGCCCCCACCGCCGTACGACCTCCGTCACGGCGGCGTCGACCTGTGCTTCGTCGGTGATGTCGCAGCCGAACCCGGCGGCGCCGAGCCCGAGGTCCTTTGCCTTACGCTCCGCCCGTCGGACGTCCCGGGACAGGATCGCGACCTTGGCGCCGGCCGCGAGCAGTGCCTCGGCCGCCGCCGCGCCGATGCCCGACGTGCCGCCGGTGACCAGGGCGGTGCGACCGGCCAGGGAGAACATCGCGGTGGGGGTGAGCTCATCCATGCCCGCAATCTCGCATCACCAGGATGCTTCGCCGCCCTCCGGCGGTCCGTCTAGCGAGACGGGTCCGTAGGCAATCCGGGCTAGAAGGCCGATTCTCGGACACATCGGTGCAGCAGATGGAAGGACACGCATATGACGACGGGTGAGGACTCGTTCGATCGGGCGGCCGGGTCGGAGCCCGCGGCAGAGTCCCGGGCACGCCGCCCGGCCGCCGCGCCGGGCAGGCAGAACTGGTCGACGTGGCCGCACTACGACGCCGCGGCCGAGGGCTTCCGGGGCTACTGGTACCCGGTCACCTGGTCGAGCCACATCACCGGCGATCCCCGCCCGTACACGATCTGCGGCGAGAAGATCGTCCTGATCAGGGACAAAGGAGTGGCATACGCGCTGCACGACCGCTGCCCGCACCGCGGGGTGCCGCTGTCGGAGGGCAACCAGCAGTTCCCGGGCACGATCAGCTGCCCGTACCACGGCTGGACGTTCGACCTGCCCAGCGGCCGCCTGGCAGCGGTGATCACCGACGGGCCCGACTCGCGGATCTGCGGAAAGCTCGGGGTGCGCACCTTCAAGGTCGAGGAGCGCCTCGGCATGGTCTGGGTGTACGTCCCGATCGCCGCCGAACCGCCGCCCCCGATCGACGAACAGCTCCCGGAGGAACTGGCCGGCAACGCTTTCGTGATGGGCGGGCGGATCGAGCCGCGCCGCGGCAACTGGCGCTTCGCCTGCGAGAACGGCTTCGACGAGGGCCACGCGAAGTACCTGCACCGCACGGCGCTGTGGCGGCTGTTCAAGCCGATGCCGACCTGGAACATCACCCGCATCGTCCAGGAGGGCCGGTGGATCTTCCGGGTCCAGGACGAGGTGCACTGGGAGGCCGACTTCCCGGGCGTGGGGCGGTGGACGAACAAGCGGTGGTGGAAGTTCCAGCCGCCCAAGGAGTCGTTCAACATCGGCAACACCGGCAAGCCGAAGCGGGTCGACCCGGTGATCGAGTCGCGCGGCTTCCCCGGGTTCGCCTCGTTGTCGATGCCGGGGACGCTGCGCATCGCCTACCCGAACTTCATCCATTACGAGTTCTACGTCCCCGTCGATGCCGGCCATCACCGGTACGTCGGCGTGATGGTGAACTTCACGCAGGGCTGGAAGACCCTCGGCTTCTACGCGAAATACCTGGGCGCGATCCGCTGGCTGTTCCACGGCCAGTTCTCCGCCCAGGACGCCTGGATGGTCGACGTCACCGACGCTCCTCCCGAGAAGCTCTACCGCCCTGACGTCTCGCTGACCGCCTGGCGGAGCCTCAGCGAGGAGCAGTACGCCAAGAAACTCACCGAATGCGGTGCCGGAACCACCACGAAAAGGAAAGAGTCATGAAACGCGTCGTCATCGCCTTGCTCTCGGGTGTGGCCCTCGCCGTGGCGGTCCCCGCGCTGTGGAGGTGGATCGCCCGCACGAGCGGCACTCAAGTCCACCGGATCAACCAGTGACGGCTCCCGGCGGGCTCACCGGCCTGGACGAGCGGCGGCGCGACCTGGTCTCCGGAGCCTGGGCGCACATCACCCGCGAGCGGCTGAAGGAGCTGGTCACCGGGCTCGTGGACATCCCCAGCCCGACCGGCGACGAGCGGCCGCTGGCCGAGCACATCACGGCCGTGCTCACGGCGGCCGGGTGCCACGCCCGGGTGCAGCCGCTCGACGATCGGCAGGCCAACGCGTGGGCGCGGCTGGACGGCGACGGAACCGGTCCCGATGTGATGCTGTACGCCCCGATCGACACGCTGACCGTCGGCGATCCGGCCGAGGACGTGCCCTGGATCGGCGACGAGCTCCGTCCCGACATGCGGCCCGAGGCGATCGCCGACGGGGATCTGGTGATGGGGCTCGGCGCCTCGAATCCCAAGGGTCACGCCGCGTGCGTGATGATGGCCGCCGAGGCGATCGCGCGGGCCGAGGTCCCGCTGACCGGCGACCTGATCGCCGCGTTCGGTGCGGGCGGCATGCCGACCAACGCGCGGCCCACCGGCCCCCGGCGCAACACCGGGCAGGGCGCCGGCTGCTCGTTCCTGCTGGAGCAGGGCGTCTGGGCCGACTACGCCCTGATCGCCAAGCCCGGCTGGACGGTCTCCTGGGAGGAGGTCGGGCTGGCCTGGTTCGAGGTCACCGTCCGCGGCACGCACACCTACGTCGGCTCGCGGCACCGGCTGCCCTACGACAACGCGATCGCGGCGGCGGGCCTGGTCGTACGGGAACTGGAGGACTGGTTCGCCGCCTACGCCGAGCGGCACACCGAGGGCATCGTCGCCCCCCAGGGCATCGTCTCCTCGATCCGGGGCGGGTGGCCGCGGATGGCCGCGGTCACCCCGGCCGCCTGCAAGCTCCGGGTCGACCTGCGGCTCAGCCCCCGGATGACGCCGATGGAGGCCAAACGGGAGTTCTTCGCGGCCCTGGAGAAGATCAGGGCCGGCCATCCGGGGCTGGACGCCCGCGCCGAGATGATCCTCGCGATCCCCGGCACCGCGAGCGATCCGGACGGCTGGGTATGCCGCAGCGCCATCGCGAGCTGGGAGGCTCTGGAAGGCCGCGGCCACGAGGTGATCCGCGGCAACAGCGGCGCGACGGACGCCAACATCCTGCGTGCCAGGGGGGTCCCCACGGCCAGGATCGGGATGCCGAAGGTGACCGACGCGCCGTTCGACCTCGACTTCTCGCTCGGCATGAACACCGTGGACCTGAAGGAGATGGAGCGCCTGACCCGCCTCCTGGTCCGCACCGCCGTCGACACGCTCACCCGCGCCCGGCACGAAACGACCCGAGGGACGGACGTATGACCGACATCGTCCTCGGCGTGGGAGCCTCCCACTCCACGCTGATGAACACGCACTGGGAGCAGACCCTCCACAAGGACCGCGCGGAGCGGTTCCGGAACGCGCTCTGGCAGGCCCGCGACGCCATCGCCGCCGCGCGTGCGGACACCGTGATCATCATCGGCTCCAACCACTTCCGCGGTTTCTGGCTCGACCTGATCCCGAGCTTCACGATCGGCGTCGGTGAATGCCTGGCCAGCGGCGAGTCGGGGACGCCCAAGGGCCCGCAGCCGGTGGACGAGCCGCTCGCGCACCACCTCGCCGGCACGCTCGTCGAGAGCGGACGGTTCGACCTGGCCTTCTCGGCCAGGCTGCAGATCGACCACGGGCAGTCCCACGCGATCCAGTACCTGCTGGACGGGCTGGACGTGCGGATCGTCCCGCTGGTGGTGAACGTCTTCGCCCACCCGCTGCCCACCTTGGACCGATGCGAACGGCTGGGCAGAGCCATCCGCGAGGCCGTGCTCGCCTTCCCCGGTGACCGCCGCGTCGCGGTGGTCGGGTCCGGCGGCCTGTCGCACCGGCTGCCCTGGCCGGACTGGCGGGACCCGCACGGGGACGAAGAGGAGTTCATGGTCAGGGCCTGGCTCGACGGCCGTGACAACTGGCAGGACTACGACGCGCGTCGCCGCGAGATCATCCGAGCCGCCGAGTCGGCCGTCAACACGGAGTTCGACGAAGAGTTCCTGTCCCTGCTGGAGAGCGGGAAGGCGGCGCGGCTGAGCGAGTACACCACCGAACGGCTGGAGGAGGTGGCCGGCAACGGCGCGCAGGAACTGCGCACCTGGCTGCTCATGGCGGCCGTGATGGACCACATCCCCGCACGACGCCTGGCCTACGAGGTCATCCCCGAATGGCTCACCGGGATGGGCGTCGCCGTCCTCGATCCGACGAACCACGAAGGGTGATCATGAGCATCTGGACCGAACTCATCGACGTCGACTACCGGCACACGTACGTGGACGCCGGCGGCATCCGTACCCGTGCTCTGCAGGCCGGGCCCGAGGACGGCGAGCACGTCGTCTTCCTGCACGGCACGACGGGGCACCTGGAGGCGTTCGTACGCAACATCCCCGCGCACGCCGAACGCTACCGCTGCCACGCCATCGACATGCTCGGGCACGGTCACACCGGCAAGCCCGACAAGCCGGGGGAGATCCCCGCCTACGTCGAGCACCTGCTGGCCTACCTCGACGCGGTCGGCGCGGAGCGCGCGCACCTGGTCGGGGAGTCGCTCGGCGGCTGGGTGGCGTCCTGGGCGGCGAGTGAGCATCCCGACAGGGTCGCCTCGCTCCAGCTGCTCTGCATGGGCGGGACGCAGGTCAACCCGGCGGTGATGGAACGGCTGAAGACCTCGACCCGCGCGGCCGTGGAGAGTGACGATCCGGCGCTCACCCGCGAGCGGCTGGGGCTGCTGTGGGCGCACTGGGACGAGGACCTCGGTGACGAGCTGACCGACGTCCGGTTCGACATCTACCACCGGCCGGAGTTCGCGGCGAACCTGCACAACCTGCTGGCCCTGCAACACGTCGAGACGCGCGAGCGCAACCTGCTGCGGCCCGAGCGCATGGCCGCGATCAAGGCGCCCACCCTGGTGGTCTGGGGAAACAAGAACCCTTTCGGGGCGATTCCGGAGGCCGAGGCGATCGCGGAGGCCATCCCGGGCTCCCGGCTGGAGATCTTCAACGACTGCGGACACTGGCCGCAGCACGAGAAGGCCGACCTCTACAACCCGATGAGCCTGGCCTTTCTCGCCGCGTCATCATGACGGACGAGGCCGTGGGCCGAACGATCCGGTTCGGCTACGCGGACACCTCCCGCGGGCAGGTGCACTACGCCGAGTGCGGCACCGGGGCGCCGGTGCTGCTCCTGCACCAGACCCCTCGGTCGTGGGACGAGTACCGGGAGGTGCTTCCGCTGCTCGGCCGCACCCACCGGGCCATCGCGATGGACACCATCGGCTTCGGCGCGTCGGCGCCGCTCGCCGAGCACTCGATCGAGACCTACGCCGCGACCGTCGTCGAGTTCCTGGACGCGCTCGGGCTGGCCGAGGTCGCGCTGGTCGGCCACCACACCGGCGGAGTGATCGCGGTCGAGGTGGCGGCCCGGGCGCCTGAACGGGTGACGGCGCTGGTGCTGTCCTCCACGCCGTACGTGGACGCGGAGGCACGGGAGGCGCGCCGGCACCGGCCGCCCATCGACGCCGTCGAGCCGGACCCGGACGGTGCGCACCTGACCGCTCTCTGGCGTCGCAGGCAGCCGTACTATCCTCCCGCCAGGCCCGATCTGCTGACCCGGTTCGTACGCGACGCCCTCATCGTCGGTGACGACGTGGAACGCGGCCACGAGGCCGTCAGCCGCTACCGGATGGAGGACCGGATCGGTCTGATCCGCTGCCCCACGCTCTGCGTGGGCGCCTCGGCCGACCCGTTCACCGTGCCTGACCTCGGAAAACTGTCATCGCAACTGGAGATGTCAAAGGTAGCGATTATCGACGGGGGCATGATTCCATTGATGGAACAACGGTCGGTGGAGGTTTCTGAGTTGCTCGCCAGGTTTTTCCCATGACCATCATCTCGTTCGAAACCCCCCGTTCCGAGCCTCCGAAGCAGGCCACCTGCCCCGATCCCATGAACTCCGTGCTCGGCAAGGCCCAGCTGATCATCGAGGCGTTCACCGCGGACGACGCCACCCTGTCCCTGGCCGCGCTCGTCCGGCGCACCGGCGTGGCGAAGGCGACCGTGCACCGGCTGGCCCAGGAGCTCGTCAAATGGGGGCTGCTGGAGCGGGAGGGCAGCGACTACCGGCTCGGCCTGCGGTTATTCGAGATCGGCCAGCGGGTGCACCGGCAACGGATCCTCCGTGAGATCGCGCAGCCCTATATGGAGGATCTCCTGCTCAGCACGCACGAGACCATCCACTTCGCGATCCACGACGGCCTGGAGGTGCTGTACCTGGAGAAGATCCTGGCGCACCGGGGCCTCGGGCAGCAGTCGCGGGTGGCCGGCCGGCTCCCGCTCTACTGCACCGCCACCGGCAAGGTCATCCTGGCCTTCGGCCCGGAGTCGCTCTTCATCGAGGTCGTACGCAACGGGTTGAAGCCGCTCACCCGCCACACCATCACCTCCCCCGCCCGGTTGCGCGCCCAGCTCGACCGGATCCGGCTGGAGGAGGTCGCGACCGAGTTCGAGGAGGTCCGGCTCGGCTACATGAGCACCGCCGTCCCGGTGTTCGACCGGGACGCCGCGCTCGTCGGTGCGCTCTCGGTGACGGGACCCACCTACCGGATGGACCCGGGCAAGCTTTCCGGCGCGTTGCGTACGGCGAGCATGGGCATCACCCGCTCGCTGCAGCGGGTCCTGTGAGCACCCTGAGTCCCGCGCTGGCCGAGGTGCTGGCGCGGGCCGGTGAGCTGGCCGGTCGCTGGGAGGACGAGGACTGCGGCGTCGTCACCGCGAAGGAGTTCCGCCGGTACGCCGCGGCGGTCAACGACACCGCCTACCTGCGGGACGCGCGCGCGGCCGAGGCGGCCGGACGGCCCGTGACGGCCCCGCCGCTGTTCCTCACCGGCGTGATGAGCTGGGAGGACGGTCCCGTCGAGGACGAGCTGCGGCCGGACGGGCTGGCGGTCAGGGAGTCGCCGTGCACGCGCGGTCTGCCGGTGCGTCAGGTGCACGGCGGCCAGACGGTCCGGCTGGGAGGTCCGCTCGTGGCGGGCACACACGTCCGAGCGCTGCGCGCGGTGTGCTCGGCCGCCCCGAAGCGGGGCCGCTCCGGCAACTTCGTCGTGCTGGGCGTCACGACGCGCTTCATCGATGAGGACGGGACGGACCTGGCCTCCGTGGACGAGACGATCATTGTGATGGACCTGCCGTGACCGAATCATGCCCTCCGCGCGCCTACTCCCACAGCACGGTGCAACTGTTCCGGTTCAGCGCCGTCTCGTGGAACGCGCACCGCATCCACTACGACGAACCGTACGCGATCTCCGAGGGCTTCACCGGGACGGTCGTGCAGTCCACGCTGCACGGCGAGATGCTCGCCAGGCACGCGCTCGACTGGGCCGGGCCGCAGGCGCGGCTGCGCTCGGTGAGCTGGCGCAACCAGGCCTCCGCCGTGGCGGGCGAGCCCCTTGTTTGGACGGCGTCCGTCCGCGAGTCCGAGCCCGAGGACGACGGAGTGCGCCTGTGCCTCGAAGCGGCCATCGTCAAGGCCGACGGCACGCCCTGCGTCGTCGGGACGGTCGAGCTGCTCCGGCCGTCCTGAAGGCTCCCGGGGTTTCCCGGGAGCCTTCCCTTTCCGTTTTGTCAGGCGACGCGGTCGCGTTCGGCGACGAGCTGCAGGGCGACGTCGATGATCATGTCCTCCTGGCCGCCGACGTACCCGGCCTCGCCGACCCGCTGCAGGATCTCGTGCGCCGGTACGCCGTACCGCTCGGCGGCCCGTTCGGCGTGCAGCAGGAAGCTGGAGTACACCCCGGCGTAGCCCTGGGTGATCGCTGAGCGGTCGGCGAACGGCAGGCGGTGCAGGAACGGCTTGACGACGTCTTCGGCGGCGGCCAGCGCGCCCTGCACGTCCACGCCGGTGGGGATGCCGAGCCGTTCGAAGGTGGCGACGAGCACTTCGGTGGGGGAGTTGCCGGCTCCTGCGCCGAGGGCGCACAGCGCGCCGTCGATCTGGAGTGCGCCGTTCTGCGTGGCCAGCACCGAGTTGGCCACGCCGAGCGAGAGGTTCTGGTGACCGTGGAAGCCGACCTGGGCCTCGTGGCCGATCTCGGCGACCAGCGCGCTGATCCGGGCCTGTGCCTCGCCGAGCACGAGGGCTCCGGCGGAGTCCACGACGTACACGCACTGCGCGCCGCCGTCCACCATGATCCGGGCCTGGGCGGCGAGCTGTTCGGGGCCGATCCGGTGCGACAGCATGAGGAAGCCCACGGTCTCCATACCGAGGGCGCGGGCGGCGGCGAAGTGCTGCAAGGAGACGTCAGCCTCGGTGCAGTGGGTGGCGATCCGGGCGACCGAGGCCCCGGCGTCCCGAGCCTGCTTCAGGTCCTCCACCGTGCCGAGGCCGGGCAGCAGCAGGACGGCGATCTTCGCCTGGCGCGCCTCGTCGACTGCGGCCGCGACCAGCTTGACGTCGTCCTCCAGGGAGAAGCCGTAGTTGAAGGACGACCCGCCGAGTCCGTCGCCGTGGCTGACCTCGATGACCTCCACCCCGGCCCGGTCGAGCGCGTGGACGACACCGCGTACCTGTTCCTGGGTGAAGCGGTGGGCCATGGCGTGGCTGCCGTCGCGCAGGGTGGAGTCGGTGATCCTGATCTTGGTGCTCACGCGGTCACCTTCCTCAGGGCGAGTTGCTCGCCCACCCGGGCGGCGGCGGCGGTCATGATGTCGAGGTTGCCGGCCCACGGCGGCAGGTAGTCGCCGTTGCCCCGGACCTCCAGGAACACCGCGACGCGGGCCATGCCGTTCCAGATGTCGCGGGGAGGGTCGAACTGCGGCTCGGCGCGCAGGGTGTATCCGGGCACGTACGCGGCCACCTCGGCGACGATCTCGTGGATCGAGTCGCTGACCGCGCCGGTGTCGGCGTCCTCGGGGATCGCGCAGAACACCGTGTCCCGCATGATCATCGGGGGCGTCACCGGGTTGAGTATGATGATCGCCTTGCCCCTGGCGGCGCCGCCGACCTGCTCGATGGCGCGGGCGGTCGTCTCGGTGAACTCGTCAATGTTGGCCCGCGTGCCCGGGCCCGCCGAGCGGGAGGCGATCGAGGCCACGATCTCGGCGTAGGCGACCGGGACCACTCGCGAGACGGCGTGCACGATCGGGATGGTCGCCTGGCCGCCACAAGTGATCATGTTGAGGTTGGGCGCGTCGGACAGGGTGTCCAGGTTGACCGGCGGGCACACGAACGGCCCGGCGGCGGCGGGGGTGAGATCGATCGCCGTGATCCCGGCCCCGGCGTAACGCGGGGCGTTGGCCAGGTGCGCCTTGGCGGAGGTGGCCTCGAAGACCAGGTCGGGCAGGGTGTCCTGGGACAGCAGCCAGTCCACCCCGCCGGCGGAGGCCGTTACGCCGAGATCTGCGGCACGGGCCAATCCGTCGGAGGCCGGGTCCACGCCCACCATCGAGTGAATCTCGATCACGTCGCTGCGCAGCAGCTTGACCAGCAGATCGGTGCCGATGTTCCCGGGCCCGACGATCGCCGCGCTCAGCCTGCTCACCGCGCCACCTCCGCGAAGGCCGCGGTCACCGGGCCGAGGCCGGCGAACGTGGCGGTGACGGTCTGGCCCGGCGCGACGGGGATCGCCGCGGTGACCGACCCGGGCAGCACGACCTGCCCGGCCTCCAGGCTCACCCCGCGCTCGCCGAGCACGTTGGCCAGCCAGACCAGCGCGTTGACCGGGTCGCCGAGCACCGCCCCGCCCGCGCCGGTCTGCTCCAGTACGCCGTCGCGGTGCAGCAGGCAGCCGGTCAGCGCCAGGTCGAGACCGTCCAGCCGGACCGGCCGGGTGCCGAGCACGACGCCGCCGCTGGAGGCGTTGTCGGCGATGGTGTCCGCCAAGGTGATCTTCCAGTCCGCGATCCGGGAATCGATGATCTCCAGGGCGGGCAGAACGAAGTCGACGGCGGCCGCCGCCTGAGCGGCGGTCACGCCGGGGCCCGACAGCGGGCGGCCCAGCACGAAGGCGATCTCCGGCTCGATCCGCGGCTGCAGGAAGCGCCCGGAGTCGATCGGGGCGGAGTCCTGGAAGAGCATCCGTTCCGTCAGATGGCCGAAATCCGGCTGGTCCACCCCGAGCTGCCGCTGCATCGCCGCTGAGGTCAGTCCGACCTTGTGACCTTTGACCACGGCGCCCGCCGCGATCCACTCGCGGACCTGGGCGAGCTGGATCGTGTAGGCGTCGTCGATCGACATGCCGGGATATGTGGTGCTTAGTGGTGGAATTGGGGTGCCGGTCGCGTACGCGTCGAGCAACGCGGCCGCCGCCTTCTCCACGGAACCGGTGTCCATGGCTGTTCCCTTCGATGGTTGAGGATCGCCGCACATCGGATGAGGCGCCTATGGCCGGACGTGCTGCTCGTACCAGCCCTTCAGCATCACGGTCTGAAGATCGGGCGCCTTCTTGATGAGCTTCTGCTCCAGCAGGAAGTCCACGAGCTTCTTGTCGTTCGTGTAGTCCTCGTCGGTGAAGCCGCGTGCCTTGAAGTTGATCTCCGGGAGCGCCTTGACGGTCTGGGCGGCGGGGATCTTCACCTCCTTCTCGGTCGCCTCGGCAGCCGCCTTGGGGTCGGCGGTCACCATCTCGTCGGCCTGCGCGATGACCTGGAACACCTTCCCGGCGAGGTCTTCGTTCTTCTCCAGCCAGGTGCGCCCGGCCACCAGCCACTGCCTGAACCCGACGCCGAAGTCGCCGATCTGGCCCGCGATGTGGCCCCCGCCCTCCACCCCCTTGGTCACCCACGGGTCGAAGAGGACGTAGCCGTCGATGGAGCCGCGGGTCAGCAGGGCGGGAATCTCCGGCGCCGAACTCGACAGGATTTTCACCGAGGCCGGATCGATCTTGTTGTAGCGCAGGTAGGAGTACGTCGAGTAGAGGCCGATCCCTGGGATCGAGGCCATCGTCTTGATCTGCTGGGGCTTGTCGATGCCCTTGCGCAGCACCACCTTGAGGTAGCGGTCCGAGGACTCGAACACGCCCAGGGCCCGCAGGTCGTCACTGGCCGCCATCAGCGACAGTGCGGTGGAGTTGGACTGGAGCGCCAGCTGCGCGGTCCCCGCCTGGACGGCCTGGGAGGCCGCCGGGCCCCCCTCGGTCTGCATGAGCTGGACGTTGAGGCCCGCCTTGGCGAACAGCCCCTTCTGCTGGGCCAGGTACAACGGCGCGTAGGAGGCGTCGACGCCGAGAGCGATCCGGACGAGCGGCCCCTGGGCCGCGTTCCCCTCGCTGGAATCGGTGGTTCCGGCAGTGCAGCCGGTGAGGAGGAGCAGAGCCGAACAGGCGGCGATCACACCCGCCCTCACACTCGGTCTGGATTTTGTGTTCACGTGAGCTCTCCCTTGTCACCGGAGGCCGTGTCGGTTGTGGAGGGAGCCTCCCAGCCGGTCGCGGCTCGCATAAGCGCGGCGTCCTGCTCACCGGAACGGGGCGATTTGCGAAGTTTACGACCGTCCCTACGGTCTTCCATCATGTCCGTTCCCACCGACGCCCCTGTGGTCATGGAGACCGAGGTGCTCGTCATCGGCGCCGGTCCCGCGGGGCTTTACGGCGCGTACTATGCCGGTTTCCGTGGCCTGCGCACTGTCGTCCTGGACGTCCTGCCCCAAGTCGGCGGGCAGGTCAGCGCGATGTACCCGGAGAAGCCCATCCTGGACATCGCCGGGTTCCCCGCGGTGAAGGGCCGCAACCTGGTCGACAACCTGCTCGCGCAGGCGAATCAGTACAAGCCCACTTATCTTCTGGGGCGCCGCGCGGTCGCGCTCGTCCACGACGGCGAGGGACGCCCGGTCGTCCACACGGACCGCGGCGAGGCCATCCGTGCCGAAGCCGTCGTCATCACCGGCGGCATCGGCACGTTCACACCCCGGCCGCTGCCCGCCGGGGAGGCGTATCTCGGCCGCGGGCTGGTGTACTTCGTCCCGGACCCCGACGAGCACACCGGGCGGGACGTCGTCATCGTCGGTGGCGGCGACAGCGCCTTCGACTGGGCCGCGGCGCTCGCCCCGATCGCCCGTTCGGTACGCCTCGTCCACCGCCGGGACCGCTTCCGCGCGCACCGGGCGAGCATCGAGCACGTCCGCGACCTCGGCATCGAGATCATCGTCAACGCCGAGGTCACCGCCCTGCGCGGGGAGGGCGACGTGGAGGCCGCCGAGGTCCGGCTGCGGGACGGCGCCGTACGGGTGCTGCAGGCGCAGACCGTGGTCGCGGCCCTCGGTTTCACCGCCGACCTCGGCCCGATGGAGGAATGGGGCCTGCACCTTCACGCCCGCCACATCACCGTGGACACCCGGATGGCCACCAACCTCCCGCGCGTCTTCGCCGCCGGCGACATCACCGACTACCCCGGCAAGGTCCGGCTGATCTCCGTCGGGTTCGGCGAGGCCGCCACCGCCGTCAACAACGCCGCCACCGTCATCGATCCCCGGGCTGTGCTGTTCCCCGGGCACTCCACAGAAAAGGACACCTGACATGCCCTACGTCATCGGCCCCGCCTGCACGGACGTCATGGACCGTTCCTGCGTCGAGGAGTGTCCAGTCGACTGCATCTACGAGGGGCGGCACAAGCTCTACATCAACCCGCTCGAGTGCATCGACTGCGGCGCCTGCGAGACGGTCTGCCCGGAACAGGCCATCTCCGCCGACCGCAAGGCCGCCCCGGACGTCCTTGACGAGAACCGGCGCTTCTTCGAGGGAGTGTTGCCCGGCCGCGACGCACCCCTGGGCGCTCCAGGAGGCGCCTCCAAGGTGGGACCGATCGGTGTGGACCCCCTTTAAAGACTCGATCCGTTGAACGGAACGGCGGCGTTGGCACCCACTGATCTCAAGGGGACATTTGGCGCCTCGCCCGTTGCCATCCTTTGGGAGGTTCAGTGCGTTTCACCCTCCGGCGATGGCTTGCCGTCGTCGCAAGCCTCTTCGCCCTGCTGGCCGTCACACCTGTCACACCGGCGTCCGCGACGTCCCACTCCTTGACGGTCTCCACCGACAAGGGCGCGGTCGCCGGAGTCACGGCGGACGGGGTCGACCGGTTCCTCGGCATCCCGTACGCCGCGCCGCCGGTCGATGCCAGGCGGTGGCAGCCTCCCGCGCCCGCTCCCGCCTGGTCGGGTGTCCGGCAGGCGACCGCCTTCGGCTCGCGCTGCATGCAGCCGTACGGCGCGGGCATGAGCGAGGACTGCCTGTACCTCAACGTCTACACCCCCGAACAGCGCACGAACCGGCCGCTGCCGGTGATGGTCTGGATTCACGGCGGAGGCTTCTCCAGCGGTTCGGGCGCCGACAACGACGGCTCGCTGCTCGCCAAGACCAACAACATCGTGGTCGTGTCGATCAACTACCGGCTCAACGTGTTCGGCTTCCTCTCCCTGCCCGGGCTGAGCAACCAGGGCGCGGGCAACTACGGCCTACTCGACCAGGAGGCGGCGCTGCGCTGGACCCAGCGCAACATCAGAGCCTTCGGCGGCGACCCCCGCAAGGTGACGATCGCGGGCGAGTCGGCCGGCGGCCACTCCGTCTGCGCCCTGATGGCCTCGCCTTCGGCGCGCGGCCTGTTCACCGGCGCGATCATCCAGAGCGGTGGATGCCCGAGCCACACGGCCGCCCAGGCCGCCGCCCGGGGCAAGGACTACGCCACGGCCGCAGGCTGTACCGATCCGGCCACCAGCGTGTCCTGTCTGCGGGGCCTGACCTCCCAAGCGCTGGAGGCCGCCGGCCGCGGGTTCATCGGCGGCATCCTGACCGGACCGCTGCCGGTGTCCGGGACTCCTGAGCTGCCGCTCGCGCCGGCCGACGCCGTACGATCCGGACAGTACAACAAGGTCCCGCTCATGATCGGCAGCACGCGCGACGAGGTGCGTGGATGGGCACTGCCGTTCGCGAACGCGACCAAGGAACAGTACGAGCGGGCGATCAGGCTCGAGTTCGGGGCACAGGCAGATGCGGTGCTCGCGCACTACCCCTACAGCGCCTACCCCAGCCCGTACACCGGGACGTACGCCATCAGCTCGGTATGGGACGACAGCAGTGTCTTCTACGGACTGGGCGGCTGCCAGTACCAGAACCTCACGGCGCGATTCGCGGCCAGGCAGCCGAGGACGTACTTCTACGAGTTCGACGACCCCCACCCGCCCGCCTACGCTCCGGGCGGCTCCTACGCTCCGCCCGGCTTCGACCCCGGCGCCCCGCACGGCAGTGAGCTCCCCTACCTGTTCCCCTCGCAGGCCTCGACGTTGCTGACTGCGGAACAGCGGCAACTGTCCGACGCGATGGTGCGCTATTGGGGCTCGTTCGTGAGCAACGCCAACCCCACGGCCATCGGGCAGGCGGCTTGGCCGCCGTACCGCAGCGGCAGGTACATGTCGCTGCTGCCTGGCGACAACAGCCACGCGTTCAAGACCGAGGCGTTTGAGACCCAGCACCAGTGCTCGTTCTGGAACAGCATCGACTACGACTGGCTCACCCTCAATCCGGACCAGCTCGCCCAGCGGGCAAGCTCCTGAGGACGGGCTCTTCTCCCGGACCCGGATGATCTCGCCACACCTGTGAACGCGGATCCGTCTCGCCCTCGGTCGCCGAGGGCGAGACGGACGCCGTCATGGCCGGCGCCGCCTTCGCGCCGGCAGCCCTCTGCCGCTGAGAAGTGGATCAACCACGCCCGGATCCGAACCCTGGTCCCAGGTGGCGCGGAAGCGCTCTCGCCGGAACGCTGACGGTCCCTCTGCCGCTGAAGTAGCGGAGAGACAGTAAGTGGCTCTCGTGCCGGGCGCTTACGCAATGTGCCGTACGCGTCGTTCCGCATGGAAATGCCCATGCCAAGAATGTTCAAAAATGTCGCTTGGTGTTTCAGGGTGCCGTTGGCCGAAGAGCAACCAGCGAGCAGCCGACGGCGCGATTGCGTGGCCTTGATCATCCCGACCTGATCGGATTTGTCGTACATCCGTAGATTCGCTGGGATGGGAGCATGTCAATCCTCGTCGAGAGTGGCTGGGCCGTCCGCGGGTCCATGCAGCATCGCCCCGTAGTCATTGCCGTTCGGGGTCCGGATGACTGTATGGGTATGGAACTTCTTCGGTTCCTCGTTCGAGAGGAAGACACCCGCGTGGTGATCGAGCTCCAGGATCACGACAGGCGACTGGAGCCTGAAGTAGAACGGGTCGTCGTCGCCGGTGCCCCCGATCCAAGCGAAGTAGGTGTCTGCGAGGTGCGACTCCAGCTCGCGCATGCGGTGGGTCAATGGACCGGACGGGAGGTAGTCGAGCATCTCTCGCGCGATGGCCATAGCCAGGCGCTGCTTGTCGGGGCTGACCTCAGTCAGCGAGATGCCCTCATAGGGGATCACCCGGTTGTCGCGGAACGCGCCAGCAAGGTTGAGCTCGTCCGCCGGGTGGATGCGGTCCGGCGGCATGGCTGAATCACGCTTCTTGCCGAACAGGACGGCGCGCTCTCGCTCCTCGGCGTCGAGACTGCGGACAAGAAGCAGTGCGAGGCGCTCCTCAGGAGCGAAGAGCGAGTACGACGCGTCCCACCTGGTGCTGTCCAGACGGGTTGGCTCCGCACCCATGAAGACAGGGGTGAGCACCATCTGCGCCCCCGCGAAGAAGCAGTTGAGCGCGAGATGGTGGCCGTATACCTGCCAGCCCCAGACATCGTCGGCCCGCGGATCGCCGAACACGTTCACGTTGTAGCTGAACTCGTTCATGATCTGAGGGGCGAGCACGAGGCGTCCGAGCTCGTCATTGACCCGCATGACCTGTTGCACCTTGGCGAACCCGCTTTCGCTCAGCGACGACGCCATGAGCTCAAGAGCGGCGAGCCGGATTTCAGGACTGCATTCATCGAGCCGAAGGCCGTACTGCTGCAGGTAGATCTCCGGGTTCATCCACGCCCGCCAGACGCGGCTGTTGATCGGATGCGAGACGACCTCCTGCTGCTCGGGAGACAGCAGGTCGAGGAAGGCCACAGCCGCAGCAGCGGCCTCCTTGCTCGGAGCCGATTCGTCACGACGGCCGAACAGGCCGGCGCGCCGCTCTCCGTCCGAGGTCACACCGGTGAAGGGACCAGACCGGTACAACCCGAGCCACTCCTGCAAGACCGCGTTCACCTCAGGGATCGCAGCCGCACGGGCGGCGTGGCCGCGGGGATCCACATCGCGCAGCATGCGAATCCGTTCGTCGTCCGGCTTGCGAACGTAGTCGAGGTAACTCTCCGGCATCGGCTTCCCTTTCCTCAGTGCCCGGGCGTCATGCGCTCAGGGTGTCGCGGCCATGCTGAGTGACGTGAGGCTCACAAGACCTCTGGCGAGTGCTGCCTGTTCACCCAGCGCTCCCGGGCCAAGCGGTCATGATGGGATCGACTACGTTCACCACCGAGCTCACGACGACATCCGGGTTCGTCAACCAGTGCTCGTCGCGCTCGGGGGCGCGCCTGTACACCGCCTCGGCCTCCTCCATGGGGAGATCATGCTCGACTGCCCACACGAACTGGTGGTTCTCGCGGTCGGCCAGAGCGAAGAGGAGCCGGTAGCCGTACTGCTCCCGGATCGGCACGAGCCCTCGCCACCAGCCGATGAAGTCGTCCATCCGACCGGGCTCGATGTTGTAGCGGAGCAACTGGATATTCGACACGCTTCCTCCTGTACACCTGAATTCCGGATGGTCCTCAGAGGAGTCCGGCGTTGCTTCCGCCGTCGACGCGCAGGCTCGACCCGGAGATGTAGCCGGCGTTCTCACTGCAGAGGAAGGCACAGGCGGCCCCGAACTCCTCGGGGCGTCCCAGGCGCTTGGCGGCCACGCCGCTGGCCTGACGGGCGCGTGCCTCTTCGAAGGTCAGGCCGTCGCGCTCCATCTCGACCCTGGCGACTTGTAGCTGGCGTGGGCTGTCGATGCGCTCAGGCAGCAGTTGGTTGATTGTCACGTTGTCACGGACGGCGTCTCGCTGAATGGCCTTCATGACCGCCGTCAGACCGGTTCGAGCACCGGCTGACGCCAGCATCAGCGCATGAGGAGCGGCGACCATCGCCGAGGTGATGTTGACGATCCGCCCCCAGCGCCGGGCCCGCATTCCAGGCAGATAGTGACGCACGAAGAAGATGGGGGTCAGGTAATGGAGCCGGATCCCTTCTTCCAGATCGTCGGTCGTCACGTCGTCGAAGGCAGCCGGGCGAGGACCTCGATTGTTGGTGACGAGGATGTCCGCCTCCGGGAGCGCGCTCAGCACGGCCGCTCGACCGGCGTCGGTCAGGACGTCGGCCTCCACGTAGCTACACGTCGCTCCGTACGCGGCGTTGGCCTGGACTTCAGCGGCCGCTTGAGCGAGCTTGTGACGATCGCGGCCGTTGATCGTGACGTTCACCCCCTCGGCGATCAGAGCCTCCGCACACGCGCGGCCGAGGCCCTGGCTCGACCCAAGGACAAGCGCCGTGCGTCCTGCGATACCTAGATCCATGACGTGCCGAATCTCCTCTGAAGTGGGGTTTGTACCTGGAACTTGTTGTGCCGCGGTCCTCAGAGGACCTCGAACAGACCTGCCGCACCCATGCCGCCGCCCACGCACATCGTGACAACGACCCAGCGGGCGTTGCGCCGACGCCCTTCGATGAGCGCGTGCCCCACAAGGCGTGCACCCGTCATCCCATACGGATGTCCGATCGAGATGCCCCCGCCATTGACGTTGTACGTCGCGGGATCGATGCCGAGCTTGTCTCGACAGTAGACGGCCTGTGAGGCGAAGGCCTCGTTCAGCTCCCACAGGTCGATGTCATCGACGTTGAGTCCGTGCGCGTCGAGGAGCTTGGGGATCGCGAAGACCGGGCCGATCCCCATCTCGTCCGGAGCGCAACCGGCCACTGCCATGCCGGCATAGCGTCCCAGCGGCGCAAGACCGCGCCGCTCCGCCTCGGCCTCCTCCATCAGGACCGACGCGGACGCGCCGTCCGACAGCTGCGATGAGTTGCCTGCCGTGATCGTCGCGCGCGTCGAAACCTGCCCGTCCGAGAACACCGTCCGGAGACCCGCCAGCGCTTCGATGGTGGTCCCAGGTCGATTCCCCTCATCTGCGGTCAAGGTGACGGTCTCGCGCCGGGGACCGTCCTCGCTCCGCACGACCTTCGTCGTCGTCAGCGGTGCCAGTTCGTCCGAGAAGCGCCCCTCGGCCTGGGCGGCAGCCGTACGCATCTGAGACATCAGGGCGAACGCGTCCTGCTCCTCACGCGTGACGCCGTACCGGTCGGCGACGATCTCCGCAGTGTTCAGCATCGGCAAGTAGATGTCAGGAATCCGGGCCAGGAGCCACGAGTCCTCAGCGCGATAGCCGTTCTGGTGGTCGTTCTGGACCAGCGAGATCGACTCCACCCCGCCACCGACGACCACCTGCATCCCGTCGTGCACGATCTGCTTGGCCGCCGTCGCGATCGCCATGAGACCGGATGCGCACTGCCGGTCCACCGACATTCCCGCCACAGAGTCCGGGAGACCGGCGCGCAGAGCGCTTTGCCGAGCGACGTTGAAACCGGTGCTGCCTTGCTGCATGGCGCATCCGAGGATGACGTCGTCGATCTCCGGACCTTCCAGGCCCGCTCGTTCGACCGCGGCCCTGATGACGTGTCCTGCCAGTTCCTGTCCCGACGTGTCGTTGTAGGCACCGCGGTAGGCCCGTCCGATCGGAGTGCGGGCGGTCGACACGATCACGGCGTTACGCATGATGTCCTCCTCCTTCAGAACGACGTCGGTCAGTTCAGGGGGCCGCCGGCGACGTACAGGACCTGTCCTGACACGAACCCGGCGTCCTCTCGGGCGAAGAAGGAGACCGCGGCGGCCACATCCTCCGGTGCGCCCGGGCGGCCGACGGGGATGTTGCTGACCAACGTGTCCCGGAACTCCTCGAACGAGACGCCGAGACGCTCCGCGGTGGCGCGGGTCATGTCGGACTCGATGAAGCCGGGAGCGACGCTGTTCGTGGTGATGCCGAAGCGGCCGAGCTCAAGAGCCAGGGTCTTGGTGAAACCCTGGATGCCGGCCTTCGCCGCTGCGTAGTTGGCCTGGCCCCGGTTGCCCAGCGCGGACGAGCTCGACACGTTGACGATGCGGCCGAAACCGGCCTCCACCATGAACTTCTGAGCAGCCCGCGACATCAGGAAGGATCCACGGAGATGGACGCCCATGACCTGGTCCCAATCCGAGACCGACATCTTGAACAGGAGATTGTCGCGGATGATGCCTGCGTTGTTGACCAGGATCGTGGGCGGGCCCAGCCTGTCGGCGACCTCGCTGACGGCCGCCTCGACAGCCGCCTCGTCCGAGACGTCGGCACCGACAGCGAGGGCCACACCGCCAGCCGCTGAGATGGCGTCCGCGACTCGTGCGCAGTCCTTCTCCAGGAGATCGAGTACCACGACGGCGTGACCGTCCGTGGCGAGGCGGTGCGCCACCGCCTCACCGATCCCTCGCGCTGCTCCGGTCACGATGGCGACGCGCTGTGGTGTTGACATGTCAGATCCTGTTCTTGTCGGCTTCGATCTGCGCCGCAAGGCGCTGCCGGCCGGAGACTTCGCGGCCGTTGAGAAGAGTGCGAGGTCACCTGTCGGCGGTCAGATACCTGCGCCTGGATTGAGGATGTTCTGTGGATCCAGAGCGTCTTTGATGCGCTTGTTGAGGGCGTGCACCTCGGGTCCGAGGTAGCCGGGAAGCCAAGCGCGCTTGAGTCTGCCGACGCCGTGCTCGCCGGTGATCGTGCCGCCGAGGGCGACCGCAAGGTCCATGACCTCGCCGTACGCGACTTGAGCGCGCCGGGCGTGGTCCTCGTCGGCCGGGTCGAAGACGATGAGCGGGTGCGTGTTGCCGTCCCCGGCGTGGGCGATGACCGCGATGGTCACCTCGCGCATCTCGGCGATGCGCTCGATCCCGCGGACCAGGGCACCGAGCTCCGGGAGGGGAACGCCCACATCCTCCAGCAGCAGGGCGCCCTTCTGCTCCACCGCCGGAATGGCCATGCGGCGTGCTACGACGAACGCCTCTCCTTCATCCGGATCGTCGGTCGAGAAGACCTCGACGGCCGCATGCCGTCGGCAGATCTGGGCGACCTCCTCAATCTCTTGCGCGGCGAAGCCCGCAGGCTCGTCGGACTGCACGACCAGCATCGCAGCTGCGCTTCGGTCGAGTCCCATCCGGGTGAGGTCCTCCACCGCGTTGATCGAGGCCCGATCCATGAACTCGAGCATCGAGGGACGCATGACACGGGAGATGTCGAGAACCGTCGCTGTTGCGTCATCGAGGGAGGCGAACGTCGCGACCAGTGTCGACGGGACACGCTGCGGGGGGATGAGGCGAAGGACGATCCGCGTGACGATGCCGAGTGTCCCTTCGCTTCCGACGAAGAGCTTCGTGAGCGCCAAACCGGCCACATCCTTGAGACGCGGCCCGCCGAGCTCGACGGCCGTGCCGTCCGCGAGCACGACCGTGAGACCGAGGACATAGTCCGCCGTGACCCCGTACTTCACGCAGCACAAGCCGCCGGCGTTGGTCGCGACGTTGCCGCCGATGCTGCAGAACTCGAACGATGAGGGGTCCGGTGGGTACCAGAGGCCGTGCTGCGCGGCCGCAGCCTTGACCTCAACGTTGAAGAGTCCCGGCTCGACGACGGCCGTGCGGGTGTTCGGGTCGACCGTGATGGCCCTCATCCGTTCGGTCGAGATGACCACGCTCCCATCGATCGCCGTCGCCCCGCCGGACAAACCCGATCCCGCGCCCCGGGGGATGACGGGGAGCCCGTGCTCCGCAGCGAACCGGACGGCTGTCTGCACGTCTTCTGTGCAGGTAGCCCGGACGACGACGAGCGGCGTTCCCGCCTCAGGATCGTTGGCACGATCCCAGCGATAGCTCGCCATGCTGTCCGGATCCGTCAGCACGATGCCCTCGGACAGGGCGTCGACGAGCGGCGCCACGTCGACGCCACGAGAGGAGGTCGTAATGCCGCTCATGGGAGCCTCTCAGTAGGAACATCATCGAAAATATCGATTTTTGATGACCATTACGATAACCATGCCGTCTACCGACGTCAATGACCGCGCCCTATCGGCCGGGGGACGGCCGCGACCTGGAGATGTGCCTGCCTCATGCCGGGCGGCACGGCGTGGAGGGCGGCTCCAGCTCCGCGCGGGCTGCGCGTTGTCGTGTAGATAAATCCACTAGATATCGATATTCTGTGAGCTGCGGGGGATCGCGCCGCCCCTGTCGACAGCCAGGACAGAGGTCGATCCTCACGATCGGTCGGCGGCTCGCGTGATGAGTCCAGGAGGGGTGAGTGGCAGGGCGCAGCTATCGGGGTTTCCCACCTGAAAGCCCATTCCCGATCTCCCCAGACCGGTTCGAGGCCGATCGGCCGGCGGACCGACGGGGTCACGAGCAGCGCGACCTTCTCGTCGGCCTCGTTCGGCTGTACACCGATCTCGGGCCGACGGGGTCTGCTGCCCGCCGGCCCGATGAGATGGCGCGGTACATCGATCGAATCCACCTCTCGTCGGTCGGCGGACGTGGATGCTTTCATGGGCTCCGAGTATCCGAACCTGCGGGGGGACGTGATGAACGCCAGATCGTGCTTCTGCCGCCGCGCCCCATCGGGAAGGGCAGGGGGACCTCGAGGTCGATTTCGCGCTGAGGGGCGCAGGAATCTGAGCGTCAATCAGCAGGCACGGGCCCGCGCCCGTGCCTCAAGCATGGACCGGCGCCGCGTGGACGGTGCCGGGGGGCACCCTCTTCCACTCACCTTGAGGAGCCAGAATGCCTTCCAAGAGCGATGCTCGACGAGCAGGATCGGGCACCAGCTTCGCGACGGAGGTGGCAGATGCCATTCGGTCTGACATCCTCGAGGGCCGAATCCCATCGGGGGAACGTCTGCGCCTCAAGCCCCTGTGCGAGCGCTTCGGCGTCAGCCTGTCGGTGATCCGGGAAGCCCTCACTCGACTGGTCGCGAGCCGTCTGGTCGTCTCCGCACCTCAGCTCGGGTTCGCGGTCGTCTCGATCGACGAGGCGCACCTCCGGGATCTCACAGCCGTCCGCTGCGAGGTCGAGGGTGTCGCGTTGCGCTGGGCGATCCAGCGTGGAGGAGTGGACTGGGAAGCCGGGATCGTCTCAAGCCTCCACACGCTCGAACGGACTCCCGTCACGCTCCCGGGATCCGCGGAGGACCCGGGCGGCAGCTGGCCGCAGGTGCACCGACACTTCCACTACGCGCTGGCGAGCGGCTGCGGCAGCCCGCTCCTGCTCGACTTGCGCGACGAGCTGTTCACATCGTCGGAGCTCTACCGGATGTGGGCGTCGGTGCCCGCCGCCGACCACCATCGCGACGTGCACGCCGAGCACGCGGCGATCGCCCGCGCGGCGCTCGCCCGCGCGGAGGACGAGGCCGTCGAGCTGCTGACGCAACACCTGCAGACGACGGCCGACCTCCTGATCCGCTTCCGCGCGGAGCACGCCGCCTCCTGACGGGCGGCCCGGGTCTTTGCGCCATGCGCTCAGAGCCAGCTCGGCTCCTGGGCGGCCCTCGAGGACTCCACCACCGGATTGGACAGCACACCGAGCCCGGTGACCTCGATCTCGATCACGTCGCCCGGCCGCATGAACACCTGAGGGTTGCGCGCGATGCCCACGCCTGCGGGAGTTCCGGTGACGATCACGTCACCGGGCCGGAGGGTGGTGAAGGTCGAGGCGTAGCTCACGAGAGTGGCGATGTCGAAGGTCATGTCCCTCACCACGGCCTGCTGCAGCACCTCACCGTTCAGTCTGGTGATGAGCCTCGATGCCGTGATGTCGGGGACTTCGTCGACCGTCCACAGATACGGCCCGAAGGCTCCCGAGCGGTCGAAGTTCTTACCCGGACCCCACTGGGACGTGTGTGTCTGCCAGTCCCGGACGGATCCGTCGTTGTAGAGGGAGTAGCCCACCACGTGGCTGAGCGCCTCTTCCCGGCTCACGCCCTCCGCCGTCGAACCGATGACGACCGCGAGCTCGCCCTCGTAGTCGAACTGCTCGCTCACCGAGGGCCTCTCCAGCGCCTGCCCGTGACCGACATGGCTGTCGTTGAAACGCATGAAGAACGTCGGGTACGGGGCCTTGGGCTGGTCACCCTCCTTTCGGTGGTCCTCGTAGTTCACTCCCGCGCAGAGGATCTTGCCCGCGTCAGGGAGGGGCGGAAGGAGGGTGACCTCGGCGAGGTGGTGGTCAGCGGCCGCATTGACGAAGGCGCCGGCGTCAGCGAGCGCTTGGCGCTCCAGGAGGGAGCGAATCGAGTCGACCCCAGGAAGCCGCACGCTGAGGTCGACCAGTCCGTCGGACGTTACGAGCCCGAAGGACTGACGACCGGCGTGGAGGTAGGTGGCCAGTTTCATGGCGGGAGCTCCCAACCTTCAGGTCGACGGCTGCTGGACCCCGGTCCAGGGCCTTTGTTCGACAAGTTAAGTTCGTATCGGAATGTGCGTCGTTGTGATTCTCTGCGCGAGGCATCGCCATCGTCAGGACCGCTCGAAGAACCGGGCGGCCTGGGTCGCCACGCAGACCGGCTTCTCGTGCCCTTCGCGCTCGAAGACCTGCGCCACGAGAGTGTGGATGCCCTGTCCCTCGTCCGGCTTGACCGCAGTGATCGTCGCGCGTAGGCGAATACGCGACCCCACGGGCAGCGGAGCCGGAAAGCGGACCCGCTCGTAGCCGTAGTTCAACGCATGAGCGAATCCCTCGAAGGAGATCAGCTCTTCGAGCATCGCCGGTCCGAGCGACAGGGTCATGAGCCCGTGCCCGATGGTCGATCCGAAGCTGCTCGCAGCGGCGCGAACCGGGTCGACGTGGATCCACTGACGGTCTCGGGTCAGGTCCGCGAACGCGTCGATGCGCTCCTGGGTGATGTCGAACCATGTGGAGACGCCGAGTTCGTCGCCGACCAGGGCGGCGAGATCGTCATAGCTGCGGGGTCGTGCGATCTGGGTTGTCACGGTCTCTTCTCCGTCTCGAAGGCTGCTTAGGTGATCCGAGCCAGGACCTGGTGGCGGCTCACGGTGTCGCCGGCAGCGATGCAGAGGTCACCCACGATGCCTGCACGGGGCGCCAGGACGACCTGCTCCATCTTCATCGCTTCGAGCACGGCGATCGCTTGCCCTCGTTCGACGGCCTCTCCCTCCTGGGCGAGGACTCGAATCACGACACCCTGCATCGGGGCGACGACAGACCCGTGATCGCTGATGACGCCCGCTCGGGCCGCAGCGACGCTCCGGCCCCGGTCCGTTCGACCGGCTGGACGCACGGCGTGGACTGTCATGGTGAGGCGCCGTCCGTCGACGTCGACGACCAGCTCGGTTCCCTCCACGGGCATGGTGTTCCCGCGGTCGTCGACCCGGTCCTCGCCGTCAGCCCATGGAGCGACGTCGAGGTCCGCTGTGTCCTGCACCCAGGTCGTGTGCACGCGGAGAGGCGGTTCGAGCGTTGCGAAGTCCTGCGCCGAGACGATCTGGAGATGTGCGGGCACGAGGGTCGGCACTCCTTCGACCCGCAACTCGCGGAGAGCGCGCCGAGCCCGCTCGAGCGCTTGTCCACGATCGCGCCCCCAGACGATGAGCTTTCCGATCAGGGAGTCGAACAGCGCGGGTACCTCGTCGCCCTCCTCGTAACCCGCGTCGAATCTGACACCGGGACCTCCGGGGGGTCGCAGGCGGCGCAGCTTGCCACCGGCGGGCACGAAGCCTGCGCCCGCGTCTTCTGCATTGATCCGGAACTCGATGGCGTGGCCCCGCACTGTCGGGTCGTCGTAGCCGAGCGGCTCGCCCCGGGCGATACGCAGCATCTCCCGCACGACATCGATGCCGACGACCTCCTCCGTCACGGGATGCTCCACCTGGAGCCGGGTGTTGACCTCAAGGAAGGCGATCGATCCATCCGCCGCGAGGAGGAACTCGCAGGTGGCGGCGCCGACATAACCGACCTCGGCGAGCAGCTTCTTCGACGTGGCGACAAGGACCGCGGTCTGCGCATCGTCGAGGAAGGGTGCCGGAGCCTCCTCGATGAGCTTCTGATGGCGCCGCTGGACGGTGCAGTCACGCGTCGAGAGCACCACGACGTTTCCGTGCATGTCCGCGAGACATTGCGTCTCGACATGACGAGGCCGATCAAGGTACTGCTCGACGAAGCACTCACCGCGGCCGAACGCTGCCGTCGCCTCGCGCGTCGCGGCACCGAACGCCTCGTCGAGCTCACTGAGGTCACGGACCACCCGCATGCCGCGACCCCCACCGCCGTGCGCAGCCTTGATGATGACCGGGAGACCATGGAGCTCGACGAACGAGCGGGCGTCAGCAGGGTCCGAGAGGGGCCCAGGCGTCCCGTGTGCGAGGGGAGCTCCGATCGACGCTGCGACTTCACGCGCGGACACCTTGTCACCCAGCCGGCTGATCGCCTCTGGAGAAGGGCCGACCCAGATCAGGCCCGCGTCCTCAACAGCGGCTGCCAGCTCCGCGCTCTCGGAGAGGTAGCCGTAACCTGGGTGGACGGCGTCCACATGCGCCGCTCGAGCCGCTGCGACGACCGCTGCGACATCGAGGTAGGCCGACGGCGAGCCGTCGCCGAGGCGGATGGCCTCATCGGCGAGGCGGACGGAGAGTGCGTCGGCGTCGGCGTCCACGTGCGTGACGACACTGGTGATTCCTTCGTCGGTACAAGCCCGCACGAGCCGGACCGCGATCTCGCCGCGATTGGCGATGAGAAGGCGGCGGATCGTGCGCGGTCGCGCAGACTCAGGCATCCTGCGCGCTCGCAAGCGGAGCGAACTCAGGCGAGCGACGCTCGGCGAAGCTGGCGACGCCCTCATCGAGATCAGGGCGGGCGAACGACTCGAGCATGAGGCGGTCCGCCTCGCTGAAAGCGGTGTCGAAGCCGCGGGTTGCATCATCCCGGAGCTGACGCTTGATCACCGCCATTGAGGTGGGAGAGCACCATTCGGCCAGCTCCGCTGCGTAGTCGAGGGCGGCACGGACCACGTCGCCCTCGACGAGCCGGTCCACCAACCCGATCTGAGCCGCCTCAGTGGCATCGACCTTGCGGCCGGAGAGAAGCAGGTCCGAGGCCCGGCCGTGACCGAGGCGGCGAGGCAGCACCCAGGCGATGCCGTACTCGGCGATGAGGCCCCGCCGCACGAAGCTCGTGAGGAAGACGGCTCGGGACGACGCCAGAATGACGTCGCAGTACATCGCCTGGACGAAGCCGAGACCCGCGGCGGCCCCGTTCACGGCACCGATGATCGGCTTGCGAATGGTGAGCGGGAACGACTTGGGGCGTGGCCGCCGGAGTTCTTCCGTCGTCTTCGAGGCGACGGAGGAGAGGACCTCCATGTCGGCTCCGGCGCAGAAGCCCCGGCCACTTCCCGTGACCACGATCGCGCGGACGTCGGGATCGGCATCGGCATCCGCCAGCAGGTCGAAGTAGAGATCCTCCATCTCGTCGGTCCACGCGTTCAGACGCTCGGGTCGATTGAGGGTGAGCAGGAGGACGGCGCCATGACGCTCGGCGAGTACGGGATCAAGGGGACTCATCGTCACTCCCTGTTGTCTGAGGATCGTGGCGCTCGATCGAGCGTCCGATGCAGCGTAGCGAAAGATAGATATTTTGAGAAGATGTCGAAATTTTGGGGAAATTCGATATGCTTCCCCCACCCCGCGGTGAAGAAGAGGAGGCGCTGTGCACGACGTCCCCACCTGGGTCGCGAAGCACCAGGAGACGCGGTCGGTGACCGATCTCCTGCAACAGGCCCCGGAGGTCGTCTCCGAAGCGGTCGACGACTGGGCACTCCGGGAGCCCGGCCGGCGGATGCTCTACGACGGTGCTCGCAGGCGGTGGTGGACCTACGGTCAGGTAGTGGCGGCCACCGATGCGATCGCCGCCAACCTGCAGGGACACGGAGTTCGGCCGGGCGATCGAGTCGCCACCTATCTGCGCGACCCGCTGCCAGGAGTCCTCTGGATGTATGCCTCGTGGCGGCTCGGCGCCGTCTTCAGCCCGTTGAACGACGGCTACGACGGTGAGATCCTCACCTACCTCATCGATGACACCGCACCCGCGGTGATCCTGACGGAACAGAAGCAGCTGGCGCGACTGCTACCGGCCATCGAGGCATCGCCGCTGTCACCCCTCGTGGTGTCCACGGATGACGACGCCGCTCCCCTGCCCGAGGGCGTGCTGAGGGAGCCCGAGTTCCATGTCGCCTGCACGTGGGAACGACCGGCCGTCGGCTTCGCCGATCCAGCCTGCGTCATCTACACGTCCGGCACCACGGGGCCTGCGAAGGGCGTCATCATCAGCCATCGGTGGATGGCCCAGTACACGTGGCTGGCCCGGCAGCTGACCACTCCGGACGACGTCGTCTACAGCGATCTCCCGCTTTACCACGTCGGCGGTGCGGTCTTCTGCATCGCCCGGGCGAGCTGGAGCGGGGCTGGAGTCGGCCTGTGGGACAAGTTCAGCACCAGCCGTTTCTGGGAGCGTATCGACGAGGTCGGCGCCACCATGGCAACGCTGATGGACGTCATGACGCCGTGGCTCATGAACGCACCGGAGGGTCCGGACGACACGCGTAATACGCTGAAGCTCGTCACGATGCAGCCCCTGCCCTCCAACCACCGCGAGATCGCGCAGCGCTTCGGCATCGACTTCGTCCTCGCCGGCTTCGGTCAGACCGAGTCCGGCCACGTCCTTGCCGCCTTACTCGAGGAGTGCCCACCGGGCACAGGAACGCCCGATGAGCTCTACCGCGGGTTGAGCCACGAGGAGATCAGCGCCCGCGTCCTGAGCGCGGGCGGCTGCTTCATGGATGGCGCAAATGTGAACAAGAAGGGATTCATGGGTCGGCCCAACCCGTGGTACGAAGTCGCCGTCCTGGACGACGACGGAACACCACTGCCGGCGGGCGTTACCGGGGAGCTCGGTTTGCGGCCCAAGGCACCGGCGTTGCTCAGTCTCGGCTACCTGAACAAGCCGGAGGCGACCGCCGGCGCGTGGCGGGACCTGTGGTTCCACACCGGCGACGCGGTCCTGGCGGACGACGACGGATTCCTCTACTTCGTTGAGCGCATGGGATCTCGCATCCGACGACGCGGAGAGAACGTGACGGCCTACTTCGTCGAGGAGCTCATCCGCCGACACCCTGCCGTCGACATGGCCGCCGCGTTCGGCGTGCCCTCCGCCGAGGGGGACGAGGACGACATCGTCGTCGCCGTCACCGTGGTGGCCGGGGCCGCCCTCGAACCCCCGGCACTGCTGGCCTGGGCCGAGAACGAGCTGCCACGGTTCATGTGTCCTCAGCACGTCATCGTCGTTCCGGCGATCCCCACGACACCGACCGGCAAGATCCAGAAGTTCCGACTCCGCGAGGACTTCCTTCATGCACGGGACGCCAGCACGAAAGGACCCCGATGAGCGACCTGCGGACCGACGACCCCGGCCCCTGGGCGGATGAGCTGGCCGAGCTCCATCGCCGTCGTGAGATGGCCAGGGCCCTTGGCGGAGAGGAGGGAGTCGCCAAGCAGCGCGCGCAAGGCAAGCTTCTCGTCACCGACCGCATCGACGGCCTGGTCGATCCCGGTTCCTTCGAGCGTTTCCGTCACCTGGTGGGCACAGCGACGTACGACGACCACGGCCGCTTCATGTCGGTCGTGCCCGAGGGCCAGATCGACGGCATCGCCTCGATCGACGGCCGTCGGGTGGTGCTGACGGCCGGTGACTTCACCGTGCGCGGCGGCGCGATGGGGGCCTCCCACGGGGCGCTCGGCGAAGAGATGCCGTCCAACTCACGTGCACTCGAGTGGGATCTGCCACTCGTCAGACTGCTCGACGCATCCGGCGGCAGCGTTCGCACGTTCGAGCAACTGGGGCGCACCTACACCCCGGACGGCAACACATGGTCCGCAGTGGACGTCGCACTGCTCGACCGTGTGCCGGTCGTCTCCGCCGTGATGGGCGCGGTCGCCGGTCTTCCCGCCATCAATGCCTGCCTTGCCCACTGGAACGTCATGGTGCGCGGCACTTCCTTCCTCTTTCCGGGGGGGCCGCCCGTCGTGAAGGCCGCTCTTGGGATCGACGTCACGAAGGAGGATCTGGGTGGCGCCGAGTTCCACGTGTCGGTGAGCGGCACCGTCGACAACCTGGCAGATGACGAACACGACGCGCTGTCGCAGATCCGTCGGTTCCTCAGTTACCTGCCGAGCAGCGTCAACGAGCTCGCCCCTCTGGCGGCGCCCGTGAAGCCCGACGTGGAGGTCGGAGAACTGCGTCACCTCGTTCCCCGGGATCCGCGCCAGGCATTCGACATGCGGCACGCGATCGGAGCCGTCGTGGACGGAGGCTCGTTCTTCGAGATCGGAGAGCATCACGGACGCTCGCGGATCACAGGGCTGGCACGGATCGACGGCTACCCCGTCGGAATTCTCGCGAACGACCCGTGCGAGCTGGGCGGCTCGACTGACGTCGCGGCAGGATCGAAGGCTGCCCGCCTCATCCAGCTGTGCGACACCTTCCACCTTCCGGTCGTCGACCTTGCCGATGAACCCGGCTTCATGGTCGGCCCCGACGCAGAGCGGCAAGGAATCGAGACCGCCGGAGCACGGCTCGTCGCCGCCGTGTGTCGAAGCCGCATGCCAATGGTCACGTTCGTAGTGGGACGCCTGTTCGGCGTCGCCGGCCAGTGCCACCACCGGCCCTCCGGCATGTTCCGGCGATATGCCTGGCCGTCGGCTCGCTGGGGCTCCATGCACCTGGCCGGAGGAGTGAGTGCGGCGTACCGCCGCGAGATCGCCGAGGCTCCCGATCCCGAGGCGGAGCTGGCCGCGATCCAGAGCCGGCTCGAGGCCATCTCGTCGGTCTATCGCACAGCGGAAGTCACCGGTCAGGACATAATCGACCCGGTCGAGACCAGAGCCCGCGCGGTGGACTTCGTTCGCGACGCCCAGCGCATCCTCAAGGGTCAGGTCGGGGTGCCGACCACCCCCTTCATGCGCTGACGGACGTGGTGCACCGACCACACCTGGGCGCCACTCGTATCAGGAGCCGTTCGACCTCTCGGCTGTCTCCAGATGGATGAGTCCAAGCTGGCTGATGCCGAGCTGATCACGCTGGCGGTGCTGTCGGCTCTGCTCGGCCACCACTGCGAGCGTCGCCGGCTGCGCAGGTCGATCGGGCTGCTCATGGCGGTGATCCGGATGCTGGCCGGCTGGGCCCGCGCTGGCCGGTGCCAAGGCCGATGAGCGTGAGGTGCTCCTGGACATGCTGCACAGCGCGCCGCAGGTCATGGCCGGGCACCTCGGCCAGACGATCATCGCCGAGCGAGCCGGAGCGCGTCTGTTCAAACCGTTGCGCCAGACCATTGCCCGCAGCTTCATCAAGATCCTGGCCCTGACCACGGCCATCTGGCACAACGGCAAGACCAATCAGCCGACCAACCGGTCACTGACCGCCTACGACCACTGACTTCGGCCACACCCCTTGGACTCCTCCATCTGGCAGGCGGGTGACCCTGACGGCCAAACCCACCGACAGCTCATCCTCGGGACCACCGACGTCGGTGGAGGCGAGAACTCCATCGACCACGGCCATGAACCCGCGAGCAGGCTCGAAGTCGGGGTCGGGGTCGGGGTCGAGTTCGGATCACCTGTGCCCGGATCGTGGCGACGTCCATGGCGGCGTACAGTTCCTCTGGCGTGGCGAAGAAACGTACCTCGTGCCGCCGAGCGCCCCTTTCTGCGGCCCCGTTCCTGCGCTATATCGTCTCTTCAGGACGCCCGCCGCATGCCTGCTTCAGTTCAAGCCCACCCGGCTCGTCGCTTTCGGGCGTGCGTGGCTACTGGGATCTGTTTCCTCCTCGCCGTCGCGAGGAGGGAACGGGTAGCGCGATGACTCCGCCTCGATGGCCTGACGGTCGACGACGGCTCGCCGCACGAACGCCTCGGTAGCGTGGGCGAGGGTGGATCGCATGAACGGTGCACGATCGAACTCGTGATCTCGCCCTCCGACGAGGAGGAGGTCGGTGAGCACACCGAGATCGAGCAGACGCTCATGGAAGGCGCTGCTCACCCGCCACGGGATGACAGTGTCAGCCGTGCCGTGGATCAGGAGGGTCGGCGGAGACTGAGGACTCACGAGGTCGATGGGACTCGCCGCCCGGAGCTCGGCCGCCGGCACGGGAACGTCGAACAGCGTCCACGCAGGCGCCCGGCCCTCGCTGTCGAACTCCGCGGCCTCGGCGAAGCGCGGACCCTCCGGTGCGCGGGCAGCGTAGAACCCCGTCGTCGGGTAGTAGGCCACGATCGCCGCAGGGCGGACCTCGTCGGGCAGAGTTCCAGCGAGTAGCGCGAGGTGACCCCCCGCGGAGTGGCCTTGCACGACGACTCTGTCGGGCGAGACCCCGAGCTCGTCCGCCGCCCCTCGAACCCACTTCAAGGCGACCGCGACATCATCGAGCGGCGCGGGCCAATGAGCCGATCCCAGAAGCCGGTACTGGACTGCCACCGCGGTGAGGCCAGCGCTCGTGAGCGCCGCGCAGCGGGTGTGGACACCTTCCTTGGCGCCGTGCCTCCATCCGCCGCCGTGCAGCACGAGCACCGCGCACCCCCAGCCGGCGGAGACAGGACGAAACACGTCGGCACTCAGGCCGTTGGGCAGGCGGAAGGTCTCCACGGTGGAACGTCCTTGCTCAGGCAGGTCGGGATGGGGGGAAAGCGATGAAAGGTGCGCAGAGCGACGCCGGCTGCTTGCTCGCCGTCGTGATCATTGGCATCGACGTCAACCTCAAGCCACTGTTTATAGCCCTCGCAGCTTCGGGAGCACGTCCTTGGCGAAGCGGGTGACCATGTCAGCGGTCTCGTCGTGGGTGAAGTAGCCGTAGGTGAATCCGAGGTCGAGCATGCCGACGCCCGTCATCCGCTGGAACTCGATGATCTGCTCGGTCACTTCGCTGGTATCCCCGACGAACTGCAGGAAGCCGAAGCCGAAGCCTGCCATGTCCTTCTTCGTCATCTCGGCATCGCTCGTCAAGCCGGGGGCGAACGCGTGAGGCGGCGGATTGTCGCCGGCGAAGCGTTCCTTCAGCTCAACTGCGTGCGCCGGGCTCTCTCCCACGACGACGTAGGAGCGGTACAGCTGCTGCTCGGGCGACGGAGTCCACCCGTGCTTCTCGCACTGGTCGCGGTAGCTGTCCATGATGTTGGCGATCATCTGAGGCTCGTAGTAGGAGGCTGCGGCAGCGAACCGGTGACGCGCCGCGAAGTCGACCGATTCGGGGCTGTTGACCGAGCTGTAGAGAGGTGGGTGGGGCGTCTGGGTAGGGCCTGGCCAGACCGAGACGACGGGGAACTGGAAGTACGTCCCGTCCCAGCTGAAGGGCTCCAGGCTCGTGAGGGCCTTGCGGATCAGGAGCATGGCTTCCTGAGTTCGTCCCCGCGTCTCGTCTGCGTCGACGTTGTAGTTGACGAACTCGTTGGGCGTGCCGCGGAGCGGCGCGCAGATGATTCTTCCATCGGTCAGGTGGTCAAGCATCGCAAGCTCCTCAGCGATGCGAACCGGGTTGTTGATCGAGGCGAGCGGCCCGAGGAGAGCCACGCCTGCGTTCTTCACCAACTGGGACACAGCCGCCGCAGAGACCGCGGGATTCGGATTCATCATGCCGCCCGTGTAGTGGTGCTCGGAGAAGCTGATGTAGTCGAAACCGAGGTCGTCAGCGAGCTTGACGAGGGACAAGGTCTCCGAGAGCGACTGCTGTGCGCGCTGGCGATCCCAGAGGCGACGCGCCGTCGGCGTGAAATTGAGGTCGAGGACCTCTTTGTCGGCGTAGTGGTTGAGGCACGTGTAGGCGACCTTCATCGTCCCTGGTCCGTTCTCTGGTCGATGGGTTAACCGCTCCAGCACTGAAGGCCAGCGTGAGCGCCGTCATCACGACAGCATGCAGGTTCACGCCCTGAAATTCCAGATAAGTTACTGAGAAATTTCAGCACCGCCACCCCGGAACGCGGGCAGCAGAACGCTCACGATGACCGATCGGCCGCCGGCGCACCTCCCGCACTTCCGCGTCTACCCGAGCCGGCCGCGATGGCTAACATGTCAACGTGACTGAGGTGGAGAAGGAGGCGCTGCGCGGGTTGGCGCTGCGACGCCTGCGAGAGATGATCGCCAACTGCCAGCTCGCACCTGGGGCCTGGGTCACCGAGAAGCAGCTGTCCGATGCCACCGGCCTCGGGCTGACGCCGGTCCGCTCGGCGATGACCACACTGCGCCACGACGGTTTCCTCATCGCCACACCTCGCGTCGGATACCGAGTCGCCCCGATGACCCTCGCGGACGTGGCGGACCTCTTCGACGTGTGGGCGGTCGTCGGTCGGGCGATCATCGAGCGTGCTGTCGAGCGAGCCACTCCGGAGGAGGTCGCCGAGTTCCAGCGCGCGCATGACCGTGAGGCATGGGCTGAGCACTTTCCCTCCGGCGATGCCGACGTGACCGACTGGACCTACGGGATCTTCAGCTCGATCGTCGGCATGGCGCACAGCCAGCGACTTACCGCGATCTATGACAGGTACTCGGTGGACCTCAGCCGCGTCCTGGTCATCGCAAACCGCGCCGGGACCGAGATGGGAGAGGCTCTGCGAGCCCAGGACGGCAATCTCCTCCGCTCGATGCGTGAGCGGAACCCGCAGTGGGCAATCGAAGGGTTCGACATCGTCACCGAGACGGTCCGCCGCCTCGCTCTTGGCGTGCTGCAGTCTGCGCCGGGCATCGCTGACGCGCCCCTGCGCCTCTCCTAGCCCCACGGGTACCTCGGCCGGGCCTTCGCACCACCACACTCTTGACCGTTATGAACGTCACATCTATGGTGCTGACATTGCAGAGATGTTTCTCTGAAATTTCAATGCCTCGCCGTTCGGGTCAGCGCCGGCATCGCCGCAGCGCCAGTACGCCCCGGAGTGTGAAGTGAAAGGCAAGGACATGACGACATCGCGCCACGTGAGCACCCATGAGTTTCGAGCGACGCTTCGCCACTACCCGACGGGCGTCGCGTTGATCACCTCACGCGACGAGGAGCGCGCGCCCGTCGGGCTCGTCGTCGGGTCCTTCACGGCCGTCTCACTCGACCCCTTGCTGGTCGGCTTCCTCGCCGATCACAGCAGCACGACCTGGCCCCACATCCGCCGAGCCGGCCGCTTCTGCGTCAATGTCCTCGGCTCGCATCAGGAGTCGGTGTGCCGGGCCTTCACAACGAAGGACCCCACCCGTTTCGACCGGCTCGTCGATGCCGACGTTCGCCAGGACCCGCATCTGGAAGGCGCGATCATGTGGATCGACTGCCAGATCGAGACCGTACTCGAAGTCGGCGACCACGACTTCGTCGTGGGCGCTGTCCGCGATGTGCGTCTGGCTGACGAGCCCAACGCTCCTCTGGTCTTCGTTCGGGGCGGCTATGCCGAACCTCGCAGCACCGAGACGAGGACCGGTCACTGTCACGTCGCAGCCGATCGCTCGCTCACCGCCTGATCCCACAGCCCTATCCGACGCAGGAGAATTCATGAACTTCGCAGCGAGCCCTCGAGCGCTGGAGTACCGGGACAAGCTCTTGGACTTCATGGACCACCACGTGTATCCGGCGGAGCCCGTCTACGCCGCGCAGATGGCGGACGCGGGCGACCCCTACTTCCACCCCCCGATCCTCGAAGACCTCAAGAGCGAAGCGAGGAAGCGCGGCCTGTGGAACCTGTTTCACCCTCATGCGCGCGAGGACTGGGGAGCGCCGGGACTGTCGAACCTCGACTATGCCCCGCTTGCCGAGATCACAGGACGCAGCCCTTTCCTCGCCCCCGAAGCGATCAACTGCAACGCGCCTGATACGGGCAACATGGAAGTCCTCGAGCTCTTCGGCACAGCCGAGCACAAGGAGAAGTGGCTCAAGCCCCTGCTCGCCGGCGAGATCGCCTCGGCGTTCTGCATGACCGAGCCCGGCGTCGCGAGTTCCGACGCCACCAATGTCGAACTCCGGATGGACGCCGATGGGGACGACTACGTGTTGAACGGGCGCAAGTGGTTCGCGACGAACGCCCTCCATGCGAAGTGCAAGGTGCTCATCGTGATGGGTAAGACCGACACCACCGCCGCTCCCCACCGTCAGCAGTCCATGATGGTGGTGCCGCTGGACACGCCGGGCGTCACCCTCGTGCGAGGCTTGCCGGTCTTCGGCTACCTCGACCGAGAGGGACACGCCGAGATCCGTTTCGACGACGTACGCGTGCCGAAGACGGCGCTCCTTGCCGGTGAAGGGGACGGCTTCATGATCAGCCAAGCCCGTCTCGGGCCAGGCCGCATTCACCATTGCATGCGTTCGATCGGCGCCGCTGAGCGGGCGCTCGACCTCATGATCGCGCGCGCGCAGTCTCGGGTGACCTTCGGACAGCCGGTGGCGACCCGGTCGAACGTCCAGGACTGGATCGCCGAGGCGCGCATAGAGATCGAGATGATCCGGCTCCTGACTCTCAAGACCGCCTGGCTCATGGATACGGTCGGGAACAAAGCGGCTCGTACCGAGATCGCCGCGATCAAGGTGGCCGCTCCGCAGATCGCTCTTAAGATCATCGACCGGGCCATCCAGGTGCACGGCGGTGGCGGCATGACCGACGACTTCCCTCTCGCGAGCTTCTACGCCCACCAGCGCACACTCCGGTTGGCAGACGGGCCCGACGAGGTGCACAAGCGCACCATTGCCCAGGTCGAGCTGCGTCGCATCGACCCGGACTGGAACGTGAAGCGATGACCGCGCCGCTCGAAGGCCGCACCGCGATCGTCACAGGCGCATCGCGCGGCATCGGCCTGGCGGCCGCCGCGGGCCTCCATGCCGCTGGCGCGAATGTCGTCCTGACCGCCCGGACGCGAGAGGCCGCAGAAGCAGCCGCATCGACGGTGGGGGAGAGAGCGCTCGGCATCGGAGCGCACGCGACCGACCAGACGCGTGCCCGCGCGTGCGTGGACCGGACGATGGAAACCTTCGGCAGCGTCGACATCCTGGTGAACAACGCCGGCACCAACCCCGCGTACGGACGCGTGCTGTCACAGGACCACGCACGGTTCGCCAAGACCTTCGACGTCAACCTCTGGGCACCCGTGATGTGGTCACAGCTGGTCGTTGAGGCGTGGATGCAGGCGAACGGCGGCTCGATCATCAACACCGCGTCGATCAGCGGACTCGCCCCGGACCCGGACCTCGGCCTCTACGGTGCCTCCAAGGCCGCACTGATCTTCCTGACCCAGCAGCTCGCGGCCGAGCTGGGTCCGGGCATCCGAGTCAACGCGATCGCTCCTGGTGTCGTCCGCACCCGCTTGGCGGAACTGCTGTGGAAGGACCACGAGCCAGAAGTGGCCGGACGTATCCCGCTCAAGCGCATCGGTGAACCGGAAGACGTCGCGGCCGCCATCGTGTTCCTCGCCGCGCCGTCCTCGTCCTGGATCACAGGCGAGACGCTCGTGATCGACGGCGGGCAGCGACTCGGTGCCACCATACCGGACGTCACCGCTGCGGATTTTCGCGCGGGCGATAGCGCGGGCGATAGAACGTGAGCAGCGCCACCGCGGAGGTCGCCTTCGACCTGCGTGTGCTGGAGCAGCTCCTACTCGCGGACGGCATCGAGGTCGAGGGGCCGCTGGCAGCTGCCAGAGTCGGACTCGGGCAGTCCAACCTGACGTATCGGGTCACCGACCGGTCCGGACGTCGCTGGATCGTCAGGCGACCGCCGAGAGGCCGCCTTCTGGCGTCGGCGCACGACGTGCTCCGCGAGTACCGCATCTTGAGCGCGCTCAGGGACACCCGCGTTCCGGTTCCCGCAACCGTGTCCCGCTTCGAGGACGAGCGGCTCGCGAGCACTCCCGTCGTCGTCATGGAGCATGTCGACGGCTTGGTCGTCGACAGGGAAGAGACCGCAGCGAGTCTCGGATCTGAGCTGCGGGCGGCTCTGGGGCCGTCTCTGGCGACTGCACTCGCACGCGTGCACGAGGTCGACGTGGACCAAGTCGGTCTCGGCGATTTGAGCAGCCGCGCGCCCTACGCAGCCCGTCAGCTCAAGCGGTGGTCACGGCAGTGGCAGGAGTCGCGCACTCGCGATCTTCCGAAGCTCGACGCCTTGACGGCACTGCTGCAGACCCGCATGCCTGACCAGCGCGACGAGTCGCTCGTACATGGCGACTTCCATATGCGCAACGTCATCGTCGATCCCGACCACGGCACCGTGCGCGCGATTCTCGACTGGGAGCTCAGCACCCTCGGTGACCCCATGGCGGACGTCGGCAGTCTGCTGGCGTACTGGCCCGAGGCCGGCGAGTCCCGGTCCTTCCTCTTCGGAGCTTCGGCGCTGCCGGGCTTCGCGCGCCGTCAAGAACTCGCGGAGGCGTACCTCAAGGCGTCCGGCCGCGACGGCGCCGATCTCGCCTACTGGCACGTGTTCGGCCTGTGGAAGATCGCTGTGATCGGTGAAGGCATCCTGCGGCGGGCACTGGACGACCCGCGGAACGCGGCAGAGGGCGGGCCGCCCACGACGCGGAGCATCGATGCTGTCGTCGACCAGGCATGGCACCACGCAGAGGCCGGGGGGCTCATTGGCCCAAAGTGACGAGGCAACCGGGGGCACAGGGCGCCGGCCTGCAGGACCCCGATGGGACACGCATGCCGCGGAGCCGGCCACGGCTTCCGCTGCCGCTCATTTCCGTGGTCGCATCTCCACATGTTCTTCCGGCTTGAAACTGCTCAATTCCGCTCTACGGAGAGATGAATCAGATGTCGCAACGCGTCAAGCTTGGCGGGCTGTCGGTCGCTCCTGTCCTGCACGCCTTCGTGCGGGACGAGGCGCTCCCCGGATCGGGGATCGACGAGGCGACCTTCTGGTCCGGGCTTGAGCGGTTGCTCGCGGAGTTCACTCCGCGCAATCGACGGCTGCTGGCCCGCAGAGACGCGCTACAGGCGGAACTCGATGCCTGGCATGCCGCCAACCCCGGACCGGTGCAGGACCGTGCGGCCTACGTGCGCATGCTTCGCGAGATCGGCTACCTCGTCGACGAGCCGGCCGACTTCACCATCTCCACCCAGGACGTCGACACCGAGATCGCTCTCCAGGCCGGGCCTCAGCTCGTTGTTCCCCTGCTCAAGGCGCGCTTCGCCGTGAACGCGGCCAACGCCCGATGGGGCTCGCTCTACGACGCGCTTTATGGAACTGACGCCCTTCCCGAACGCGACGGGCAGGAGCGTGGCACGTCGTACAACCCGCGGCGCGGTGCTGCTGTGATCGCCTGTGCCCGAGCCTTCCTCGACGAGCACTTCCCTCTCTCCGAGGGCAGCCACGTCGACTCGACCGGCTATGCCATCGACGGCTGCACCCTGCAGATCCGCCTCGGGGAGCGGACGACATCGCTCAGGGATCCTGCCCAGTACGTCGGCCACCGAGGCGACCCAGCCGTCCCGGAGGGAATCCTCCTGATCCATCACGGCCTGCAGGTCGAGATCCAGATCGATCGCAGCGACCCTGTCGGCCGCGGCGATGCTGCGGGAGTCAGAGATCTGCTCGTGGAGTCCGCGGTCTCCACGATCATGGACCTCGAGGATTCGGTCGCCGCGGTCGACCCGGAGGACAAGGTCGCCGGCTACCGGAATTGGCTCCAGCTGAACCAGGGCACGCTGAGCGCCGAGGTGACCAAGGGCGGAGCGACCTATACACGCCGTCTCGCTTTGGACCGCTCGTACGACGGACCCGATGGTCCGTTCGAGCTCCCGGGCCGATCACTGCTGTTCATCCGTCAGGTCGGCCACCTCATGACGACCGACGCGATCCTGATCGACGGAGAGGAGGTCCCCGAGGGCATCCTCGACGCCGTTATGACCGCCCTGTGCAGTCTGGTCGACCTCCAAGGCCGCGGCGCGTTGCGTAACTCGCGGACTGGTGCGATGTACGCGGTCAAGCCGAAGATGCACGGTCCTGACGAGGTCGCCTTCACCGACGACCTGTTCGCCGCCGTCGAGCGTCTGTTGGGCCTCCGGCTCGGCACGATCAAGCTCGGCATCATGGACGAGGAGCGCCGTACCTCCGCCAACCTCAAGGCATGCATTCATGCTGCCCGCGGTCGCGTCGCCTTCATCAACACCGGGTTCCTCGACCGCACTGGCGATGAGCTGCACACGTCGATGCGCGGCGGCGCCATGGTGCGAAAGGCCGACATGAGGTCCACCGAGTGGATCGCGGCCTACGAGGACCAGAACGTCGACATCGGGCTGGCCTGCGGTCTGCAGGGTCGCGCCCAGATCGGCAAGGGCATGTGGGCGATCCCCGACGCGATGGCCGCGATGCTCGAGCAGAAGATCGCACACCCTCGCGCAGGTGCGTCCTGTGCCTGGGTGCCGTCACCGACGGCGGCGACGCTTCATGCCCTGCACTACCACCAGATCGATGTCGCGGCGCGCCAGCGTGAGCTCGCCGGACAGCAGCAGCGCTCGACCCTCGAACGGTTGCTGACGATACCTTTCGCCGGGGACACCGAGCGTTCTGCGTGGAGTGACGAGGACCGGATCGCCGAGCTCGACAACAACCTGCAGGGGATTCTCGGCTACGTGAAGCGGTGGGTCGACGACGGCGTCGGCTGCTCGAAGGTGCCTGACATCCACGGCACGGGGTTGATGGAGGACCGCGCCACCTGCCGGATCTCCTCTCAGCATGTCGCCAACTGGCTGGCCCACGGCGTCGTGACGGCCGCCGAGGTCGAGACGGCGCTGCGCCGGATGGCCGATGTCGTCGACCAGCAGAACGCCGGCACCGGCTACCGGCCGATGGGGCCGTCGTACGACGGCGATGCCTTCGCCGCAGCCCATGACCTCGTCTTCGAGGGCCTCGCCCAGCCGTCCGGCTACACCGAGCCGATCCTCCATCGGCGCCGCCGCAATGTGAAGTCGACCCAGAACGGAGCCTCCTTGTGAATCTGTCCCTCTCCCAGGCCCGCGCGATCATCTCGGGTGCCCTGAGCGCCGCGAAACACGCTTCCTACAAGCCCTTGACCGTGGTGGTGCTCGATGGTGGCGGGCACGTCGTCGCCGTCGAACGCGAGGACGGGTCGAGCAACAAGCGCTACGAGGTCGCCTACGGGAAGGCGTACGGCGCGGTCTCACTCGGCATGGGATCGCGGGCGCTGATGGGACGAGCCGAACAACAGCCCTACTTCATCGCCGCCGTGACACACGCCGTGGGCGCCTTGGTGCCGGTCCCAGGAGGCGTCCTCGTCAAGAACGCGGACGGCGCCGTGATCGGCGCGGTCGGCGTCTCAGGCGATACCTCTGACAATGATGAGGCCGCGGCCCTCGCGGGCATCCAGGCAGCGGGCCTGGTAGGGGTCGTCGACTGATAGGGAGGTCCGCCCTGTCAAGGGGCAGGGTGTGGCGCCGCCGCCGCTGGTCGCCGGTACGATCCTGACCGCGGAGCACGACGAAGCCGGCGCGTGACCGTCGGCGGGACGGCCACGCGCGGGAGCTCAGAGCGTCTCGGCCAGCCAGGCGATCGAGCGCGAGATGATCTCGGGCAGGTGGTTCGACAGGATTTCGTAGTGCTGACCCTCGTACTCGATGAGCTGCTTCGGCTCGGGAACTCGTTCGAACATCTCCCGCGCCTCCTCGACGGGAGCGACGGTGTCGTGAGAGGCGAGGATCATCAGCAGCGGCTGGTCGATGCGCTCCGCGTAGGCTCGCACCTCCATCTCGAACAAGCGGTCCAACGTCGAGATGGTGATCGCGTTCCGGAAGCTGGGCAGACCGTGAACCGCTTTCTCGACGAAGTCCAAACCCTCCTGGTCGGAGAACATGACCGGGCGACCCGGCTCGGGGGTTCCGTGCAGGCGGATGGTCATGGCGGCTTCGCCGCGGGCCTGCGCCAGCCGGTCGACCGGAATGAGGGCCTCGAGCTCGGCGAGGGTGTCCGCAGATTGGAGCTTGCGAGCGCTCCAGCCGCTGACCGGTGGAATGATGCTGACGACGGCGCTGACGCGACGGTCGGTGGCGGCCACGAACATCGAGTTGGCGCCGCCGATGCTCACCCCCCACAGTGCGATCCGCTCGCCGTCGATGTCGTCACGGAGGATCATCTGGGTCAGCACGTCGCGCAGGTCCCGGCACTGCTGCCACGGGTCGAACTGCTGCCGCGGCTCGCCGTCGCTGTAGCCGCTGCAACGGTGGTCGTACATCAGCGCGGCGAGTCCGGCGGAGGTCAAGCTGTCCGCCATGCCCCACTGGCCTTCGGCCGGTCCGCCGAGTCCGCTCTGCAGGACGACCAGCGGATGGCGATCCCCGCCATCGGGTTTGAACAGCTTCCCGCGCAGGGTGGTGCCGGCGATATCGAGCTCGATGTCCTCAGTGATGGTCATGATGGTGACTCCTCTTAGCGGGTGTGTGACGTTCAGTGAGTGGTGGTCTCGGGTTTGCCGGGCACGAAGTCCAGGTCCATGGCGCGGGGGTCGGCCGAGGCCCGCAGCATCGGAAAGATCTCCTCGCGCATGTCCTGCTCGTAGGCGCCGATGGCTGCCTCGATGGACTGCTGGCCCGAGCTTGCCGCGACGAGTGCTCGCACGAGCGAGCCGGCATCGCGGAGGGCACTGTTGGCTCCGGCGCCGAGGGTGGGCGGCATGGCATGGATGGCGTCGCCGAGGAGAGTGACCCGTCCTGGTGCCCAGGGCTCGGCAGGTGCGAGGTACCGGATACCCACCGGGAAGATCGACTCCGGCGTCACGCGGGCCGCGAGGTCCTGGACGATCGGTGCCCAGCCCTTCGCGGTGTCGAGCATCAGCTGGTGCAGACGCCCCGGGTCGGCCTGGAACAAGTTGGGCATACCCTCCGCGGCCGGGGAACCGGGGGCGGCGCCGACGTTCATCATCATGTAGGGAGGGACATCGTCGATGTCCGCGCCCGGCGCCAGCTCCGCGACGGCTTCGCCGATGGGACGGCGGGGGTCGAACAAGCCGAGGGTGAACATCCGGCCGTCGGGTGCGGTGGCGATGACGAAGCCATCGAGAAGGGCGGGCGCCTCCCGCTCGATCCGAGCGATGAGAGCATCGTCGATCGGCACCGACGCGTAACACCCGTGCATGTCCAAGTGCAGCGTCGCCACCTCGGGAAGGAGCTGTTGGCGCACGACCGAGTGGAGACCGTCCGCGCCCACCAGCACGCTGCCTTCGGCTGACGAGCCGTCGGCGAACTTGAGCCGGACCCTGTCGGACTCGATGTCGTATCCGACGGCGGCATGACCGAAGTGAACGATGTCCTCGATCCCGTGCAGCATGATCTGCCGCAACGTTCGGCGGTTCACCGCGGTGTGAGGACGGTCCGGGTCGTTGGGGGGCCCGACGTGCGGACGCGATCCGAGCTCGTTGCACTGATCGTCGATCACGGTGAGCATCTCGCGGCGTGGGTTCTTGCGGGAGGTCTGCACATAGAGCTCATAGAGGTTGGGCGGCAGGCATTCGCGGAGGGCGCCTCCCCCGACGGCGTTCATGTGGAGCCGGTAGCCGGCCCGCACGAGGCCCGGAGCACTCTCGTACACCGCGCAGCTGATCCCGGCCTTGCGCAATCCCTGTGCCAGGCAGAGACCTCCGATGCCTCCGCCCGCGATGAGAACATGAAAGGACATGCGTCACTCCTTGCCGCGAAAGTGTTCTTTCGCCGGCTCCATGGCGCGTCGAGGCCTCAGACCGTACGGTGCCGTGGACGGCACCGTGGATATGACGGTTACAGCCCGCGCCGGTTTTGGGAATCCGATACTTTTCGCCATCGTTATCGACGGCATCTATGACCCCGACCCCTACCTCATGCCTGTATCGAGGTCGGTCGGAGCCATTCGTTGATCTCAGCGATGAGGATGCCGATCACATAGTCGAGCCGAGGAAGGGCCTGGATCTTCCACTCCAGGATCGACTCGAACCGTGGCTGCGGCAGGTCGATGCGATGGCGGGCCACCCCTTCGGCCGGCTGGCGCGAACGGCAGGACGCCGAGCTCCTGTCCCGTCAACGTCGTCCGACACCTCGCTACTCGGTCCTGCTCAGGAGGCGCGGCGGCCGCGACCGAGGCATCGACGAGGAAGCCGGCCCGTGCGCGGTCCGTCGTTCGGGGTGTCCATCGCGATGGCGCCTCTCGATCCGGGGGGAAACTCAGAAGGTGCTCGACTTGCGACGCACGATGTGGACGGCAGTCACGGCTGCGACCAGGGAGCCGCCGTAGAAGAGCTGCTGAGGCCAGCCGCTGTAGCCGAACAGCTGAATCCCAAGATTCCCGGTCGCGATGAAGTAGACGGCGATCAACAGACCGATCGGCGTGAAGCGCCCGGGTCGAACCACAGCGGCGGACAGGAAGAGCACCGCGAAGGTCGGGAGGAGGTAGCTGCCCGACGTGGATGCTTCGAAGCCGCCGAGCTGCGCGACCAGCAGCACTCCGGCGATGCCGGCGAGCAGGCTCCCGAGGACGTAGGCGAACAGGCGTACGGTGTCGACGCGGATCCCCGCGAGACGACTGACCTCACGGTTGGCGCCGACGAAGGCAATGTCACGTCCTAGAGGCGTGAAGGCCAGGACATAGGCGCCCACTATCGCGAGGATGAAGCCGTACCAAGTGAAGGCCGGCAGGCCGATGAACTTGCTGATGGCCACCTGGGAGAACTCGGGCGGAAGTCCGGAGACGGGGACTTGATGTGACATCCCTCCGGCCAATCCGAGCAGAATGGTGCCGGAAGCCAGCGTCACGATGAACGCATCGACGCCGACCTTGACGATCAGCAGGCCGTTGATGAGCCCGGCCACCGCGCTCAGCACCAGCGCGACCGCGCAAGCGGCGAGAACGCTGAAGCCCATCTTGCTGACGAGAACGGGGACACTGGTGGCAGCCAGTCCCATGATGAAGGGGACTGCCAGGTCGATCTCGCCCACCAGCGTGGTGCACATGGCGGCCAGTCCCAGGACGACGTACACGGCGGAGGCACCGAAGATCACCTGGATGGCGGTGGAGGTGAGGAAGCTGTCCGGCTGAGTGAGCCCGAGGAGAATCACCAGCGCGATCCAGACGCCGACCAGCAGGTAGCGCTCCAGAAGGAGACGCATCGAGAACCTGGAAGGTGCGGGCCTGGAGGAAGACGCGAGCCTCCCCGGGCCGGCCACGGTAGATGTCACGTCGGTTGGGTCTGTCAGTTCTCGGGTCGTGTCGGCGTCGTTCATGCCGTCCCCTCCTCAGCGTTGCTCGTGGCGGTTGGCTGATCGCTCATGGCGTCGGTGTGAAGCTCCCGGAGGATCTCGTCTCGGGTCGGGCGTTGCTGCAGTGCCGCAGCACGACCAGCACGCATGATGATGACGCGATGGCAGATGGCAGCGAGGTCACCGATCTCGGCCGAGGCGATCACGACGGCCACTCCCGACTGAGCGGCGCTGTGGACGGCCTCGAGGATGTCCCGGCGCGCGCCTACGTCGACGGCCTGGGTCGGCTCGTGGAGCACCATGAGGTCGGGCTTCGAGGCCAGCCACTTGCCGAGCAGCACCTTCTGCTGGTTCCCGCCGCTGAGCTGACGGACGAGCAGCGAAGGGTCGCGCGGTCGCACGTCGAGCAGGTCGACAACCCAGCCGGCCTCCTCACGCCGCCACTTGTTGCCCACGAACCACGGTGTGCCCCGTGTGTGCAACCGAGGGAAGGTGATGTTGTCCTCCACGGTCATGTCGAAGGCGAGCCCGTCGCGCTCGCGCCGCTCCGGGATCACGACGACCCCGGCGCCGAGCATGGCCCGTATCGAGCGCTTCCCGGGCGGAATGGCGCGCCCTCGGATCTGGAGGTGTCCCGAGCTCGGTGCCGCGCCCGACAGCAGCGCCGGCAGATCCTCGAACCCGGACCCGTTCAGTCCCGTGATGCCGACGATCTCGCCCGGCTTGACCTCGAGATCCAGGGACTCGATCTGTCGTCCCGCGAGCGAGCGAATGCTGAGCGTCGGGCGGACGTCGTCCGCCACACCCGCGACATGGAACTCGTCGTCCCGGACGTCGTAGCCCAACATCATCCGCGCGAGCTCACGCTTGTCCGTCGACGTTGTCTCCAAGCCCGCGGTGACGACGCGACCGTCGCGGAATACCGCCACCCGGTCAGTCACCGCCATGACCTCGTCGAGGTTGTGACTGACCAGCACGACGGAGCCGCCCTGGTGGGCGATCTCGCGCATCACCCGGTGCACCTCCGCGAGGCTGTGTTCAGGCAGCGCACGCGTCGCCTCGTCCAGGACGATCAGGCCGCCGGAGGGGGGCAGCCGGAGGAGGCCGCGGGCGATCGCGACGATCGCCCGCTCCTCGGCGCCCAGATCGCCCGCCAATCTGGCCGGGTCGATGTCGACCCGGAGTCCTGCCAATACCCTGCGGGCGCGTTCGGCTTCGCGGGCCCACTGCACCCGCCGCAGGATTCGCGAGGCCTCCAGGTTCCCGACACAGATGTTGTCCATGACGGTCATGTGGTCGAGCAGGCCCAGATCCTGGTGCACGAACGCTATCCCCGCGCTCAGCAGCTCCTTCGGCCGAGGTGGCATGCGGAGCGCTGTCCCGTCGATCTCAACAGTGCCGTCGGGCTCCGGAACGTGGTAGCCCGCCAGCACCTTCGTCAGCGTCGACTTGCCCGAGCCGTTCTGACCGATGAGCCCGTAGACCTCACCCCGGCGCACGTCGAGAGAAACTCCGTCCAGTGCGAGGTTCGGACCGAACCGCTTGGACAGCCCGCCGACGCGGAGCCGGATCTGCTGACCGGCGTCGCGGTCGCCGTTCTCGCTCATCACTCGGCCACGTGCCAAAGCTTCAGGTACTCGTCCTGGTAGGTCGGCTCGCCGAACCAGTCGAAGCCGGTCGCGGACTTGGCGTCCAGCGTGAGTGAGCCGATGTTCGACGCGTCGACGACACGCACTGCGTAGGGGTACTTGTCCGGAACAGGCTGGTGGTCGAGCAGCCGGAGGAGTCCGTCGACGGCGTTCCAGGCCAGGACATTGACAGAGGTCTGCGCCGTGAACATCGCCTGCTTCTTCTCGACGAGCTGGGCACCGCCCAGCCCGCTTCCCGTACCGCCCTGGGAGACGGCCGAGATCTTGCCGGCACTCTGGAGGCCCGTGTTGACCTGCGGGCCGGAGACCTCGACGTTGACGGGGTAAATCCAGTTGAGGCCGGGGTTCTTCAGCACGGCGGAGCTGACCAGCGAGGCGACCTGGTCGGTCTGCGTGCTCGCGACGTTCTTGAGGTCGATGGTGCAGCCGGGGCACTTCTCCTGGAGGTACTTCTTGCCCGCCTGAGCCAGCTTGAGCTGGACCGGCACATCCGAGATGCCGAGCATGAGGATGTTGGCGTGGGAACCCGCCTTGGACAGGATGTAGTCTTGAGCAGCCGTCATGGCCGCCGTCTGACTGTCGACCACCGGCTGGAACGCGAGATAATCGGTGGGCTCCTTTCCGTCGGGCGACGTCGTGGCCGCCATGACCGGGATCTTCGCCGCGGCCAGGTCGTCGAACGCGTTGGGCATCAGCTGGTAGTTGTTGCCGATGCTGATGACGCCGGCGGCGCCGATGGACTTCGCCTGGTTGAAACAGGTGGTCGCCGTCGATGGCGAGAGTTGCCCGTCGCACACCTGCGGTACGGCGCCGACCCGCTTCAGAGCATCGGTGACGCCGTCCACATAGGTGCTGAAGATGGAGCTTGCGACCGGGACGACAAGAACCTTCTTGCCCTGAAGATCCGGGGCCTTGGACAAAGCGGGCATGTCGAGCTTGATGTTCTCGACAGGCTTCAGGAACGAGGCCACCCGCTCCTTGGCGGCTACCGCGACGTTGTCGGTGGCGCTGGCCTTGGCGGTGTCGTCGCCACTCGAGCAACTGGCGAGAGGCAGTGTCAGTAGTGACATCAGTACAAACGCGGCGCCGCGGCGAACGTTGGCTCCGGCGGTCTTCGACATGGTCTCTCCGTTGGTATGCGGGCGGGTCTGCGTGGATGCGTCAACCGCCGGGGACATAAAGCGGTCGATCGACGTCCGTGCCGTTGCTGCTCTCCTGCGGGGCACGGTCCGGGCTGGTCAAGGCCCGCTCGAGATCACCTGGGTGCTGGTTGCTCCAGGGCAGGGCGTACGCCCCGACCGGCGGTGCTCGAGGTGTCGTAGAGCCCCCGAGGGTCAGCAGATCGGCGCGCAGGGATCGCCTCGTGTCGCTGCGTCGTGCTCTTCCACCAGCGGATCGCCAGGCAGAGTCGTGACTCGGCCACTCAGCACCTCCGGCGGTCGCGCGGCTCGTGTTTGCGGTGATCACCCTTAGGTTCAGGGCGATGCCGGGAGCCTAAGTCCGTCCTCAGAGTGCAGTCAAGAAAAAATCGAAAATACACCACCATGTCGCAAATCGCTGCTCAGATCGACATGTTCAGGTGCGACGCGAACGCCGCCGGAGCGGCCGTCAGCGCCTCGCCGGTTGACGGTGCGAGGGCCGCAACACGCGCAGGAGTCAACGCGATGCGACTGGCGCCGGCGACCAGGTGGGGCATCGCGAGGTAGTCCTCGGTGGTGATTTCCTGGCGCGGTTCGACACCCGCCTGCCGCAGCTTCTGTACCACCGTTCCCTCACCGAGCGGCCGGTAGTACCCAGGATCCACGGGCGGCTACGCAGGTCGTCGACGGTCAGCTCCCCGTCGTACTCGGCCGCGATCAGGCAATTCCAGGTGTCCTGGTACAGATGACGGAGGATGCCGGTAGCGCCCTCGACCACCGCCGCGGTGCTGTGCTGGAACCTCAACCGCACGCCCGGCGCCTCAAGACGCACTAGATCGGCGAGTGCTCGACCGAACGCCGGCAGCAGCGCCTGGGAAACCTGGTCGAGGAGGCGCTCGCCAGGGGCGTGAGGATGTACTGGTTCCGCGACGTACCCAGAAGGTCGTCTGCAAAGTGACGACGAAGACGGCTGAGGAACGCGCTCAGCGTGGGTCGGCTCAACCCGAGCCGTTTGGCCGCCCCGCTCACGCTGTGCTCCTTCCGCAACGCATCGAGGGCCCGCATCAGATTGAGATCCGGCACGAGGCCACCTGGTGGGCGTTCAATCCTGTCTGGTCCAGGGTCCAGGTGGGGTGGGGCACCAACCGGCCGAAGGTGCGCTCGGCCACCCAGCGGCGTGGCAGCGGAGTGAATCCCTTGGCGGCGGGGTCTTCGCGGACGGCTTCGAGGTCGATGCCCAGGATGACGGCGCCCTCGATGACGCTGGTGCGGTGGGCGCTGTCGGCCCAGGCCTTGGTGAGGGCAGGCCGGGCTACGGCGATCTGGCGCAACGGGTGCAGTGCGGGGAGGAGGTGACCAGGTGGTGTTCGCGGGCGCTGGCGATGAACCTGGAGCGGGCAGCGCCGGCCGGTGACGCTCGCCGAGCTCGGTGGTCAGGTCCGGGCTGGTGAAGGGGAACGCCGCCGCCGGCGCCGGGGTGCCGAACGTGCGGCGCGGACCAGGGTCTGGACGGGCCCGGACAGGGAGGTGAGCCAGCGGCCGAACACGGCGGCCAGGACGTCCTGCTCGTCGGGGGTGCGCAGGGCGAAGCTGACGGTGGAGACCTCGGCGACGGCGGCGACGCCGTCCGGCCCGAGATCGATGAGGCCGTCACCGACGATGCCGCGGGCGGGCAGCTGGTGTGACACGGTGTTCGACGCCGGCATGCCTTGCCATCGGCAGCTCGCCTCTGCTCGCTATATCGGTTGGACCGGAATCCCGGTAAGGGCGCTGGTCGAGCGGCCGTCTGATAACAGGAGTGTCTGCTGAGGCTATGAGGATGGAGAAATCGGAGTTCCTTCCGAATCGCCGGACCGAACAAGGACCAGACCGACGTGCTGATCTGCGCGGACGACCAGCCGTTGACCTACGAGCCGGCCTTCACCTTCCACGGATTCCGCTACGCCCGGCTCACGGCGTCGGCACCGTTCAGGCTCGCCGACGTGCAAGCCGTCGTCATCGCTTCCGACCCGCCGGAAACCTCCCAACTGCGCACGTCCGACCCGCCGATCGACCGGCTGCACCAGAACGTCGTGTGGTCGCAACGCGGCAACTTCCTGTCGGTCCCCACGGACTGCCCGCAACGCGAACGCGCCGGCTGGACGGGCGACTTCCAGATCTTCGCGCCCGCCGCGTCGAACAACGTGGACGTGCGCAACTTCGCCGAACGATGGCCGGCCAACGTCCGCGCCGAGCAGCACGACGAGGGCGCGGCGCCCACCGTCGTCCCCGTGATCCCGTCGATGGAGAGCCCGACGAGCCTGCGCGCCGCAGCCGGCTGGAGCGACGCCATCGCCCTGGTGCCGTGGGCGCTGTGGGAGCGCTACGCCGACCGCAGGGTTCTTCAGGACAATGACGAGGCGATGTGTCGCTGGGTGGCCTGCCAGTGGCGGCAGGCGACCTCCAGCGTCCCCGACCGGCTCGGGGACGACCTTGACGAGGCCCGGCGCGCACGTCACCTGACGATGTGGAACACCGGCCCTCAGTTCGGCGACTGGCTGGCGCCGAGTGGGGTGGCTCAAGGGCTGGACCCCATCACGATGGTGCTTCCCACGCTGCACAGCGAGATGGTCGCGGCGATGTTCCACGTCCGCTCGACCTGGACTGTGGCTCAGGTCGCTCGCGTGCTCGGGCGCGAGAGCGACGCCGAGCGGCCGGCCGCCCGCGCGGCCGTCATCCGGGAGGCCTTCGCGCGCCGGGACGGGCAGGTCGCCCTGACGGTGGAGGTGCCGGCCGGTGTCACCGCGCTGATCGAGGTCGGCTCCCTGGCACGCACCGTCGGTACCGGCCGGCACGAGCTGCTCGCCGGCCTCCAGGGTGCCGGGTAAGCCTCGCAACGTCGGATCAGGACCGGGTGGAGAGGAATCTGCCGGCGAGTCCGGCGGCCAGGATGCCCCCGGCGGCGCAGCAGGCCATTCCCGCGGCCATGCTGATCGCGATGGAGCCGCCGCCGGACAGCAGCGGGGCGAGCATGCCGCCGACCCCGAACTGCAGCAGCCCCAGCACCCCGGAGGCGGTGCCGACGTTCATGCCCTGGCCGGTCAGGGCGAGGGCGGTGCTGCTCGGGACGATCATGGAGACGGACGAGACGGTCGGCAGCAGGATCGCCAGGAACACCAGGACGGGAACGCCGTGGACGGTGGCCGCCAGCAGCGCCGTGGAGCCGGCGGTGGCGACGACGAGCCCGGCGATCAGCGCGTACCGGGCGCTCTTGCGGCGTACCAGGGCCGAGCCGATCGACGCGGCCACCACCATCCCCACCGCCATGGTCGCGAAGGCGAAGCTGAACTGCTGGGCGCTGAGCCCGAAGTCGTGTTGCAGGACGAATGAGCTCATCGAGACGTAGCAGTAGAGCAGCGCGCTGCCGAGGGCGAGCACGGCGGCGTAGGCGAGGAAGCGCCGGTCGGCGGCCATCGCGGACCACCGGCGGGGCGGCGCCTGGCTCGCGGCGCTCGTCCCGCTCGCGGCGGGCGGCGTCTCGGGAAGGGTCTCGGGAAGGGTCTCGGGAAGGGTCTCGGGAAGGGTCTCGGGGAGGGTCTCGGGGAGCGTCACCGCCGCCGCGACCGGCAGCGCCACGCCGACCAGGCAGAGGACGACGAAGATGCCGGGCCAGTCGGTGAGGCGGAGGAGCTGCCCGCCGGCCAGCGGCGCGACGACCGGTGCCACACTGGTGATCATCACGAGCGTGGAGAAGATCCGGGCCGCGGCCGCGGTGTCGCAGACGTCGCGGACGATGGCGCGGGCGATGACGATCCCGGCCCCGCCGAACAGGCCCTGGGCGAACCGCAGCCCGATCAGCGGCCCGAGCGATCCGGCGAACGCGCACGCCAGCGAGGTCACCGCGTACAGGACCAGGCCGATCAGCAGCGGCCTGCGGCGTCCGTAGCGGTCGCTGAGCGGGCCGGCGATCAGTTGCCCGGCGGCGAGCCCGATCATGCACGCGGTGACGGTGAGCTCCGCCTGGGCCGGCCGGACGCCGAGGCCGGCGGCGAGGGCGGGCAGGGCCGGCAGGTACAGGGCCATCGACAGCGGGCCGATGGCCGACAGCGCGCCGAGCACCGCCAGAGTGACGGGCCGCAGCCGCCGGCTCCGCCGCTCGGCGGCCCAGGCGTCGGCGGTCATCGCAGCGTGGTGGCGAGCCATCCTGCGGTGCGGGAGATGATCTCGGGGAAGTGATTCGACAGGATCTCGTAGTGCTGACCGGGGTACTCGACGAGCTCCTTCTCGCCGGGGATCCGCTCGAACATCTCCCGCGCCTCCTCGACCGGCGCCACGGTGTCCTCGGAGGCGAGGACCATGAGCAGCGGCTGGTCGATGCGTTCGGCGTAGGCGCGCACCTCCATCTCGAAGAGGCGGTCGAGCGTGGAGATGGTGATCTCGTTCTTGAAGCTGGGCAGGTGGTGGATCATGTTCTCGACGAACTCGATGCCCTCGTGGTCGCTGAACATGACGGGGTCGCCCGGGCCCGGGGTGCCGTGCAGCCGGATCGTCATGGGCTGCTCGCCGCGGGCCTGGGCCTGCCGGTCCACGGGGATCAGCGCCTCCAGCTCGGCGAGGGTATCGGCGGGCTGGAGCTTGCGCGCGCTCCAGCCGCTGACCGGCGGGATGATGGCGACGACCGCCTTGACGCGGCGGTCGGTGGCCGCGACGAACAGGGAGTTCGCGCCGCCGATGCTGATGCCCCACAGGCCGATCCGGCCGGCGTCGATGTCGTCGCGCAGGGTCATCAGGGTGATGACGTCACGCAGGTCGCGGCACTGCTGCCACGGGTCGAACTGCTGGCGGGGCGCGCCGTCGCTGTAGCCGGTGCCGCGGTGGTCGTAGACCAGGCAGGCCAGGCCCTGCGCGGTGAAGGCCGCCGCGGTGCCGAACGACGACTCGGCCGGTCCGCCGAGGCCGCCCTGCAGAATGATCAGAGGGTGCGGCCCGGTGCCGGCGGGGTGGAAGAGCTTGCCGCGCAGGAGGGTGCCGGCGACGAGCAGTTCGAGGTCTTCTCCGGTGGTCATGCTGAGGGTTCCTTTCGGGAGGCTTGGACGTCGTCGGGCAGGAAGTCGCTTCTGAACGCCCGGGGGTCGGCCGAGGCACGCAGGATCGGGAAGACCTGGGCGCGCATGTCGTCCTCGTAGTCACCGATGGCGCTCAGCAGGTCCTTGCGGCCGTGGGCGGCGTGCTCCAGCTCGGTGGCGAGCGCGGCGGCGTCGCGCAGGGCGCTGTTGGCGCCGGCGCCGAACGTCGGCGGCATGGCGTGGATCGCGTCGCCGAGCAGCGTGACCCGGCTCGGCGCCCACGGCTCGGCGGGTTCGAGGTGACGCATCGAGACCGGGAAGATCGAGGCGATCTCGACCCGGTCCACCAGCTTGCGGATGCCGGGCGCCCAGTCGCGGGTCGCGGCGCGCATCAGGTCGTGGAGCTGCTGCGGGGTCTGGGTGAACAGGTCGGGCAGGGCGCTCGCGGCCGGCGAGCCGGCCTGGGCGCCGAGGTTGACCATCATGTACGGGCTCACGGGGTCGACGGCGGCGCCCGGCGCGAGATCGGCGACCGCTTCCTCGATGGGCCGGCGCGGGTCGAACAGGCCGAAGGCGAGCGTCGTCCCGTCCGGGCCGATGGCGATGACGAAGCCGTCGTTCAGCGCCTCGGGCACCTCGGCCATCAGGGCCTCGTCGACCGGCGCGAGCGAGTACGCGCCGCGCAGGCCGGTGTCGAGCACGGGCACGCCGGGCAGCAACTGGGCGCGAATCGCCGAGTTGATGCCGTCGGCGGCCACGAGCACGTCACCGGTGGCGGAAGAGCCGTCGGCGAACAGCGCGCGGACGCCGTCCTCGACGATCTCGTACCCGGTGAGGGTGTGGCCGAAGTGCAGGACGTCGGTGATGCCCTCGCACATGATCTGCCGCAGCGTACGGCGGTTGACGGCGGTGTGCGGGCGCTCCGGGTCGTTCGGCGGCCCGATGTGCGGGCGGGTGCCGACCTCGTTGCCGAGGTGGTCGAGGATGACGAAGCACTCGCGGCGAGGGGGCTTGCGGGAGGTCTGCATGTACAGCTCGAAGAGGTGCTCCGGCAGGCACTGCCGGAGCGCGGCGCCGCCGGCGCCGTTCATGTGCAGCCGGTAGCCGGCCCGGACGACGCCGGGCGCGGCCTCGTAGACCGCGCAGCTGATCCCGGCGCGGCGCAGACCCTGCGCCAGGCAGAGCCCGCCGATCCCGCCGCCGGCGATCAAGACGTGAAACGACATGGGTATAGACCTCATCGATCTCGAAGGGCATCGGCGATCGCGCTCGTCGGAGCCGACATGTCGAGTATTACGAGCAGAAGAACGGCGAGGGAAGGCGGAAATATTGGGTTAACATATAGATAGTGTCGATACCTGGAGGGCGTGACGATGAGCACCGACCTGAACCTGCTGCTGGCGCTGGACGCGCTGCTCCAGGAGCGCAACGTCAGCCGCGCCGCCCAGCGGCTGGGGCTCAGCCAGCCCACGGTCAGCGCGGCGCTCGGCCGGCTGCGCCGCCACTTCGACGACGAGCTGCTGCACCGCACCGGCAACCACTACACCCTGACGCCGCTGGCCGAGCGGTTGACCGAACAGGCCGCGATGGCGTTGTCGTGGACCAACCGGGTCTTCGAGAATCGGGCGGAGTTCGACCCGGCCACCGCCGCGCGCGAGTTCACCGTCATCGCCTCCGACGCGCAGCTGCCGAACTTCGGCCGGGCGCTGGCCGAGCTGCTCAAGCGCGAGGCGCCGAACCTGCGGGTCCGCTTCCAGCACAGCACCAGGTCCGTGGTGCTGCAGGCGGAGACCTACCTGCGCGACGCGGACATGCTGGTGCTGCCGCAGGGCATCCTCACCGGCTATCCGAGCCTCGACCTGTACCAGGACCGGTGGGCCTGCCTGGTGGACGGCGACGGGCCGGTCGGGCTCGACGTCGCCGATCTGCGCGCCCGGCCTTGGGTGCTGCCGTACGCCAGCCCCTTTCCCGTCCTGTCCGTCCTGCACCGGCTGCACGCCGCCGGCGTCGAGCCGTGGGCCGAGATCACCACGGAGAACTTCCTCGCGGTCCCGCACCTGGTCCGCGGCACCGACCGGATCGGCCTGGTCCCCGAGCGGGTCGCCCGCCTGAACGGCGGCACGCCGGGTCTCACGACGGCGCGCCTGCCGTTCGAGCTGGGCATCCTGGTCGAGGCGCTGTGGTGGCACCCGATCAACGACCTCGACCCCGGGCACAGGTGGCTCAGGGAGGCCGCCACCCGCGCCGCGGCCACCATCACCGGCCTGGACTGACAGCCCGCAGCAGCCGCACCGGCCCGAGCGGCCGGTGATCGTGCACCTCGGTCCGCAACGTTCGGCCGCTTCCGCCGATCCCGGCCACCACGTCGGGAATGGTGTCGTCGTAGCCCCGGGCGAGCAGCTGGTTGTTCTGCGAACCGGCGACCCGGACGTCACCGTGTTCTCGCCCTCCCGCAGGCCGGTGGCGACCCTCACACGCGGGCACGAGGTGTCGAAGCCTCTGGCCGCACCCCCGTTCACCCGGACGGAGCCGAGACCGCCCGCCGTGGACTCTGAGGTCCAGCACGTACCGCTCACTTTGGGCGGGCGCCCGGCCGAGGGTGAACGTCGTGGTGTACTCGCCGACGCCGCTGACCTCCGGGCCCCCGGTCCTCGGTGATCACTTCGAGGTCGCCGGCGTCCCAGCTCTCCACCGCGATCGCCCACTCCACACGGCGCACCCCAGGCTCACCGGGTTCCAGGTCGAGGACCAAGACCTCGACGAGACCCGCCGGCGATGACGGAAGAGCGCATCAGCCCCTGCGGGCCGGAGAACGGGTGCCCGGACGGGACGCCAAAGGTCGTGGCGAGCTTGGCCAGGAGACGTTCAAGCGTGTCGAAAGTAGACGAGCTGATCGACCACGAGGGGAAGGCCGGCAGGTCACCCGGGAGCGGGAAGTCGCAGGAGGTCATGACCTCCTCGCGGAACGTCCGCGAGGTGCTCCACGCGATGATGGCCTGGAGGGCGGAGCGCCACGTCGGGCCGTGCACGCCGACGAGCGATGCCGACGTCCTCCGCCGACAGCGTGTCCAGCCGCACCGTGCTCTTGCTGCGCGCCACCCGATGTCTTCGGACCGTGTCCTGGCGGCGTACGCGAACATCACTGCGTTCGGAGTCACATGTGGATGGCGGGGCCGGATTCGGTGTCCTGCCGGGGAACACCCCGACGATAGAGCAGGACGCTGACGACGAGACCGACGATGAAGATCACAGCGGTCCAGGTGTAGGCGGCGGAGTAGCTCTCCAGCGATGCCCGGGCGAGCACGGCGGGATCGTTTACGTTCCGGCCGGTGAGGTAGCCGGTCGAGGCGCTGGTGGCGATGGTGGTGAGCAGCGCGGTGCCGATGGAGCCGCCGATCTGCTGCATGGTGTTGACGGCCGCGGAGGCGACGCCCGCGTCGTGCGGGCCGATGCCGGAGACGGCCAGGTTCATCGACGTGGCCATGACGAGGCCCATGCCGAGACCGGTGATGACGAGCTGCGGCAGGACGTGAGTGAGATAGGCGCTGTGCAGTTCGAGGGTGGTCATCCAGAGCAGGCCGATCGCGGCGAGGGCCATGCCGGCGGGGACGACGGGCTTGGGTCCGATGCGGGGGAGCAGCACGTTGTTGGCGACGATCGTGCCGGTCATGATGCCGGCGACCATCGGCAGGAAGGCCACACCGGTCCACACGGGCGTGAGACCGAGGATCTGCTGCATGTAGTACGTGAGGAAGAGGAAGACCCCGAACATGCCGGCGCCGATCAGCAGGATGGAGACGAAGGAGGCGCCGCGGTTGCGGTCGGTCAGGATACGCAGGGGCAGCAGCGGGTGGCGCGCCCTGGTCTGCCACCAGACGAAGGCGACCAGCAGAACCACTCCAGCGGCGAGAAAGCCCCAGGTGAACGGGGAGCTCCAGGCCCGGGACTCGGCGTTGGAGAAGCCGAAGACAACGGAGAACAAGCCGGCGGAGACCAGGATGGTGCCGGGCACGTCCAGGACCACGTCGCGGTCGCGGCCGGTCCGGCTCAGCAGCAGGAACGCGCCGACGAAGGCCACGATGGCGAAGGCGACGTTGACGTAGAGCGTCCAGCGCCAGGTGAGGTACTCGGTGAGAAGCCCGCCGAGCAGCAGGCCGATGGCGCCTCCCGCGCCGGCGATGGCGCCGAAGACGCTGAAGGCTTTGGCACGTTCCTTCGGCTCGGTGAAGGTGGTGGTGAGCAGCGACAGGGCGGCCGGGGCCAGGAGTGCTCCGAAGACGCCCTGCAGGGCGCGGGCGACGATGAGCAACTCGAAACCAGGGGCGGCACCACCGAGAGCGGAGGCCGCGGCGAAGCCCACGAGCCCGGTCAGGAAGGTGACCTTGCGGCCGAACAGGTCGGCGATCCGGCCGCCGAGCAGGAGCAGGCTGCCGAAGGCCAGGGAGTAGCCGGTGACCACCCACTGGCGGTCGCCGTCGGAGAAGCCGAGGTCCGCCTGGGCGGACGGCAGGGCGATGTTCACGATGGTGGCATCGAGGACCACCATCAGTTGGGCCATGCCGATGAAGACCAGAATCCACCAGTGACGGCGGGCGGGCTGTTGCGCGCGGACGGGTGTCCGGGCAGCACTTGCTACAGACAAGGAGAAACTCCGAAGCGAAGAGAAAAGGTGATGGTCAGCCGTTGCGCAGCGCCGGCAGAACGCACTGGTCGATGAACCGCACGAGGTAGGCGGAGTCGGCGTACTGTCCCTCGGCGGCCGGGCGGCTCATGACCGCTCCCATGAACAGCTGGGGAAGGAAGTCCGCGGCTTGCGGGCGGCAGGGAAGCTCTCCGCGTTCCACGGCCCGATCGATGAACCGCATGACGTGCGCATTGTCCGGTTCGAGCAAGGAGGACCGCACGGCGGCGGCCAGATCCGGGTCGGTCAGGACCGCGTGGTGCATCGCCGCGAACAGCCGGGTGTCCTGCGCGGCGTGCTGGGCGAGGTTCTCGGCCACGGTGACCAGGTCGCCGCGGAGGCTGCCGGTGTCGACCTCGGCCGCACGTACCTGCCCCGTCGCCTGCAGCGCCGCGGCGATCATGCCGGCCTTACCGCCCCACAACCGGTACAGCGTCGCCTTGCCGCAGTGCGCCCGGCTCGCGATGTCCTCCATGGTCAGGGCCTCATAGCCCGCTTCCCGGAGTACATCGAGAGCGGTGGACAGCAGCTCTCGTTCCCGCTCGGCGGTGACACGCGGGCGCCGGATGGTGCCCGCGTTGTGCTCGACGGTCATTGACCCCCCAAATAAAACGAGACCGTTCTATTTCAAGGTAGGCCATCGCATGGATAGAACGCAAACGTTCCATACGCGAGGCGAGGACGTCGAACTGTGCGAGCCGCCCCCGCGCGAGCCGTCGATCTTTCGGCTGATCTTGGAGGCGAGGTGGCGCCACCAGGTATGGGCGGAACCGCGTTGATGGAGGGCCGGCACGCCAGGGATCCGACGAGAAAGCCTGCCACGATGGGCGGTCCGGCGACGACGCCCACCCTTGCCGACGTCCACCCCTGCCGACGTGCCTCAGGCGGTGGGTCGCTGGTAGGCCACAACCCAAGGTCGCCCTCAGCCCCAAGCCACTGCGCCGCCGGAGCACGCTGCGCTCCTGAAGCAGACGTCCAGCGAACAGGTGATACGGAGCCTCTGGAGCGCTTTGGCGGGCTCGCCGCAGGGTCTCACCTTCGGGTCTGACGGCAGTGCTCCCTGTCGGCCTCATGCAGCAGCTCAGGCGGGACCGCGGCTTCTGCGGACCCTGCCCCGTCCTGCAGCTACTGTGAACCAGCGGACCAAAAGTCCGCTCGGTTCCGAGGCGAAGGCTGGGGGAACGCGCTGAGGAACCAATAGAAGATGGTGCCGTTGCCGTTGCCGTTGCCGTTGCCGTTGCCGTTGCCGTGGCTCGGCCGAGCAGGCGGTGCGGGCGTTCCGGATTGGTCTTTTCTAGATCGTCGCCACGGCCTGCCATGACGGAGGCGACTTAAATGATCTACCGCGTTTCACGACCCACGCCGACGAGCGGCCACCGAGCAACAGCCATGATCAGCAACATGCTCAGAGGCTGGCGAAAACCGAGGAACCCCAGGTCGAACGCGGTATTGGTGAGTAGGGCGGGTGGAACTTGAACCCACGCCCCACGGATTATGAGTGGAGTTGATCTTAGTGGGCAGTTGGTGCTCTAAGCTGCGCCTTGGCGGGACGTTGCTCAGATCGCTCTGATGGCGTTCCGCGTATGTGCCGGATCTTGAAAAGCACGTCCGTGTACGCCTCGCTCGCCTGATCGTCCGTATGCCCTGGCCCACACCGAAGCGGCTGAGGGCTGGCCATGGGCTCGCGGATCAAATCCAGTTCGAGCCATTACAGATAGTTCAATGCAGGTCAGTGGACATGTCTGTTCCAGCCTGAACGACCTAGCATGGACTTGAACTGCAACGTGGACTGCAACTGATGGTCCATTGGCTTACGGCGTTGTGGACAGCACACATGCGCGCTGTGTTCAGATCTCTGAGGGCTGCTACCTTCTCAATCAACAGTATTGGACCTCAACCTGTTGGCACACTGACCGAATGCGGTCATCAAGATTCCCGATCCTCCCTTCGAGTCGGTCGATCTCCTCGGAGTGCAGTGAGGCGGACGCGAATACAAGCAGAAAACAAATGGGCGCAAGCGCCACTCCAGTGATTGCCAGACTGAGTCCGATTGCTTGTCGCTTCCGCCGCGTCGCAAAAATGCCGGCCAAACTGACGAGAAAGCCCACGGCTGCGGTCAACAGGCCCCCTTCTCGGGGGACTGCGGGTGACAACAAGACCAGAGCGAGTCCGACGACTGCTAAGGCCGAAAGCTTCGGCTTCTCTGCAGGGTGTCCGGGACACGCGGCATCATGGGGACACGGAGCAAGTGGAGGATTTCTGGGGTCTATTCTGCGCTTCATCGTATTGATCTATCCACTCTTCATGCTGCTGTCAAGCCGTGGGCCACTCGTATGAGTGTGATAGAGACTGGTTGCTGTGGGCTGTCAATCCCCTGAAAACGTGGAGACGGTTCTATGCCACAGCGGTCCTCAGCAGGGCCGATGAGGCTGTCCTTTTCTCGATCATGTGATGCTCG